>NZ_JALMEY010000012.1:0-219180 GCF_023100615.1 Pseudomonas sp. MWU12-3103b
CTGAGTTCGACTCGATAACTCAGGTCGGCGGATCTCGCCCATCCAACCCGGTCAGTCCCCTCTCCCTCTGGGAGAGGAGGCCGATCTCGGGGCTCTTCGAAACCTGAGTTCGACTCGATAACTCAGGTCGGCGGATCTCGCCCGTCCAACCCGGTCAGTCCCCTCTCCCTCTGGGAGAGGGTTAGGGTGAGGGGCTTTTTGCTCGGCGGGCGCGGAAGAACTCGGTCAGCACCGCCCCACACTCCTCCGCCAGCACCCCACCTTCATACAACACCCGGTGATTCAAAAAGCCCTGGGTAAAGAACTGGCCCTGACTCTGCACAATCCCGGCCTTCGGCTCCAGCGCGCCATACACCACCCGGGCAATGCGTGAATGCACGATCAGCCCGGCGCACATGCTGCACGGTTCCAGCGTCACGTACAGCGTGCTGCCCGGCAGGCGATAGTTGTTGATGGCCTGGGCAGCAGCGCGGATCGCGACCATTTCCGCGTGGGCACTCGGGTCGCTGGTGGTGATCGGGCAGTTGTAGCCACGCCCGATGATCTCGCCGCTCTGCACCAGCACCGCGCCCACCGGCACTTCGCCGAGGGCTGCGCCTTGGGCAGCAAGCTCCAGCGCTTCGCGCATGAAATCGCGGTCACGGCTGCGGTCGATGATCGCGGCGGGGCGAATCTGACGCATCACTTCACCTCGATGGCGGCCATCAGGCCGGTTTCCATGTGGTCGATCACGTGGCAATGGAACATCCATACCCCCGGGTTATCCGCCACCAGCGCCACTTGCGCACGCTCGTTCTTGCCCAGCAGATAGGTGTCGGTGAAGTACGGCGTGATCTTGTGCCGGTTCGACGCAATCACCTTGAAGCTCATGCCGTGCAGGTGAATCGGGTGCTGGTACTGGGTCATGTTCTTCAGTTCGAAGATGTAGCTCTGGCCCAGCTTCAGGCTGGCAATCGGCCGATCGGCGCAGGTCTTGTCGGTGATGTCCCAGGCCTTGCCGTTGATCTGCCACAGGCTCGGCGGCTTACCGTTGTCGACATTCACCGACACCGAACCGACCCATTCGAAATTGAAGTTGAGTTTCTCGGCATTCGCCAGATCCGGCTCGGCCACCGGGTTGGCGGGCAAGGCTTTCGGCCACTCGGTTGGCGCATCGTTATTGGCCACCGAGCGCAAGGTTCCCAGTCGCACCGGGCCGTTGCGCAGCGACAACTCTTCACCGGCCGGCGGCGCCTTGATCGCCAGACAAATACGCATGCCCGGGCCGAGCCAGTATTCCTTGCCCAGCGGCCGCGGCTCGATCGGGTTGCCGTCCAGCGCATAGATCTGCGCTTCAACGCCGGGGATGTTGATGCGATACGTCAGGGTGTTGTCGAGGTTGAGCAAACGCACCCGGGTGATCTGCCCCGCCGGCAACTCGATCACCGGCGTTGGCACGCCGTTGATGGTCGACAAGCGCCCCGCCGTACCGCCACGCGCCGCTTCACGGGGAATGCTGAACTCGACGAAATTGCCTTGCTCGTCGATGTGCCAGTTCTTCAGGCTCAGGGTCTTTTCGTACTTGAAACCGGTCGGCTCGCGCTCTTCGACAATCAACGGCCCGACCAGCCCGCGCCCCAGCTCTTCGCTGCTGCTGACGTGCGGGTGATACCAGTAGCTGCCGGCGTCCGGCACGCGGAATTTGTAATCGAAATATTCACCGGGCAGCACCGGCAATTGCGAGACGTACGGCACACCGTCCATCTCCAGCGGCAAACGGATGCCGTGCCAGTGAATGGTGGTCGCCACCGGCAGGTGGTTGATGAAACGCACCCGCAACCATTCGCCCTGACGCACACGCAGTTCGGTGCCCGGCGCCGATGGGCCGAACGCCCAGGCCTCGGTCTTGTGCCCCGGCACCAGCTCGACGTCCAGTGGCGCCGCGATCAGCTCGTAGTCGTGGCCCGCGTCAGCGTCGGCCATCTTGCCCAGCCAGTAGCGCGACGCGCCTCCCGCTCCGACACCAACGACAACAAGACCGGCCAGGCCACCGAGGATTTGGCGACGGGTAAAGGACATGAACTCAACTACCTCACGTATCTGCGTCGGGCACCGGGCCCGCAAAAGGCAAATACGATACACCTGCAATTGCGAAACAGTAAGGGCAGCGCGGCGGATGGACGCAGTTGCGCCTCGCGCGTACACGATTTCAACTGCTCAAGTGACATAACTATGTAGTGCACATGCATCGAACAGCCGGGCCATCCTGTGCCACCCGTTTCTCAAGGAAAGAGAGCCCAAACACATGCCCAACCCGATGCCCAACGCCGCCGACAAGGCCGCGCTCAAGGCGATTGCCGCCACCGTCATCCAGACCTGCCCGAGCCTGCAGGACGCTGCTCGACAGGTCGCCAGCGACTTGTTGATCAAATACCAGGTCCACGGCCTCGACCCGGATCAGGTGTATTTCCACCGCTTCGACGCCTCGCAAAGCAGCTCGAATGCCTTCACCGGCTGGGAGCACGTGCACGCCACGCCCACTTCAAGCATGACCCTGACCCAGTTGGTGATTCACCGTTTCCGCGTCGCCGATCAGGACAACGCCGACCTGCTCGACGTCTATGGCGGCTTCTACACTGCCGGCCCCGATGCCCGTACCTTCGATGAACGCAATGAAGTGCGCCTGCATGGCAACGATGTGCTCAAGGACTTCTGGAGCATCGACTTCAGCGCGCTGTACGACGCTCAACTGAACGCATTCTGGAACACCAGCGGCAGCGACTTTCGTACCCTGGCCAAGTGCAATTTCCTGATCAAAGCGCTACAGGCGCGGGACAAACGTCAGCTGAGTGGCGAGGATTTCCAGTTCGTCACGCAAGCGGCGATCGGCCCGCTGACGTGGCCAGTCAGCCTGCCAATGCTGCAGACCAGCCACCCTTGCCCGGACAGTGTGCGCACGCTGGACATTGCCGGTTACGCCGCTACCAACGTCCTGCGTTTCGTCATGCCCCAGGGTCGGCAGATCCTCTACCTGCCCGGCAACAGCGATGCATTCCATGTACTGGAAAGCGCCACCGACCTGCACTTCTGGATCCTGCGGCGGATGAACACACCTGCGGCGCGCGAGACATTCCTTGCGCATTTCTCGCTGGCCGACCGGCAGCAGATCAACGCCAATCTTGGTGACCTGATGAATCGCCTGGTGGCTACGTGGGGCCGCTACGATCACTCGATGATCAATCAGGACAACCGCGCGGTCAGTGGCGACGCCTTCACCTGGCTGAGTGACTCGACCCGCACGGCGATGTTTGCCGAAGCCAGCCTGTCCCTGACCTCCAACGGTGACCTGCGCAAGAAGCTGTGGATCGGCTACCTCAGCGCCGGGGTCAAGGTGTTCGGGCCAATGGCGGTGGTCGGCTGGCCAGTCGCATTGCCGGTGATCGGCGCCAGCATTGCCAACATGGGGCTGAACATCGATCAGGCGGTCAATGGCAAAACCGCCGCCGAGCGCAAGGCCGGAATTGTCGGTGCGGTGCTCAGCGGCATCGACATGCTGTTCAACCTGCTGGCACTCAAGGGCCCGGGATCATTGGCCGAGGTCGGACCCGAGGTGGATGCCGCCGAAGCGGCGGAGATGAGCGACCTGACCGATAAAGTCGGGACGCCGATGGGTGGGCCTCAGCCGCCGATTGCCACACCCCTGATTGAAGACACCCCGCGACCGGTCATTCCGCCGAGCTGGCAAGCCAATGAGTTGCTCGATGGCATTACGCCGGTGAGCGAGCCCGGAAAATTCCAGGGCATTTATCTACTCGATTCGAACCCCTCGACCGCCATCCTGATGGACGACACCGCCTATTACGTCCGCTACGAAGCCGACATCAACGGCAGCGGACACTGGGCGGTCATCGATCCCGAGCACCCCCACGGCTTTACTCGCTCGATCCCGGTACGCCTGAACCCTGAGGGTGAATGGGAAGCCATGCCTCGCGCAGGACTCGCCGGCGGTGGCAAACCTTCGGCACTGGCCGGATCAAGCAGCCGCAGCCCGCTGACCGCCCTGCCCGCCTCGCAATACGACGTACCCGCACCGCTCAAGGCGCATCTGGAGGAAGGCGCGGCCGGGCTAAATGACGAGGCCTTGCGCGATTTCTACGACAGTCTGAACGAGTTCGATGCCTACCGCGACTTCAAGGTCATCCGCAAACGCCTGTATCACGATGCACTGGATTTTTTCAGCACGCTGCGCCTGCCCGTTCGTCCTCCGGTGCCCGCCCTGGCGGCAGACGCGACCGCCGAAGAAATTATCGAGAAAATCCTCGAACATGCCCGGGGCCTGGTGCTCGGCGAGAGCCACACGGCCATCGGCAGCAAGCAATGGCTGATCGAGAACATGCAATTGCTCGCCAGCAAACAGGTGAAGAGCCTGTACATGGAGCACCTGCTGACCGACTTCCATCAAGCCGCGCTGGATGAATTCTTCCGCACCGGCAACATGCCGCAAAAACTCGAGGCCTATCTCAAGGCACTCGACGTCGGCAACATGACCGATCCGCTGGAGCGCTACACATTCCTGGAATTGGTCAAGGAAGCCAGAAAGCAGGGGATCCATGTACAAGCCATCGATTGCATGGCGAGTTACCGACTCAACGGCATGGACTTGCCATTGGGCAACAACACCGCGCGGCAGAAAATGATGAATTACTTCGCGCGTCTGATGATCCGTGCCGATCAGTCCGCACGCGGCGCGCACAAATGGGTGGCGCTGATGGGCAACTCTCACTCCAACACTTTTGATGGGGTTGCCGGCGTCAGCGAACTGGAAGAGGCGATCGGCATTCGCGTCGAGGATGTCGCCGAAGGGACTTCACGGGGCATTGAAGTCGATCCCGGGAGAATCCTGCCCTTGGGCGGTACGGCGCACGATCGTTCCGCGCTGGTCAGAGGCGACTTGCGCCTGCAAATCGAAACACCCTGGACCGCGCACACTATGACCGAATTCGAAACCCTGCTGCCTCGCTACGGCATGTACTCCCTGAAGCAGCAACCCAACCTGACGTTCATCGTCCATCGCAGCCGCACCCGAGAACTGGTACGGACCGTCATCGACACAGACGGCAAGCACTTCTACATCGAACGCCCCGGCTGGACTTCGGTGAGCGGTAAACGCTACCCGAGCATGAAAGCCCTGCTGCAAGCGCTGGATGACATGGGCATGCAACTGGGTGGCTGGTCAAAACCGCTGTAACGCAAAAACAGAAAAGCCGTGTGAAACGGATTTCACACGGCTTTTCGGTTGCGGCGATCACGCCTTTACGGCTTGCGCGGGATCACTCCCACTCAATGGTCGCCGGCGGCTTGCTCGATACGTCGTAAGTGACGCGCGAAATACCTTCGATTTCATTGATGATGCGGCCGGAGACGGTTTCCAGCAGTTCGTAAGGCAGGTGTGCCCAACGTGCGGTCATGAAGTCGATGGTTTCCACGGCGCGCAGGGCCACGACCCAGGCGTAACGACGGCCATCGCCGACCACGCCAACCGATTTCACTGGCTGGAACACCACGAAGGCCTGGCTGACTTTGTGATACCAGTCGGCTTTGCGCAGTTCTTCGATGAAGATATGGTCGGCGCGACGCAGCAGGTCGGCGTATTCCTTCTTCACTTCACCGAGGATGCGCACGCCCAGACCCGGGCCCGGGAACGGGTGACGGTAGACCATGTCGTACGGCAGGCCCAGTTCCAGACCCAGACGACGGACTTCGTCCTTGAACAGTTCGCGCAGTGGCTCGACCAGTTTCAGGTTCATTTCTTCCGGCAGGCCGCCCACGTTGTGGTGCGACTTGATCACGTGGGCCTTGCCGCTTTTCGCGCCAGCCGACTCGATCACGTCCGGGTAGATCGTGCCTTGCGCCAGGTACTTGATGTTGTCCAGCTTGCAGGATTCGGCATCGAACACGTCGATGAAGGTACGGCCGATGATCTTGCGCTTCTTCTCTGGATCAGCTTCGCCGGCCAGGTTGTTCAGGAACTGGTCTTCCGCGTTGGCGCGGATCACCTTGACGCCCATGTTCTCGGCGAACATGGCCATCACTTGCTCGCCTTCGTGCAGACGCAGCAGGCCATTGTCGACGAAGACGCAGGTCAGTTGGTCGCCGATGGCTTTGTGCAGCAGCGCCGCAACCACCGAGGAGTCAACGCCGCCGGACAGACCCAGCAGCACGTTGTCGGTGCCGACCTGTGCGCGGATGTTGGCGATGGCGTCTTCAGCGATCTTCGACGGAGTCCACAGGGCTTCACAGCCGCAGATGTCGAGCACGAAGCGCGAGAGGATGCGGCCGCCCTGCTTGGTGTGGGTCACTTCCGGGTGGAACTGCACGCCGTAGTAAGCGCGTTCGTCATTGAACATGCCGGCGATCGGGCAGCTTGGGGTGCTGGCCAGGATGTGGAAGTCTTCCGGCATCTTGGTGACCTTGTCACCGTGGCTCATCCACACGTCGAGACCGAACAGGCCGTCGGCGTCGATGTGGTCCTCGATGCCGTCGAGCAGGCGGCTCTTGCCGACTACGTCAACGCGGGCGTAACCGAACTCACGCAGCTCGGAACCTTCAACCTTGCCGCCCAGTTGCTCGGCCATGGTCTGCATGCCGTAGCAGATACCGAAGACCGGCACGCCCAGATCGAAGACTGCCTGTGGGCAGCGCGGGCTGTTGGCTTCGTGCACGGACTCGGGGCCGCCGGCGAGGATGACGCCTTTAGGTGCGAATTCGCGGATCGCCTCTTCGTCCATGTCGAACGGGTGCAGCTCGCAATACACACCGATCTCGCGCACGCGGCGGGCAATCAGTTGGGTGTATTGCGAACCGAAGTCGAGGATCAGGATGCGGTGAGCGTGAATGTCGAGGGCCATGATTCAGTCTCGTCTAAGTAATTCAGAAACAGTCGTGATTCAGAAACAACTCGGGGCTGAATAAAACAGCCCCGGTTGCTTAACGATTTGCTTGAAGCATCAACCTACGCGGTAGTTTGGCGCTTCTTTGGTGATCTGCACGTCGTGAACGTGGGATTCGGCCATACCGGCACCGGTGATCCGCACGAACTCAGGCTTGGTGCGCATTTCTTCGATGTTGGCGCTGCCGGTGTAACCCATCGAGGAACGCAGACCGCCCATCAACTGGTGAATGATCGCCGTCAGGGTGCCTTTGTACGGCACACGGCCTTCGATCCCTTCCGGAACGAGCTTCTCGGCGCCTGCCGAGGAGTCCTGGAAGTAACGGTCGGAAGAACCTTGCGCCTGGGACATGGCGCCCAGCGAACCCATGCCGCGATAAGCCTTGTACGAACGGCCCTGGAACAGTTCGATCTCGCCCGGGGCTTCTTCAGTACCGGCGAACATCGAACCCATCATCACGCAGGACGCCCCAGCGACGATGGCCTTGGACAGGTCACCGGAGAACCGGATGCCGCCGTCGGCGATCAACGGCACGCCAGTGCCTTCAAGGGCAGCGGCGACGTTGGCGATGGCACTGATTTGCGGCACGCCGACACCGGCGACGATACGGGTGGTGCAGATCGAGCCAGGGCCGATACCGACCTTGACCGCATCGGCACCCGCTTCGGCCAGGGCCTTGGCGGCTGCGCCGGTGGCGATGTTGCCGCCGATCACCTGCACTTCAGGGAAATTCTCTTTGACCCAGCGAACGCGGTCGATCACGCCCTTGGAGTGACCGTGTGCGGTGTCGACCACCACCACGTCCACACCGGCGTTGACCAGCGCGGCAACGCGGTCACCGGTGTCTTTACCGGTACCGACGGCAGCGCCAACGCGCAGACGACCTTGATCGTCCTTGCTGGCCAGCGGGTAGGCTTTGGCTTTTTCGATGTCTTTGACGGTCATCATGCCTTTGAGGGCAAACTTGTCGTCGACGATCAGGACTTTTTCCAGGCGGTGCTTGTGCAGCAACTCGCGGACTTCGTTCTTGTCGGCGCCTTCACGCACGGTGACCAGACGCTCTTTAGGCGTCATCACTTCACGTACGGTGGCTTCCAGACGGGTTTCGAAGCGGACGTCACGGGAGGTGACGATGCCGACCAGGTCGCCATCGTGCAGCACCGGAACGCCGGAAATGTTGTGCATGCGGGTCAGTTCGAACAGGTCACGCACCGTGGCATCAGCCTCGATGGTGATCGGATCTTTCACGACGCCGGCTTCGAACTTCTTGACCTTACGCACTTCGGCAGCTTGCTGCTCGATGGTCATGTTCTTGTGGATGATACCGATACCACCTTCCTGAGCCATGGCGATTGCCAGACGGGCTTCAGTAACGGTGTCCATGGCGGCAGAAACCAGAGGAATATTCAGCTCGATGCCACGGGTAAGGCGGGTCTTGAGACTGACTTCGTTAGGAAGCACCTCGGAATAACCAGGCACTAGGAGAATGTCGTCGAATGTCAGAGCTTCTTGGCTGATACGCAGCATCGCGGGGGCTCCCGAGCGGGAAAATGGAAGCGCGCCATTATAGTCAGACACCCCCTGCTGTTCAATGTAAAACTCAGCTTAATATCAATGTTGCTGATATACGG
The DNA here is from genome assembly GCF_023100615.1 of Pseudomonas sp. MWU12-3103b. Taxonomy (NCBI): domain Bacteria; kingdom Pseudomonadati; phylum Pseudomonadota; class Gammaproteobacteria; order Pseudomonadales; family Pseudomonadaceae; genus Pseudomonas; species Pseudomonas sp. MWU12-3103b. The sequence continues at coordinate 8,561 of NZ_JALMEY010000012.1, forward strand.
AGACCCCCGCTGCTAAAGCTCCACCTTGACCCAAGAGACAGGTTGATCGAGCCAATCGGCGAACTCATCGATAAAGCTCTGCTTGAACCCGGCTTCCAGCCAGTTGTTGAAGATGAAGCCGAGGTTGGAAAACGCACATTCCTGCAAGAACAGAAAGCCGTTGATGTCGTCTTCATGCCCGCATTCCGGGCAGGTGAAGTTGTCGGTGCGGCCTGGAAACCAGTCTTCCAGGCTTTCGAACAGCGCTTCGCCAACTTCGCGGCGGCACTCGGCGCACCCGGCTTCTTCGAGAAAGCCCTTGGCCGGCGTGTAGATGCAGCGCTTGACGATGATCTCCAGTCCATTGACCGGCTCACCGAAGGGCAGCGCCTCGGGGTGCAGCACCACCGCACGCGCGCCGTCGGCAATCGCATGGGCCATGCGATTGCCGGTGCGGCCGCAAGTGGTCAGCTGTTCTTCGATGATGTTCTTGCGCACCAGCCAGCGCACGATCGCCCGCGCCCGGGGTTCGTGGACCGGCAGGGTGGAGATTTTCGGGACGATGATGCTTTGCGAATTCATGGAAAGTCCTGCGGTATGGCTTCTGACGCTTTCGCGAGCAAGCCCGCTCCCACAGGAACATGCATTCCAATGTGGGAGCGGGCTTGCCCGCGAAGGGGCCCTAAAGGCCGGCAGCTTAATCCCTGACGAAATCCGGTCAAGTGCTCACGCCATACTAATAATGTAGCGCCCGATCAACGCAATCCCGCTCGCCAGCACCAGCCAGGTCACCAATCGCACAAACGCCTCGCGCGACAAGCGCATCGTCAACCGCCGCCCGATCCACAGGCCCAGCACCATGGCCGGCAACAGACACAGCGCCAGCATCAACAAGGGTAGCTCGGCATACACCCCGGCGATGGCGAACAGACTCAAACGCACCACCGTGCTGCAACTGATCAGCGCACTTTGCGTAGCCCGCGCCGCGTCCTTGGGCAGGCGGCTGTTGAGATAGATCGCATATAGAAAGCCGCCACTGCCAAACAGCGCGCCAAACAGGCCGCCTACCGTGCCCATCGGCAACGCCCATGCGGCAGACAACTGCGTCGGCCGGGTTTTCACCCACAGGCTGTAAACCGCATAAGTGCTGACGAATAACCCCATCAACAGCAACAACAGATCGGATTTGAGGTTAAGCAGGAAAATCACCCCCAACGTGCACCCCACCGCCATGCACGGCAGCAGCCGCAACAATTCGGGTTTCGCCACATCCCGGCGCGAGGGCAGCAGATTGCCGAACGCCGCGACGAAATCCAGCAGCACCAGCAGCGGCACGATTTTCGACAACGGCATGAACAGAATCAGAATCGGCCCCGCGACCAGTGCGGTACCGAACCCGGCAATCCCGAACACGATATAGGCCAGTGCGATGCCCAGCCCGATCACCGCCCAGCCGCCCGCGCCCCACGTCCACTCGCTCAACAACCCCGCCACGCTCATCGGTCCGCTTCCTTTATAAGCCTGTGATGACTTTAGCCAGCGCCAAGCCTTGCGACTAATATGATCAAAGTCGCCCACCCATCTCAAAAAGGCATACCTGGTGCTTTCAACCCGTCAACTGCGCTATTTCGTGGAAATCGCCGAATGCGGCAGCTTCAGCGCCGCGGCTGAACGCCTGTTCATCGCGCAGTCGGCGCTGAGCCGGCAGATCAAGGACATGGAAGCGCGCCTGCAAACCCCGCTGTTCGAACGCACTGCACGCCAGCCCCGGCTCACAGCGGCGGGTGAGGCGTTTCTGCCCCGGGCCAGAAACCTGCTCAACGAACTGAGCAAAGCCAGCACGATGGCGACCGAAGTCGGTAACGGACAACTGGGCACGCTGCGTCTGAGTCATTCCAGCACCGTGTCGATCAACGGGCATTTATTACGTCGGATCAGCACTTATCTCGATCAGCAGCAGGGCGTGTCGCTGGACATCGGCAAGCTGTCCTCCGAGGCGCAGCTTGAGGAACTCGCGGAAGGACGCCTGGACATTGGCCTGTTGCGCCTGCCGGTACTGCGTCAGCGTGAAGGTATTCAGGTTGTGCCATTGTTCACCGAACGCCTGCTGCTGGCGGTGCCGAACGATCATCGCCTGGCCGATTCAGCCGCTGTCGAATTGGCGCAACTGAAGGACGAGCCGTTTATCTCGATCCCGCATCCGCAGCGTGGCGGGCTCAGCTATTTGTGTGCCGACCTGTGTATGCGTCAGGGCTTCTTCCCCAAAGCAGCCCGGGTGATGTCGCGCAAGACTACGCAGTTGCAGTTGATCCAGGCTGGATTCGGCATTGCCCTGTTGCCCGAGTCGATGCAGGACATTGCCCCGCCCGGCGTACGATTTCTGCCGCTGAGTGATCCCGATTGCCAAAGCACCGTGGCCCTCGCCTATCGCCAGAACCCCACGCCACTGGTTCAACACTTCATCCAGACCTTCACAAATCCTCCCCACAAGGGGTTTTGTGTTGGGTCATGGTGATCGACAGGCAAATGCCCTTAAACTGCGCCCCATGATTAAAGATCCCTTTGCAAGACTTGGCCTGGACCGTGAAGTCCTGACCGTCAGCCAGCTCAACGGCCGCGCGCGGGTGTTGCTCGAAGACGTGTTCAGCAACATTTGGGTCGAAGGCGAAATCTCCAACCTCGCCCGCCCGGCGTCCGGTCACGTGTATTTCACCCTCAAAGACAGCGGTGCGCAGGTGCGTTGCGCGCTGTTCCGCAATAATGCGGCGCGGGTGCGTCAGGCGCTGAAGGACGGTCTGGCCGTGAAGGTACGCGGCAAGGTCTCGCTGTTCGAAGGCCGTGGCGACTATCAGCTGATTCTCGATACCGTGGAGCCGGCCGGTGACGGCGCGCTGCGCCTGGCCTTCGACGCACTGAAGGAAAAGCTCAGCGCCGAAGGTCTGTTCAGTGCCGAACGCAAAGTGCCGCTGCCGGCGCATCCGCAACGCATCGGCATCATCAGTTCGCCGACCGGCGCGGTGATTCGCGACATCATCAGCGTGTTCCGCCGGCGGGCGCCGCAGGTGCAACTGACGCTGATCCCGACTGCCGTGCAGGGCCGTGAAGCCACCGCGCAAATCGTCCGCGCGCTGAAACTGGCCGACGCCCGTGGTTTCGACGCATTGATCCTCGCCCGGGGCGGTGGTTCGCTGGAAGACCTCTGGTGCTTCAACGAAGAAGCCGTGGCCCGGGCGGTCGATGCCTGCGTGACGCCGATTGTCAGCGCCGTCGGGCATGAAACCGACGTGTCGATCAGTGACTTCGTGGCTGACGTGCGCGCCCCAACGCCCTCCGCCGCCGCCGAACTGCTGGCCCCGGATTCGAGCCACCTGATCCGTCAGGTCGAAAGTCTGCACCGGCGTCTGGTGATGCGCATGCGCGACCGGCTGATGCGCGATCGTTTGCGCCTGGAAGGCATGGCCCGCCGTCTGCGCCACCCCGGCGAACGCCTGCGTCAGCAAGCACAACGCCTGGATGACCTGGACATGCGTATGCGCCGGGCTTTCGAGCGCCAACTGAATACCCGCCGCGAGCGTTTGATCCGTCTGGAAACCCGCCTCGCCGGGCAACACCCGGGACGCCAACTGGCGATGCTGCGTCAGCGCCTCGACAGCCTCGCCGAACGCCTGCCGCGAGCCATGCGCGAAGGCCTGAAAAGCCGTCGCCTGCAACTGCACAGCCAGATGCAGACGCTGCATGTGGTCAGTCCGCTGGCGACCCTCGGCCGTGGCTACAGCATTCTGCTGGATGAACGCGGCCAGGCCATCCGCAACGCCGCGCAGACCCACAACGGGCAGCGCCTGAAAGCCAAGCTGGGCGAAGGCGAACTGCAAGTGCGCGTCGAGGACAACCACCTGACGCCTGTCACTCTTTCTTTACTGGACTGATCCATGCCGCGTTTTTTTGCTCCGTTATTGTTGCTGTGCCTGACCTCCTTCAACGCCCACGCCGACAGCTACATCACCCGTTTGCTGAACAAACCGGTGCCGGGCGGCGTCGCGGTGGTCGATCTGGGCAGCGCCGCGCAGGCACCAAAAGCCACCTATCAGGGCAAACCGGTGCTGGTGGTGAAAGAACAGAACAACTGGCTGGCGATTGTCGGTGTGCCGCTGACGGTCAAACCCGGCAGCCAGCAGATCAGCAGCGGCGGACGCAATCTGCCGTTCACGGTTGGCAACAAGAAATACCCGGAACAGCACATCACCCTGAAGAACACTCAACAGGTCAATCCGAACCCGGCCAACCTCAAGCGCATCGAGGGTGAACTGGCCGAGCAGATCAAGGCCTACCGCAGCTTCAGTCCGAATACCCCGAGCAACCTGCTGCTGGACAAACCGGTCAACGGGCCGCTGTCGAGCAAGTTCGGTGTGCGCCGTTTCTTCAATGGCGAAGAGCGCAACCCCCATGCCGGCCTCGACTTTGCGGTGCCGGCCGGCACGCCGATCAAGACTCCGGCGGCGGGCAAAGTGATTCTGACCGGCAACTATTTCTTCAACGGCAACACGGTGTTTGTCGATCACGGACAGGGCTTTATCAGCATGTTCTGCCACATGTCGAAAATCGACGTGAAAGTCGGCGATCAACTGGCCCGGGGCGCGGTGGTTGGCAAGGTCGGCTCGACCGGCCGGGCGACCGGGCCGCACATGCACTGGAACATCAGCCTGAACGATGCGCGGGTGGATCCGGCGATTTTCATTGGTGCGTTCCAACCGTAATTCCTGATTGAGGCTACCGGCCCCTTCGGGAGCAAGCCCCCTCCCACACTGGATTTGTGTTGTGAACACGATCAACTGTGGGAGCGGGCTTGCTCGCGAAGGCGGCCCATCCCACACCGCAAATACTGCTCACACCCCACCAGTTTCAATTGCGCCCCAATCCAACCCCGCGCAAACATCAATAAGATCATCCGCCTGAAGCACAATAAAATCGCGCCGATCGCAGCTTTTCGAGTATTCCTCTCAATTTTTTTCGACTGCTTGCCATCCTCTCCCCTCGCGGTTAGGGTTGAAGGCATGAAAACCTCTCACACCCTTATTCAGCTTCGCCAGCACCGTAGTTTGTGCCTCGTCAGCGCACGACTGCCGGGCTGAATCGCTGCGCCTCGTCCCAAGCTGTTCCCCGAACATTCGTTCCACCGGCAGGCCGCCTCTTTTCGGCCCAGACAATAAGGAATTTCCCGATGAGCATGCTCAAAGACCCGTCTTCGAAATACCGCGCGTTCCCCGTCATCAATCTGCCGGATCGCACCTGGCCGTCGAAAACCATCGACGCCGCGCCGATCTGGTGCAGCTCCGATCTGCGTGACGGCAACCAGTCGCTCATCGAGCCGATGGACGCGGTGAAGAAGCTGCGCTTCTGGAAAACCCTCGTTCAGGTGGGTGTGAAGGAAATCGAAGCCTCGTTCCCGGCCGCTTCGCAAACCGACTTCGACTTCGTGCGTACCCTGATCGAAGAAGGCCACATCCCGGACGACACCACCATTCAGGTGCTGACCCAGGGCCGTGAAGACTTGATCGAGCGCACCTTCGAATCCCTGCGCGGGGCGAAGAAAGCCATCGTCCACCTGTACAACGCCACCTCGCCGTCTTTCCGTCGCATCGTCTTCAACCAGGACAAGGACGGCATCAAGGCCATCGCGGTCAACGCCGCCAAGCTGTTCGTCAAGTACGCGGCGATGCAGCCGGACACCGAGTGGACTTTCGAATACTCCCCGGAAACCTTCAGCGCCACCGAGCTGGAGTTTGCCAAGGAAGTCTGTGACGCGGTGATCGAGGTCTGGAACCCGACGCCTGAGCACAAGATGATCCTCAACTTGCCGGCCACCGTTGAATGCGCAACGCCGAACGTCTACGCCGACCAGATCGAATGGTTCGGCCGCAACATCAACCGTCGTGACAGCGTGATCATCAGCCTGCACACCCACAACGACCGTGGCACCGGCGTCGCCGCTACCGAGCTGGGCCTGATGGCTGGCGCGGATCGCGTCGAAGGCTGCCTGTTCGGCAACGGCGAGCGTACCGGTAACGTTGACCTCGTCACTGTGGCCCTGAACATGTACACCCAGGGCGTCGACCCTGAACTGGACTTCTCCGACATCGACGGCGTGCGCAAAGTCGTCGAAGAGTGCAACCAGATCCAGGTACACCCGCGTCACCCGTACGTCGGCGATCTGGTACACACCGCATTCTCCGGCTCGCACCAGGACGCGATCCGCAAGGGCTTCGCCCAGCAGAAACCGGACACCCTGTGGGAAGTGCCGTACCTGCCGATCGACCCGGCCGACATCGGTCGCAGCTATGAGGCGGTGATTCGTGTGAACAGCCAGTCGGGCAAGGGCGGTATCGCCTACCTGCTGGAGCAGGAATACGGCATCAGCCTGCCGCGTCGCATGCAGATCGAGTTCAGCCAGGTGGTGCAGCGGGAAACCGATCGCCTCGGCCTGGAAATGACCGCCAAGCAGATCCACTCGCTGTTGATCAGCGAATACCTGCAAGCCAACACCCCGTACGCGCTGGTCAGCCATCGCCTGCAGGAAGAAAACGGCAACAGCGCCGTCGAAGTGGAAGTGGCGAGCAAGGGTCAGGGCGAAACCAACCTGCACTGGCGCGGCAAGGGCAACGGTGCGCTGGAAGCACTGGTGGCCGGCCTGCCGATTCCGGTGGAGATCATGGACTACAACGAACACGCGATCGGCGCGGGCACCAACGCCAAGGCAGCCGCGTACATCGAGCTGCGCGTGAATGGCGAACGTGCGGTGCACGGCGTGGGTATCGATGAAAACATTACTACCGCCAGCTTCAAGGCGCTGTTCAGTGCGCTGAACCGCTCGTTGAGCCAGCCTGAGGCGAAAGCGGCTTAAGATATCGCTGAAATGCAAAAGGCCCCGGAGTGTGAACTCCGGGGCCTTTTTTATGCCTGCTGGTTTTGTATTGCCTGATTTGACCTCTTCGCGAGCAAGCCCGCTCCCACAGGGTATTGCGCTCTACCTGTGGGAGCGAGCCTGCTCGCGAAGGCGTCCTGACAGGCGCTGCGAGTATCAGGTGAACTCGAAGGTATCCGCATCCAGATTGGCCGGAAAGCGCTCGCGATACGCCGCCAATGGCGCGGCCTCCAGCACAACCTTGAACACGCCGTCCGCCTCCCCCGCCGCCAGCAACGTCTCGCCCTGGAAATCCAGCACCTGACTGTCGCCGGTATAAGCGAAGCCCTTGCCGTCGGTGCCGATCCGGTTCACCGCCGCCACGTAGCACAGGTTTTCAATCGCCCGCGCCGGCAACAAGCGGTTCCAGTGAAGACGCCGGGCACCCGGCCAGTTGGCGGTGTACAGCAGCAGATCTGTGTCCTGCGCGTCGCGACTCCACACCGGGAAGCGCAAGTCGTAGCAAATCAGCGGCCGGATGCGCCAGCCCTTGAGTTCGAACTGCACCTGGCGCTCGCCGGGGGTGTAGTGGTTGTGCTCACCGGCCATGCGGAACAGGTGGCGCTTGTCGTAATGCCAGACTTCGCCGTCCGGGCGTGCCCACAGCAGGCGATTGCGATGGCTGCCGTCCGCCGCCTGAATGATCACGCTGCCGGTGATCACCGCATTCAGCTTCGCGGCCTGCGCCTTCATCCACTTGCTGGTCGGGCCATGCTCGGCTTCGGCGAGGGTTTCCGACTCCATGGAGAAACCAGTGGTGAACATCTCCGGCAGGATGATCAGGTCGGCGCCTCGGGCCTGCTCCAGCAGCACCTCGAAGTGCTCGAGATTGGCCTGACGGTCATGCCAGGCCAGACTGGTCTGGATCAGCGCCAGATGGAGATCGGGCAATGCACTCAGATCACGCATAGTTTTGCCGCTGCTTCGCGCAGCGTCTCCTCGCGTTTGGCAAAGCACAGGCGCACCAGGCGCTGGCCTTCGGGTGGATTCTGGTAGAACACCGACACCGGAATGCTCGCCACGCCGTGTTCGCGGGTCATCCAGATCGCCATGTCGACGTCGTTCAAGTCAGGGCGGATCTGCGAGTAGTCGACCAACTGAAAATACGTGCCGGTGACGCGGGTAAAAGTGAAGCGCGACGGCGCCAGCAAATCGCAGAACAGGTCGCGCTTGGCCTGATAGAAACCCGGCAGCTCTTCGACGTGTTCCGGGTGCTCGGCCATGTAATCGGCCAGGGCGTATTGCAGCGGGGTGACGCCGCAGAAACTAACGTACTGGTGCACCTTGCGCAACTCGGCGGTCAGCGCCGGGGGCGCGACCACGTAGCCGGTTTTCCAGCCGGTGACGTGGTAAGTCTTGCCGAACGAGCTGACCACAAACGCTCGCTGGTACAGCTCTTCGTGGGACAGTACGCTGACATGCGGCACGCCGTCGAACACCAGATGTTCGTACACCTCGTCGCTGATCAGGTAGATGTCGCGACCACGGATCAATTCCGCCAGTTGATCGAGCTCGGCACGGCTGATCAGTGCACCGCTCGGGTTGTGCGGGGTGTTGATGACGATCATTTTCGTGCGCGGGCTGAGGGCCGCGGCGAGCTTGTCGAAGTCGATGGAGAAATCGCGCGGGTTCAGCTGCACATGCACGCAGCGGCCGCCCGCCAACTGCGTCGCCGGGTCATAACTGTCGTAGCACGGGTCGAACACGATGACTTCATCGCCGCTGTGGATAACCGCCTGAATTGCACAGAAGATCGCCTGGGTCGCGCCCGGCGTCACGGTCACTTCGCTGTCGGCATCGACTTTCACGCCATAGCTGCGCGCGATTTTCGCCGCGATCTGCTCGCGCAGCGCCGGCAGACCGGTCATCGGTGAATACTGGTTATGGCCGCTGGCGATATGCCGACCGACCGCGTCACGCAGAGACTGCGGGCCGTCGAAATCAGGAAAACCCTGGGACAGGTTGATCGCTCCGGTCTGCGCCGCGAGCTGAGACATCTGCGTGAAAATAGTGATGCCGACATTCGGCAGCTTACTGGTGATCATCGAGGGGTTCCCTGCTCTACACCCGGCTCTGACGGCGGCGCGGGAGAGCCCGAGAATAGCCCATCCGGCGCCCATAAAAAAAGGGCGCCCAACTGAGCACCCTTCTTTCATTTATAGCGCAGCGACCTTGTGGCGAGGGGATTCATCCCCGATCGGCTGCGAAGCAGTCGCAAACCCTATGACAGGTATTTGGGGTCGCTTCGCAACCCGTCGGGGATAAATCCCCTCACCACAGGATCACTTCTTGTCGCGGCGCTTCTTGCTGGCTTTCTTGTTGTGCGACATCAAGCGACGCTTCTTGTTGACCTGGCGGTCGGTCAGCGTGTTCTTGTTGCCTTCGTACGGGTTCTCGCCACCTTTGAACTCGATGCGGATCGGCGTACCGACCAGCTTCAGCACACGGCGGTAAGTGTTCTCCAGATAGCGCACATACGACTTCGGCACTTTCTCGATCTGGTTACCGTGGATCACGATGATCGGCGGGTTCGCACCACCCAGGTGAGCGTAACGCAGCTTGATCCGGCGGCTGTTGACCATCGGCGGCTGGTGTTCGCTGACCGCGTCTTCGAGAATCTGCGTCAGGCGGCTGGTCGGCCAGCGGGTGACCGCGGACTTGAACGAGTTCTGCACCGAGGCGTAGAGGTTGCCCACGCCAGTGCCGTGCAACGCCGAGATGAAGTGAATGTCGGCGAAGTCGACGAAGAACAGCCGACGTTGCAGCTCGACCTTGACGTAGTCGCGCTCGCTCGGGGTCATGCCGTCCCATTTGTTGATCGCGATCACCAGCGCACGGCCGGCTTCGAGGGCAAAGCCCAACAGGTTGAGATCGTGATCGACCACACCTTCGCGGGCGTCCATCACGAAGATCACCACGTTGGCGTCTTTGATCGCCTGCAGGGTTTTGACCACGGAGAATTTTTCGACTTCTTCGTGGATCTTGCCGCGCTTGCGCACACCGGCGGTGTCGATCAGCGTGTACTTCTCGTCGTTACGCTCGAACGGGATGTAGATACTGTCGCGGGTGGTGCCTGGCTGGTCGTAGACGATGACGCGGTCTTCACCGAGCATGCGGTTGACCAGAGTCGACTTGCCGACGTTCGGACGGCCGATGATGGCGATCTTGATCCCGTCTTTTTCGCTCGGGCCAGGAATGCGCTTGGCTTCCTCACCCTCGGCGACGATCTCTTCCTCTTCGCCTTCCTGCGGCTCGTCTTCGTCACGCGGGAAATCGCTCAGTGCCGCTTCCAGCAGTTGAGTGATACCACGGCCGTGAGCACCGGCGATCGGGATCGCGTGGCCCATGCCCAGCGGGGCAAATTCAGCGCGGGCCATTTCCGGGTCGATGTTGTCGACCTTGTTGGCAACCACGTGGGAACGCTTGTTACGCTTGCGCAAGTGTTCGGCGATCATCTGGTCGGCGGCGGTGAAACCGGCCTTGGCATCTACCAGGAACAGCACAACATCCGCTTCTTCAATGGCCAGCAGCGACTGCTCGGCCATTTTTTCGTCCATACCGTGTTCGTCACCGGAGATACCGCCGGTGTCGATCAGAATGTAGGAACGCCCTTGCCACTTGGCCTCACCGTACTGGCGATCACGGGTCAGACCGGACAAGTCGCCGACGATGGCGTCGCGAGTCCTGGTCAGGCGGTTGAACAAGGTGGATTTGCCGACGTTCGGTCGGCCCACCAGGGCGATTACGGGAACCATGCGGCTCTCCACTTCGTTATTTCAGAAAATACAAAAGCCGCTGCGAGGCAGCGGCTGGTGCTCGGGGCAACACTGTGGGAGCGGGCTTGCTCGCGAAAGACCGTAGCAGCACCGCGTTTAATCAGGCTGTACGCGTCTTCGTTGACGCCCTTCGCGAGCAAGCCCGCTCCCACAAGTGAAGCTGCCTGGGGCGTTAACCCCAAGCATAGTTGTTACTTGATGGTCAGGGCTTCCAGTTTGCCGCTGTTGCCATACACATAGATCGTGTTGCCCACCACCAGCGGACGGGCACGCAGGCCGTCACTGTCGATACGCTCACGACCCACAAAACGACCGTCCACCTGGCTCAACAGGTGCAGGTAACCTTCCAGGTCACCGACGGCTACGTAGCTGGAGAACACTTCCGGAGCCGACAGTTGGCGGCGAGCCAGCGAGTCGTTGCTCCACAGTGCAGTAGTCGAACGCTCGTCAACGCCTTCAACGGTGCCCGAAGACAGGCTCACGTAGACGTTGCCGAAACCCTGGGCGACACCGGCATAGCTCGACGCATCGCGCTGCCAGAGCTGGCGACCGCTTTGCAGATCGAGTGCCGCGACGCGGCCCTGATAGCTGGCGACGTACAGCGTTTCACCGGACAGCAGCAGACCGCCATCGATGTCGACCACGCGCTCCAGTTCCGAACGACCGGTTGGAATCGCGACCCGTTGTTCCCACACCGGCACGCCGTTGGAAATGTCCAGGGCGACCACTTTACCGGTCGACAGGCCAGCCACCGCGAGGCGGTTGGTCACGACGGGGGCGCTGGTGCCGCGCAGGGTCAGTACCGCAGGGGTGCTGTCGTAGGTCCAGCGACGGTTGCCGGTAGCAGCGTCCAGACCGATCAGACGATCGTCCTGAGTCTGTACCACGACAACGTCACCGTTGTTGGCCGGCGGAGCGAGGACTTCGCTGGATACCCGGGCGCGCCACTTCTCTTCGCCGTTGATGGCGTCGAGGGCAACGATTTCACCCTTCAGGGTACCGATCGTGACCAGGCCGTAACCTACGCCAACGGCGCCGGAGACAGGCAGTTCAAGATCCTTTTTCCACTTCACGTCGCCATTGCTGCGATCCATGGCCATCAGCACGCCGGTCACGTCGGCGGCGTAGATGGTGTCACCATCGATCGCCGGCACCAGCATGTTGTAGGTTTCGCCCTGACCGTCACCGATCGAACGGCTCCACTGCTTTTGCAGCACCACTTCTTCTTTGAAGTCGGTCAGCTCGGCCGGTGGCAGTTCTTTTTTGCTGTTGCTGCTGCAACCCGCGGCCAGAATGGCCAGAGCCAGCAATGCTGCATGCTTCCAACGGATCACGTCACGCATCCCCTTTGGCCAGGTCGTCGAGCTTGATTTGAAGGCCACCGACTGCCGCTTCATCCGACAGTGCCGCCTTGGCTTTTTGATACGCGGTGTTCGCCTCGTCGGTACGACCCAGCTGAACCAGCAGATCACCCTTGAGTTCTTCGCGAGTGGCCAGGAACGCCTTGTCGGCATCGCCGTCGAGCAGCTTCAGGGCTTCATCGGCCTTGTTCTGCGCACCCAGCACCTGCGCCAGACGCTGACGGGCGATTTCGCCCAGCGCCGGGTTGGCCGGTTTGGCAACGATGGCTTTGAGTTCAGTCGCAGCGTCGTCCAGCTTGCCGCTGTCGACCGCTACTTTGGCCACGAACAGGCTGCCGTACTGCGCGTACGCGGTGCCGCCGAATTCGCTGTTGAGCTTGCCGGCCAGATCCGCAACGCGGGCAGCGTCAGGCTTGCCGTCCGGGGTCAGCGTGGTTTCCAGCAGTTGCTGATAGAGCACCGAGGCGCCTTGCGACTGGTTGCTCTGATACTTGTGAAAAGCCTGCCAGCCGAACACGATGACCAGCGCCAACAGGCCGCCAGTGACCAGAGGTTTGCCGTTGCGTGTCCACCAGTCTTTCAAATCCGCCAACTGTTCGTCTTCGGTACTCGACACCCCAATACTCCTTAATCGCTAAATCGGCTGTTTAGACAGCTTCAACCCTGCACGACGCAGGTGGCCAGGTGAGCGGCAAGCGCATCCCAGGCAATGCTTTGTTGTTCGCCCTGGCCACGCAGGGGTTTGAAACCTACCACTTGCTGGGCCATTTCGTCGTCACCCAGGATCAGTGCGTACAGCGCACCGCTCTTGTCGGCTTTCTTGAACTGGCTTTTGAAGCTGCCGGCGCCGGCATTGACTTGCAGACGCAGGTTTGGAAGCTGGTCACGCACACGCTCGGCCAGGGCCAGACCGGCCAGTTCGGCCTCCTCGCCAAAGGCGCAGAGGTAAACGTCGACCTGACGGGAGATTTCTTCCGGGATCTGCTCCAGGGTTTCGAGCATCAACACCAGACGCTCGATGCCCATGGCGAAACCCACGCCGCTAGTCGGCTTGCCGCCCATCTGCTCGACCAGACCGTCGTAACGACCGCCCGCGCAGACCGTGCCCTGAGCGCCGAGCTTGTCGGTGACCCATTCGAATACGGTTTTGCTGTAGTAATCGAGGCCGCGCACCAGTTTCGGGTTGAGCACGTACGGGATGCCAACCGCGTCCAGACGCGCCTTCAGACCTTCGAAGTGCGCACGGGATTCGTCGTCCAGGTAGTCGGCCATCTTCGGCGCATCGACCAGTACCGCCTGAGTGTCGGCATTTTTGGTGTCGAGCACGCGCAGCGGGTTGGTTTTCAGGCGACGCTGGCTGTCTTCGTCGAGCTTGTCGTGGTGCGCCGAGAGGTACTCGACCAGCGCTTCACGATATCGACCACGGGATTCGCTGGTGCCCAGGCTGTTGAGTTCGAGCTTGACCGCATCACGGATGCCCAGCTCGCCCCACAGGCGCCAGGTCATGATGATCAGCTCGGCATCGATGTCCGGACCGTCGAGGTTGAACACCTCCAGACCGATCTGGTGGAACTGGCGATAACGGCCTTTCTGCGGACGCTCGTGGCGGAACATCGGGCCGATGTACCAGAGTTTCTGCACCTGACCACCGCCGGTGATGCCGTGTTCGAGCACCGCACGCACGCACGCCGCTGTGCCTTCCGGGCGCAGGGTCAGAGAGTCGCCGTTGCGATCTTCGAAGGTGTACATCTCTTTTTCGACGATGTCGGTCACTTCACCGATCGAGCGTTTGAACAGCTCGGTGAATTCGACGATCGGCATGCGGATCTGCTTGTAACCGTAGTTATCCAGCAGACGCGCGACAGTGCCCTCGAAATAACGCCACAGCGGGGTCTGTTCGGGCAGGATGTCATTCATGCCACGGATGGCTTGCAGAGACTTGCTCACTTTAAATCCTTAAATTCATTCGGCTTTCAGTCAGGCTCAGCCGCGCGCGATGACCGCTGCGTCAGCTTCGACCTTCTCGGCCGCTTTCTCGCGGATCAGCTTTTCCAGCTCGTCCACCAGATTGTCATTCGTCAGTTTCTGCGACGGCTTGCCGTCGATGTAAATCAGGTTTGGCGTGCCGCCGGTCAAGCCGATATGGGCTTCCTTGGCTTCGCCGGGGCCGTTGACCACGCAACCGATCACCGCGACATCCAGCGGCACCAGCAGGTCTTCAAGGCGCCCTTCCAGCTCGTTCATGGTCTTGACCACATCGAAGTTCTGCCGCGAGCAGCTCGGGCAGGCGATGAAGTTGATGCCACGGGAACGCAGATGCAAAGACTTGAGAATGTCGTAACCGACCTTCACTTCCTCGACCGGATCGGCCGCCAGCGAGATGCGGATAGTATCGCCAATCCCCTCGGCGAGCAGCATACCTAGGCCCACGGCGGATTTCACTGTGCCCGAACGCAAACCACCGGCTTCGGTGATGCCCAGGTGCAGCGGCTGGACGATTTCTTTCGCCAGCAGACGGTAGGCTTCAACGGCCATGAACACGTCGGAGGCTTTCACGCTGACCTTGAAGTCCTGGAAATTCAGGCGCTCCAGGTGCTCGACGTGACGCAGCGCGGACTCGACCAGTGCAGCCGGGGTCGGTTCGCCGTATTTCTTCTGCAGGTCTTTTTCCAGCGAGCCGGCGTTGACGCCGATACGAATCGGAATCCCGCGGTCACGGGCGGCATCGACCACGGCACGCACCCGGTCTTCCCGACCGATGTTGCCCGGGTTGATGCGCAGGCAGTCCACACCCAGTTCGGCGACGCGCAGAGCGATCTTGTAGTCGAAGTGGATGTCGGCAACCAGCGGCACCTTGACCAGTTGCTTGATCCTGCCGAACGCCTCGGCGGCGTCCATGTCCGGTACCGAAACGCGGACGATGTCGACGCCGGCCGCTTCCAGACGATTGATCTGGGCGACGGTGGCAGCCACATCATTGGTGTCGCTGTTGGTCATGCTCTGCACAGCGATGGGCGCATCGCCGCCAACAGGTACGTTACCGACCCAGATCTTGCGCGAAACGCGACGTTTGATTGGAGATTCGCCGTGCATGACTTATTGACCCAACTTCAGGCGAGCAGTCTCGCCACTGGTGAACGGAGCGATATCGACCGGTTGGCCGTTGTAGCTGACCTGTGCGGCGC
Organism: Pseudomonas sp. MWU12-3103b; assembly: GCF_023100615.1. Taxonomy (NCBI): domain Bacteria; kingdom Pseudomonadati; phylum Pseudomonadota; class Gammaproteobacteria; order Pseudomonadales; family Pseudomonadaceae; genus Pseudomonas; species Pseudomonas sp. MWU12-3103b. Next base: position 23,820 of record NZ_JALMEY010000012.1, read on the forward strand.
GAGCCACACCCAGACGCACCGCCAGTGGCGGCTTGCCGGAAACCGAAACGCTGTCGCCTTTATGTTTCAGACCGCTGAACAGCACTTTGCCGCGACCATCGGTGACCTGTGCCCAGCAATCGGCGGTGAACTGCAGTTGCACCTGGCCGTCGCCAGCCGCTGGGACAGCTGCTTCTGCGGTCGGCGCAGAGGTAGCCGCTACCACTGGTGCGGTGACCGTCGGCGCTGGTGTGGCCGGGGCATTCGGTGCTGAAGTCGCCGGAGCAGTCACAACCGGAGCCGGTGTATGAACCGGTGCGGCTGGCGTGGTTGCAGCCGGGGCGGCTGGTGCGGTTGCCGGAGCAACCGGCTCGGCACCGGTCGATTCAGCGGTGGTTTCCGATTGCGGCAGGACCAGCGCGGTTGCGCCTTCGGCCTGACCTTCGGCAACGGCCTGGTCTTCCGGCTCGTCGATCGGGTGAATCTGTGTGGTGCCGTCGGCGCCTTCGACTTCAACGTGCTCCGGGGCCAGGCTGGTCACGTCCTTGCTGCGCTGCGAGGTCTGATCCTGCCACCAGACGAAACCGCCGCCGATGACCGCGACCAGCAACAGCAGGCTGACAATACGCAAAATAGTGTGTGAAACCCGCACCGGCTCTTCGATACGACCCAGCGCATGCACGTTGCTGCCCTGTGAGTCGGTGCCGGTGGACTGGTCGAATTGCTGAACCAGAACAGTCTGATCCATCCCGAGCAATTTGGCATAAGCGCGAATGTAACCGCGAGCGAAGGTATGCCCCGGCAGCTTGTCGAAAGCGCCAGCTTCAAGATTGCTCAGGGAAGTCACGGTGAGGTTGAGCTTGAGGGCCACTTCGGCCAGCGACCAGCCATTGCTTTCGCGGGCCTGGCGCAAAGTCTCACCGGGATTAACGCGAGTCGCTGCTACAACTTCGGGATGCGCCGCTTTCATCATTGCTCCGACAGGTATTGCTGATATTCCGGCGTACCGGGATAGAGTCGTTTTAATTGCAGGCCATAACTGGCGGCCTTGTCGCGATCTTCAAACACTTTTGCCAGCCGAACGCCGAGCAATAGACTACGTGCATTTTGCTCGGTTAGCAGGCTGAAACGGTCGTAATAGTCACGCGCGGGCACATAATGCCTGTCTTCAAAGGACAACTCAGCCATTTCCAGCAAAGCGCGCGGTTGTTGACGGTTCAGCCGCAGGGCTTTTTCCAGTTGCTGCTGTGCCAGATCCCGCTGACCGAGTTTCGAGGCGGTCATGCCGAGATTCTCGAAGACTCGCGAACGCTCAGGATACAGGGTATCGGCGGCTGCTTGCTCAAAACGCTCGTAGGCTTCCTTGTAACGCTGTTCTTCGTAGAGAAAACTGCCGTAGTTATTGAGGATTCGTGCATCGGTGGGACGCGAGGACAGGGCTTTGCGGAAATGTTCGTCGGCCAGCTTCGGCTCCATTTCGGCCTGGAACACCAGGCCGAGGGCAGCGTTGGCATCAGGATCGGAGCCGTCCAGCTCCAGCGCCTTCTTCAGCGGCACCTTGGCGCGCTCGGTCATCCCTTGCTGCAAGTATCCCAGTCCCAGCTGCACGTAGGCGGCACGCGCTTCGTCGCGGCCCTTGCTGGTCTTCATCGGGTTGTAGTCACCCGACAGGACACAACCAGCACACAGGCTGGCCATCAGCAACAGCAGCGCAAAGCGCAGGGACATAGAGATCCTCTCTTAGTTAGTGTTCGCGGTGTTCTGTGCCAGATCGCTGTCGGCGCTCAACTCGCGCACGGCGATGTAACGTTCACTGCGACGGGTGCGATCCAGCACCTGCCCTACCAATTGACCACATGCGGCGTCGATGTCTTCACCACGGGTGGTGCGGACAGTGACGTTAAAGCCGGCCTGATGCAACTGATCCTGGAACCGACGAATGGCGTTGTTGCTCGGCCGCTCGTAACCGGAATGCGGGAACGGGTTGAACGGAATCAGGTTGATCTTGCACGGAATGTCTTTGAGCAGCTCGATCATTTCCACGGCGTGCTCAAGCTTGTCGTTGACATCCTTGAGCAAGGTGTACTCGATGGTCAGCACACGTTTCTCGCCCAGGGCGGACATGTAGCGCTGGCACGATTCGAGCAGCATCTTAAGCGGATATTTCTTGTTGATCGGCACCAATTGGTTACGCAATGCGTCATTCGGTGCGTGCAGGGACAACGCCAGGGAGACGTCGATGTGCTTGGCCAGCTCATCGATCATCGGCACCACGCCCGAAGTGGACAGGGTCACGCGGCGCTTGGAGATCCCGTAACCGAGGTCATCCATCATCAGATGCATGGCGGCCACGACGTTGTCGAAGTTCAGCAGCGGTTCGCCCATGCCCATCATCACCACGTTGGTGATGGCGCGGTCGATGGTGGCGGGAACACTGCCGAAGGATTTGTTGGCAATCCACACCTGACCGATGACTTCGGCGGCGGTGAGGTTGCTGTTGAAGCCTTGCTTGCCGGTGGAGCAGAAACTGCAGTCCAGGGCACAGCCTGCCTGGGACGAAACGCACAGAGTGCCGCGTTTGCCCTGGGGAATGTACACGGTCTCGACACAACTGCCGGACGCCACGCGCACCACCCACTTACGGGTGCCGTCGCTGGAAATGTCCTCGCTGACCACTTCGGGACCACGGACCTCAGCAATAGCCTTGAGCTTGTCGCGCAAGGCCTTGCTGACGTTCGTCATGGCGTCGAAATCATCGACGCCAAAGTGGTGAATCCATTTCATTACCTGACCGGCACGGAAACGCTTCTCCCCGATTGAGTCGAAGAATTTTTCCATTTCCGGCTGGGTCAGACCCAGCAGGTTTGTTTTAACAGTCGATGTAGTCATGGATTCACCTTCACTCTTAAAGCAATGCTTAGCGAGTGGTTACTTCAGTAGCTGCGAAGAAGTACGAGATTTCGCGAGCAGCAGCGGCTTCGGAGTCCGAACCGTGAACGGCGTTGGCGTCGATCGACTCAGCGAAGTCAGCACGGATGGTGCCGGCAGCAGCTTCTTTAGGGTTGGTAGCGCCCATCAGCTCACGGTTCAGAGCGATAGCGTTTTCGCCTTCCAGAACCTGAACAACAACAGGACCGGAGATCATGAAAGCAACCAGGTCGCCGAAGAAACCGCGCTCTTTGTGCTCAGCGTAGAAGCCTTCAGCTTCGGCTTTGGACAGCTGCTTCAGTTTCGAAGCTACAACGCGCAGGCCTGCTTTTTCGAAACGAGTGGTGATCTCGCCGATGACGTTTTTTGCAACAGCGTCAGGCTTGATGATGGAGAAAGTACGTTGAACAGCCATGGTGTAACTCCAGAAACGGTAATTTGCGAAAAATTAAACCCGCGAATTATACGCGGGTTCTTGGGTATTGCCTAACCTGCGAGGACGATCAGTCGACTTCTTCGATCCAGAGTGCCTGAACCGCTTCCAACACCTTCTCGCCGACACGGCCAGAGGTGTTGTCGAAGTCAGGCAATTCCATGATCCATCGCTGCAGGTCGACGAAATTGACAGAAAGCGGATCTACATCCGGCTTGGCTTCGGCCAATTCTTCTGCAATGCGTTGAACATCATTCCAACCGTAGCTCATGACAGTCTTACCAGTCAGTGCGGCGCTTCGGCCGCATGGTTAAGCGAATATTTCGGAATCTCGACGGTGATGTCTTCTTCGCCGACGATAGCCTGACAGGCCAGGCGCGATTGCGCTTCCAGACCCCAGGCGCGATCGAGGAAGTCTTCTTCCAGCTCGTCCGCCTCTTCCAGCGAGTCGAAACCCTCGCGGATGATGCAGTGGCAAGTGGTGCAGGCGCAGACGCCGCCGCAGGCGCTTTCCATCTCGATGTGGTGCTCGTGAGCCAGCTCGAGAATCGAAGTGCCGGGCTCGGCCTCGACGACCATGCCTTCAGGGCAGAACTTCTCGTGGGGCAGAAAAATGACCTGCGGCATCAGATATCCTCGATTTCATTCAGATTGCGCCCCGACAGAGCGGCTTTCACCGTCAGATCCATGCGGCGGGCAGCAAAAGCATCGGTCACTTGCGACAGACGCTTGGTCTGCTGCTCGATGGCGTAACCATCGGTGCCTTTCATCAGTTCGGCCAGTTCTTGCATCTGCAGCTCGATGACCATGCGCTCCTCGGAGTCGAGCAAACGCTCGCCATCGGCTTCCAGAGCACCCTGCACCGCTTCGATCAGGCGTTGGGCATCGACTTGCTGCTCGCGCAGGACGCGGGCGACCTTGTCGTCATTGGCGTGCTGGAACGAGTCCTTGAGCATCTTGGCGATTTCACCGTCGGTCAGACCGTAGGACGGTTTGACCTGAATGCTCGCCTCGACGCCCGAACCCAGTTCGCGGGCAGACACGCTGAGCAGGCCGTCGGCATCGACCTGGAAGGTCACGCGAATCTTCGCCGCACCGGCCACCATCGCTGGAATGCCGCGCAGTTCGAAGCGCGCCAGGGAGCGGCAATCGCTGATCAGCTCGCGCTCACCCTGCAGCACATGGATCGCCATGGCCGACTGGCCGTCTTTATAAGTAGTGAAGTCCTGCGCACGGGCGACCGGGATGGTGGTGTTGCGCGGAATCACCTTCTCCATCAGCCCGCCCATGGTTTCCAGCCCAAGGGACAGTGGAATCACGTCGAGCAGCAGCAGTTCGCCGCCATCGCGCTTGTTGCCAGCCAGCGTATCCGCCTGGATCGCGGCCCCGATGGCCACCACTTGATCCGGGTCGATTTCGGTCAGTGGCTGACGACCGAAGGCTTCGGCGACGGCTTCACGAACGCGCGGCACACGAGTCGAACCACCAACCATGACCACGGCATGCACGTCTTCCAGCTCGATACCGGAATCACGCACGGCGCGGCGGCAGGCTTTCAGGCTGCGCGCAACCATCGGCTCGATCAGCGCATCGAAGGCTTCGCGGGTCAGCTGCGCTTTCCAGTCACCGTAGGCGACTTCGACGCTGGCCGAGTCGGTCAGGGCTTCTTTGGCCGCGCAGGCGGTTTGCAGCAGATTGCGTTGTGCGCCCGGGTCGAGGTCGGCGGACAAACCCGCGCTCTCGATGATCCAGCCGGCAATCGCGTGATCGAAGTCATCGCCGCCCAGCGCGCTGTCGCCGCCAGTGGCCAGCACTTCGAAAACACCGCCAGTCAGACGCAGAATCGAAATATCGAAGGTTCCGCCGCCCAGGTCATAGATTGCGACCAGACCTTCGGCGTGTTGATCCAGACCATACGCCACGGCGGCAGCGGTCGGCTCGTTGAGCAGACGCAGCACATTCAGACCGGCGAGTTTCGCCGCATCCTTGGTGGCCTGGCGCTGAGCATCATCGAAATACGCCGGAACGGTGATCACCGCACCGACCAGTTCGCCACCCAGGGTCGCTTCAGCACGCTGACGCAGCACCTTGAGGATATCGGCGGAGACTTCGACCGGGCTTTTCGGGCCTTGTACGGTGTCGATGAACGGCATGTGCGATTCGCCGCCGACAAAGCGGTATGGCAGCTGCTCGCCCAATTGCTTGACGTCGGACAGACCACGCCCCATCAGGCGCTTGACCGACAGCACAGTGTTCAAGGGATCGGAAGATGCGGCCAGCTTGGCCGACTCGCCAACCTCGACGCGGTCGGCGTGATAACGCACGGCGGACGGCAGGATGACCTGCCCGTCAGCGTCGGCCAGTGGTTCGGAAAGACCACTGCGCAACGCAGCGACCAGCGAATTGGTAGTGCCCAAGTCGATCCCCACAGCCAGACGACGCTGGTGCGGTTGAGGACTTTGGCCGGGTTCGGCGATCTGCAGTAGGGCCATCGTGATCAGGACTTATCTGTATATCAGGCGTGCGACCGGAGCGGCACTGGGTTAATCGTCGAGGCGCTCTTCTAACTGGCGCACTTCGTAGGTGAGCTTGTCGAGGAACTGCATGCGCCGCATCAGGCGTTCGGCCTGTTCGCGTTGCGCCGCATCATCCCAACAGGCTGCGAAGCTTTCGTTCAACTGTTCCTGAGCCACTTTCAGGCGCCGCTTGAATACCGCGACACCGTCGAGATCGGCGCTGTCCTGGAGGTCTTCGAGCTCTTCGCGCCACTGCATCTGCTGCAAAAGAAACTCGGGATCATGGACCGTGACTTCCATCGGCACTTCATGCCCGCTGATGGTCAGCAGGTAGCGTGCACGCTGGGCAGGACTCTTGAGCGTCTGATACGCGTCGTTAAGCCGCGCAGACTGCTCGAGCGCTGAGCGCTGCTCGCGCTCGGAAGCGTCGGCAAAGCGGTCAGGATGAACACCGCGCGCCAACTCACGGTAGCGCGTGGCCAACTGCTCGAGATCCAGACGAAAGCTCGGTTGCAGCTCGAACAAAGCGAAATGACAAGGAATACCCACGACAAGCCTCAGATGTTGAAGCTTTCGCCGCAGCCACACTCACCGCGTACGTTGGGGTTGTTGAACTTGAAGCCTTCGTTCAACCCTTCCTTGACGAAATCGAGCTCGGTGCCGTCCAGGTAAGCCAGGCTTTTCGGGTCGATGATCACTTTCTCGCCGTGACTTTCGAACACCTGATCCTCGGCAACCACCTCGTCGACAAACTCCAGCACGTAGGCAAGGCCGGAACAGCCCGTGGTGCGAACACCCAGACGAATCCCTTCACCTTTGCCGCGCCCGTCGAGGGAGCGTCGCACGTGTCGAGCAGCCGCTTCTGTCATGCTGATAGCCATCGTTGACTCCTTACTCGTCGCGCAATGCTTAGATCAAGCCTTTCTTCTGCTTGTAGTCGCGAACAGCCGCTTTGATAGCGTCTTCAGCGAGTACCGAGCAGTGGATTTTCACTGGCGGCAGAGCCAGTTCTTCGGCCAGCTGAGTGTTCTTGATGGTCTCGGCTTCGTCCAGCGTCTTGCCCTTCATCCACTCGGTGGCCAGGGAGCTGGAAGCGATTGCCGAACCGCAGCCATAGGTCTTGAACTTGGCGTCTTCGATAACGCCCTGATCGTTGACCTTGATCTGCAGACGCATCACGTCGCCGCACGCCGGAGCGCCGACCATACCGGTGCCGACATCCGGGTCTTCCGCGTTCATCTTGCCGACGTTGCGCGGGTTTTCGTAGTGGTCGATGACCTTTTCGCTGTAAGCCATGATGCTTAATCCTCACTCATCAGAGAGTCGCTCTTTAAGCCCTGCAACCTGGGGTCGCAGGGCCGGTTCGCGGCGACTTGAAATCAGTGTGCCGCCCACTCGATTTTCGAAATGTCGACACCGTCTTTGTACATGTCCCACAGCGGCGACAGAGCGCGCAGCTTGGTAACGGCCTCGCAGACTTTCTGCGCGGCGTAGTCGATTTCTTCTTCGGTGGTGAAACGGCCGAAGGTGAAACGGATCGAGCTGTGTGCCAGTTCGTCGTTGCGGCCGAGGGCGCGCAGAACGTACGAAGGCTCCAGGGACGCCGAGGTGCAGGCCGAACCGGACGATACCGCCAGATCCTTGAGCGCCATGATCAGCGACTCGCCTTCAACGTAGTTGAAGCTCAGGTTCAGGTTGTGCGGAACGCGGGCGGTCAGGCTGCCGTTGACGTACAGCTCTTCCAGATGCTCGACCTGCTTGTAGAAGCGGTCGCTCAGGGCTTTGATGCGCACGTTTTCGGCAGCCATGTCTTCCTTGGCTACACGGAACGCTTCGCCCATGCCGACGATCTGGTGGGTCGCCAGCGTGCCGGAACGCATGCCACGTTCGTGACCGCCACCGTGCATGGTAGCTTCGATGCGCACACGCGGCTTGCGGCTGACGTACAGCGCGCCGATGCCTTTAGGGCCGTAGGTTTTGTGGGCGGAGAACGACATCATGTCGACTTTCAGCTTCTGCAGGTCGATGTCGACCTTGCCGGTGGACTGAGCCGCGTCAACATGCAGCAGAACGCCCTTGGAGCGGGTCAGTTCGCCGATGGCAGCGATGTCGTTGATGGTGCCGATTTCGTTGTTCACGTGCATCACCGACACCAGAATGGTGTCTTCGCGCAGTGCCGCTTCGATCATCGCCGGGGTGATCAGACCGTCTTCAGTCGGCTCGAGGTAGGTCACTTCGAAACCTTCACGCTCCAGTTGGCGCATGGTGTCGAGGACGGCCTTGTGTTCGATCTTGCTGGTGATCAGGTGCTTGCCTTTGGAGCCATAGAAATGCGCCGCACCCTTGATCGCCAGGTTGTCGGATTCGGTGGCACCGGATGTCCAGACGATTTCACGCGGGTCAGCGTTGACCAGATCGGCCACCTGACGACGGGCGCTTTCGACGGACTCTTCAGCTTTCCAGCCGAACACGTGGGAACGGGACGCCGGGTTACCGAAGTTTCCGTCGACCAGCAGGCATTCACTCATCTTTTGCGCAACGCGCGGATCGACCGGGGTGGTCGCAGAGTAATCAAGGTAAATCGGCAATTTCATGGACTATCTCCTAAATCAGGCTGGCTGGCGTGCCGCTAGCTCTTTGGCTGTCATTCGACGGCGGACGCTTCAATCTTGTCCAGGCGCGGCGCCTTGCCATTGCAACGACGCTGATCCTGACGCTGGGCCACTTCCTGCACCTCACGGCGAGTTACGAGGTCGGCCAAGCTGATACCGCTGAGAAATTCGTGAATCTGCAGGCTCAGGTCGCACCACAGGTGATGAGTCAGGCAGGTGTCGCCGGAATGGCAATCGCCCTGGCCCTGGCACTTTGTAGCATCGACCGATTCGTTGACCGCATCGATCACCTGAGCCACCTGGATGCCCTGCATGTCGCGCGACAGCTGGTAACCACCGCCTGGACCGCGAACACTGGAAACCAGGTTACTGCGGCGCAGCTTGGCGAAAAGCTGTTCGAGATAGGACAGGGAGATGCCTTGGCGCTCGGAGATATCGGCCAGGGACACCGGCCCGTGCTGCGCGTGCAACGCCAGGTCAAGCATGGCGGTCACGGCGTATCGGCCTTTTGTAGTCAGTCGCATGGACAATTACCACGGAGTTCGGAATGGGCGGGAGTATGCAATTCCCGAGCATTTAAGTCAACTATAAGACCTAGTGCTTTAGTCGGGTTTACCCGCAAAAGAGCGCGCGCATCATAGCAAAGGCTGGCGGCGTACAGCCAGCGGTACCGCGTTATCGTTCTTCGCGAGCAAGCCCGCTCCCACAGGGGGGATGCACTCCAATGTGGGAGCGAGCCTGCTCGCGAAATGCGGCGCCCCGGTTTAGCTGGCCTGGCTCTGATCCTTGCCCTTCACACAGGCAAAGTCTTCTTCGCGCAGCTCAGGCAGATCTTTCGCACAGTAATTACTGCCCAGATCCTTCAGCGCGCCGCACATCCCCTCCAGTCGTCCGTCCACCGCTTGCAGGTGATCGAGCAACTGACCGATGGCGCGAGCCACCGGGTCTGGCATGTCTTCGCTGACGCCATAGGCATCGAAACCGATCTTCTCGGCCATGGCTTTGCGCTTGGCGTCCTGCTCTTCATCGGTCTTGACGATGATCCGCCCCGGAATCCCCACTACTGTAGCGCCCGGCGGCACTTCCTTGGTCACTACGGCGTTGGAGCCGACTTTCGCGCCAGCCCCCACCGTGAATGGACCGAGCACTTTGGCACCAGCACCCACGACAACCCCATCACCCAGCGTCGGGTGGCGCTTACCCTTGTTCCAACTGGTGCCGCCGAGGGTCACGCCCTGATAAATGGTCACGTCATCGCCGATCTCGGCGGTTTCACCAATGACGATGCCCATGCCGTGGTCAATGAAAAAGCGCCGACCAACTTTGGCACCCGGATGAATCTCGATCCCGGTCAACCAACGACCGAAGTTCGACACCAGCCGCGCCAGCCACTTCAGCTCATTGCGCCACAGCATCCCGGCCAGGCGATGAATCCAGATTGCATGCATGCCGGGGTAGCAGGTCAGGACTTCAAAAGCGTTACGCGCCGCCGGGTCCCGATGGAATACGCTCTGGATATCTTCACGCAAACGCTCAAACATCATTCAGTCCTTCCGCTTAAGAAGCTCACCACGGGCCGCTTTCTGGGTTTCCGTGAGGATGCCACGCAAAATATTCATTTCCGCCCGGCTGACCGAGCTGCGTCCGTACAATCGGCGCAGGCGCGCCATCAAGTGTCTTGGCTTTTCCGGATCGAGGAATTCGATGGCGACCAGCGTCTGCTCCAGATGCTCGTAAAAGCGCTCCAGCTCATCCATGGTCGCGAGCTCGGCGCTTTTCACCGAAGCCACTTCTTCTTTCTCGATCTTGGTCGGCTGCCCTTGAGCGGCCAGCCAGGCCATGCGCACTTCGTAGCTCAACACCTGCACCGCCGCCCCGAGGTTCAACGAGCTGAACTCAGGATCGGAGGGGATGTGCACGTGAAAGTGACATCGCTGCAGCTCCTCGTTGGTCAGGCCGGAGTCTTCACGACCGAACACCAACGCGATTTGTGCGCCCTGCCCCGCTTCTTCGACCACTTTGCTCCCGCATTCGCGGGGATCGAGCAGCGGCCAGGGAATGCGGCGGTCACGGGCACTGGTGCCGAGCACCAGATTGCAGCCGACCAAAGCGTCTTCCAGAGTGGCGACGACTTGAGCATTTTCAAGGATATCCCCGGCACCGGAAGCTCGAGCATCGGCTTCGTGGTGCGGAAACAACCGCGGCTCGACCAGCACCAGCCGCGACAGACCCATGTTTTTCATGGCGCGCGCGGCCCCGCCGATGTTGCCGGGGTGGCTGGTATTGACCAGGACGACACGAATGTTCTGCAGCAAGGGAGGCGCTCTCGGACACAGGAAAGGGGTGCAAATCTTACAGAACAGCCTACCGTTAAGCTATGAAAGCGAACAGCGACCTTCACCTGAAGAAAAGTTCTGATAGAATGCGCGGCTTTCTTTAACAACCTTAGGTGACACATCCATGCAGCCCATGCTGAATATCGCGCTGCGCGCCGCCCGCAGCGCCAGTGAACTGATCTTCCGCTCCATCGAGCGCCTGGATACCATCAAGGTCGACGAAAAAGACGCCAAGGATTATGTATCCGAGGTCGATCGCGCCGCCGAACAGAAAATCATCGATGCTCTGCGCAAGGCTTACCCGAATCACTCGATCCAGGGTGAAGAGACCGGCATGCACGTCGGTAACGGCATCGAAGGCGAAGAGTACCTGTGGATCATCGATCCACTGGACGGCACCACCAACTTCCTGCGTGGCATTCCTCACTTTGCTGTCAGCATTGCCTGCAAATACCGTGGTCGGCTGGAACACGCAGTGGTTCTGGACCCGGTTCGCCAGGAAGAATTCACCGCCAGCCGTGGTCGCGGCGCTCAACTGAACGGCCGTCGTCTGCGCGTCAGCGGTCGCACCAGCCTCGACGGCGCTCTGCTGGGTACTGGCTTCCCGTTCCGTGACGACCAGATGGACAACCTCGACAACTACCTGGGCATGTTCCGCGCCCTGGTTGGCCAGACTGCCGGCATCCGCCGCGCCGGCTCCGCCAGCCTGGACCTGGCCTACGTGGCTGCCGGTCGTTTCGACGCGTTCTGGGAGTCGGGCCTGTCCGAGTGGGACATGGCTGCAGGCGCCCTGCTGATTCAAGAAGCTGGCGGCCTGGTGAGCGACTTCACCGGCGGTCACGATTTCCTTGAAAAAGGCCACATCGTTGCCGGCAACACCAAATGCTTCAAGGCAGTACTGACGGCGATCCAGCCGCACCTGCCGGCTTCGCTGAAGCGCTAAGCTTCCCGCGAAAAGCAAAAAGCACCCTTCGGGGTGCTTTTTTTATGCCTGCGATTTCAGCCTCCACTCGAATCCACTGTGGGAGCGGGCTTGCTCGCGAAGGCGGCGCGTCAGCCAACATTAATTCTGGATGGTAGACCGCATTCGCGAGCAAGCCCGCTCCCACAGGGTCTTTGTGGTGAGGCTTGAATGGCAGGCACAAAAAAGCACCCCGCAGGGCGCTTCTTGTTAAACAGTCGGTCCTTACTGAGCCGGCTGATTCTGCGACAGAATCAGCTTGCCTTCCTTGTCGACCGGAATCTGGTTGCCCGGATCGCGATCCATCCGCACTTTGCCTTCCTTGCCATCGAGCGAATAACGCACGTCGTAACCGACAACCTTGTCGCTGATGTCATTCACGGTGTTACAGCGAGTCTGGGTGGTGGTGTAGGTATCGCGGTTCTGCATGCCTTCCTGCACCTTGTTACCGGCATAACCGCCACCGACCGCGCCAGCGACCGTGGCAATCTTCTTGCCGGTACCGCCGCCGATCTGGTTACCCAGCAAACCACCCGCTACCGCACCAATCGCGGTACCGAGGATCTGGTGTTGATCCTTGACCGGCGCCTGGCGGGTTACAGCAACATCCTTGCACACTTCACGTGGAGTCTTGATCTGTGTCTTGACCGGTTCTACGGCCAGCACTTGCGCATATTCAGGGCCGCTTTTAACCAGGCTGTAGGTGGCAACAGCACCCCCGGCAGTCACACCGACAGCACCCAATACCGCACCAACCAGCAACGACTTGTTCACATGAACCTCCTGACCATCACATGCGGGACGCGCCCGCGCTTCTCCCAGCCTTGGAGCATAAAAAAAGGCGCGAGTTCAACTCGCGCCTTTTCTGGGCTGACAGCCGGAGAAGCGATGGCCGTTATGGACGTTCGTCGACTTCCTTCTCGGTGTTGGCCGGAGGAATCAGATCCTCAGTGCTCAGGTTCAGCCAGATCAGTACCACGTTCGCGATGTAGATCGACGAGTAGGTACCCGCCAGAACACCGATGAACAGGGCAATGGAGAAGCCGAACAGGTTGTCGCCACCGAAGAACAGCAGCGCAGCGATCGCCAGCAAGGTGGAGATCGACGTTGCCATAGTCCGCAGCAGGGTCTGAGTGGTCGAGATGTTGATGTTCTCGATCAGCGAAGCCTTGCGCAGCACACGGAAGTTCTCACGAACCCGGTCGAACACGACGATGGTGTCGTTCAGCGAGTAACCGATGATCGCCAGTACCGCCGCCAGCACCGTCAGGTCGAAGGTGATCTGGAAGAACGACAGGATACCGACAGTCACGATCACGTCGTGAATCAGCGAAACGATCGCGCCGACCGCGAATTTCCACTGAAAGCGGAAAGCCAGGTAGATCAGGATGCCGCCGAGCGCCAGCAGCATGCCGAGGCCGCCCTGGTCGCGCAGTTCTTCACCGACCTGCGGGCCGACGAACTCGACACGCTTGACCGTCGCCGGGTTGTCGCCGCCGACTTTCTGCAAAGCCTCGGCTACCTGATGACCCAACTGCGGGTCTTCGCCTGGCATACGTACGAGCAAGTCGGTGGTTGCACCAAAGCTCTGCACGATGGCTTCGTGATAACCGGAAGTCACCAGCTCTTCACGCACTTTGGTGACGTCGGCCGGACGCTCGTAGGTCAGCTCGATGAGCGTACCGCCGGTGAAGTCCAGGCCCCAGTTCATGCCCTTGTGGACGACGCTGAAAATAGCCAGCAACGTGAGAAACACTGTGACGCCGAACGCGAAGTTGCGAACGCCCATGAAGTTGATTGTACGTAACATGGCAGCCCCTTAAATCCACAACTTCTTGAAGTCACGTCCGCCGAAGATCAGGTTGACCATTGCGCGGGTCACCATGATGGCCGTGAACATCGAGGTAAAGATCCCGAGGGACATGGTCACTGCGAAGCCCTTCACCGGGCCGGTGCCCATGGCGAAGAGGATGCCGCCGACCAGCAGAGTGGTCAGGTTGGCGTCGAGAATCGCGGTGAATGCCCGGCCGAAGCCTTCGTTGATTGCACGCTGCACGGTCATGCCGGCTGCGATCTCTTCACGGATCCGCGAGAAGATCAGCACGTTGGCGTCGACCGCCATACCCATGGTCAAGACGATACCGGCGATACCCGGCAGGGTCAGCGTTGCACCCAGCAGCGACATCAGCGCCAGCAGCAGCACCATGTTCACCGCCAGCGCGACCGTGGCGATCAAACCGAAGAAGCGGTAGATGGCGATGATGAACAGCGAGACGAACAGCATGCCCCACAGCGATGCATCGATACCTTTGGTGATGTTGTCAGCACCCAGGCTCGGACCGATTGTGCGCTCTTCCGCGAAGTACATCGGCGCGGCCAGACCACCGGCACGCAGCAGCAGCGCCAGCTCGGACGATTCACCCTGGCCGTTCAGGCCGGTGATGCGGAACTGCGCACCCAGCGGCGACTGAATGGTCGCCAGGCTGATGATCTTCTTCTCTTCCTTGAAGGTCTGAACTGGCACGTCTTTCTCGACGCCGTCGACAACCTGCTTGGTGTAAGTGGTCACCGGACGTTGTTCGATGAAGATCACCGCCATGCTGCGGCCGACGTTCGAACGGGTCGCGCGGCTCATCAGCTCGCCACCGTGGCCATCCAGACGGATGTTCACTTCAGGTGTGCCGTGCTCGCCGAAACCAGCCTTGGCGTCAGTTACCTGGTCACCGGTGATGATCAGGCCACGCTCGATCTGCGCAGGAGGACGCTTGCCTTCACGGAACTCGAAGGTTTCGGAAGTGGCTTTCGAAGCCCCCGGCTCTGCAGCCAGACGGAACTCAAGGTTGGCCGTCTTGCCGAGAATACGCTTGGCTTCGGCAGTGTCCTGCACGCCCGGCAGCTCAACCACGATGCGGTTGGCGCCCTGACGCTGGACGATCGGTTCGGCAACACCCAGCTCGTTGACGCGGTTACGTACCGTGGTCAAGTTCTGCTTGATGGAGTATTCACGGATTTCCGCCAGCTTGGCCGGGGTCATCGCCAGACGCAGCACCGGTTGACCGTTGAGGTCGGCCGGAACAATGTCGAAATCGTTGAAGTTCTTGCGGATCAGCGCACGGGCCTGTTCGCGGGAGTCAGCATCGCTGAAGCCCAACTGAATGGCGCCGCCCAGTTGCGGCAGACTGCGATAGCGCAGCTTCTCTTTACGCAGCAGACTCTTGACGTCGCCTTCGTAGACTTTCAGGCGGGCGTCGAGGGCTTTGTCCATGTCCACTTCCAGCAGGAAGTGCACACCACCGGACAAGTCCAGACCCAGCTTCATCGGGTGCGCGCCGAGGTTGCGCAGCCATTGCGGGGTGGTCTGTGCCAGGTTCAGTGCGACGACGTAGTCATCACCCAATGCCTTGCGCACAACGTCCTTGGCCGGCAGCTGGTCTTCAGCCTTGGTCAGACGGATCAGACCGCCCTTGCCGTTGGCGGCCAGCGAAGCTGCCTTGACGTTGATCCCGGACTCACGCAGCGCGGTGCTGACGCGATCCAGATCGGCTTGATTGACCTGCAGTGCCGTGCTGGCGCCGCTGATCTGAATGGCCGGGTCATCAGGGTATAGATTGGGAGCGGAATAAATCAGACCGACCGCCAGCACCGCCAGGATCAGAATGTATTTCCACAGAGGATATTTGTTCAGCATCACGCCGCCCGTTATGAACGCGGGGCGCCTTGCGCGCCCCGTCGATTGAGTAGAAGTTGGAACCTTAGATCGCTTTCAGCGTGCCTTTTGGCAGCGTGGCGGCGATGGCGCCCTTCTGGAACTTCATTTCCACGGTGTCGGAAACTTCCAGAACCACGAAGTCGTCGGCCACTTTGGTGATCTTGCCGGCGATGCCGCCGGTGGTGACCACTTCGTCACCCTTCGCAAGGCTGCTCAGCAGGTTCTTCTGCTCTTTGGCGCGCTTGGCCTGTGGACGCCAGATCATCAGGTAGAAGATGACCAGGAAGCCGACCAGGAAAATCCACTCGAAGCCGCCGCCCATTGGGCCTGCAGCAGCCGGTGCAGCTGCGTCAGCCATGGCGTTAGAGATAAAAAAGCTCATTTAGCACTCCAGTTGCAAATGTTGAATCTTGGGGTCAGAAAACTCAGTCCAAAGGCGGAACGGGGAGCCCGCGTTTGGCGTAGAAGGCATCGACAAAGGCGGCCAATGTACCCTGTTGAATAGCCTCGCGCAAACCAGCCATCAGCACCTGATAATGGCGCAAGTTATGGATGGTATTGAGCATGCTGCCGAGC
This sequence comes from Pseudomonas sp. MWU12-3103b, assembly GCF_023100615.1. NCBI lineage: Bacteria > Pseudomonadati > Pseudomonadota > Gammaproteobacteria > Pseudomonadales > Pseudomonadaceae > Pseudomonas > Pseudomonas sp. MWU12-3103b. The sequence goes on from NZ_JALMEY010000012.1 coordinate 39,870, forward strand.
ATTTCGCCGCACTTGTCCAGGTGATGCAGATAAGCGCGGGAGAAGTTCTGGCAGGTATAGCAATCGCAGGTCGGATCCAGCGGCGAATCATCATGGCGATGGAACGCGTTACGAATCTTCAGCACGCCTGTATCAATGAACAGATGCCCATTGCGGGCATTACGGGTTGGCATCACGCAATCGAACATGTCCACACCGCGGCGCACACCCTCAACCAGATCTTCCGGTTTGCCAACGCCCATAAGGTAACGAGGTTTGTCAGCCGGCATCATGCCCGGCAGATAATCCAGCACCTTGATCATCTCGTGCTTCGGCTCGCCCACCGACAGACCGCCAATGGCCAGGCCATCAAAGCCGATCTTGTCGAGGCCTTCCAGCGAGCGCATGCGTAGATCCTGGTGCATGCCGCCCTGAACGATACCGAACAGCGCCGCGGTGTTGTCGCCATGCGCGTTTTTCGAGCGCTGGGCCCAACGCAGCGACAGCTCCATCGATACACGAGCGACATCTTCGTCAGCCGGGTACGGCGTGCACTCGTCGAAGATCATCACGATGTCGGAACCGAGATCGCGCTGCACCTGCATCGATTCTTCCGGGCCCATGAACACTTTCGAGCCGTCGACCGGGGAGGCGAAGGTCACGCCCTCCTCCTTGATCTTGCGCATCGCGCCCAGGCTGAACACCTGGAAGCCACCGGAGTCGGTGAGGATCGGGCCTTTCCACTGCATGAAGTCGTGCAGGTCGCCGTGCTCCTTGATCACCTCGGTGCCCGGACGCAGCCACAGGTGGAAGGTGTTGCCCAGAATGATTTCCGCGCCAGTGGCGACGATGTCACGCGGCAACATGCCCTTGACCGTGCCATAGGTGCCCACCGGCATGAACGCCGGGGTCTCGACGGTGCCACGCGGGAAGGTCAGCCGACCACGACGAGCCTTGCCATCGGTGGCAAGCAGTTCAAAGGACATGCGACATTCGCGACTCATTCTGTTTCCTCTGGGCCTGTGTGTTCAGGGGCAGTCGGGGCGGGATTACGGGTGATGAACATCGCATCACCGTAGCTGAAAAAGCGGTAGCCGTTGTCGACGGCGGCTTTATAAGCGGCCATGGTTTCGGGATAACCGGCGAACGCCGAAACCAGCATCAACAGCGTGGATTCCGGCAAGTGGAAGTTGGTGACCAGGGCGTCGACCACATGGAACGGCCGGCCCGGGTAGATAAAGATGTCGGTGTCGCCACTGAACGGCTTGAGCACGCCATCGCGCGCGGCACTTTCCAGCGAACGCACACTGGTGGTGCCCACGGCAATCACCCGTCCACCACGCGCGCGGCACGCGGCAACGGCGTCGACCACATCCTGGCCGACTTCCAGCCACTCGCTGTGCATGTGGTGATCTTCGATCTTGTCGACGCGCACCGGCTGGAACGTCCCCGCACCGACGTGCAGCGTGACGAACGCGGTCTCGACGCCCTTGGCGGCAATCGCCTCCATCAGCGGCTGATCGAAATGCAGCCCCGCCGTCGGCGCCGCTACCGCACCCAGGCGCTGGGCGTACACGGTCTGATAACGCTCGCGATCCGAGCCTTCATCCGGGCGGTCTATATAAGGAGGCAACGGCATGTGCCCGACGCGATCGAGCAACGGCAGCACTTCTTCAGCGAAGGCCAGCTCGAACAGCGCATCGTGACGCGCGAGCATCTCGGCTTCACCACCGCCGTCGATGAGGATCTTCGAACCCGGCTTCGGCGACTTGCTGGAGCGCACATGGGCCAGCACGCGGTGCGTATCGAGCACGCGTTCGATGAGGATTTCCAGCTTGCCGCCCGAGGCTTTCTGCCCAAACAGCCGCGCCGGAATCACCCGGGTATTGTTGAATACCATCAAATCGCCCGGGCGCAAATGCTCAAGCAAATCAGTGAATTGACGGTGTGCAAGGGCGCCGCTCGGCCCATCAAGGGTCAGCAGGCGACTAGCGCGACGCTCGGCCAACGGGTGGCGGGCGATCAGCGAATCAGGAAGCTCGAAGGTAAAGTCAGCAACGCGCATGATGTGGTTCGTCTAGCAGGGCCGGAAAGTCTAGCGGAATTATCAAAAATTGACCATGAAACGTGATTGACCAACGGTAATCACCTCTCTATACTTCGCCGCCATTGAGCCCTGATGGCGGAATTGGTAGACGCGGCGGATTCAAAATCCGTTTTCGAAAGGAGTGGGAGTTCGAGTCTCCCTCGGGGCACCAAAATCAAGAAAGGTCTTGCTTAGCAAGGCCTTTTTTTTCGTCTGTCGGAAAGTGCTGTGCCCATCTAATTCTCCGCACAATCTTCAAAAACCTAGATTAAACCCAAAGTGATCTAGCTCATCTGTAGCAATTCGTGCCCCTCTCTGGCGCCCTCAGCATTCAATTCAGCAATCCAATCGACTTCCTCCCAAACGAGACTTATCCACTCCGGTAAAAATTCGCTGCGGCAACCGGTCATTGCGAAAAAAAGTAACGGTTGATCGACGAGATTAAAAACTGACCTCCCAGCGCGACAAACACCTGAGCGACGCTGAACAGCACTACTCCAAGATGGCGCCGCTGGAAGCGCTATTGGAAAGCGACGAAGTCATCGAGGAGGAACGGCTGACCGAAATCCGCAAGGAGCACAGCAGCCTGAAAGTTCCTTACGACGCCAGTAAGCACCGTGCATGGCTGCTCGATGCGAAGATCACTCGCCGCGAGAAACTGCTAAATCATGAAACCCTGATGGCGGGTTACACCGCGTCGATGGCGAACTGGAAAGCCGACGAACAAGAACTCAACGAAAAACGCGACAGCCTCAGCACCCGCTTGGCGCAGATCCAGCAGCAAGCGGAGGACGACATGACCAGGGCCCGGCAAGCCGAAACCGATGCCGCCACCGCCTACGCGCAGGCCGTGGCCTGGGGCGATACCGAGGGCGAAAAGAACACCAATGCCGACGCGCAGAAGGCCGCGAAAAACCTCGCCACGGCGACCGAACACAATCGTCGTCAACACCTGATCATCACTGCACTGGATCAGGAGCTGGCCATCGTCGACCAGCACATTGCCGAGGCGCAGAGGGAATACGGTTCGATCCAAAAAACAGCGATGTTCCTGGCCCGCACAGTGCTGGAGGAACAATGGAACGAACAAGCGCAAGCGCTGATGGAGTTGGGCGGCAAGCTGTGGAATGTACAAGGCATGTTGGGAGGGGAACACCTCAGCCTGATGAAACTGGTACTTCCGCAAGAAGGCGAAGACTTCCACAGCTGGACTTGGCGCGAGCTGTTGGATCGATCCGGCAAGTACAGCGTGCAAGACATCCTTTCGCTGTAGGGCATTGAGCCACCAAAACAGCCTGCGCAGGTAGGCTGTTTAACCTCAACAGGCTAAAAAATGATCATTCAATTTGACCTTAGAAACACCCCCAACTGGAAAGAACTACTGAAAGCACGAATAGTCTCCTTAAAGGAAATGCTGGAATTCGTGGACAAACCTCGCATAAAAACGAAAGTCGAGATTCTCACGGTAAAATTGATCAAGAGCGAAATCATCAGCATCCAAGAGTATCTGAAACTGCCAGAATAGCGCTGAACTTGTGAGCCGCACGAACATTCAAACTGACATCAAACAAACATAGGAAAAAAAATGTCCAAACTTGCCGAATACCGTCAGCTGGAAAAACACCTGGCTGAGCAGATGCAGGCGCTGGAAGCGCTGAAGAGCGACGGCGCACTGAAGAAAGAGATAGAGTTCGAGACCAAGCTGCGCGAGCTGCTGAACCAGTACGGTTTCAGCCTCAAGCACATCATCAACCTGCTGGATCCACAGAGCACTAAGCGCGCCCCAACGCCGACGGCGGCACCTGGCAAGCGCAAACCTCGCGAGCTGAAGGTCTACAAGAATCCGCACACCGGTGAAGTGGTTGAAACCAAAGGCGGCAACCACAAAGCTTTGAAAGAGTGGAAAGCGAAATACGGTGCCGACACCGTTGAGGGGTGGCTGAAAAAATAAACTGCGTCACTTGAAATGGGGCCCAGATGGGCCCTATTTGATAATTAATCCAGGGTGAAAAATAGAAAACTGATTCATGAAATATTACCAGCGATTCTCTCAATGTTTCGGCTCTTCCTTGTGGTATCGCAAGCTGGCCGGCGAAAACTGCCATTCAAATTAAGTGTATCGATTTTTTTCTTAAGCCCTAGATACTTCCCACCGGCGCAGGCGGATTAAATTCATTGTTTGTAACAATAGTCGATGATCTCTGTAAATCCCACCTTTTCAGCGGCTAACCTTTCCGTCAGTTCATCCAAGTATGCGACGCTTGGCAACTGGTCAGTTGCCGAAATTTTTATTGAAAATTCAGCGGTGTAATTTTTTCCAATCCTTGAGAGCTCATTGCCTAGTTGATATAAAATGGCATCCCTCAGTGAAAGCTGGTTTCGTCGAAAACGGATCATCCGATGACAATCAAAAAAATCTGACCGCTTTGATGCGTCATATTTTCTTCCATTCCAGCCGGTACTTCGTGTGGCTCGGTATAATGAGATATCTTGAATATCACTCCAAGCTTCAAAGTCGAAGTGGTTGGTCGGGTTCGGGTTCTCGTGAGTGGGCGGCAAGTGAAAATCGGTCGTCCTAATAAATTGGTATTTATCGAGCACCTTTAGAGTTCTATTCTGAGTAGTGAGCATACGCTTTATTGTTTTGGGCACCTCGAAGCGCATTACTTTGGCTGAATCCAAAATACGGATTTCTCTTGGAAGCTCTATATTTTCTCGATCCCAGTGCCTTTCATTCCGTTTCGGGACCCACTGGATGTGCCGACCAAACAGACGCAAAACGCCTTGCGAGTTGAACGACGCTACGCCGACGCCACCATTTTCTGTATCGTCAAAGATAAGATAGTGCGCTTCTCCACACCAAATCAGTGTCTTTGCTATTTCCGTCACCAGTTCATATATTGTTTCGTCTACTGAACGTCGTGAGCGCCTCAATTGAACGTTACCAAGTAGCTTCTGCATGACTCCATCATCATTCGATACGATCTGAAAGAGGTTGCCATTGCGACGATTTCGTGGGTGAAACAATCTCGCAAAATCCTCGTCGAACATCCGGCGAAGAAAATCTGGCTTGTGACGTACTTGCTTGACAAATAAGCTGTCGATAAAACCAAGATTTGTCTCACAGGTACGGAACCAGTATGAAGGATCGGCTTTAAAAATCTTCATGATTCACCTCTTCGCCATCCTCTCGCAAACGCTGAGCCATGTCGGTGATTTCGTAATCCATCTCGAAATCGATTGGATCTAATTGCGGCACTACTTGGACTGCAAAAAAAAGATGAGACGCATCAGCGTTCGATCTTATGAACTCCCTTACAACTTTTTGTGGATGAATCACTCCTCGCCCACCGTCCATCCGATCTCCAAAGCCATCACTTCTCAGACGATCCTCGAACGAATTCTTCCAGTTAAATCTGATCATACTCCGCGGCGACACGCTCATGCTAAAAGTTAAAGAATTCGAAAGGAGTATCATGCGCTTCAAGTAACCATGTCTATCGGCCGCGCGCTGAATCCAACTTTCAAACTGAGCTATAGCATCTTTAGACAAACTATCATTTTCGAAGTATGCACCGTAGAGGATGGCGAAACCTAAAATTGACGAGAGGTCATTGACGACGGTTGAAAGCAAATGAAGTCGAAACTCATTGTTTATCTCTAGCAACGGATCACTGAACTTCATATCCGACGCCAGGAACGCAAGCGACATAAACATTGGAAGGACTGCATTCAGCTTATTCACATCATTTTGCTCAAGCGAGCTTATGCATGCTTCGGCTAGCTCGAAATAAACTTGACCAAAGTGATCAGGCAGTTCATCGCTATAGTTCGATTCAAACAAATAACCTACCATAGCTGCGTTGCCGAGCCGCTGAACAGCATTTTGTTGTGCTAATACAACTCCCTTGATCATTTCGTCTACATTTATTTCGGACAGCTTGTATTGCTCCTCTCCGTAGTGCTCGTATTCACGATATCGACCCATCAGGCGAGAAATCTCATCAAACCAGCTTGGCAACTTCTTATAACTATGCAGACTTGCAAGTACGACCTGCGTAGCGGCTTGTGACATTTTCAATCTAGTCAAAGCATCTACAAATCCCGGAAGTACTTCTTGATAGAATTGACATACATCAGGCAGAATTTTCGAATAGTTCTGCAACAACTTCTGGATCGCTAGCTGTTGGACATACTTAGGTTTAGATAGGCGCCGCCCTTCAACCTTACTTTCTAGCTGTATACGCTCAACTATGAAAAATAGTTCGACTTGCATAAAAGCAGGTAAGCGAAGCAATGAACTCTCGCTCCATTCGTCCAGTTCAAAAAACCGTTTCAGCTCTTTCTCAAAAGTTATCATTCGACGAAGCGTTTCTAAACAGAGATTACTCCCCAATGCAGCCCACGTATCCGCTATACCTATCTTAATTCTATTTATCTCATCATCCGGCGCACTGGATGACTCGAAAGCGCACTCGATGATTTGTTTGAATCTTTTTATCTCTTGCATACCCACATCGAACTGAAACTGGTGTGCATAACCCGATATCCGAATCGAAAATTGAGCAATGAGCTTCAATGCCAAGTTATAATCACCCACTTGCAATGCAAGTTCAACATGGCCCGCCATTCTCTTCACAATTTCGTTTTCAAGCCAATGATGATCAGTTTTCTCCTCAATTAGCATTTGTTGGCTGCTCGTTCTCAGCGCCATAGACGTTGCACTGTCCCCAGCCAAAAACCATTGTTTATGCTTAATCCGTCTAGGAAACCAGTAACTATTCTGATCAATCTTGTGCTTTTGATGAAGGTAGTGGAGCAGTAATGCCGTATAGACCTCGGTTAAAGGCGGCAGATTATCCTCTAATCTCTCCCTACCTAGCTTTATACGATCATCAATATAGTAAAGTTGCTCGAGGGCCCGCCGCGCAGCCTTCGAATGATGATTAGCAATTGAAACAGAAACACGGGGTTTAGCTGCACTCTCAATGTAACGAACGATGCTAGGGAGAATCTCGCTGCGAACCAAAAGATTTAGATCAAAAAAATTAAATAGCCTCTGCCCCAATGGAAACAGTGCCAAGGCGCTCAACAAAGTCAATACCGTTCCGACTGAATAGACAAACAAGCCAGTCTTAAACCCCCATAAAGGTAAGGCGGTCGCCAACAAACAAAAAATTGCTGAAAAGACTAATATTCGTGAGTAGATGCTGCCCACCTGCTCGTTGGTAAGCATTTTAATAATGTCACCTCGAAGTCTGGTATAGCCTGCACTCAGTATAATCCCGATCGTTGCAAAATAAATTGAGAATATTGCCGTAAGCAATTGCGCGTAAAGCTTAAGCTGCTCAATGTAATCTTTATCGCTCACACTGGATGTCGAAAGCCAAGTTAGCTCTGTCTTAACATATATTTCCGAAAAGTTTAGCGCGGCCAAAACCAAGATAACGTACAAAAGGCTTTTGACTCCGATCCAAGCGATAGAACCTGAAATACGGACATTTGTTTTTGACGCCGTGATTAATACGCTCGTTTTGTACAGGCTGTGTTCGAAGAAGAAAACTACTTTCCCGAGCCACCTCCTCAGCGCCCAAAACCAAGCTTTGGAGCCAGCCCAAACTTTCAGTCGATCAGTCAAATTTGCTCACCTTCAAGATTCGGCACCTATAGCCATACAACGATATCTGAAGCCATGTTCGCGCCCTGATCAATACAATATTTCAGCTTTCGAAGAAATTATCTTCAGAGTTTCCAGAAAAGAGGCGGTACCCAAAATTTTTTAGCATGGTTCGGCTGCTCCATTCAATCATGCGTACGCACGCCCCCGTAGCCTGCACACCCACTGCGGGGACGCCTGAGCGTTGGTAGGCCAGCTGTTAACTGGTTGGATGGGACCCTGATTGCGGCTTCATAGTCTCAGCTCTCGTCCACCGCGTGGATCCGCTGAAGTTGTATTACTTCGCTACCGGCGGAGGCAATCCGGACAGTGCCACGGTCAGGCATCGGGGAGAGACACGCTTGATCCTCAGCAATCGAATGAAGCCGCACACCATTCTCGTCTTCGAAAGAACCTGCGTGCAGGGGGTGAAAGGCCTCATATGCCTACAGCCGCTTACCGCAGCGAGATGGGAGGAATAGGATGGAATAGGATTCTAACCTCTGCGCCAGGACTCATGGTGCGCCAAATGAATATGAAATACCGCTACACCGCACGATTGCGTTACACCAACCACAAGGCAAGCTCTTAATACGTGTTACTAAAATTTCAACCCTTAAAATCAATAGGTTATGTCGTCCTGTAACACCTGCAACACCTGTTACACCGCTTTTCGAAGATGTATGCCCCCACTCCCCGCTAGCGACAGGTCCCACCAGCGACAGAAGTTCACTTGGTGCCGGGGCCCCTGAAGGATTTTGACCTATACGGGGTCGGAAACCCGCGGGACTTTGTTAGCGGACAGCTGCCCAGCTTAGTGAACAGGTGAAGCGGGTGAACACACAGTTCACCAGTGCAGTTGCACAGTTGATGGGAGGACGCCGGGGACCCTGAGCGTTTTCGAATGACACGGGGCACAAAACCCGCGTGATCTTGAGACCGGCTGATTTTTTTACATTGGTTGACAGGTTGACACGGTTGACGACCGAAGACGTGCGGAATCATCAACACAACAGGCCATCGTTACCGCCCATGTAACGATGGCCTTTTTTCAACGGAATCCTTTCGATTTCAATGATTGAAATTCAATAAGCTCGAAGTCGTGCCGCTAACAAAATCCCGCGGGTTTCCGACCCCGTGCGCGAGGAAAATACCCAGGGGCCCCCTCCCTTTTTGGGCTAGGTTTTGGCAGCATCGGCTACCAGTCACTCCCCCCACGGAACTCAATGAATTAGGAGATACTATGGAGCAGGTTGAATCAACAGGAACACTTAATGTAATTGAGATCAACACGGGAGCTGACACCAAAAAAATCGAGATCAAACCAGGCTGTCCGGTTTTTATTCTCGGTCGAAACGGGACTGGAAAATCCGCTTTAGTGGGGATGCTCTCTACAAAACTAGGTAAAAATCTAGTGTTTATGCCAGGTTCCCGGCCCGGGCACTTTGAGCATGAAGGTCTCAGTTTGACACATGCGGCAAGAAGAGACCTCGCAGTCAACTTTCCCCATTGGGATGCAAATCCAGACACTCGTTGGAAAGTCATATCAGGAACAGCTAGAAATGAAAAAGCTATACATGACCTGCAAAATGCTGAATTGCAGTACAAGGTCGATGCCGCAAACGAAATCAAAGCGGAAGGTGCCCAGTCAAGCGCTATTGCCCGACTCCAGTCAAATAACGCCCCTTTAGATCGCATCAATGCCCTGCTATCCCAGTCAAATCTGCAGGTTCGGGTTTTGATTTCTGAAGGTGAACTAAAAGCCCAGCGAGGTGATGCTGTTTACAGTTTTGCTCGGATGTCTGATGGGGAGCGGGCCGCGCTTATTTTCGCAGCTGAGGTGGTGGCAGCTCCTGATGGAGCCATTTTTCTAATTGATGAGCCGGAACTCCACCTTCACCCTGCAATCGTCGTTCCGCTCCTAAAAGCGCTCATTGCTGAACGCCCTGAATGCGGTTTCGTCATTTGCACGCATGAGCTAGGGCTTCCGAGCACTTCCGTTGAGTCGAAAATCATCCTCGTTCGAGGTTGTGAGTGGTCCGGCAACGAAGTTGAATCGTGGCAAGTGGACGTTTTGGATGCCCCTGAGGAAATACCAGAATGGTTACGCGTCGATCTAATCGGTTCGCGCCAGAAAATCTTGTTCATAGAAGGAACAATAAACAGCCTAGATCATCCGCTCTATTCACTGCTATTCCCTAAGGTCTCTGTGAGATCGCGTGAAAGCTGCCGAGAGGTTATGAGGGCGGTAGAAGGTTTGCGAGCAGTGGAAAAAATGCATCGGGCGCAAGCCTTCGGTCTCATCGATCACGATGGGATGGATGAAAAACAGGTACTCGACTTCGAGTCCCATGGCATATATCCGTTACCGATTTTCGCAGTTGAAAGCCTCTACTATTCCGCTGATGTATTAGCAGGACTGGCCGCCCAGCAAGCCAGAACGTTCGGTCTACCAGTGGAACAGTTACAGCATGAAGCGAAAATGGCAGCGCTACAGGCAGTGACTGCCAAAGGAATTCCTGAACATTTGGCGAGCCGCATATCTGAGCGGCACATTCGAGACCAGCTCCTGCTTGCTTTGCCTGATAGAAAAATGATGGTTGAGGGAGCGCAAAAGCATATCGAGTTCAAACTTGAGTCACCATATCCTGGTGAGCTAGAGCGCATCAAACAGATGGTCAGCGCTGAGGACATTGACGCAATCGTATGTCGATATCCTGTTAGAGAATCAGGGATGCTAAACGGTATTGCGAAGGCGCTACATTTCAATGGTCGAACCGACTACGAGCGGGCGGCTCTGATCCTTGTTGGAATCAATGATGAGCTTCAGCAGTCGCTGAGGCTAAAGCTGGGGAAATTGTCTGAAATGCTCGTATAGCTCGTGATTGCGAATTCAGCGGGCGACATCCTGTATCCCTACTTGTATCCCCAAACGTATAATCACGCTGCAAGCCACGTTTTATATGGAACCCGACGGTCTCCCTCGGGCACCAAAATTAAGAAAGGTCTTGCTTAGCAAGGCCTTTTTTTTCGTCTATCGGAAAGTGCCCCCTCTCCACTCAATGGCCACCTGCTCACCAGCGATGAGACCGGTTGCGCGATAAACTTGGCGCAGTATTGATCGCTAAAAGCGAAGAACTTCAGACGCTTGCCAAAAGCTCAAAGCCTGCTGGCGATTTCTTGCCACATATGGTCGTAGTTGTATTTCAACCAACGAATCAGCAACTTGTCGAACAACCTGCGAAACCAATTACGCTGCCGCGCCGCAAGCCTTTCCTCTATCTCGCCCCTGAGCCAATCAGGGTCAAAACCTGTCCAGACAGTCGGCAGGACCGCTGCAATGTTCATAAAGCACACCGGCGCTACTTCTGAATAAAAAATCTCGTAGAGCACCGCTGGATCGACGCCTTTTAGCTGGCATGCGATGTAATCGTAATCAGTGGGAAAATGGTTGAACGGTTCGGACAGTGCAGCTCTAACGTTTGTCAGTTGTGGTTCATTCAGAAAATGCTCCAACGGGAAAACCCCTCCATTTGCGTTCCACTGGCGCGGCGCAGTTCAAACGACGAGCCGATACAGGAACTCAGATATCTGGATCAGGCGCACGCGGGGCTTGAACAACTCCCCCAAACAAACGCTCAGCTATCTGACGACCTCGTTCCTGGCCCTCCTCCGTCAACCAGATCGATTTGTTCCTGTTTACCGGATTACTGATGAGACCCTGCTCATGCAATCGGTTCATGACTTCAAAATCGAAGCCTTTCCATGCATTGCCGTCGTCGGAACTGAAAGCGGCCAACAGGGCAAGCACAGCCTCTTCAATCAACTTTTCGTCGTATTCCATGATCGTCGCTCCGCTCATATGCCTGAACTATCGTTGAGTTTGTCTGGCAGCTCATACTCGCTGGCCATCCTGAGAAACTCGTTCTGTTGCTTAGGTCATTGAATGTCTCGGCGCTGTCCGTGCCACCTGTTTTGCCTAAGGACTGCACCTGATGCGTCCACTCAGTATAATCACGCCCGCCCGCACGCGGTCTGCCGCCCGTAGCGGCTTTCGTTGGTCGTTCCGACTTTCAAGACTCATGCTTAAGGACCTCCAAGGCCAACCATGGAAACGTCACTGGAAACCGTCGCCCTGTTCTCCCTCAAACTCGCTTACGAGGAGGAAGGCCTGAGCCCGATTCTGCGGGATGACATGGTCATGGGTGATTATCAGAAAGACGTGTTCGAATTGCTGGTACGCCGCGGGGATGTCAAGACCATCCAGTTCAAGATGAACGAGTGCCTGTGCTTGGCGATGGATGCGTTGGGCGGGGTCGAGAAACCGTTGGGACGGGAGCTGCACAAGCTGTCAGCCGATTTCCGTCAGGCGCAGTCGCTGGAGCAGCTTGATCAGCCGCTCCTCGCGCTCAAGGGTTATCTGAAAGACATTCTCTGATCAGTTGCTTCACGCGCTGATCTTTCAGCGCCGCGCCTTCAACACCCGAATATCCGTGGGAAACCCATCCGCCCCCACAATCTTCTTCCAGCCCACATACTGAAACTCGCCCCGCTCATCAATGTAATCGCCCTTCTCCACCGACCGGCCACCGACGATCGCCACGCGTTTTTCCTCGCCACAGCCGCCATCCGACGGGCGCACGGTATAGATCACATACGGCTTCACATACTGCGTGGCGCGGAAGTGTTGGCCGCAGATTTCGTCGACGGTGATCAGCATGGTTTTCAGGCGGGCTTCGCCGTCCATGTCTTCGTGCAGTTTCAGGAAGGAGATGTCGCCGACGTCGCTGTAGCCGAGTGAACGAGCGCGTTTGTATTCGGGGGAGTTCTGGTGGGCGATGCGGCCTTGCTGGGCGGCCTGATTCATTCTGGCGGCGAACTCGGCCTTGCCTTGGGCAATCGTTGCCTCGGCCTGGGCGGCGACGTTTTCGCATTGCGCGAATTCGCGGGAGCCGAGGTATTGGGGCGTCAGGTTCAAGCGGCGCTCATTGATGATCCGCAGGCTGCCTTCCAGATCACCCGCCACCTCAAAGGCGCCAGGTACGCGACCGCTCTGGACGTCGGCCATTTTTTCCTGCATTCGCTGGCAGTTGGCGAGGTAATACTGCCAGCTGCTCTCCGGGGGCTCCTTCCACTCGGCGAATGCCGGGGTAATGACAGCGGCGCACGTGATTGCACAGAGCAAGCGCAGAACAGAAGCGGCTTTTGGCATGAGTAGTCCATTACAGGAATCAAGAAAGTGGCGCGACGCTACTATTTTGCTATCGTGCCGTCCACTGTCGGCAAGGTGCCGAGCGTTTGTACCGTGACGGGTTTCGAAGGATGGATACGATGGATGTTGTGTTTTTCTTTATCGCCTGGATAGGCATGTGGGTCTGGGTCGTCAGGCAGCGTGGTGCGTGGAATCTGCTACTCGCCAATGTGTTGGGTGCGGCCAGCGGCATGATTGTCGGCCTGGTGGTTTCGCAGCTTTGTGTCGGTCTGTTCGGCTCTAGCCGGCCACCGGTCCCGGGGGTCATGGGATCGCTTCTGGAAATGCTGGCGACTGCCGCGGCGCTGACCGGCGTATGGATGCTGGTGGCCCGTCGCTCGCAGGTCGAACACCCTGTTGCGCGTCAGCTACTGGCCGGCCTTTGCGGCGTTGTGGCCGGCATAACGGCGATCATGTTTTTTGTTCAGATCAATCCGCCCAATCTCGGCATGTGAATGTCTTCGTGGCGTCAGACCTCTATTTTGATATCTTGCCGTCCATCTTCAGCACTCACCGCCAGTGGGTGCTGTTTTGCAGGCTATTGAAGGGTTAAGGAAAGGATCGAATGGAGTTTCTGAGTTTTCTGGCATTTATCGCCGCCTGGGGTTTGATGTGGCGCTGGGTGGTGAAAAACCGCGGCAGCTGGAATCTGTTTTACGGCAACATCGTTGGCGCGGCGGGCGGTTTTATCGTCGGCATGGTGGTGCTGTCGATCTTCCTGTCGTTGTTCCCGTCGGCGCATAAAGCCGAAAAGGCGCCAGTCGAAGACGTGATCGCACAGAACGATGTCACCACCAGTCTGTTGCCCGAAGCCGAGTCGGATTCAACGTCCGCGGTGCTGGAAAACGCGCCGGGCTTTGCCGCGATCGAGCCGGATAACCAACCTTCTCCGCCGGATTCCGCACTGCTGCCGAATTACGCCAGCCGGGCGCCGAAATCGATATCGGAAAAAACCGTCCTGGATCAGAGCGACGCGCAGGGCCGTAAAGCGCTCACCGCGCTGCGCGACAAGCTTGGGCAAAATGCCGACAGCGATAAATCGATGCTCGCGTATGTCATGTGCGGCACGGTGGTCACCAGCACACTGCGCTTCCCGGCGTCGGAGCGCTTCGCCGACAGCTCTGCCATTGTCACCAAGCGCTTCAAGGATCAGGTCTACACCCTCAGCAACAAGGTCACCGCGCGCAACATGAACGGCGATGACGTCACTTATCGCTTCGACTGCTCGGTGCAGGAGCAATCCGCGTCCGCCGAATGGCGACTGCTGGCGCTGAAGCTGCAGAAGGCTGACTCTTAAGCCTCGTTTAAGGGTTCAAGGCGCCGGCTGCGCTATCATCGCCAGCCTGTGCGCCTTGAGCTTTGCCCCCTGAATGTCACCGATACCTGCTGACCTGAATCCGCTGCCTCCCGTTTTGGCCGGTCCGCTGCTGCGGCGGCTGGAACCGACGCGCGTGGTGCTGTGGCTGGTCGGTACCCGCGAATTGTCGCTGACGTTGCGCCTGCAAGGCGTAGGAGACATCTCTCTTGATACCGGGAAGTGCACAGTCATCCCTGTAGGCCGTCATGCGTTCGTCCATTTGATTGACGTTGTGCTCGACAGCGCCCTGCCCTGCGACACGCGCATCGACTATGACCTGCTGATCGACCGCCAGACGCCCATCGTCGAGTGGGCGCCGCACCTGCTGTACGGCAATGCCCGCTGTCCGAACTTCGTCGTGCGCTCACGGATCGATCAATTGCTCCACGGCTCCTGCCGCAAGCCGCATCATCCGGCGGCAGACGGTCTGCTCTGTGTCGATCAGTTGCTGGCGATAGAAACCGATCCACTACAACGCCCCGCCCTGTTGATGATGAGCGGCGACCAGATCTACGCCGACGATGTTGCCGGCCCGATGCTGCGGGCGATTCATGCGTTGATCGAGCGCCTCGGTCTGTTCGACGAACACCTCGAAGGCGCGGTGGTCAGCGACAGCGCCAAACTCTACGAACACCCGGCCAGCTACTACCACCGTGCGGATCTGTTACCCGCGCTGGAGAGCAACGAGACCTTGCGCGAGCGATTTTTCGGCGGTGCGCGTAAGCCGATTTTCACCAGCAGCAGTGCTGACAATCATCTGGTGACGTTCGCCGAAGTGATGGCGATGTATTTGCTGGTGTGGTCGCCGATTGCCTGGGGGTTGATCAATCCTGCTGCTCCATCGCTGACGCCTGAACGCTTGAAGCGCTACACCCAGGAGCAGACCCGCATTGATGGCTTCAAGGCCGGGTTGGGCAAGGTCGCCCGAGCCTTGGCGCACCTGCCAAGCCTGATGATTTTCGACGACCACGACATCACCGATGACTGGAATCTTTCCGCGCAGTGGGAGGAAACCGCCTACGGCCACCCGTTCTCCAAACGCATCATCGGCAACGCCTTGATCGCGTACATGTTGTGTCAGGGCTGGGGCAATAATCCGGACGCGTTCAAGGATGTGCTGGAGAACACTCGCCGCCTGAGCGCCAGTGGTGACGATCAATATCTCGACAGCTCGGTGCAGGACGCGCTGATCGATGACTTGCTGCGCTTTCAGCATTGGCATTTCGTGCTGCCGAGCAGCCCGGCGCTGGTAGTGCTCGACACCCGCACCCGGCGCTGGCGCAGCGAGATGGCACTCAAGCAACCCTCCGGTTTACTGGACTGGGAAGCCCTGAGCGAACTGCAGCAGGAACTGCTCGATCATCCGTCAGCGATCATCGTTTCCCCCGCGCCGATCTTCGGCGTGAAGCTGATTGAAACCGTGCAGAAGGTTTTCAGCTGGTGCGGTTATCCACTGCTGGTCGACGCCGAAAACTGGATGGCTCATCGCGGCGCCGCTCAGGTGATCCTGAACATTTTCCGACACACCCGCACACCCGGAAACTACGTGGTGCTGTCGGGCGATGTGCATTATTCCTTCGTCTACGAAGTACTTATCCGACACCGCAAGGCCGGGCCACGGATCTGGCAGATCACCAGCAGCGGGATCAAGAATGAGTTTCCGAAAACCCTGCTGGAATGGTTCGACCGCCTCAACCGCTGGCTCTATTCGCCGCGTTCGCCGTTGAACTGGTTTACCAAACGCCGACGCATGCGCATCGTGCCCTATACCCCGGAACATGCCGAAGCGGGTGAGCGGCTGTGGAATTCAGCGGGGACCGGGCAGGTGTTTTTCAATGCGCAGGGGCAGCCGAGCGAGATCATTCAGCACAATTCGAACGGAGCGGTGAAGACGCGGATGCTGGCGCCTGAGTTGGGGGATCATCCTGATTAGCATCACGCACTTTTCCAATGTGGGAGCGGGCTTGCTCGCGAATGCAATTGATCATTCAAAATCAATGTCAACTGACAACACGCTTTCGCGAGCAAGCCCGCTCCCACAGGGACTCTCGGCGGCAGGTCAGTGCGCGATCACGGCACGCCCCACACCTCTGACAATCATCTCCACCTCTCGCTCATCAATCGTCAGTGGCGGCAGCAGCCGTATCGTCTTGCCGCGTGTAACGTTGATCAGCAATCCATGATCCCGCGCAGCAATCAGCGTCAGATCGCGGATCGGCTGTTTCAGCTCGATGCCAATCATCAAGCCCTGCCCACGAATCGCCAGCACGTTGGGGTTGTCTGCCAGTTCGGTACGTAGACGAGCCAGCAAGCGTTCCCCCTGTACCCGAACATTTTCCAGCAAGTCTTGTTCTTCAATGATATCCAGCACCGTGCAACCGACCCGGCAGGCCAGCGGATTACCGCCGAACGTACTGCCATGGCTGCCGGGGGTGAACAGGTCCGCCGCTCTGCCCCGCGCCAGACAGGCGCCGATCGGCACACCATTGCCGAGGCCTTTGGCCAGGGTCATGACGTCCGGCACGATACCTTCATGCTGGAACGCAAACCACTGGCCAGTACGGCCGATACCGGTCTGGATTTCGTCGAGCATCAGCAGCCAGGCGTGCCGATTGCACAGATCGCGTAGGGCTTTGAGGTAGCCGGGCGGCGCCAGTTGCACGCCGCTTTCGCCCTGGATCGGCTCGACCAGAATCGCCACGATGCGCGCGCCATGCTTGTGCTGTAGCTGATCCAGCGCCGCCAGATCACCGAAAGGCACTTTGACGAAATCCCCCGGCAGATCATTGAAGCCCAGACGTACCGCCGGCCCATCACTCGCCGACAACGTACCGAGCGTGCGGCCATGAAATGCGTTGGCCATGACCACCACCAGCGGCTGTTCGATACCTTTGCTCCAGCCGTACAAGCGCGCAAGTTTCAGTGCGGTTTCGTTAGCCTCAGCACCCGAGTTATTGAAGAACGCGCGATCCATGCCCGACAGCTCAGTCAGCCGTTTGGCCAGTTGCTGCTGCCAGTCGATGCTGTACAGGTTGGAGGTGTGCAACAGCATTGCGGCCTGCTCGCTGATGGCAGCGACAATCCGCGGGTGCGAGTGCCCGACATTGGTCACCGCGACCCCGGCGACGGCATCCAGATACTCACGACCGGCCTGATCCCACAGGCGAGTGCCCAGGCCTCTGGTGAAGCTCAAGGCTAGCGGTTGGTAGGTGTTCATCAGGGCGGCGGTCATGACTTCAAACTCCAGTGAAGGTCGGTGTGTTTGCAGTATGGTTAGCCACCAGAACTGGATAAACTCGGCAAAACTTCATTCATTTAAAAGCTGAGCTTGATAATGGACCTGTTGCAGGCGATGAGCGTGTATGTGAAGGTCGTGGAAGCCGGGAGCATGACGGCGGCCGCGTTGCAGTGCGAAATGTCCACAACCATGGTCGGAAATCACCTGCGCGCACTGGAGCAACGGCTCGGCGTGCAATTGTTGCAGCGCACCACCCGCCGCCAGCGGCTTACCGAGTTCGGCAGCGTTTACTACCAGCGCTGTCTGGACGTTCTGGGTCTGGTGGCCGACTCCGAACGCTTGGCCGAACAGGCCCTAGACGAGCCGCGCGGCCTGTTGCGCATCACCGCGCCGCTGACTTTTGGCGTCGAACGTCTGGCCCCGGCGCTCAGCGAGTTTTCCCTGCAATACCCGCAGGTGAAAATGGACGTGGTGCTGACCAACCGCCGTCCGGACTTGCTGGAAAGTGGCCTCGATGTAGCGTTTCGGCTGGGCCATTTCGAGCAGTCGAACCTGATCGCCCGGCCGCTGATCGACTACACCCTGACCGTGTGCGCTTCGCCGGCTTACGTCGCCCGACGCGGCATGCCGATCACCCCGGAAGACCTGCAACAACACGACTGCCTGTCCTTCGCCTACCCTGCCGGCGATGACTGGCAATCAGTGGAAAAACGCTGGCGCCTCAGCGGCCCGGACGGCGAGATTCTGGTCGACGTCAGCGGCCCGATGCTGATGAACACCTCCGCCGGCCTGCATCAGGCGGCACGCACCGGGATGGGCATCGTGATGCTGCCGGATGCGCTGGTGGAACAGGATCTGCGCGACGGCAAACTGGTGACGGTGATACCCGATTACCAGCCACCGAGCCGCCCTTTGCATCTGTTGTATGCCCCGGATCGTTATCGTTTGCCGAAGCTGCGGCGCTTCGTCGAGTTCGCGATGAAAACCTGGGGCAGATCCTGACTCAATTGCTATCGACTACGCTCCGGTGATTGCCGACAAGGATGCTGTTATCGATGAGAAACGACCTTACCGTACGCGATCTGTTGCCCGACGAAGTGGAGCCAGTTCGGCTGTTTCTCGGCCTACATGGCTGGGGACACCGAACAGGCTCCAGCGACTACTTCACTCAACTGATCGAAAACTCGCAACGCACTGCCGTCGCACTGAGCGGAGAAAAAATCATCGGTTTTGCCCGAGGCATCACCGATGGTTTGTCCAACGGTTATCTGTCGATGGTCGTAGTTGATGGCCAGCATCGGCGCGCCGGCGTCGGGCGCGCACTGGTCGAGCATGTCATGGGGGACAACCCCGAGATCACTTGGGTACTACGCGCCGGGCGCGAAGGTGCGGAGGCGTTTTTTGCCAGTTTGGGGTTTGAAACATCGGTAATTGCCATGGAGCGACCGCGCTTGAAATAACCGCCGCCGAACATGGCAACCGCTATGATTCATCTTCTCTTTCAAGCACGGACGCCAATTGATGCTGATCACTCTGCAAAACACCCCTCTGTGGGTTTATGCGGTTTTCCTGGTACTCGTTTATTTCGGGATCAAGGCTCGCACGCCCAGCCCCAAGAGCCGTTTAGCAATGCTGGTCACGCCACCAGTGTTAATAGCCTGGTCTCTCTTCTCAATAAATCTGACGCTTAACCCAGTCCTGTCCCTCAGCTGCTGGATTGGCGCCCTCTTGCTGGGCGGCGTTACGGCATGGCTAATGTTTTCGGCGCAATACGTGACGCTTGATGATTCGCAAACAGGACTGATCTTGCCCGGCACTTGGAAAGTGTTGATGTTGTACCTGCTGTTTTTTGCCGTGAATTACTACTTCGGTTATCAGGATGACGTGCATCCGGAGCAAGCCTCTGCTCTGGATACGCTGCTGTTCAAAGCTGCAGCGTCAGGTTTCGTCTGTGGGTTGATCGGCACTCGTTCGCTGAAGTACTACCGTTTGCTGCGCACGCTTCAGTCCCAACGCCGGCAAATAACCTCGCAGTAATTCAGGAACCAGTTTTCACCAACACCGGTTTCTCCTGATAACGCTGCGCAAACAACTGCTTCAACTGCGCGACCTTGGGCATGTCGTTGATCACGATGTACGGATAGCTCGGGTGTTCGGTGAGGAAATCCTGGTGATAGTCCTCCGCCGGGTAGAAACCGTTGTAGGTTTCCAGTTGGGTGACGATCGGTTTGCTGTAGGCATGCGCCGCGTCGAGTTGGGCGATGTAGGCCTGGGCCACCCGTTGTTGATCGGCATTGACCGGGAACAGCGCCGAGCGATATTGCGTGCCGCTGTCGGGGCCTTGGCGGTTGAGTTCGGTCGGATTGTGGGCCACCGAGAAGTAGATCTGCAGCAGGCTGCCGTAGCTGACTTGCGTCGGGTCGAAGGTAACTTGCACGGACTCGGCGTGACCGGTATCGCCTTCGCTGACCCGCTCGTATTGCGCCGTGTTCGCTGCGCCGCCGGCATAACCGGAGACGGCTTTCTGCACGCCTTTGACGTGCTGGAAAACCCCTTGCACGCCCCAGAAACAACCACCGGCGAATACCGCCGTTTCACTGTGCGCCTGAGTGGTTTCGTCGAGGGCTGGCGGCGGGATGACCACCGCGTCCTCTGCACCGAAAGAGAACGCCGAGCACTGACCGATCACACCGGCCATGGCGACGCCGAGCAGTGCACGGCGCCAGTTGTTTTGAGCTTTCATGTTGCGCACTCCCGATCAGCCGAAGGTGAAGGCGTAAGCCGATACGCCCGGGTCAAGAAATTCGATGGTGAAGGTCCGGTCCTTCACCTCGTCGGTTTGCCGTACCAGTTGATACAGGCGCTGCTCGGTCACGCGGCCGCTGCCATCCGCGGCGACATCCACACCATGGGCGGCACCCGGCGCCTGACCGTCAATCGACACGTTGAAACGCACCGGTTTGCCATCCGCACCCGGGCCCAGCACCAGATGCAGATCGCGGGCGTGGAAGCGGTAGACGATGCGACTGGCCGGCGCGCTGGCGGTGGCCTGCTCGGCACCGACGGCCCACTGGCCGCCAAGGCTCCAGTCATTCAAAGCCAGGTTGGCGGGTGGGTTATAGGTCGCGACCTTGTCAGGCACCAGCCCGGTTTCCGGTACGAAATGTTCCGCACGCTGGTAGCCGACGTAGGTTTCCGGTGACAGCACCTGATTCATGTCCGGCGCCTGTTGCACGCCTTGGGCATCGGCGTTGATCAGGCCATCGGCCACGGTTTTCGCCCCGGCTTCACGCAGTAACTGCTGGATGACCCGCTCCGATTCGGCGTAGTCGCCTTCGCCAAAATGGTGGTAACGAATCCGTCCTTGAGCATCGGCAAAATAATGCGCCGGCCAGTATTCGTTGTTGAAAGCACGCCAGATCTTGTAGTCGTTATCGATGGCGACCGGATAGTTGATACCCAGCTCCTTCATGGCTTTAGTGACATTGCCCACATCGCGCTCGAAAGCGAACTCCGGGGCGTGCACGCCAATCACTACCAGGCCTTGATCGCGGTACTTTTCCGCCCAGGCTTTGACGTATGGCAAGGTCCGCAGGCAGTTGATGCAGGAGTAGGTCCAGAAATCCACCAGCACCACTTTGCCCTTCAATGCATGGGCGTCCAGCGGTGGCGAATTGAGCCATTGCACGGCGCCATTGAGCGGCGGCAACTGGCCTTCGACCGGTAGTGTTCCCGGTGCCTTGTCGGCAACTTTCATCGCCCCGCCGGCAGCAGGAATCTGCGCCATCATGGTTCCGTTGCCCGTCGGCGATTTGCTGGTCAGCTTGCCGACCAGCGCCTGTTCAATCCCGCCCGTGGAAGCCGTCGACAGCCGCGCCAACAGCCCGGTGTCGAGGCCCAGCGCAATCGCTGCGACACCCGCGAGCATCGCCGCCCCCAACCCGCGCCGGATCCACTCCCCCGTACCGATCGAGCGCTTCATCAACGCAAAGACCTTACTGCCCAGCAGCAGCGCCGCCGCCAGTGAAGTCGCGGCGCCCGCCGCGTAGGCGAGCAACAACAGCGTGGTGGCGATGCTTGCCCCTTGCAGCGCGGCTCCGGTCAGAATCAAACCGAGGATGGGCCCGGCGCACGGTGCCCAGAGCAGACCCGTGGCGACGCCAATCAGAAACGAGGCGCCGGGACGCGGACGATTGTCCTGGCCCGCGGCTTCGGACAGCCGACTGCCGGCCGAGACCAGCGGTCGCGTCAGGCGCTCGGCGAGGCGCGGCAGCAGCAGCGTCAGCCCGAACAGTGCAACGAACAGCAACGCGAGCCAGCGCCCGTACTGATTGACTTGCACCACCCAACCGCCGCCCACCGCCGCCAGTGTGGCGACGAGGGCGAAAGTCAGCGCCATCCCGGCCAAGAGCGGCAAGCCACTCTTGATAAACGGCTGCCCGGTGCGAGCGAAGACAAAAGGCAGAACAGGCAGGATGCACGGACTGACGATCGTCAGCACACCGCCCAGATAAGCGAGAACCAAGAGCCACATGGTGTCGTCCTGTAGAAAGTGAACATCGAAAAATGGCCATGGCTCATGCCGCTACGGGTTTGAACGTCATCGCCAGGCCATTCATGCAATAGCGCAGGCCGGTGGGTTTCGGGCCGTCGTCGAACACATGTCCCAAGTGCCCGCCGCAGCGTCGGCAGTGCACTTCATTGCGTGACATACCGAACGATCGGTCCTGACGCGTGGCCACCGCATGTTCCAACGGTGCCCAGAAACTCGGCCAGCCCGTGCGGCTGTCGAACTTGGTCGCCGATGAAAACAGCGCCAGATCACAACCCGCGCAGGCGAATGTGCCGTTGCGATGCTCGTCGTTGAGCGGGCTGGTATAGGCCCGTTCGGTGCCTTCTTCGCGCAGGATGGCGTACTGCTCGTCCGAGAGCAGCGAGTGCCATTCACTGTCGCTGTGGCTAACCTCGAAAACCTCATCGGCATGGGCTTGCTCGATCAGTGCGGAGCCCGAGGAAAATTTTGGCAATACACCCGCCACCAGAGCTGCAACCCCCAGCCCGCCGCTCGCTACGAGAATCTGTCGCCGTGAAAACATGGCCGTCTCCAAAAATTCCAGGTGCCTGTCATGGAACACAGCCTACGCTTGGGTTGATCGCCAAATCCTCACGGGAAGTTAACGAATTCGTGATAACTCGCCCCGAGGAAAACCCGCACAATGCGCTCACTGCGCCGAAGGATTGAGCTTGATGGAATTAACCAGACGCATCCTCGTGGTCGAGGATGACCAGCACATCGCCGACTTGATTTGCCTGCACCTGCGCGATGAGCATTACGACGTCGTGCACTGCGCCGATGGCGACGAAGGCATGCGCCTGTTGCAACAGGGACAATGGGATGCACTGATCCTCGACCTGATGCTGCCGGGGGTCGACGGCCTGGAAATCTGCCGCCGCGCCCGGGCGATGGCGCGCTACACGCCGATCATCATCACTAGCGCCCGCTCCAGCGAATTGCACCGCATTCTGGGTCTGGAACTGGGTGCCGACGATTACCTCGCCAAACCGTTTTCAATGCTGGAACTGGTGGCTCGGGTCAAAGCCTTGCTGCGCCGGGTCGACGCCATGGCGCGCAACCTGAAGATGGACGCCGGCAGCCTCAGTCTCGATGGTTTGAGCATCGACCCGATTACCCGCGACGTCGCCCTCAATGGCGCGCGTCTGGACCTCACTCCGCGAGAGTTCGACTTGCTGTATTTCTTCGCCCGACAGCCGGGCAAGGTGTTCTCACGCATGGACCTGCTCAACGCGGTATGGGGTTACAGCCACGAAGGCTACGAGCACACGGTCAACACCCACATCAATCGCTTGCGGGCGAAAATCGAAAGCGATCCGGCGCAACCGACCCGCATCCTCACCGTGTGGGGCCGAGGCTATAAATTCAGTACGGAACAACCATGAAACTGACCCTGTCGCAGCGCCTGTCGCTGGTGTTCGCCGTTTTGCTGCTGGTGTGCTGCGGCACCTCGGCATGGCTGCAGGTGCGCTCCAGCAAGATGCATGAACTGGAAGTGGTGCAAGGCCTGTCGCGGGATCTGGCGCAGCACATCGCCCATGACACGGTGCTGATGGACAGCCATGGCCTGATGCCCGGCGCCGTGCGCGAACTGTTCAGCAAGCTGATGCTGGTCAACCCGAGTGTCGAGGTGTACCTGCTCGACAGTGAGGGGCGGATTGTCGGCAACGCGGCGCCCGAAGGCCATCTACGCCGGGAGACCGTCGATCTGGCGCCGATCCGCCGCCTGCTCAATGACCAGCCGCTGCCGATCCTCGGCGATGACCCGCGCAGCGTCGACGGGCGCAAGGTCTTCAGTGCCGCGCCGTTACGGGTCAACGGCAAGCCCGCCGGTTATCTGTACGTGGTGTTGCTCAGTGAAGAACACGATCGTTTCGCCGAACGTGGCGCGACCAGTGCCGCGCTCAACACTGCATTGCTGTCGATCGGACTGGTCGCATTGCTATGCCTGATCGCCGGTCTCACGGCGTTCAACCTGATCACCCGGCCACTGCGCCGATTGACCGAAACCGTCAGCCGCTTCGACATTGATGGCGCGCCGCAACCTCTGCCTGCACCGTCAGCGACTGTGGATAAAAGCGCTGACCCGGATGAAATCGCCGTACTCGATGGCGCCTTCCGGCAGATGCAAAACCGACTGGGTGATCAGTGGCGCTCGTTGACCCGCCAGGATCAGGAGCGCCGCGAACTGGTGGCGAACATCTCCCACGACCTGCGCACACCGCTGGCCTCGCTGCACGGCTATCTGGAAACCCTGTCACTCAAGGACGCCACACTCACCGCCGAAGAACGCCGGCGTTATCTGGGCATCGCGCTGGATCAGAGCCGCAAGGTCGGCGGGTTGGCGCAATCGCTGCTGGAGCTGGTGCGTCTGGAGCACGGTTTCGTGCAGCCGGTACTGGAACGCTTCTCGCTGATCGATCTGCTGCAGGACATCTTCCAGAAATTCGAACTGGCCGCCGAAGCCCGCCATGTCGAACTCAAGGCCAGCTTCGTCCCGAACCTGCCGACCGTCTGCGCCGACCTCGGGTTGATCGAACGGGTGCTGACCAACCTGGTGGATAACGCTTTGCGCCACACGCCTGCGGGCGGTGAAATCGAGCTCGACTTGAAACCCCAGGGCGCCTTGGTCGAAGTCACGGTCAGCGACTCCGGCCCCGGCATCGCTCCGGATCTGCGCGAAGGTCTGTTCCTGCGTCCGTTCAATATTGGCGGCGCGCGGCGTGACGGTGGACTGGGCCTGCGGATCGTCCACCGCATCCTGCAACTGCACGGGCGTGAGATTCAGTTGATCGATGTCGCCGGGCGCGGCGCGACTTTCCGCTTCACGCTGCCGACCGATCAGCAAACCGCTGAACAGTGGATGGTGCGCTCGATGAACCTGAACACGCCGGACAAATAATCCGCACCACCGGACTGTTGTTCCGTGACAACGCCGCCCCGCTCCCCTAAATTAACCGGCCTGAAAAAGACCTCGCGCTTTCTCGTTTCCACTCAAGTTAAAAAAGTAGTGAAATTTCAATGTCCGATTTCAACACCGCTGAATCCGTAGTCACCGAATCGTCCAAAGCGGAATACGAAAACTCCATCAATCTTTCACAACACCTTCCACAAGCCAAAATCATCAGCGAGATGGTGCTGGATGCTTTCCAGTCGACCCGCGAAAGTGACCAGATCCGCGAGCTGCGCGCCGCGATCCGTCAGGCGCACGACAGCTTCGATGACGACAAGGCCTACGAGCTGATGGGCGAACTCAAGCGCCTCAAGGACGCCGAGGCCGCCGACCTCGCCGCCCTTGAAGACCTGAGCAGCAAGTTCTCGATCGGCCGCATCCTGTCCTGCTTCAAGGACGATCCGGCGTTCCAGGAAATCGTTTACGGCCTCGCGCTCAAAGTGCTGAATCAGACCCACCAGGCGATCAGCAATCCGAGTGGCGGCAAGGGCAAGGCTGCCAAGAAGAAAGAACTGGAAATCTTCACCATCAGCAAGGACGGCAGCAGCGTGACCCTGCCGCTGCGCACTCCGCGTTCGCGCCTGAACGTTGACCGTGAAGCGCTGGAGTTCCTCGGTTTCACCTTCGTCGGTGAAGGCGAAGAAGCCGAGCTGGAAGGCGAAACCTTCCTCGACAACGCCGGCACCGAACACGCGATCAACCGCAAGAACATCATCACCGCCCTGCAACAGCAAACCGCGTTCGATGGTTACAGCATCGCCGCGCAGTAATCCCGGCGCCGACAAAAAAGCCCCGCTCTGAGATTCAGGCGGGGCTTTTTGTTGGGCGGCGCGGCGATCAGACTTCCGACTGCACCGCCGCGATCATGTCGACTTCAATCGCGGCGTTCTTCGGCAACTGATAGACACCGACCGTAGTGCGAGTGTGCCGGCCGGCATCGCCGAGCACATGGCTGAACACGTCCGATGCGCCGTTTGCCACCTCGCTCAGGTCAACGAAGTCCGGGGTCGACTTCACATACACCGTGACCCGCAACAACGCTCGAATCTTGTCCAGCGAACCCACCGCATCGACAATCAGCGCCAGGCAGCGCATGGCACTGATGCTCGCGGCAGCCTGGGCATCCTTGAGCGTCAACTCCAACCCGACGCGACCGGGATACAGAATCCTGCCATTGACCCGCGGCACCATGCCGCTGATGTACAACTCATCGCGATGGCGGATCAGCGGCGCGTAATTGCCGCCGGCGGTGTTCTCGCCATAGATGTCGTAGTTCAGCTCGTGTGCCAGGGCAATGAAACGTTCGTCGCAGGTCATCCTCTCAGTCATTTCGCCCAGCCTTTTGATCAGTGCATGAAGAACCGCAGGTTAAGACCGATGATTGCCGGAGATCCGATTTGTGGCAGGTCATCGACATAGTTGGATCCAAATCTAGGTGTTTCACGAAGTGATAGCAACCGGCCGCTAAGGCATCCTTCGCCACATTTTCACGATGTGCCGCCATCTCTGCGACGCCCTGCATTAATTCAGCAAACAGATCGCGCTTTTTCATCCAAACCTGCCCCATTAGAAAATAGCCTCTGGGATCCTAACTAATGAAAAGTTTTCCGAAGGTAGGAGATCTCTCTATAAGCAGACAGTCGTTTCCCAAAGACACGCTCAACCTTAAATAGCACCCAACAAAAAACCCCGCACATCTCTCAATGTGCGGGGTTTTTCGTGAAGCCATCCAGCCTTACGGCGCGTACGTCAGCAACAGCTCGGCCGGCACCTTGAAGTCCAGGGACATCATGACGCTCAGGGCGGTGATGGTGAAGATCGAGAACACGAACAGCTTGCGTGCCCAGACCGTGTCATCCACCGCCTTGTAGCCGGTCCAGGCCATGTACAACCAGTACATGCCCATGGCCGCGGCGACCGCGAGGTAGCTCATGCCGGCGTAACCGCTGAAGGTCAGCATCAAGGTCGCCACGAGGAACGCCAGGATGTAGAGCAGGATGTGCTTCTTGGCCACTTCGATTCCGCGCTTGACGGGCAGCACCGGAATCGATGCGGCCAGGTAGTCGTTGAAACGGAAGATCGCGATGGCGTAGGAATGCGGCATCTGCCACAGGCTGAACATCACCAGCAGGGTCAGTGCGGCCATGTCGAAGCTGTTGGTTACGGCAACGTAACCGATCACTGGCGGCATGGCGCCCGACAGACTGCCCACCAGCGTGCCGTGAACCGACTTGCGCTTGAGGTACAGGCTGTAGAAGCCGACGTAGATGATGAAGCCGATTACCGCGAACAGGGCGGCCAACGGGTTGGCCACCTTGTACAACAAGGCAACGCCGAGAACACCCAGGATGGTCGCGTAGACCAGGGCCAGTTTCAGGGAGATCAAGCCCTGCACCAGCACCCGGTTCTTGGTGCGTTCCATCTTCAGGTCGATGTCGCGGTCGATGCAGTTGTTGAACACGCAACCGGAGGCCACAACCAGGGAAGTGCCGATCATGGCGGCCAGGAACACCGCCAGATCTACATGCCCTTTCGAGGCCAGGAAGAACCCGCCTGCCACAGAAAGCACGTTACCGAAAATGATCCCCGGTTTGGTGATTTGGATAAAGTGCTTGAGCGACATCGGGTCTACCTCACTTCGCCATCATGTACGTGTGGATGCTGAACATGATCCACAGCGACAGGCCAACCAGCAGCAGGATCACGATGGCCGTAAAGACAAACGCGATCACGTTGTTACGTTGTGCAATCGAACGGTCCAGGTGCAGGAAGTAGTACAGGTGAACAATCACCTGGATTACTGCGAACAACAGAACGATTGCCAGCGTGGTCGACTTCGGCAAGGTCGGGAACATCACCAGGCCGAACGGGATGGCAGTCAGGATCACCGACAGGATGAAGCCGATGGCGTACGACTTTACGCTGCCGTGGCCAGCATCATGGCTGTCATGGGAGTGTGCATTAGCCATTACAGAGTCCCCATCAGGTAAACAACGGTGAATACGCAGATCCACACCACGTCCAGGAAGTGCCAGAACAGGCTCAGGCAGCTCAGACGGGTCTTGTTGGTCGCCGTCAGGCCGTGCTTGTTGACCTGGTACATCATGATGCCCATCCAGATCAGACCCGCAGATACGTGCAGACCGTGGGTACCGACCAGGGTGAAGAACGCCGACAGGAAGCCCGAACGGCTAGGACCGAAGCCCTCGGAGATCAGCAGGTGGAACTCGTTGATCTCCATGGCGATGAAGCCTGCGCCGAGCAGGAAGGTCATGAACAACCAGCCCAGAACCTGCTGCTTCTTGCCTTTGTACAACGCCAACATGGCGAAGCCGTAGGTGATCGAACTGAACAACAGCAGAGCGGTTTCGCCCAGCACGTATGGCAGTTCGAAAATGTCGTGGCCCGACGGGCCACCGGCGACGTTGTTTACCAGTACTGCGTACACCGCGAAGATCGACGCAAACAGAATGCAGTCGGTCATCAGGTAGAGCCAGAAACCGTATACGGTCATCTCGCCCGAGTCGTGGTGATGGTCATCGTGCCCATGGTCACCATGGGCGTGTCCAACATTGGTCACTAAGTTCGACATGGTTTAAGCCTGTTCCAACGAGGTTACACGGGTGGCATTGGCCGGGATTTTCCCTGCCGCGACCAGACGCTTGTGCTGCTCGGCTTCGATGCGCTCGATCGTTTCAACCGGAACCATGTAGCCCTGGTCGTCACGTGCGGCGTGGATCACGAAGTAGATGACAGTGCCGGCCAGGCTGGCGATCGCCAACCACCAGATGTGCCAGATCATCGCGAAACCGAAGACGGTCAGCAGTGCGCCCATCACCACGCCAGTGGCGGTGTTGTTCGGCATGTGGATCGGCTCGTACTTGGCCGGAGCCTGGTACGCAGTACCGTTTTCCTTGGCTTCGGTGAACGGGTCGATGCAGTCAGCCTTAGGCAGCACAGCGAAGTTGTAGAACGGAGGTGGCGACGAGGTCGACCATTCCAGAGTGTGGGCATTCCACGGGTCACCGTGTTCGCACATGTTCTCTGGCTTGTTGCGGTCACGCACACTGACGTACAGCTGGATCAGTTGGCAGGCGATACCGACAGCGATCATCACCGCACCGAACATGGCAACGTACAGGTACGGTACCCACTCAGGGTTGGTGGTGGCGTTCAGACGACGGGTCATGCCCATGAAGCCCAGTGCATAGAGCGGCATGAACGCGACGAAGAAGCCCGAGATCCAGAACCAGAACGCTGCTTTACCCCAGCCTTCGTGCAGCTTGAAGCCGAACGCTTTCGGGAAGTAGAAGCCGAAACCTGCGATGTAGCCGAATACCGCGCCGCCGATGATCACGTTGTGGAAGTGCGCGATCACAAACAGGCTGTTGTGCAGAACGAAGTCAGCACCCGGGATGGCCAGCAGTACGCCGGTCATGCCGCCGATGGCGAAGGTCACCATGAAGCCCAGGGTCCACAGAACCTGGCTGGTGAAGCGCAGACGGCCCTGGTAGATGGTGAACAGCCAGTTGAACAGTTTCACACCCGTCGGGATGGAAATCAGCATCGTCGCCAGACCGAAGAAGGCGTTGACACTGGCACCCGAACCCATGGTGAAGAAGTGGTGCAGCCAAACCATGAAGCCCAGTACCGAGATCGCGCCCGAAGCGTAGATCATCGAGTGGTGGCCGAACAGTTTCTTGCCGGTGAACGCCGAGATCACTTCCGAGAAGATGCCGAATGCCGGCAGGATCAGGATGTAAACCTCAGGGTGGCCCCAGGCCCAGAACAGGTTGACGTACATCATTGGATTGCCACCAAGTTCATTGGTGAAAATGTGGAAATCCATGTAACGGTCGAGGGTCAGCAGTGCCAGGGTAGCGGTCAGGATCGGGAACGAAGCCACGATCAGGACGTTGGCCCAGGTGCAGGTCCAGGTGAAGATCGGCATGTCCATCAGTTTCATGCCAGGGGTACGCATTTTCAGCACGGTGGCGAGGAAGTTGACCCCCGTCAGCGTCGTACCCAACCCGGATAGCTGTAGCGCCCAGATGTAGTAGTCCATCCCCACGCCAGGGCTGTACTGCAGACCCGACAGCGGCGGATAGGCAACCCAGCCGGTCTTGGCGAATTCGCCGACGCCCAGGGACAGGTTGATCAGCACAACGCCGGACACCAGCAGCCAGAAGCTCAGGGAGTTCAGGAACGGGAAGGCAACGTCACGCGCGCCGATCTGCAGCGGCACTGCAAGGTTCATCAGGCCGGTGAAGAATGGCATCGCCATGAAGATGATCATGATCACACCGTGAGCGGTGAAGATCTGGTCATAGTGTTCAGGCGGCAGGTAGCCAGGCGAACCCTCGGTGGCCATGGCCAGCTGGGTACGCATCATGATGGCGTCGGCAAAGCCACGCAGCAGCATGACCATGGCAACGATGATGTACATCACACCGATTTTCTTGTGGTCGACCGACGTCAGCCACTCGGTCCACAAGTAGGTCCACTTCTTGAAGTAGGTGATTGCAGCGAACAACGCCAGACCACCGAGCGCGATCATCGAGATGGTGACCATCACGATCGGCTCGTGGAAAGGGATCGCTTCCCAACTTAATTTACCAAACATCGTTTACTCCTCTGCCCCGGCAGCTGAATGCGAATTCGAGTCCATGTCCGTTGCCGCCACTTCTTTCTCTTTCTTCTCGTGCTTCAGCGGCTTGCCCGGTTTCATGCCTTCGTACTTGTCGACGATGGTCTGGAACAGGTTCGGCGTGACCGAGGAGTAGAGCTCGACTGGATTGTTCTGGCTTGGCTTGGCAAGGGCTGCGTATTCAGCTTGTTCAAGCTGTTTAGGTGCCTTTTTGACTTCACTTACCCAGGCGTCGAAATCTTCCTGAGAAGTTGCGATCGCTTTGAATTTCATACCGGTGAAACCAGCGCCGCTGTAGTTGGCGGAGATACCGTCCATTTCAGCGTTGCGGTCAGCGATCAGGTGCAGCTTGGTGGTCATGCCCGCCATCGCGTAGATCTGGCCGCCCAGGCCCGGGATGAAGAACGAGTTCATCACGGCGTCGGAGGTGATCCGGAAGTTGACCGGAGTGTGCGCCGGGAACACGATCTTGTTGACCGTGGCAATGCCTTGTTCCGGGTAGATGAACAGCCACTTCCAGTCCAGCGCAACGACTTCGATGGTCACCGGCTTGACGTCGGATTCAATCGGACGGTACGGGTCCAGTTTGTGGGTCGAAATGTAGGTGATGTAACCCAGGGCGATGATGATCAGAACCGGGATGGTCCAGACCGCCACTTCGATTTTGGTCGAGTGCGACCATTTCGGGGTGTAGACGGCATCCTTGTTGGACGCGCGGTACTTCCAGGCGAACAGGAAGGTCATGACGATAACCGGCACAACGACCAACAGCATCAGCAGCGTGGCGGTGATGATCAGGTTGCGCTGTTCCAGGCCGACCTGGCCCGTTGGATTGAGCAGGGTCATGTTGCAGCCTCCCAGCAACAACGTGCCGAGCAGCGGCACTAGGCCTAGTAATCTGGGGTACCTGTTTTTACTCATCTCACGACCTCTAAAGCAGCTTGCGCAATGCAGTTGGGTTTTGATCGCCAACACTTCACCCTGCCAAGGGTTGGCATTTTCTTTGGATTGAATAAGGGCCGCCCGTCGCGCGTCAGACGCTCGACAAAACCATGGACAGCGGTCAGTTCTTATTCGAATTCGTGGTCAAAGGCCTTGTTACAGACCAATTCCATTTGGTGCGGAAAGTTGGAAGGCACCGACACCTGGGTGTCGCAAAAGCCTTTCGGCCCGCTCGACACCCGACTTCCTGTCCAGTTCCTTAATAAAGGCTGAACAGTGCCGGGAATTCAGTGCGGGCGATTGTAGATAGGTAGCGCCCTATACACCATGTCTTATCCCGAAATAATTTTTATCGCTCAGAGCAACAATCCATCACCGTTTTTGCAAAAGTTCCGCATGTTATCGAAATCGATTCTCAACAAAAACACCAAAAAATGTAGGCCTATACACCTCAGTTCAGACAGCTCCGAAGGGATTTTCCCAGCGGCGAATCGGCGCAAAGCCCGATATTCAAAGGCCTCTGGCCATCTGCCAGAGCCTGTTAAAACTGCCTGATCTGGCACCTGCGTGCAAAACCAGAAAAATGCCGAAACAGACCAATCCTTTTTTGTAACATTACGCCAATCCGGGTCGCCGAAACGCCCTGCGACAGGGCGCGTGTGACAACATGTCGCACATCTGCCGCACTCTCCATTGCCGTTCGTCACGGTGATTTCACAAACACTCTGAAATGCAAAACGCCCCGATCGGCTGATACGCAAATCGGGGCGTTTTCTGTATCGGCCAATCTGCCGAAGAGTTGATTCAGCGCAGTGCTTTTCGGTTACGCGAGGTCAGCAGCGGCACCAGAATCACCACCAGCACGAACGCCACCAGCGCCCATTGCGCCAGCGACAGACCGAGGATCGGCGGGTACGGCGTCGAGCAGAAACCATCGACCTGGAAGCCCAGCGGGAAGATCTTCGCCAGCGGCAGGTCGTCGACAATCGGCTGCAACACATCGATGCCGCAGCTCACCGCCGGATAGAACTGGGTGTACACGTGATGCCCGGCAACACCGGCGCCGGCGATCGCGCAGATCACCACCAGCACTTCGAACACCGTGATGCTGCGGCGGGTGCGCATGGCCGCGCCGATAAACGCGAACAGCGCAATCAGCAGCAATGCATAACGCTGCAGGATGCACAGCGGGCATGGTGCCTCACCCAGCACGATCTGCATGTACAGCGCGCCGCCGATCAGTGCCAGACAGATGATGCCCAGCAGCACCAGAAAGCGCCGCTCACGTCCCAGTCGAATCGTTTCCTCGCTCATCGCGTTTCCCTTGTATGTCCATGGTTCAGCTGGCTGGCGGCTGCGCTTGCAGTTGCGCCATCAGACTGATGTTGTCTTCGATATGCCAATTGGCCGCGATGCGACCGTTGTCGATCTGATAGATATCGGTTGCCCGGAAGTCTACACGCTGGCCCTGCCCTTTGAGAGCCTTGAACGTCCCACTGAAGTGTCCGCGAAAGTGCAGATGCACCACCACGCGGTCACCGGCAATGATCATTTGCTCGATCTCGCAGCTCAGGTCCGGCACCGCCGTACGAAAGAACTTCGATGCCAGCAACGGCCCGGTCGGCCCCTGCACCCGACCTTCGGGCGGGGTCTTGTCGACAAACTGCGGCGACAAGGCTGCCGTGGCCAGGGCCTCTTCCCCACTGTTCCAGAAACTGCCGTAACGCCGCGCCGCCAACTCCATTGCATCGCGCTGAGCCTTGGGCAGGCTCTGATCGACGACCAGGGTCTGTGGCGCGATCAATGCCGATTCGGCCGCAGCAAACGGACTGGCTAATAAAACAGCCGACAGGCCAAGCATTGTCAGGTTCAGACGAGAGGAGAAGATGATGTGCGACATGGGGGCGATCCTGATCAGTTAAACGAACGAGCGCCTATCATCAGCATCGGGGAATAAACGATAAACCGGTTAAGAAACGATTAACCTTTAAACAGAATTTAAGAATCGAGACCGCGTAACGGCCTTCGCGAGCAAGCCCGCTCCCACAGGTTCAGCGTCGTTCACACATTCTGTGCACGCCACAAATCCTGTGGGAGCGGGCTTGCTCGCGAATGAAGGCAACCCGGTTCTGGATTATTCCAAAGCCGCCGCCGGCCCGAAGAACTCATAACGGCTCTGCTGCTCCGGCACGCCCAACGCTTTCAGATGCCGCTTGATCGCCCCCATGAAGCCCTTCGGCCCCAAGAAGTAAGCGTCGACATCGCGTTGCGCCGGCAGCCACTCACCCAATTGCTCTTGGCTGAGGATCCCGACCTTGTCCGCCGCCGGGCTCACGCCGTCGTCTTCGGCGTAGCAATAGAAGCGCTTGAGCTGCGGATGACGCGCCGCCAGCCCATCGATCCAGTCGCGGAACGCATGCACGCTGCCGTTGCGCGCGCAGTGGATAAAGTGCACCGGGCGCTCGGTTTGCAGCGCTGCTTCGAGCATCGCCAAAGTTGGCGTGATGCCGACCCCGCCACTGATCAGCACCAACGGCTTGTCGCTGGCAGTCAGGGTGAACTCGCCCGATGGCGGGAACAGCTGAATGCTCGCGCCGACGTGCAATTGGTCATGCAAGTGGTTGGACGCACGACCACCCGGTTCGCGTTTGACGCTGATGCGGTACTGACCTTTATCGGCCAGCGCCGACAGTGAGTAGTTGCGACGGACTTCTTCGCCGTCGAGGATCAGCTTCATGCCGATGTACTGACCCGGCTCTGCGGCCAGGATTGGGCCTTTGTCCGCCGGCTCGAAGTAGAACGAAATGATTTCCGCGCTCTCCTCGACCTTGTCCACCACGATGAACTCCCGCGCGCCGCGCCAGCCGCCGACCGCTTGTTCTTTCTGGTCGTAGATCGCGGCTTCAGCGCCGATCAGAATCTCGGCCAATTGCCCGTACGCCGCGCCCCACGCGCTCATGACTTCAGGCGTAGCGATCTCGTCGCCGAGCACTTCGGAGATGGCACGCAGCAGGCAGGTGCCGACAATCGGGTAGTGCTCCGGGAGGATTTGCAGGGCGACGTGCTTGTTGATGATCTTCGCCACCAGATCGCCCAACTGGTCGAGCTGATCGATGTGCCGGGCGTACATCAACACACCATTGGCCAACGCGCGCGGCTGATCGCCACTGGCCTGATGCGCCTGGTTGAACAGTGGGCGCACCTCAGGGTATTCGGAGAGCATCATGCGGTAGAAGTGGGTGATCAGCGCTTCTCCGCCGCTTTCCAACAGAGGCACAGTGGATTTGACGATGGCACGATCCTGGACGCTAAGCATAAGAATGACTCCTGAGCTTTTTGAGAATTACCTTAGGCTTATCAGTTTTCGTGCCAGATAAATTATCGTTATAAATCAATTGTTTATTTTTTACGTAGTCATTTAGACTCAAAGCGTTTTATAGTCATCTCGACTACATCGAGTCTCTTTGACTACAAGACCATGACCGCCAAATCCCTGCTCACCGCTCTACTGCCACTGGTCTCCGACCTGTCCCGCGAACTGCCCGAGGGCGAGCGCTATCGGCGCCTGCTCGAAGCCATGCGCGCCCTGCTGCCGTGCGATGCCGCCGCGTTGCTGCGCCTGGACGGCGAATGGCTGGTGCCGCTGGCGGTGGATGGTTTGAGTACCGACACCCTCGGCCGGCGCTTCAAGGTCAGCGAACATCCCCGTTTCGAGATCCTTCTGGACGGCGCCGGGCCAACGCGGTTCGCCGCCGACAGCGACTTGCCCGATCCTTACGACGGCTTGGTCGATGGTCTGGGCGATCACCTTGAGGTACATGACTGTCTTGGCTGTCCGCTGTTCGTCGATGAAAAACTCTGGGGCCTGATCACCCTTGATGCGCTCGATCCGGAGCGTTTTGAACCGATCGAACTCGACGCCTTGCAAGCGTTCGCCAGTCTCGCCTCGGCCACGGTCAACGCCGCCGAACGCATTGAGCGCCTGGCGCTGCGTGCCGAAGACGAACACCAACGCGCCGAGGTCTACCGCCAGGCGAGCGGCCAGCAGCAACGCGAAATGATCGGCCAAAGCAAAGCGCACAAACGGCTGGTGGAGGAAATCAATCTGGTCGGCGGCAGCGACTTGACCGTGCTGATCACCGGCGAAACCGGGGTCGGCAAGGAGTTGGTGGCGCAAGCGATCCACGCCGCCTCGCCGCGCGCCGACAAACCGATCATCAGCCTCAACTGCGCCGCTCTGCCCGATACGTTGGTCGAAAGCGAACTGTTCGGCCACGTGCGCGGCGCCTTTACCGGCGCCACCAGCGACCGCCGCGGCAAGTTCGAACTGGCCAATGGCGGCACGCTGTTTCTCGATGAAGTCGGCGAACTGTCGCTGACCGTACAGGCCAAGTTGCTGCGCGTGCTGCAAAGCGGCCAGTTGCAGCGGCTCGGCTCGGACAAGGAACATCAGGTCGATGTGCGCCTGATCGCCGCGACCAACCGCGATCTGGCCGAAGAAGTGCGCAGCGGCCGCTACCGCGCCGACTTCTATCACCGCTTGAGCGTGTACCCGCTGCGCGTCCCGGCGCTGCGCGATCGCGGCCGCGATGTGTTGCTGCTCAGCGGCTTCTTTCTGGAACAGAACCGCTCGCGCATGGGCCTTAACAGCCTGCGCCTGAGCAGCGACGCCCAGGACGCGTTGCTCGCCTACACTTGGCCGGGCAACGTGCGCGAACTGGAACACTTGATCGGCCGCAGCGCACTGAAGGCACTGGGCAATTGCAAGGTGCGGCCGAAGATCCTCAGTTTGAGCGCGGCGGATCTGGATTTGCCGCGGGAGGTTGTGGATAACTCGGTTGAGCCGGTTGCCAATATTTTAACCGTGGCACCGTTGATCAATGGCGACTTGCGCAGCGCCACTGAGGAGTATCAGCGCCGCTTGATCAGTGCGGCGCTGGAACGCAATCAGGATAACTGGGCGAGTGCGGCGCGGGAGCTGGGGCTGGATAGGGCGAATCTTGGGCGGATGGCCAAGCGGTTGGGGATGAAGAGCTAAAAGCACACCCTCACCCTAGCCCTCTCCCGGAGGGAGAGGGGACTGATTGGGGGATATTCAAGAACTCCGCCGACGTGAGAGATCTGTACTGAATCCATAATCGACTCGGTCATTCAGGTCGATGTACAGCGCCAGACACCTCGTTCGGCCCCCTCTCCCTTCGGGAGAGGGCTGGGGTGAGGGGCTTTGGATCTGCCGCCAGCCGATAACCGACCTAAAGCCCACCCCATTAACGCCGATAACCCGGCATCAATAGTTTCTGGCGATTTGCACCCTCGCCCATCACCTTTTTCCACAGAAGGTTTTTATGTCTTCCAACAAAGCCCGCGCAGATTCACTTTCGCTTCTGCTGTTTACCTTGCGCAGCGGCAAGCTGATGGCGATCAACCTGCTGAAAGTCAGTGAAATCATTCCCTGCCCGCCGCTGACCAAAATGCCCGAGTCGCATCCGCACATCAAAGGCATCGCCACCCTGCGCGGCGCGTCGCTGTCGGTGATCGACCTTAGCCGCGCCATCGGCGAGCGACCGCTGGAAGACCCGAACGGCGGCTGCCTGATCGTCACCGACGTCAGCCGCTCCAAGCAGGGCCTGCATGTGCAGGCGGTGAGCAAAATCGTCCATTGCCTGACCACCGACATCAAGCCGCCGCCGTTCGGCTCCGGTGGTTCGCGCGCCTACATCACTGGCGTGACCTCAGTCGACGGCACGCTGGTACAAGTGCTCGACATCGAGAAAGTCATCCACAGCATCGCCCCGGCGCAGATCGAAATGGCCCCGACCGACCTGAGCATGGAAGACGCCGAAGTCCTTGGTAACGCACGGATTCTAGTGGTCGACGACAGCCAGGTGGCACTGCAGCAATCGGTGCACACCCTGCGCAACCTCGGCCTGCAATGCCACACCGCGCGCAGTGCCAAGGAAGCCATCGACTGCCTGCTGGATCTGCAAGGCACCGCGCAACAGATCAACCTGATCGTCTCCGACATCGAAATGTCCGAGATGGACGGCTACGCCTTCACCCGCACCCTGCGCGAGACGCCGGACTTCGCCCACCTCTACGTGCTGCTGCACACCTCGCTCGACAGCGCGATGAACAGCGAAAAAGCGCGTCTGGCCGGGGCCAACGCGGTGCTGACCAAGTTCTCGTCACCAGAGCTGACCCAGCGTTTGATCGAAGCCGCCAAACACGTCGCCGCCAACGGTCACTGAATCTTGAGCCAGACCTACTGTTTTTTGATGCGCCGCGATCTGCGGCAAGGCGTGCCGGCGATCCACTGGCCGGAAGGTATTGAGCTGAGCACTTATCGTCCGGAACTGGCGGCGGCCGTGCATCAGTTGATGCAACTCGGCTACCGCGAGGGCGGCGGTCGCGTGCCGGCACTGGAGGAGTGGCAGCAGCGGTTTGAAAGCGATGCCGAATACGATCCTGAATTGTGCTTCATCGCCCGCGATAACGAAGGCGTGATCGGCGTGGCGCAATGCTGGACCAGTTCGTACATCAAGAATCTGGTGGTGCATCCGCGCGCTCAGGGCCGAGGTTTGGGTCGGGCGTTGCTGTTGAATGCATTCAAAGTGTTTCAGCAACGCCGTGAAGGGTTTGTCGATCTGAAGGTGCTGGAAGACAATCTGCGGGCGCAGCGTTTGTATGAAAGTGCCGGGATGATGGTGGTTCGCCGGGAACTTGTGCCGGACTGATCGACCGTCTTCGCCAGCAAGCCCGCTCCCACAGGGGGAACGCATTCCAAATTGTGGGAGCGGGCTTGCTCGCGAAGAGGCCATCACTGACAACTTTTCACCCCTGACAGACTCCAACCTTGGCCACCCACGACCAAGGACGCCCAAGATGAAAACCCTCACCCTAAGCCTGCTCTGCCTCACCGCCCTAGCCTCACAGGCCCATGCCTCCAGCCCCGACGCCTGGGCCGCTTACGATAAAACCGTGCTCGCCAGCTGCACCAAGGCCAGCGGCCTGAAAGACGCCAAACCCGTCGGCACACCCGCGCAATTCGATGACCGCGTCGGCTACACCGCCGTGCTGTTGCAAGGCCAATACCCGCAAAAACACATGAAAGGCCAGCAAGGCACTGAGCTGTGCCTGTACAGCAAAAAGTCGAAAACCGCGTTCGTCACCGAATGGGACTCGATCCGCCCGACCGTCAAGCCTTGAGGGCTGGCGCACAACTTGCTTCGATCAGCCTCAGCCTGGCGACTTTACGTCGCCGTATCACACTCTGATTGAAGATTGATCGTGCAATGAATACGACATTTTCCTGCGTCGGTTGCGGCAAATGCTGCACCGACCACCATGTGCCCCTGACCCTCGCCGAAGCCCGCATGTGGGCGGCGGATGGCGGTCAGGTGATCGTGCTGGTGGAGGCCTTTCTCGGCAACGGCCTGGGCCTGCCGGCGCAGCAGCGTGAACACGCCGAACGGCGTTCGCTGGTGGTACGCAGCGGCACGACCGAGGCCCACGTGGCCATCACCTTCGCCGCCTACAACGTCGGTCGCTGCCGGAATCTTGACGAAGAAAACCTGTGCCGCATTTACGAACGCCGACCGTTGGTGTGCAGGATTTATCCGGCAGAAATCAATCCGCACATTCCGCTCAACCCGGCGGCCAAAGATTGCCCGCCAGAGTCGTGGCAACAGGGGCCGCTGCTGATTGTCGGCGGGGAGCTGGTCGATCAGGAACTGCTGGAGTTGATCCAGCGCTCGCGCCAGGCTGATCGCGATGACATCCGGATCAAGGATGCAATCTGCGCGGCGCTGGGGATTCGCACTACGGCGCTCAAGGGCGACGGGTTTACCGCGTATTTGCCGCAGATGGACGCTTTTGCGGCGGTGATCGATCAGGTTTCTGCACAGCCTCTGAGTGACGCGTCCAGCGAATGGCTGTTTCATTTGTCCGGTGATGATGTGGCCGGGCAGTTGCTCGCCGTCGGAGCAAAGGTGGTGACGGAGCCGGCGCAGACGTATGCGTTCATTTCGCTGCGGGCGGCTTGATCCGGATTTTGTACTGCCTGCAATGGCCCCTTCGGGAGCAAGCCCCCTCCCACAGGGTTTTGAGTTGTACACAGAATAAATGATCAACTCACAAACCTGTGGGAGGGGGCTTGCTCGCGAAGAGGCTGGCCCAGGCAACCTCAATCCCGAACCTGCCGCCGCCCCCAGAACTCCCGCGCCAGCAACCGCAAATCCCCCGCCAGCCCCGCCACATCTTCAGAATTGCGCTGACTCTGCCGCCCCTCATCCACCGTCAATTCCGACGCCGTGCGAATGCTGACGATGTTGCGATTAATGTCCTCGCTCACCGCACTCTGCTGCTCCACCGCCGCGGCAATCTGCAGGCTCATCTCGGTGATCTGCTCGACCCGCTCACTGATCCCGTCCAGCGCCCGCGCCGCGCGCTGTGCCTGTTCGACGCTGTTATCCACATGCTCGCTGCTCTGCTGCATCACCAGCACCGCATCGCGCGCGCCGTTTTGCAGGCTGCTGATCATCCGCTGGATCTCGTTGGTCGACTGCTGCGTGCGTTGCGCCAACCCGCGCACCTCATCGGCCACCACTGCAAAACCGCGCCCGGCATCGCCAGCACGCGCTGCTTCGATCGCCGCGTTGAGCGCCAGCAGATTGGTCTGCTCGGCAATGCTGCGGATCACCTCCATCACCCCGGAAATCTCGCTGCTGTGACCTTCGAGCTGATGAATCACCTCGGTCGCCCGCCGCAACTCCTCGGCCAGACGCAACACCGCACTGCGACTCTCGCCGACCAGCCAATGCCCTTCGCGGGTTTCCGTGCCGGCCATGTCCGCCGCTACCGACGCCTGCTGCGCATGGCTGGCAACTTGCGCGACGCTGGCGGCCATCTGATGAATCGCCGCCGCCACCTGATCGGTTTCCGCTTGCTGCGCCAACGAACTGCTGTGGCTGCTTTGCAAATGATCAACCAGTTGCGCCGCATGCCCGGCCAACTGCTGCGATGCATCACCGATGCGCCCGACCACCGCGCCGACCTGGGCT
The DNA here is from genome assembly GCF_023100615.1 of Pseudomonas sp. MWU12-3103b. Taxonomy (NCBI): domain Bacteria; kingdom Pseudomonadati; phylum Pseudomonadota; class Gammaproteobacteria; order Pseudomonadales; family Pseudomonadaceae; genus Pseudomonas; species Pseudomonas sp. MWU12-3103b. Next base: position 80,611 of record NZ_JALMEY010000012.1, read on the forward strand.
TCGAGCATCTGCAGGGCAAACTCGATCTGGCCGATTTCATCGTGACGCCCGGTATAAATGCCCTGGCTCAAAGGATTATCCGCGATCTGCCTCGCGCGGTCGGTCAACTGCTGCAGCGGGCGCAAGATCCAGCGCACGCCCACCGTGCAAAGTCCGCTACCGACGACAAACGCAACCGCGTCGAACCACGCCGACTCCGGGCGCAACCAAGCCTCGATCCCCAACACCAGCCCCAACGACACACTGGCCAGCGCCGTGATCCTGCCGCGCAAACCCAAGGTGGGCAGCGCCTGCCTACCATTCGACTCACCGCGCAATTGCGCGTACACACGCTCCGCCGCCGCCACCCGTCGCGCATCCGGCCGGGTGCGCACCGACTGATACTCCATCGTCACGCCGTTGTGCGTGACCGGCGTGACATAAGCACTGACCCAGTAGTGATCACCGTTTTTGCAACGATTCTTCACCAGCCCCATCCAGGAGCGCCCGCCCTTGAGCGTCTGCCACATGTGCGCAAACGCCTGCGACGGCATGTCCGGGTGACGCAACAGGTTGTGCGGCACACCGAGCAATTCGTCGCGGCTGTAACCGCTGATCTGGATGAAATCGTCGTTGGCGTAGGTGATTGCGCTGGTCAGATCGGTGGTCGAAAGAATGTTCGCGTCCAGCGCCACATCGACGTTACGACCGGTTACCGGGAGATTGATCTTCATGGAAAGCGCGCTCGTTTTATGGGAAGAGTCGGCAGGGCTGCTGACTCTAAGCGCACCAATTGGTCAAATATTGATCTGGCTCAGGTGATGAGCACTTAGCCATCACTGCGACCGAAAATCGCAGTCGATGGCCGAAGGCGGGAGGAAACTCAGCGCTTGCCCATCGAACGGCGAGTGCCCGGCGGGGCCATGCCCGGGGTCTTGGTATGGCCGTTCTTGGCGCCGTTCTTGTACCACGGCTGGTTCGAACCCTTGGCGGCCGCCAGCTCACCCGGTTTGAACGGGAACTTGAAGGCCGGGATCTCGGGTTTGGTTTCGCTGGCGTCAGTCAGCTCGGCCGGGACATCACTCACGGCGTCGTCAACCGGTTGGGTCGGGGAAGTCATAAAAGCTCCGCAAAGCAAAAAGTCGGGCCCGAACAGTGAGCCGCGAAAGCGCGCAGTATACCTGCGCGCCCGGACTCGGCACCTGAAGATTTGCAGCGTACGCCGAACGGTTTACAGGTAAGTGATGGTGACGATGCCTTTGTCGGTCGAGGTCTGCAACGGTTCATAGGACATGGAAAGCGGCAGCGCCTGACGGCTGCAGGCGTTGCGATACGTGTCCACATCGACGTTCACACCGGGCTTGATTTCAACTCGCCGGGCCCCGGTGGAAGACAACGCTCCCGCACGCCCGACTGCACAGCCGGAATCAACGATCTGCCCTGTAAAACGGATCTCGCCGGATTGACTGCCGGGCGCGGCGAACGCGGTGAGTGGAAGCAGGAGAAGCACACATGACATTGCGGTTTTCAGCTTCATATCTAGACACTCCCGATGTGAGGCCCAGCGAACCCGGGCTACACAATGTTTATCCGCGCTCGGGGCTGGATCTTGAGAAGATTAGTCGGCATTTGAGTCCCGAATCGGGAATGATCGGGCCCTTTTTGGGACCGGCCAACAACAATAGCCGGCAGAGATGCGTCGCCCGCACAGGCGTCTTCGCGAGCAGGCTCGCTCCCACAGGTGGACTGTGCTTCAACCTGTGCGAGCCTGCTCGCGATGAACAATGACGCGGTGCCCGGACGGATCAAGTGCGTGGATCAACCCTATCCAGCGCCCGGTTCACTGCCAGCTCGGCGAGCATGACGATTTGCTGGATCGCCAGTGCCGTGCTGCGTTGCGGACCGCCGAGTTCATTGGCGAAGTTACTGGCCATGGCACTGGCAGAGGCCAACGATTCGTAAGCGTGGGCGAGCAGGGTTTCGGTGTCGATACCTGGGTTGACCAGAAACATGGTACTTGGCTGTCGCGGCTGGACGGGTTGCGGACAGAGGTAGAAATCGAGCGCACGTTTGATGGCTTCGCGGTTTTTGGCGAAGTCGTCAGCGCGGATGGCTTCGGCGAGCGGGGTTGTAGTTTCGGGGGGAGGGGCTGGAATCAGTTTATCCATGGTGTAGCTCCTACTTGTATTTGGGAGCCAGCCTTTGCCGTTTCCACACGACAAAAGGTGGCAACTGTGCGCGGGGTGGAAAACCGATAAGTAGGCAACCGGCCAGACCGAAGTCTGCCCACGCACAGCCGCCGCGACGCAGTTTGCAGACGAAAAAAGACGTCGGCAACGATTACGGTGCTGGTGCATTGTTTCTACTTGAATCGGGTTTCCACACCCGATCGCTGAATTGGCAGCGATGACCAAAGACTAGAGACCGCATGTCCGACGGACAACCTGAAAACCTTGTGGGAAGGTTCTGGTTATTTGGAACAGAATTAAACAGCCTCAGACCATGGGGTGGATAGGCTGGCTCCCCACAATTGAATTGAGTGCATTCAGTTGAATATTGGTCGGCTATCAGGCCGCCTTCGCGAGCAAGCCCGCTCCCACAGTGGGATTGGGCGAGTCAGTTGGAGATTGGTCAGCTGTCAGGCCGCCATTGCTGGCAAGCCAGCTCCCACAAAAGAGCAAAAGCAAAAGCAAGATCAAAAAATCGCAGCCTGCGGCAGCTCCTACAGGGAAAATAAGTCCAACCCGCACGCGGCGCAGCCGCCCCACTCAACAGGATGAGCGCAAGCTCGGCTGCAGCTCTTGATCTTGATCCACGGGCGACGTCGGAAGGCTGAGTGGAGGGGTTGATCCGGGCGTGGGAGCGTAGCGACCGTTTGGCGAAGCCAAACACAGCGAGAGGAGGTGCAGCGAAGCAAACCGGAGGCGCTGCGCCCGGATCGATCCCGGAGCGAAGGGACCCCGAGCCCCAGCGAGCGGGCCGAACGCAGGAGCAAGCCTTTTTGGTTACTTTTTCGGCGTCTGGAAAAAGTGACTCGCCGTAAGGGCGAAACCGTAATCAGCCACACCCGCAGAAACGGATATACACCCCGGCGAAACTGACAGCGCTGACAGCTAGCCGTCACCCTACTGACCTGCAGACAGGTTTATAAAGACAACAACCCTGCCCAAACTCCGTCCGGCGCCCACCCCGCATGCGAATCCAAAAGAACAAAGCCCTGCTCGCCACCCTGTTGATCGTCCTCGCAGGCGCAGGTCTGTGGTACGTCCTGAAACCCGCCCCGACCAAACAGGCCACCCCAACCGCCATCCCGGTCCGCGTCGTCACCGTCAGCGAAAAAGACGTCCCCCGCTACACCAGCGGCATCGGCTCCGTACTCTCATTACACAGCGTCGTAGTGCGCCCACAAGTCGACGGCATCCTCACCAAAATCCTCGTCAAGGAAGGCCAACTCGTCAAAGCAGGCGACCTGCTCGCCACCATCGACGACCGCTCGATCCGCGCCAGCCTCGACCAGGCCCGCGCGCAACTGGGCGAAAGCCAGGCGCAATTGCAGGTCGCCCTGGTCAACCTCAAACGCTACAAACTGCTCACCGTCGACGACGGCATCTCGAAACAGACCTACGACCAGCAACAAGCACTGGTCAACCAACTCAAAGCCACCGCCCAAGGCAACCAGGCCTCGATCGACGCGGCGCAGGTACAACTTTCTTACACGCAGATCCGCTCCCCGGTCACCGGCCGCGTCGGTATTCGTACAGTCGATGAAGGCAACTTCCTGCGCATGACCGACACCGCCGGCCTGTTCACCGTGACCCAGATCGACCCGATCGCCGTGGAATTCTCGCTGCCACAGCAAATGCTGCCGACCCTGCAGGGCCTGATCAACGATCCGCAGCACGCACAGGTCAAGGCCTACATCGGCGCCGACACCGACGGTGAAACCGGCAACCTGCTCGGCGAAGGTCACCTGACCCTGATCGACAACCAGATCAACGCCAACACCGGCACCATCCGCGCCAAGGCCGAATTCGACAACGCCAGCCAGAAGCTCTGGCCGGGCCTGCTGGTGACGGTAAAAATTCAGACTGCACTGGATAAGAATGCGCTGGTGGTGCCGCCCACCGTCGTACAGCGCGGTCTCGATCAACACTTCGTTTACCGGGTGAGTGGCGACAAAGTCGAAGCCGTACAAGTGCAGATGGTCTATCAGGGCAGCGGCCAGGACATCATCAAAGGCGTGAAGGCCGGTGACGTACTGGTGACTGACGGCCAGTCGCGGCTCAAACCCGGCTCGACCGTGCAGGTCATGAGCGAGCCGCCACAGGTGGTGCAAGCGGAGCCGAAACCATGAAGGCGCACAAAGGCGTCTCCACCTGGTGCATCGATCACCCGGTCGCGACGATTCTGCTGACCATCGCATTGGTGCTGGTCGGCGTGATTGCCTTCCCGCGCCTGCCGATCGCCCCACTGCCGGAAGCGGAATTTCCGACAATTCAGGTCTCGGCGCAGTTACCCGGTGCCAGCCCCGACACCATGGCTTCGTCCGTGGCCACGCCGCTGGAGGTGCAATTCAGCGCCATCCCCGGCATGACCCAGATGACCTCCAGCAGCGCGCTCGGCTCCAGCCTGCTGACCCTGCAATTCACTCTCGACAAGAGCATCGACACCGCCGCCCAGGAAGTCCAGGCCGCGATCAATACCGCCGCCGGCAAGCTGCCCAAGGACATGCCGACCCTGCCGACCTGGAAGAAGGTCAACCCGGCCGACAGCCCGGTGCTGATCTTAAGCGTCAGCTCGACGCAAATGCCCGGCACCGAGCTCAGCGATCTGGTGGAAACCCTGCTCTCGCGTCAGATCAGTCAGATCGACGGCGTAGGCCAGATCAACATCACCGGTCAGCAACGTCCGGCGATTCGCGTGCAAGCCTCGGCCGACAAACTGGCGGCCATCGGCCTGACCCTGGCCGACATTCGTCTGGCGATCCAGCAGACCAGTCTCAACCTTGCCAAAGGCGCGTTGTACGGCGAATCGAGCATCTCGACACTGTCGACCAACGACCAGTTGTTCAAACCCGAGGACTACAGCCAACTCATCGTTTCCTACAAGGACGGCGCCCCGGTTCACCTGCGGGATGTCGCCAAAGTCGTCAACGGTTCGGAAGATGCCTACGTGCAAGCCTGGGCCGGTGATCAACCCGGGGTGAACCTGGTGATCTCGCGCCAGCCCGGCGCGAACATCGTCGAAACCGTCGACCGCATTCAAGCCGCCCTGCCCGGCCTCGAAGCCATGCTTCCGGCCTCGGTGCAGGTGAAAACCCTGATCGACCGCACCCAGACCATCCGCGCCTCTTTGCATGAAGTCGAGATCACTCTGCTGATCGCGATCCTGCTGGTGGTGGCGGTGATGGCGCTGTTCCTGCGCCAGCTGTCGGCGACGATGATTGTGTCGGCGGTGCTCGGTGTATCGCTGACTGCCAGTTTCGCCCTGATGTACCTGTTGGGCTTCAGCCTGAACAACCTGACGCTGGTGGCGATTGTCGTGGCCGTCGGGTTTGTCGTGGACGACGCGATCGTGGTGGTGGAAAACATCCACCGGCATCTGGAGGCCGGCGACAGCATGCGCGAAGCGGCGGTCAAAGGGGCCGGCGAGATCGGCTTTACCGTGGTTTCGATCAGCTTTTCGCTGGTGGCGGCGTTCATTCCGCTGCTGTTCATGGGCGGCGTGGTCGGGCGGCTGTTCAAGGAATTCGCCCTGACGGCGACCTCGACCATTTTGATTTCGGTGGTGGTGTCGCTGACTCTCGCGCCGACGCTGGCAGCGCTGTTCATGCGCAAACCGGTGCACCACGCCCACGACAAACCGGGCTTCAGCGAACGCCTGCTCGGCTGGTACGAAAAAGGTCTGCGCCGCGCCCTCGCCCATCAGAAGCTGATGATCGGCGTGTTCGGCCTGTCGCTGGCAATGGCGATTGCCGGCTACATCTTTATTCCCAAGGGTTTCTTCCCGGTGCAGGACACCGGTTTCGTCCTGGGCACCACCGAAGCCGCGGCGGATATTTCCTACGGCGACATGGTGAAAAAACACTTGGCAATGGCCGAAATCGTCGCCGCCGACCCGGCTGTGCAGGCGTTCTCCCACTCGGTCGGTGTGTCCGGCAGCAACCAGACCATCGCCAACGGGCGTTTCTGGATTGCTTTGAAAAAACGCGGCGACCGCGACGTCTCGGCCAGCCAGTTCATCGACCGCATTCGTCCACAACTGATGAAAGTCCCGGGCATCGTCCTGTACCTGCGCGCCGGCCAGGACATCAACCTCAGTTCCGGCCCGAGCCGCGCACAGTACCAATATGTGCTCAAGAGCAATGACGGCGCGACCCTCGCCACCTGGACCCAGCGTCTGACGGAAAAGCTGCGCAGCAACCAGGCGTTCCGCGACATTTCCAACGACCTGCAACTGGGCGGCAGCATCACTCACATCAGTATCGACCGCAGTGCCGCCGCGCGTTTCGGCCTGACCGCGAGTGATGTCGACGAAGCGCTGTACGACGCCTTCGGGCAGCGCCAGATCAACGAGTTCCAGACCCAGGTCAACCAGTACAACGTGATTCTGGAACTGGACACCAAGCAGCGCGGCAAGGCTGAAAGCCTCAACTATTTCTACCTGCGCTCGCCGCTGAGTGGCGAGATGGTGCCGCTGTCGGCGCTGGCCAAATTCGATGCGCCGACCATCGGCCCGCTGTCGATTGCCCATGACGGCATGTTCCCCGCCGCCAACCTGTCGTTCAACCTGGCGCCCGGCGTGGCGTTGGGCGACGCGGTGATCCTGCTCAATCAGGCCAAGGCCGAGATCGGCATGCCGACCGCGATCAGCGGAAATTTCCAGGGCGCGGCGCAGGCGTTCCAGAGTTCGCTGGCCAGTCAGCCGTGGCTGATTCTCGCGGCGCTGGTGGCGGTGTACATCATTCTCGGCGTGCTCTATGAGAGCTTCGTACATCCGCTGACAATCATCTCGACGCTGCCGGCAGCCGGCCTCGGTGCAGTGATCATGCTGTGGATCTGCGGTCAGGACTTTTCGATCATGGCGTTGATCGGGCTGGTGCTGCTGATCGGTATCGTCAAAAAGAACGGCATTCTGATGATCGACTTCGCACTGGAAGCCCAGCGCAATCGCGGACTGGCGCCGCAGGATGCGATTTTCGAAGCGTGCCTGACGCGGTTCCGGCCGATCATCATGACCACCCTCGCCGCCCTGCTCGGCGCGTTGCCGCTGATGCTCGGTTACGGCACCGGCGCCGAACTGCGCCAGCCGCTGGGGATCGCGGTGGTGGGCGGCTTGCTGGTCAGCCAGATGCTGACGCTGTTTACCACGCCGGTCATATACTTGTGGCTTGAGCGGCTTTTTCACAGGCCCAAACCAATGCCCACGACGGCACTGGCGACCACAGACTGAGGCAGGGTCATGCGCGTTCTAATTATCGAAGACGAGGAAAAAACCGCGGATTATCTGCACCGCGGTCTGACGGAACAGGGTTACACCGTGGACTTGGCCCGCGACGGCGTCGAAGGCCTGCATCTGGCGCTGGAAAGCGACTACGCGGTGATCGTCCTCGACGTCATGCTGCCGGGCCTGGATGGTTTCGGCGTTTTGCGCGCATTGCGTGCACGCAAGCAGACCCCGGTGATCATGCTCACCGCCCGCGAGCGCGTCGAAGACCGGATCAAGGGCCTGCGTGACGGCGCCGACGATTACCTCGGCAAGCCGTTTTCCTTTCTGGAGCTGGTAGCGCGCTTGCAGGCGCTGACCCGGCGCAGCGGTGGCCATGAACCGGTGCAGGTAAGCATCGCCGACCTGTGGATCGATCTGATCAGCCGCAAGGCCACCCGCGCCGGCACCCGACTGGATCTGACGGCGAAAGAGTTCTCGCTGCTCAGCGTTCTGGCGCGCCGACAAGGTGAAATCCTCTCGAAAACCGCAATTGCCGAGATGGTCTGGGACATCAATTTCGACAGCGACGCGAATGTCGTCGAAGTCGCGATCAAGCGTCTTCGCGCAAAGCTCGACGGGCCGTTCGACGAGAAACTGCTGCACACCATTCGTGGCATGGGTTATGTGCTGGAGAGCCGTGGTGTCCAGTAATTCTATCGCGCTGCGCCTGAGTGGCATGTTCACCTTGGTGGCACTGCTGGTGTTTCTGTTGATTGGCGGCGCGCTGTATCAGCAGGTCGACAAAGGCCTGGGTCTGCTGCCGGAAGCCGAGCTGGATGCGCGTTACAGCGTGCTCGAATCGGCGCTCAATCGTTATGGCACACCCGAGCACTGGGTGAAGATCAACGCCAAGCTCAAGCTGCTCGGCGAAGAGGACAAGCGCATTCGTTTCTGGGTGGTCAGCGGTGATCCCGGGTACGAGTACGGTGAGCCGGACGCGCAAATCCGCGCCTTCGCCAAAGGCCCAACCGGCATGCATGACCTGCAGTTGCCCGAGCATCCTTATCCGCTGAAAGTGCTGCTCACCGAACTGCCGGCCAAGGATCAACGCCCGCCGCTGCGCTTCATGATCGGCATCGATACCGAGACTTTCCACGAGACTCAGCATAGTCTGCTGATCGCTCTCGTCAGCCTGGCGATTATCGGCGTGCTGCTGGCCTCGGCGCTGGGTTACTGGGTGGCGCGGATCGGTCTCAAGCCGCTGATCAAACTGTCTCACGAAGCCCAGCGCCTGGCACCGCCACTACGGGCCGGACGCCTGCGCATGTCACCCTTGCCGCCGGAGCTGGAGCAGTTTGTCGACTCGTTCAACTCAACCCTGGAGCGGGTCGAACAGGCCTATTCGCGCCTGGAATCGTTCAACGCCGACGTCGCCCATGAACTGCGCTCGCCACTGACCAACCTGATCGGCCAGACCCAGGTCGCGCTGACCCGCGGGCGCTCCGCCGAGCATTACTTCGAAGTGCTGCAATCGAACCTCGAAGAGCTGGAACGCCTGCGTTCGATCATCAACGACATGCTGTTTCTGGCCAGCGCCGACCAAGGCAGCAAGGCGACCAAGCTCACCGAAACTTCGCTGGCTGATGAAGTCGCGACCACGCTCGAGTATCTGGATTTCATCCTCGAAGACGCGCAAGTGCAGGTGCACGTCAGTGGCGATGCGCAGGTGCGGATCGAGATCGCGCATTTGCGTCGGGCGCTGATCAACCTGCTGAGCAACGCCGTGCAGCACACCGAGCCGGGCCAGGTGATCGAGGTGTGCATCGAAGTTGAAGACCATCAGGTCAGCATCGGCGTGGCCAACCCCGGATCGCCGATTGCCAGCGAGCACTTGCCGCGCTTGTTCGAGCGCTTTTATCGGGTGGATGCATCACGCAGCAACAGCGGCAACAACCATGGATTGGGGCTGGCGATCGTCAAGGCGATTGCGCTGATGCACGGTGGTGATGTGTTTGTGCGCAGTGATCGGGGGATGAATACCTTCGGCATTTATTTGCCTGTTTAGAAGCCCCTCACCCTAACCCTCTCCCGGAGGGAGAGGGGACTGACCGAGCTGTTCTCTGGAGTTGCATCGACCTGAAATATCCAGTCGAACTCAAGTTTTGAAAAGCCCCCGATCTGCTCCCTTTCCCCCTCGCCTCCTTGGGGGAGAGGGCTGGGGTGAGGGGGTGACTTTTGCTTGTGCTGTAACAGTCATTTATGAAAATCACGCTGTTTCTCGGCGCCCGGCAACCTTATCTTTGCCCGCACCAAACAGCACTTGCCAAGCAAGAAGGTTTTCCAGATGTCCAACAGTATGGGTATTGCCAGCGCTTTCGTTTTGTCCTCATTGATCCTGTCGCCGATGGCGATGGCTGAAGAATCGCAAGCGTTCGTAGCGCAGAATGTCGCTCGCGCTCACGCCTTCGAACAGTATCAGGCAGAAGTGATGGCCAAGTCGCAGGACGCCTCGCAAGCCCCTCAAGCCGCCACTTCCCAGGCTCAAGCGGCCGAGAAAGACAGCTGAGTCGCGCACTGCGAAACATTTCCCTCGACGCGGTTGTTTGGCTCTTCCCGTTCAACCGTCGTCCTTCCAGGCCGCTGCCTTTCAGCGGCCTTTTTTCGTTGTGGTCTGAAAGCCGTTTGGTTCGTCTGTAAAAAACAAGAAACATCCCGCACCTCAAGACTTTGAAGTGTCAGTTGACCCAAGGAGCTCCGTCGCAAGTGCGTTACCCAGTCAGTTTCACCCCGCTGTTCATTGCAATTGCCGCAACGATTGCCCCCACAGCCCAAGCCGACGAAGCCGCCAAACAAGGCTTCATCGAAGGCTCGAGCCTCAACCTCAACGCCCGCAACTACTACATGAATCGCAACCGTCTGCAGCAGACGGACGACAACATCGAGTGGGGCCAGGGTTTTCTCGGGATCTTCCAGTCGGGCTACACCGAAGGCACGGTCGGCTTCGGCATCGACGCCCACGCCATGCTCGGGCTGAAGCTCGACGGCGGTGGCGGTACCGATGGCTCGAGCATCCTGCCGATCAGCGATGGCAACGGCAAAGCGCCGGGCTCGTTCTCGACTGCGGGCGGCACGTTGAAGATGCGCGCGTTCGATACCGAGCTGAAGGCCGGTGACCTGTTCCTCACCAACCCGGTGATTGCCGGCGGTGATTCGCGCATGTTGCCGCAGACCTTTCGTGGCGTGAGCCTGACCAACCACAGCTTCGACGGCTGGATGTTCGAAGGTGGCCAGGCCAGTTTTACCAAGCCGTACAATCAGAGCGGTCGCCAGCGCATCGGCACGTCCTACGGCAAACTCGCCGAGGGCGACGAAAGCCGCCACCTGAACTGGGCCGGCGTGTCCTGGAGCGGCGTCGAAGGCCTGACCAGCAATCTGTACGCCGCCGAGCTGAAGGACATCTGGAACCAGTACTACTACGACCTGGATTACACCTGGCAGTTGACCGATCTGGTCAGCCTCAACCCGGGCCTGCACTTCTATCACACGCAGGACACCGGCGACGCGCTGCTGGGTAACATCGACAACAACACCTACAGCCTGCATTTCACCGTCGGCATCGGCAACCACAGCGTCACCGCCGCGTACCAGCGCGTGAACGGCAACACGCCATTCGATTACATCAGCCAGGGCGACAGCGTTTACCTCGACAACTCGCAACAGTACTCGGACTTCAACGGCCCGAACGAACGCTCGTGGAAGCTCAAGTACGCCTATGACTTCGCCGGTCTCGGTGTGCCGGGCCTGACTTCGGCAGTTTCCTATTCGCGCGGCACCGTGGACCTGACCAAGGTCGATCCGGGCAGCAAAGGCTATGCCTCGTGGTACAGCGCTGACGGTCGCAACGCCAAGCACTGGGAACGCGACCTCGATCTGAAATACGTGGTGCAGAGCGGTCAGGCAAAAGACCTCGCGGTACGCCTGCAATGGGCGACCAACCGGGGTGGTAACGGTTACGGCGCGATTGATACCGATACCGATGAATACCGGGTGATTGTCGACTACCCGATCAACGTCTTCTAAGATCCCCCCTGCACCACGGTCTTGAATTTAGAGATGTACCCTGTGGGAGCGGGCTTGCTCGCGAATGCGCTGCATCAGTCGACATCAATGTTGAATGACACGGCGTATTCGCGAGCAAGCCCGCTCCCACAATGGAATACCGTCACTGACTTGATGCAACTACGCTAATAAGATCCTCCCAACCGACAGCCCCCATCATGATCGCGAGCCGTACCCCACCTCTGGCGGGCAAGACCGGACGCCCCGAATTGCTGCTGATCTGCGGCAGTTCGCTGACCGTGATCGCGATTCTGTGCATCGTCACTTTTCTGCTGATTCGTGAGCACGCCAACGCTCAGGAGTCGGCCACCCGCAGCGCCACCACCATCGCCCAGTTGATCGACGCCGACGTCCTGCGCACGGTCGAGCTGTACGACCTGACCTTGCAAGGCCTGATCGCCGCCGCCCAGCGCGACGACTTGCGCGGTGTCACCCCGCAGATCCGCCATCTGGCACTGTTCGACCGCTCCACTACCGCGCGCTTCAAGGGCGACATCCTGCTGCTCGACAAGCATGGCGATGTGGTCGCCGACTCATCGCGCATCGAACCCAAGCCGGGTAACTTCGCCGACCGCGATTACTTTCTCGCCCATGCCTTCAACCGTGACATGGGCATGTTCATCAGCCGCCCATTCAAAACCCGCTGCGATTGCGACGAAGCCAATCAGTGGCGAATCAGCTTCAGTCGGCGGATCTCCTCGGACACCGGAGAATTCGCCGGCGTGGCGGTAGCGTCGATGAAGCTCGACTACTTCGATCAGTTGTTCAACAGCCTCGATATCGGCAAAGACAGCACCCTGAACATCATCAACAGCGACGGCGTGCTGCTGGCGCAGAAGCCGTACCTGCAAAGCGACTCCATCGGCAAGAGTTTCGGCAACCGGCCCAACGTGGTGCGGATTCTCGGCGACAAGGACGGCAGTGGCAGTTTCACCAGCACTTCGAGCATGGATCATCAGCAACGGCTCTACACCTATTCGCGAGTCGGGAATTTGCCGTTGACGGTGATGGTCGCGCTCTCCAGTGATGAGGTGTTCGGCACCTGGCGCCGCACGGCGCTGTTGATCAGCGGCGCCACCGGCGTGCTGTGCGCCGGGCTGCTGTGGCTGACCTGGCTGCTTGCCCGTGAGCTGCGCCTGCGCCAGCGCGCCGAACGCGAACTGGCGCAACTGGCCGCCACCGATGCGCTGACCGGCGTGGCCAACCGGCGGATGCTCGATCAGGCGCTGCGCCACGAATGGTTCCGCGCCCAGCGTTCGGGCAAGCCGCTGTCGGTGATGATGATCGATGCCGACCACTTCAAGGCCTTCAACGACCGGCATGGGCATCAGGCGGGTGATCAGGCGCTGCGTGAGCTGGCCAAGGTGATCACGGCGAACGTACGACGACCAGGGGATCTGGTCGCTCGTTACGGTGGCGAAGAGTTCTCGGTGATCCTCGCTGAAACCGACAGCAGCGGCGCGCGACAGATTGCCGAACATATCCGCCAGGCGGTCGAGCAGATGCCGAGGGTCGAGGGCGCGGATGTGGCGATGACCGTCAGTATCGGTATCAGCACTTGGACGGCGGTGGTCGAGATGTCGCTGGAACAACTGCTGTTTGCGGCAGACAAAGCGCTGTATCAGGCCAAGGAAGGTGGGCGGAATCGCGTGGTGGTGGCTGGCTGACAGGTGTATTGGCTTCACCGGCCCTATCGCGAGCAGGCTCACTCCTACAGGGGAACGCATTCCAAATGTGGGAGCGAGCCTGCTCGCGAATAGGCCGGCCCAGGTAACACAAAAACCGCAGGCATAAAAAAAGGCCATCCGAGGATGGCCTTCAAAAAACTAGAGAGGTTTTTTACTTACACTGCCGCAACCGGGCGCATGTAAGAGATCGGTGCAGTGCTGGCGTCTTCGAACGTCACGACTTCCCACGCATCTGTCTGCTCAATCAACTTGCGCAGCAGCTGGTTGTTCAGTGCATGACCGGACTTGAAGCCTTTGAACTCACCAATCAGGCTGTTACCCAGCAGGTACAGGTCGCCAATCGCATCGAGGATCTTGTGCTTCACGAATTCGTCTTCGTAGCGAAGGCCGTCTTCGTTCAGTACACCATCGGAATCCACCACGATCGCGTTTTCAACGCTGCCGCCAAGTGCGAGGTTGTGCTTGCGCAGGTACTCGATGTCACTCATGAAACCGAAAGTACGGGCGCGGCTGACTTCTTTTACGAACGAAGTGCTGGAAAAATCCACGCTTGCACTTTGGGTGCGGTCCCGGAAAACCGGGTGATCGAAATCGATCTCGAAGCTCACCTTGAACCCTTCGAAAGGGACGAAAGTGGCGCGCTTGTCGCCGTCTTCCACTGTCACTTCACGCAGGATGCGGATGAATTTCTTGGCGGCGTCCTGCTCTTCCAGGCCAGCCGATTGAATCAGGAATACGAACGGTCCAGCGCTGCCATCCATGATCGGGACTTCGGACGCGGAGAGCTCGACGTAGGCGTTATCGATGCCCAGGCCAGCCATGGCCGAGAGCAAGTGCTCTACCGTGTCCACTTTGACGTCGCCGTTGATCAGCGTCGTCGACATAGTGGTTTCACCGACGTTTTCCGCGCGGGCAGGAATCTGCACCACAGGGTCGAGGTCAGCGCGACAAAACACAATGCCAGTGTCGACAGGCGCAGGCTTGAGGGTCAGGTAGACCTTCTCCCCGGAATGCAGGCCTACACCTGTGGCACGGATAATATTTTTCAGTGTGCGTTGTTTAATCATGGCTTGGGCCGCTTCAGCGCAAATTGCGAACTGGTATCAACAAAGGCTGGCGATAATAGCAGACCGAGCCTTTGCTGAACACCAATCACCGTCATAGCCCTGATACATTCCATCAATCGGCCTGACGACGCAGGAATGCCGGGATGTCCAGGTAATCCAGATCGTCCTGCGGGTTCATCTTCGCGGCAGTCGCAGCACCGGCCTGAGCCTGGTTGCGCATGACGGTCGGACGGTCCAGGTCACGGTAGTTCACCGCCGGAGCTTCCTGACGCGCAGGAGCCGGTTGTTGAACCTGAGCGGCAGCCATGGAGGTGTGAACGGTATTGTCGATGACCTTCACAGGCTTCTCGATTTTCGCGCCCAGACCGGTGGCAACCACGGTGACGTGCAGTTCGTCGCGCATGTCCGGATCGATAACGGTACCGACCTTGACCATTGCGTGCTCGGAAGCGAAGGCTTCGATGATGCTACCCACGTCGGAGTACTCACCCAGGGACAGGTCAGGACCGGCGGTGATGTTCACCAGGATGCCGCGTGCACCTTGCAGGTTCACGTCTTCCAGCAGCGGGTTGCGGATGGCCGCTTCGGTCGCTTCACGTGCACGGTTCGGACCGCTGGCGCAGCCAGTGCCCATCATCGCCATGCCCATTTCGCTCATCACGGTACGCACGTCGGCGAAGTCGACGTTGATCATGCCCGGACGCTTGATGATGTCGGAGATACCGCGAACGGCACCGGCCAGTACGTCGTCAGCCTTGGCGAAAGCCGACAAGAGGCTTGCGTCTTTACCGAGGATGGTCAGCAGCTTCTCGTTAGGGATGGTGATCAACGAGTCGACGCTTTCGGAGAGCATGCGGATGCCTTCGTCGGCGATCTGCATACGCTTGCGGCCTTCGAACGGGAACGGACGAGTCACGACCGCAACGGTCAGGATGCCCATTTCCTTGGCCACTTCGGCGATGATAGGCGCAGCACCGGTACCGGTACCGCCGCCCATGCCAGTGGTGATGAACACCATGTTGGTGCCCTGCAGGACTTCGGCAATGCGCTCACGGTCTTCGAGAGCGGCCTGACGACCTACTTCAGGGTTGGCGCCAGCGCCGAGACCTTTGGTCACGCCGGTGCCCAGTTGCAGGATGGTGCGCGCGCCGATGTTTTTCAGCGCTTGAGCATCAGTGTTGGCGCAGATGAATTCGACGCCTTCGATGTTGCTCTTGACCATGTGGTTGACAGCGTTGCCGCCGCCACCGCCAACACCGATAACTTTGATTACCGGGCTTGCGGGGATGTTGTCTACGAGTTCGAACATTTTCCCTCTCCTTACATTCTCTAGTTTTTTCGCCTACTGCATTTTTGTAGCGGTGTTGCGGTAAAGCTTTAGAAGTTGCCTTGAACCCACTTCTTCAATCGGTCCAGCAACGGCGCCTGTGGCTCATCGTTGCTGTAGCTGTCGCGGCTGCCGATGCCCGAGAACGAGATCCCGTCGGACTGCTTCTGCAGGCCGTACATCAACAAGCCCACGCCAGTGGAATAAATCGGGTTGCGCACCACGTCATCCAGGCCCTTCACGCCATGCGGCACGCCCAGGCGCACCGGCATGTGGAAGATTTCTTCAGCCAGTTCGGTGGCACCTTCCATCTTCGACGTACCGCCGGTCAGGACGATGCCCGCCGGGATCAGGTCTTCGTAGCCGCTGCGACGCAGTTCGGCCTGGATCAGGGTGAACAGTTCGTCGTAACGCGGCTCGACCACTTCGGCCAGGGCCTGACGCGACAGTTCGCGCGGTGGACGGTCGCCAACGCTCGGCACCTTGATGGTTTCGCCGGCACCGGCCAGTTTGGCCAGGGCGCAGGCGTAGCGGATCTTGATCTCTTCGGCGTACTGGGTCGGGGTGCGCAACGCCATGGCGATGTCGTTGGTCACCTGATCACCGGCAATCGGGATCACCGCGGTGTGGCGGATCGCGCCTTCGGTGAAGATCGCGATGTCGGTGGTGCCGCCGCCGATGTCGACCAGGCACACGCCCAGCTCTTTTTCGTCGTCGGTCAGTACCGAGTAGGCCGAGGCCAGTTGCTCGAGAATGATGTCGTCGATTTCCAGACCGCAGCGACGCACGCATTTTTCAATGTTCTGGGCAGCATTGACGGCGCAGGTGACCACGTGAACCTTGGCTTCCAGACGGACGCCGGACATGCCCAGAGGCTCGCGGACGCCTTCCTGGTTATCGATCACGTAATCCTGCGGCAGGGTGTGCAGCACGCGCTGGTCAGCCGGGATCGCCACGGCCTGGGCGGCGTCGAGTACGCGCTCCAGGTCAGCCGAGCTCACTTCGCGATCACGAATCGCCACGATGCCGTGGGAGTTCAGGCTGCGGATGTGATTGCCGGCCACGCCGACGAACGCCGAGTGAATGCGGCAGCCCGCCATCAGTTGGGCTTCTTCGATCGCGCGCTGGATCGATTGCACGGTCGACTCGATGTTCACCACCACGCCCTTCTTCAGGCCGCGGGACGGGTGAGTACCGATACCGACGATTTCCAGCGTGCCGTCGTCCGCGACCTCGCCTACCAGCGCCACCACCTTGGAGGTGCCGATATCCAGACCGACGATCATTTTGCCGCTTTGCACGTTTGCCATGGGTCCTGCCTCTTCTTAATTCTTTGCGACAGCGGGTTGGGCTGTCGTCGGCGCTACTGGTTCCCGCCAGCCAACAGCGAGGCCGTTGGCGTAGCGCAGATCGATGCGCGCAATGTTCGTAATCTGGTCTTTAAGCGTCTTGTCATAGATGGCAATGAAGCGGCGCATCTTTTCCACCAGGTTGCCGCGTCCCAGCAGCAACTCGATGCCGGGGCCGGAGCTGCCGGCACCGGTGGTCAGGAACCAGCTGCCACGTTCACGCAGTTCCAGGCGCGCGATCGAGAAGCCCAGCGGCCGGAGCATCTGGCTCAGCACCTGATACTGCTGCATCACTTGCTGCTGGGCCCGTTGTGGGCCGAACAGCTGTGGCAGGTGTTCGTAGTTCGCCAACTCCTTTGGCGTGAAGGCCTGACCCTGGTTGTTGAGCAGCGACTCGTCGCCCCAACGGGCCACCGGCAGTTGCTCTTCGAGGCGGATCACCACCTGATCCGGCCACACCCGGCGTACTTCGGCGTGAGCGATCCAGGGCATCTGCTCGAGCTCGGTCCGCATGCTGGCCAGATCAATGGTGAAGAAGCTCGACGCCACGTACGGGGCGATTCGCTGCTGCACCGCTTGCTGACTGATGTAGCTCAGGTCGCCCTGCACGGCGATCTTGGTGATCGGCCGGTCGGCGTACGGCAGCAAACGCTGCGCGCCTTCGTAGGTACCGAACCCGAGCGCCACCAGCAGCACCGGCCAGAACAGGCTTTTCAGAAAGCCGAAATTGGCTTTCGGCAGGCGCGCGGACATCGGCTCTTTGGCCACCATTCGGCTGGCACCCCGCGGCACCGGCTTGCGGCCGGGTGCGGGTGGCTGATGTCTGAGATGAGCGCCTTGCATGGTCTTAACCTCGCGCCTCTGTGTTACCGGAGCCTTCAACACTGGCGGCCAGAATGGCCAGAACCAGTTGCTGGAAGTCCAGACCGGCAGCACGGGCCGCCATCGGCACCAGACTGTGATCGGTCATGCCCGGTGCGGTGTTCACTTCCAGGAACCAGAACTGTCCGTCGGCGTCCTGCATCACGTCCGCCCTGCCCCAACCGGCAATACCCAGCGCCTCACAGGCCTTGGCCGTGAGATCCATGAGTTCCTGCTCCTTGGCGGCATCCAGCCCGCACGGAATGCGGTACTGGGTATCGTTGGCGATGTACTTGGCGTCGTAGTCGTAGAACGTGTGCGGTGTACCCAGGGCGATAGGAGGCAACACCTGGTCACGCAGGGTGGCGATGGTGAACTCCGGACCTTGAATCCATTGTTCAACCAAGACTTGCGAATCGTAGGTACTGGCCGCTTTCCATGCGTCGATCAACTCGGACGCAGAACTCACTTTGGCCATCCCGATACTTGAACCTTCATGCGCCGGTTTGACGATCAAAGGGAAGCCCAGTTCCGTCGCCGCGGAAATACAATCGGCTTCGCTGCACAGCACGGCGTGACGCGGCGTCGGAATCCCGAGGCTGTGCCAGACCTGCTTGGTGCGCAGTTTGTCCATCGCCAGTGCCGAAGCGAGGATGCCGCTGCCGGTGTAAGGAATACCGGCGCATTCGAGCAGGCCCTGCATCGAGCCGTCTTCACCGCCACGACCGTGGAGAATGATGAACGCGCGGTCGATCTTTTCATTCAGCAGACGCTGCAGAAAATCCTCGCCGACGTCGATCCCGAACGCGTCCACGCCCGCGCTTTGCAGCGCGTCGAGCACGGCGTTACCGGATTTCAGCGAAACCTCACGCTCGGCACTCATGCCACCGAACAGCACGGCGACACGGCCGAAGTCTTTCGGCGCGATGGTGGAGAACAGGTTGGCGTAGGCAGCAGTCATTTCAACTTCCCCTCGACCGACGCAGCCACGGCGCCGGCGAACAATTCACTTTTCAACAGCTTCGGCGCGAGACCGCCGATATCCCCGGCACCCTGGCACAGCAGGATGTCGCCGGCACGCAGCAGCGGCTTGACCAGCGGCGCGAGGTCGACACCGCGCTCGATGTAGATCGGGTCGAGCTGACCGCGCTGACGGATGCTGTTGCACAGCTTGCGGCTGTCCGCGCCCGGGATCGGCTCTTCGCCCGCAGGATAGACTTCCATCAGCAGCAGCACGTTGGCATCGGCCAGTACATTGACGAAATCGTCGTACAGGTCACGGGTGCGGCTGTAACGGTGCGGCTGGTAGACCATCACCAGACGGCGCTCCGGCCAGCCACCGCGCACGGCTTTGATCACGGCCGCGACTTCGGTCGGGTGGTGACCGTAGTCGTCGACCAGCATCACGTTGCCGCCGTCCACCGGCAGTTCGCCATAGACCTGGAAGCGTCGGCCAACGCCCTGGAACCCGGACAGGCCCTGGACGATGGCTTCGTCGCTGACGCCTTCGTCGCTGGCGATGCAGATGGTCGCCAGCGAGTTGAGCACGTTGTGGTTGCCCGGCATGTTCACGGACACATCGAGCGGCTCGCGATCCGGGCGCAGTACGGTGAAGAAGGTCTGCATGCCTTGCTGGCGCACATTGATCGCGCGCACGTCGGCGTCTTCGCTGAAGCCGTAGGTCACGGTCGGACGCTTGACCAGCGGCAGGATTTCACGCACCACCGGATCGTCCAGGCACATCACCGCCAAACCGTAGAACGGCAGGTTGTGCAGGAACTCGACGAAGGTTTTCTTCAGCTTGTTGAAGTCACCGTCGTAGGTGGCCATGTGGTCGGCGTCGATGTTGGTGACCACGGCCACCAGCGGTTGCAGGTGCAGGAAGCTCGCGTCGCTCTCATCGGCTTCGGCGATCAGGTAGCGGCTGGTGCCGAGCTGGGCATTGGTGCCCGCGGCATTCAGACGGCCACCGATGACGAAGGTCGGGTCCAGACCACCGGCGGCGAACACCGAAGCGATCAGGCTGGTGGTGGTGGTTTTGCCGTGGGTGCCGGCGACGGCGATGCCGTGGCGATAGCGCATCAGCTCGGCGAGCATCTCGGCACGCGGTACCACCGGGATACGACGCTCAAGGGCGGTCGCCACTTCCGGGTTGGAGGTGTTCACAGCGCTGGAAACCACCAGCACATCGGCGGTCGCAGCGTTCTCGGCACGGTGGCCGATATAGATGTGCGCACCGAACGATTCCAGACGCTCGGTCACCGGCGAAGCCTTCAGGTCGGAACCGGACACTTCATAGCCCAGGTTCAGCAACACTTCAGCGATGCCGCACATGCCCACGCCGCCGATACCGACGAAGTGGATGCGACGGATGCGGCGCATTTCCGGTTGTGGCATGGCTTTCTGATTTTCAACCATGGGCCACCTCCAGGCAGGTATCGACCACGCTACGGGTGGCATCGGGTTTGGCCAGACGGCGGGCCGCTTGGGCCATTTCTTCGAGTCGTTGCGGTTGCATCAAGACCTCTGTCAGGCGCGCGGCAAGGTCCGCGGCACCAGTCGTTCTTTGCGGCATCACGAAGGCAGCGCCTTCACGGGCCAAATAATCGGCGTTGCGGGTCTGGTGATCGTCGATCGCGTGGGGCAAAGGCACCAGCATCGAGGGCAGACCAACGGCAGCCAGCTCACTGATGGTCAGCGCGCCAGCGCGGCACACCACCAGGTCAGCCCAGCCATAGGCCTGGGCCATGTCTTTGATGAACGGCTGCACCTGCGCATCGACGCCGGCGGCGCGGTAGCGCTCTGCAGTCACTTCATCGTGGTTTTTGCCGGCCTGATGAAACACTTCCGGACGCAAATCGGCAGGGACTTGCGCCAGGGCTTCAGGCAGCAACTTGTTCAACGGTTCTGCGCCAAGGCTTCCGCCGAGGATCAGCAAACGCGCTTTGCGCCCGGCCAGAGCCGGTCGCGATGTTTCGAGGAACAGCTCGCTGCGCACCGGGTTTCCGGTGGTACGGCGGGTGTCCGACAGAGTAAAGGTGTCGGGGAACGCTTCACACACCCGGGCGGCGAACGGCACCAGCAACCGATTGGCGGTGCCGGCCACGGCGTTCTGCTCGTGAACGATCACCGGCACACCGGCCAGTTTCGCGGCAATTCCGCCAGGCCCGGTCACATAACCACCGAAGCCGACAACGCAGACCGGACGCAGCTTGCGAATCACCGCCCGCGCCTGCCACACCGACTTGAGCAACATGAACGGTGCCTTGAGCAGCGACAGCTTGCCCTTGCCACGCAACCCGGTGGCATTGATGCGGTGCAGTTCCAGACCTGCAGCCGGCACCAGTTCGTTTTCGATTCCGCGTGGCGTGCCGAGCCAGTGCACGGTGTAGCCGCGCGCCTGGAATTCGCGGGCACAGGACAGCGCCGGGAACACGTGGCCGCCGGTGCCGCCGGCCATGATCAATACGTTAGCGCCCATGGTTCGGCTCCTCGGCGAAGTCGCTCTCATGGAATTCCATCTCTTCACTGCCCAGGTGGGTTCGACTCTCCCACTCGATCCTCAGCAACAAGCCGAGGCAGGCGCAGCAGATCACCAGGGAACTGCCGCCATAACTGAGGAACGGCAGGGTCAGGCCCTTGGTCGGCAGCAGACCGACGTTCACCCCGATGTTGATCAGGAACTGACCGATCCACAGGAACGACAGACCGTAAGCCACATAAGCAGCGAAGAACTGCTTGGCTTTCTCGGCCCACAGACCGATGTACATGCCACGAATACACACGAAGACGAACAGCGCGACGGTGCACAGCGAACCGACGGCGCCGAGCTCTTCGGCCAGCACCGAGAACACGAAGTCGGTGTGCGCTTCAGGCAGGTAGAACTGTTTCTGCACGCTGTTGCCCAGGCCGACGCCCAGCCATTCACCGCGACCGAAGGCGATCAACGCCTGCGACAACTGATAACCGGCGCCGAACTGGTCGGCCCACGGGTCGGCGAAGTTAGTCAGACGCGCCATCCGGTAAGGCTGCATCTGAATCAGCAAGACCACGGCCCCGACTGCGAGAACCACCATCAGCGAGAAGCGGAACAGCCCGACCCCGCCGAGGAACAGCATCGCTGCCGCCGCCCCCATCATTACCACGGTGGCACCGAAGTCCGGCTCCATCAGCAACAGACCCGCCATCGGCAGCAGCACGATGAACGGCTTGAAGAAGCCCATCCAGCTCTCGCGCACTTCTTTCTGCCGACGCACCAGATAACCGGCGAGGTAGATCACCACAAACACCTTGGCGATCTCGGACGGCTGAACGTTGAAGAAGCTGAAACCGATCCAGCGCATCGACCCGTTCACTTCACGGCCGATCCCCGGGACGATCACCATCACCAGCAGACCGAATGCGCCGATCAGCATCATCCAGCCCAGACGCTGCCAGGTGGCAATCGGAATCATCATAGTGATGATGCACGCGCCGAGGCCCAGTGCCACGTAGATCAGGTGGCGAATCATGTAATACAGCGCGCTGCCCGACTGCGCCGCCGCCACTTCAGTGGAGGCCGAGGCGATCATGATCAGGCCCAGGCCCAGCAGCGCCAGGCAACCGGCGAGCATCGGGAAGTCGAGGTCGATGCCACGGCCGGTGATGATCGGCGACGGGTACGGCTTGATGATATTGCGCAGGCTCATGCCAGATCCTCCACGGCGCGGACGAACTGGTGACCACGGTCTTCGTAATTCTTGAACATGTCGAAACTGGCGCAGGCCGGCGACAGCAGCACTACGTCACCCGGCTGGGCGACTGCGCGGCACTGCGCAACGGCGTCGACCAGCGAGGTCGCGCGAATCAGTGACACGGCGTCACCGATGGCCTCGCCGATCTTGTCGGAGTCGCGGCCCATCAGGATTACGGCGCGGCAGTTGGCCGCCACCGGGTCGCGCAAATCGTTGAACTCGGCGCCCTTGCCGTCGCCACCGGCGATCAGCACGACCTTGCCGTCGATATCCGCACCCAGGCCTTCGATGGCAGCCAGAGCGGCGCCGACGTTGGTGGCCTTGGAATCGTTGTAGTAACCGACGCCGTCGAGATCACGCAGCCACTGGCAGCGGTGTTCGAGGCCGGTGAAGTTACGCAGGGCATCAAGCATGGCGTCGAACGGCAAGCCGACCGCATGGCCGAGCGCCAGCGCCGCGAGGGCGTTCGCCTGGTTATGCGCGCCGCGCACTTTCAGTTCGCGCACCGGCATCAGGTTCTGGAATTCGAAGGCCAGGTATTTCTCGCCGTCTTCTTCGCGCAGGCCGAAGGCCTTGAAATCCGGTTTGTTCAGGCCGAAGGTCCAGCAAGGCTGGCCTTCGCCGATCAGCGGACGACTGAGTGCATCCTGACGGTTGACCACGAACTGCTTCGCACCACGGAAGATCCGGTGCTTGGCCAGGTGATACGCCGGCAGGCCGCTGTAGCGGTCCATGTGGTCTTCGCTGATGTTGAGCACGGTGGCCACTTCAGCGTTGAGCTGATCGGTGGTTTCCAGCTGGAAGCTCGACAGCTCCATCACGTACAGCTCGACGTCATCGCTGAGCAATTCCAGTGCTGGCGTACCGAGGTTGCCGCCCACCGCGACGCGTTTGCCGGCCGCAGCCGCCATCTCGCCGACCAAAGTGGTGACGGTGCTTTTCGCGTTGGAACCGGTGATGGCCACGATCGGCGCCCGCGCGTTACGCGCGAACAGCTCGATGTCGCCGGCCATTTTCACGCCACGGGCGGCAGCGGCTTGCAGGGCCGGGGTCGCCAGCGCCAGGCCGGGGCTCACGTAGAGCTCGTCGGCACGGCACAGGAATTCGACGTCCAGCTCGCCACAACGCACTTCCACGTGCGGATAGTCACGCTTGAGCGTGGCCAGTTCCGGTGGATTGTCCCGCGTATCGGCGACGGCAAACGACACGCCCCGGTTCGCCAGGAAGCGAACCAGGGACATGCCGCTCTTGCCGAGGCCGACAACGATGCGGAAGTGGTCAGAAGCGATCAGAGACACTCGTTCTACCTCAGCTTCAGGGTGGCAAGGCCGATCAGCACGAGAATCACGGTGATGATCCAGAAACGGACGATCACGCGTGGCTCGGGCCAGCCCTTGAGTTCAAAGTGGTGGTGAATCGGTGCCATGCGGAACACACGGCGCCCGGTCAGCTTGAAAGAGGCAACCTGGATAACCACCGACAGGGTTTCCATCACGAACACGCCGCCCATGATGAACAGGACGATTTCCTGACGCACGATCACTGCGATGGTGCCCAGTGCCGCGCCCAGTGCCAGAGCACCGACGTCGCCCATGAACACTTGCGCCGGGTAAGTGTTGAACCAGAGGAAGCCCAGACCGGCACCGATCAGCGCGCCGCAGAACACGATCAGTTCGCCCGCGCCCGGCACGTAAGGGATCAGCAGGTATTCAGCGAATTTCACGTTACCCGACAGGTAGCAGAAAATCCCCAGACCGCCGCCGACCATCACGGTTGGCATGATCGCCAGACCGTCGAGGCCGTCGGTCAGGTTGACCGCGTTGCTCGAACCGACGATCACGAAGTAGGTCAGCACGATGAACCCGGCGCCCAGCGGAATGCTGTAGTCCTTGAGCATCGGCAGGATCAGCGTGGTCTCCACCGGCGTGGTCGCGGTCATATAAAGGAAGATCGCCGCGCCCAGACCGAACACCGACTGCCAGAAATATTTCCAGCGACTTGGCAAGCCACGGGAGTTCTTCTCGATCACTTTGCGGTAATCGTCGACCCAGCCGATGGCGCCGAACAGCAGAGTCACCAGCAGCACGACCCACACGTAGCGGTTGCTCAGGTCAGCCCACAGCAGGGTGCTGACACCGATGGAAGACAAAATCAGTGCGCCACCCATGGTCGGCGTACCCGACTTGGACAGGTGCGATTGCGGGCCGTCATTACGAACGGACTGGCCAATCTGACGGTTCTGCAGGGTGCGGATCATCCACGGGCCATAGCACAGCGACAAAACCAGCGCGGTCAGCACACCGAGGATCCCGCGCAGGGTCAGGTACTGGAAGACCGCGAAGCCTTTGTAGAACTGTTGCAGATACTCCGCTAGCAGCAGCAGCATTAATGTTTCTCCAGACTGGACCCGCACAGAGCCGCAACGATGTTTTCCATCGCTGCACTGCGCGAACCCTTGATCAAAATGGTGGTGTTTGTGTCCTGCTCGGCGTCGAGGGCCTGGATCAGTTCGGCTTGCGTGCCGAAGTGATGCGCCTCTTTACCGAATGCGTTCACGGCGTGGACCATGTTCGGCCCGACCGCGTAAAGCGCGGAAACCTTGCCCCGGGCATATTCGCCCACGTCGCGGTGCCCCTGCTCCGCCCAGTCGCCCAACTCGCCGATATCTCCGAGCACCAGGACGGTGCGGCCGGAAAAGCCGGCGAGTATATCAACGGCAGCGCACATGGAGGTGGGGTTTGCGTTGTAAGTGTCATCGATCACGCGCATGCCGTTCTTCGCCAGTTGCGCGACGGTGCGACCCTTGACCGGTTGTACCGCGCCAAGCCCGGTGGCAATGCCGAACAGCGACACGCCCAGGGCGTGAGCGGCAGCGGCGGCAGCCATGGCGTTGGCGACGTTATGGGTGCCGAGCAGGTTCAGTTGAACGTGCTCCACACCTTCAGGTGTATGCAGGTTGAAGGCCGGGCAACCCCGGGCATCGGTGCTCAGGTCGCTGGCGTGGAAATCTGCCTGAGGATTGCTCAGGGAGAAGGTCAGCACTTTGCGTGCGCCGGCGCGGAGCTTCCAGATACCAAAGGCCTTGTCATCGAGGTTGAGCACAGCGACGCCATCCGCCGCCAGCCCGTCGATGATCTCGCCTTTGGCTTCGACGATTTTTTCCGGCCCGCCGAACTCGCCAACGTGGGCGGTGCCAGCGTTGTTGAGGATCGCCACGTGTGGCTTGGTCAGCCCGACGGTGTAGGCGATTTCACCCAGACGCGAAGCGCCCAGTTCGATTACGGCGGCGGTGTGTTCCGGGGCCAGTTCGAGCAGGGTCAGCGGTGCGCCCAGATCATTGTTCAGATTGCCGCGCGTCGCCAGCACCGGACCGCGGGTACGCAAGATGCTCGCGAGCATTTCCTTGACCGTGGTCTTGCCGCTGGAGCCGGTGATAGCCGCAACTGGCTGGGTGAATGCGGCACGGTTCAGCGCACCCAACTGGCCGAGGGCCTGGCGGGTGTCCTTGACCAGCAGTTGCGGCAAGGTGCTGTCGACGACTTCGCGCTCGACCAGTGCCGCCACCGCGCCCTTGCCGGCGACGTCGTTCAGATAGTCGTGACCATCGAAGCGCGGACCGGTCAGGGCAATAAACAGTTGGCCAGCGGTGATCGCACGGCTGTCGATGCTGACGCCATCAAAACTGGCGTCGCTGCTGATCAGACGGGCGTCGAGCACGTTGGTCAGTTCGCTCAATGTCAGGGCCTTAAGCATGGGCCACCTCCCACGCGGTGAGGGCATGATCGGCCTCGACCAGATCGGAGAAAGCGTGCCGCTCGCCGTTGATTTCCTGATAGTCCTCGTGACCTTTACCGGCCAGCACGATCACGTCATCCGCCGAAGCGCCAGCGATCAGTTGCGCAATCGCCTGACCACGGCCGGCGACGAAGGTGACGTTATCCACAGCGCTGAAACCGGCGCGGATGTCGTCAAAAATCTGCGCCGGGTCTTCCGTGCGCGGGTTGTCATCGGTGACCAGTACGCGATCAGCCAGACGCTCGACCACTTCGGCCATCAGCGGACGCTTGCCACGATCACGATCACCGCCACAGCCGAACAGGCACAGCAACTGGCCTTTGACGTGTGGGCGCAATGCAGTCAGAACTTTTTCCAGGGCATCCGGGGTGTGGGCGTAATCGACCACCACCAGCGGCTGAGTGCCGCCACCCAGACGCTGCATGCGTCCGGCCGGGCCTTCGAGTTTCGGCAGCACCTTGAGAATTTCGTCGAGGGCGTAATCCAGACCGAGCAAGGCGCCGACTGCCGCCAGTACATTGCTCAGGTTGAAACGACCGAGCAGCGTGCTGCGCAGGTGATGCTCGCCCTGCGGCGTGACCAGCGTGGCGCGCACGCCGTGGTCATCGAACTGCGCTTCACGGCAGAACAGGTAGGCGCTGCTGTCGAGCAGGCTGTAAGTGATCAGGCGCGAATCGCGTTTATCGGCGGCCAGTTGCCGGCCGAAATCGTCGTCGAGGTTGACCACGCGGCACTTCAGGTCATTCCAGGCGAACAGCTTGGCCTTGGCCTCGGCGTACGCCTCCATGGTGCCGTGATAATCCAGGTGATCGCGGGACAAGTTGGTCATTACCGCGACGTCGAACGCCAATGCGGTAACGCGGCCCTGGTCCAGACCGTGTGACGAGACTTCCATGGCCACGGCTTTGGCCCCGGCCTTTTTCAGGTCGCCCAAGGTTGCTTGCACGGCAATCGGATTCGGCGTGGTGTGCAGACCGCTTTCCAGCGCGCCATAGAAGCCGGAGCCCAGCGTGCCGACGATGCCGCAGTGCTGACCGAGCAGGTCGAGTGCCTGCGCGACCAGTTGGGTCACGCTGGTCTTGCCGTTGGTGCCGGTGACACCGATCAGGTTCAAGTGATGGCTCGGTTCGCCATAAAAGCGCCCGGCGATGTCGGACAGCTGCGCCGCCAGGCCTTTGACCGGAATCAACGGCACTTCGGTGATCGGCAGCACGGTGGCGCCTTCCACTTCATAGGCAACCGCCGCCGCACCACGCTGCAAGGCATCGGCGATGTGCGCACGGCCATCGAACTTGCCGCCCGGCACGGCGAGGAACAGGTCACCCGCGCGTACGTTGCGGCTGTCCAGCGCCAACTCACGGATCAGCAGATCGTGACCGGCGTGGGGGAATATCTTGTTCAGACTCAGAGACATCAGCCGCGCCCTCCATTGGCTTTCAGCGGAACGACCGGCGTAGCGTTGGCCTGTTGGGTGGTCGGCAGGTTGTCCGGGGTCACGTTCATCAGACGCAGGGTGCCGGACATCACGCGGCTGAACACCGGTGCCGACACCAGACCACCGAAGTAACCGGCCTTGGACGGTTCATCGATCACCACCACGATGGCGTAACGCGGATCGCTCATCGGGCCGAAACCGGCGAACAACGAACGGTACGAGTTTTCGGCGTAGCCCTTGGTGCCCACCGACGTTTTACGTGCAGTACCCGACTTGCCGGCCACGTGATACGCCGGCACCTGCGCACGGAACACCCCGCGCGGTGCTTCGATCACTTGCTGCAGCATGCCTTGCATGGTTTTCGCCACCGCTTCCGGCAGTACTTGGGTGGTCTGCGGCGGCTTGTCGGTTTTGATCAGGGTCAGCGGTGCGAGACGACCGTTGTTGGCCAGCGCCGAGAACGCGTGCACCAGCTGGATCGCGGTCACGGAAATACCGTAGCCGTAAGACAGCGTCGCGGTTTCAGCCTTGCGCCATTCGCGGTAGTTCGGCAGGTTGCCGACGCGCTCGCCCGGGAAGCCGAGGCCGGTGTCCTGGCCGAGGCCGACTTTCTGTGCGAGGCGGAAAATGGTTTCGCCACCAATATCGAACGCGACCTTACTCATGCCGACGTTACTGGAGTTGATCAGAATGCCGGTCAGGTCGAGTACCGGACCTTCGGTCTTCGACACGTCCTTGATGGTGTACTTGCCGATCTGCAGGGAGCCCGGGTACACCTCGACGGTGTCGCTCGGTTTCCAGCGGCCGGTTTCGATCGCGGCACTCATCGAGATCGCTTTCATGGTCGAACCCGGTTCGAACACGTCGATCATCGCGCGGTTACGCATCATCGCCGGCTGCAGGTTGCGACGGTTGTTCGGGTTGTAGGTCGGCTGGTTGACCATGGCGAGAATCTCGCCGGTCTTCACGTCCATGATCACCAGGCTGCCGGCCTTGGCGCCGTTCTCGATGATCGCGTTGCGCAGCTCGCGGTTGGCCAGGTATTGCAGACGCAGGTCAATCGACAACGCCAAGGGCTTGCCGGCCTTGGCGTTTTTGGTGACCTGGACATCCTTGATCAGCCGACCGCGCCGATCCTTGATGACCTGCCGCTTGCCCGGGACACCGGCCAGCCACTCGTCGTAGGCCAGCTCGACGCCTTCACGCCCGTGATCGTCAATGTCGGTAAAGCCGACCATGTGCGCGGTAACTTCACCGGCCGGATAGAAGCGGCGGAATTCTTCGATGCCGTAAACGCCCGGCACTTTCAGATCGAGCACAGCCTGGCCCTGCTCGGGGGTCAGCCCGCGCACCAGATAAATGAATTCTTTGTTGGCCTGGGCTTCGAGACGCTCGGCCAGGGCTTTCGGATCCTGCCCCAACGCAGCGGCCAGCGCCGGCCACTTCTCTTTGGCGGTCTGCATTTCCTTGGCGTTGGCCCACAGGGTCGTCACCGGGGTGCTCACGGCCAACGGCTCGCCGTTACGGTCGGTGATCAGACCACGGTGAGCAGGAATCGGAATGTGACGCAGGCTGCGCGCATCGCCCTGACCTTTGAGGAAGTCACGGTCAACCACTTGCAGGTCGATGATGCGCCAGCAGATCGCCGCGACCATCACGCCGAGCAGTGCCACCATCAGGCGGAAGCGCCACGGGAAGAGTGCCCCTTCGAGTTTCATCATGGCGCCACCATCTTCACGTCAGCCGCGCCAGGGATGTGCATTTTCAGTTGTTCGGTGGCCAGCACTTCGATGCGGCTGTGCGCAGTCCAGGTGCTTTGCTCGAGAATCAGGCGCCCCCACTCGGCCTGCGCCTTGTCGCGCACGCTGAGTTCGTTATAAAGATTGTTGAGCAACTGCCGGTTCCAGTGCGCGCTGTAAGACACGCCGATGGCCGACACGAGCACGCCGATAAACAGCAGCAGCATGATAAAGCTGCCGCCCGGCAGGGGCTTGGCGAAAAGCTTGCTCACCGCAACTTCTCCGCGACACGCATGACAGCGCTACGGGAACGTGGGTTGGCTTTGAGTTCGGCGTCGGAGGCCGTCTGCGCTTTGCCGTGGATTTTGATTTTCGGTTCGAACGCCACGTGGCGCACGGGCAGGTTGCGTGGCAGGTTGTCAGCTTCGCCTTTCACCAGCTTGCGCATGAACAGTTTGACGATGCGGTCTTCCAGCGAGTGGAAGCTGATGACCACCAGACGGCCACCGATCTCCAGAGCATCCAGGGCGGCTTCGAGGCCGGCTTCCAGATCGCCCAGTTCGTTGTTGACGTGAATGCGCAAACCCTGGAATGCACGGGTCGCCGGGTTCTTGCCCTTCTCCCACGCCGGGTTGGCGACTTTCAAGACTTCGGCCAGATCAGCGGTGCGCTCGAACGGCTTGATGTCGCGGCGCTCGGCCACGGCACGGGCCATGCGCCCGGAGAAGCGTTCTTCGCCGTATTCCTTGAACACCCGGGCGATTTCTTCCACCGGCGCGGTGTTGACGAACTCGGCGGCGCTGATGCCACGGGACGGATCCATGCGCATGTCCAGCGGGCCGTCGTTAAGGAAACTGAAGCCGCGTTCGGCGTCGTCGAGCTGCGGCGAAGACACGCCGAGATCGAGCAGGATACCGCTGACCTTGCCGCTCAGACCTCGCTCGGCAACCACCGAACCCAGCTCGGCAAAGCTGCGCTGCACAACGACAAAGCGGCCGTCTTCGGCCGCTAGCGTTTGCCCGGTGGCAATCGCTTGTGGATCTTTGTCGAACCCGATGAGCCGACCGTCCGTCCCGAGCTGGCTGAGGATCAGCCGACTGTGCCCGCCGCGCCCGAACGTACCGTCCAGATAGCAGCCATCAGGACGTACGGCGAGAGCCTCGACGGCTTCGTCAAGCAGTACGGTGATGTGGTTAAAGCCGCTATCAATAGTCACAGGATCAAATCACGCAGTTCATCAGGCATGGCGCCCGGTTGTTGAATAGCAGCAAGGTCAGCGGCAGACACCGCGTTCCATGCATCCTCGTCCCACAATTGGAACTTGTTCAGTTGGCCCACCAGCATCGCTTTCTTATCAAGCTTGGCGTATTCGCGCAGACGCGGTGGAACCAGAAAACGACCACTGCCGTCGAGTTCGAGGTCGACGGCATTACCAATCAATAAACGCTGCAGGCGACGGTTCTCTTCGCGAAGCGAAGGGAGTGCGCGCAACTTGGTTTCAATGATTTCCCACTCGTCGAGCGGGTAGACACACAGGCACGGATCAACGGCATCAATGGTCACGATCAATTGGCCGGAACTACGCGAAACGAGCTCGTCACGGTACCGGCTCGGCATGGCGAGACGGCCCTTTGCATCGAGACTGATAGCGTTAGCTCCGCGAAACACGTCAGCGTTTCTCCAATTTTTATCGTTTTGAGCTCAAAAAACCCACTTCATGCCACTTTCCGCCACTTGCGCACACTATAGGAATGCGCCCACCACACCGTCAAGGCGCGGATCAAAGGAAAACCCTTACAGAACGGAGATTTAGGAGCTTAAAAGGAGGGGTAACGACAAATTGGCGGACACTTTTGACCAATAACTTGATGCAGCACTGAAAGCTGCGCTCGGAAGTTAAAGTAATTTGTTAAGAGTAAGATTTTTTCGGTATTACAAAAGCGCTTCTGCTGTTGATTGAAGCAAGGTGGGAAATGGCTATTACTGCATTTGCCGCTGCCGGACTTTAGCGCAGGCCTGCCGATAATAACCAGCCCTGATGCCATTGATTCAAGCAGGGAAAGAAAAAGGTGGAGAGTCGATCTGTAAGCCGGGTTCTGTCTTGAACAGTCATTCGTCTACGATGGCCATCACTGGACATCTTTAGCAACCTACCCGGTCCCAGCGCGGGCCACGCCTTGGGACCCTATTTGGTCTTGCTCCAAGTGGGGTTTACCTAGCCACGAACTGTTGCCAGACGTGCGGTGCGCTCTTACCGCACCTTTTCACCCTTACCGGCGCCGAAGCGCTTAGGCGGTTATTTTCTGTGGCACTTTCCGTAGGCTCACGCCTCCCAGGCATTACCTGGCACTTCGCCCTATGGAGCCCGGACTTTCCTCCCCCCCCTAATTTTCATAGAGGGCAGCGACTGTCCGATCGACTCTCCGCCGCGCAGGTTAACGGCAGAGCGCCCGAAGAACAAGCGCTAATAGCCGTGAAACCCGTCTGCGCGACGGGTTACTCGCCCTTCTGCTGTTCCAGTGCGACCTGATACAGGACGTTTTTGCGCTCGCCGGTGATTTGCGCGGCCAGAGCGGCGGCACGCTTGAGCGGCATCTCTTCGAGCAACAGATTGAGCACGCGCATCGCTTCGCTGCTGACGGCGTCTTCGGACTCCGGTGCAGACCAGCCGGCGACCAGCACCACACACTCCCCCCGCTGCTGATTGCTGTCGGACTCGACAAACGCACGCAGCTCAGCCAGCGGCAACCCCTTAAGCGTCTCGAAAGTCTTGGTGATTTCCCGGGCCAGCAATGCCTGACGCTCTCCACCGAACACGGCTTCCATGTCCTGCAGGCATTCGAGAATACGGTGCGGGGCCTCGTAGAAAATCAGCGTGCGCGGCTCTTCTTTGACTGCTTCCAGGCGCGCCTTGCGCCCTGCCGACTTGGCCGGCAGGAAGCCTTCGAAGATGAATCGGTCGGAGGGCAGGCCCGCCGCCGACAGCGCCGCGATCAAAGCACAGGCGCCCGGCACCGGCACCACATTGATCCCCGCCGCCCGTGCCTGGCGCACCAGGTGATAACCCGGATCGGAGATCAGCGGCGTCCCGGCATCGGAAATCAGCGCGACGTTATCGCCCGCCAGCAAACGGGTAATAAAGCGGCTACCTTCATCACGTTCGTTGTGTTCGTGGCAGGCGGCCAACGGCGTGGCAATGCCGAAGTGCTGCATCAACCGCGCCGAGTGCCGTGTGTCTTCGGCGGCGATCAGTGCAACCTCGCGAAGGATTTTCAGAGCCCGGGCGCTGATGTCGTCCAGGTTGCCGATGGGCGTCGCCACCACATAAAGCGAGCCAGCAGCGGAATTCAAAGGACCTGGAGCAGTCAAAGCGCACACCTCGTGTTCGGTAAAAGCCGGCATTGTAGCGCGTCACGAGGCTTGCGAACCGTATGAGCCAAGCGCGGTTTTGCACGCAGTTGTGCGCCGCTGCAACATTTACTCCAGCTAAATTGATTGATTCACGCCAGTAACATCGCGCCCCGGCCAGTGCTTGGGTACAATTCCACGCTAATTTGATCGAGTATCAGGAACACTTACATGATCGCTTGCCTGCGGCTGTTCACTGCCCTCTGCCTCGCTGCCTTGCTGGCGGCCTGCGCTAGCTCCCCTTCCTCCAGCCTTGGCGAACTTCCACGGACTCCGGATGCCAGCATCGAGCAACTGCTCGAACAGGCTACCCAGGCCAAGACGCCGGAAAAAGCCGCGCTGTTGCGCTTGAGCGCGGCAGACCTGGCATATCGCCAGGGCAACGCCGGCCAGTCCGCGCAGATCCTGCAACAAGTGCCGATGGAGCAGTTGAAGCCAGGCCAGCAGATCTTCGCCAGCACCCTGTCCGCTGAGCTGGCGATGACTCGCAATCAGCCGAAAGCCGCGCTGACGGCCCTGAGCCATCCGAGCCTGCAGCATCTGAGCGAAATGCCGGAAGACCAGCAAGTGCGCACCGGCACCGTGCATGCCCGCGCACTGGAAGCCGACGGCCAGACCCTGGCTGCGGCTCGCGAGCGCATCTTCATCGCGCCAATGCTCAAAGGCGAAGCCGCGAGCAAGAACCACGAAGCGATCTGGACACTGATCGCCTCGCTGCCAACCGATCAACTGCAACCCAATACCTCCGACGATCTCGGTGGCTGGATGGGCCTGGCCCTGGCAGTGAAAACTGCCGGCACCCTGGAACAGCAGCAAGCCGCAATCGATACCTGGCGCGCACAAAACCCGAAACACCCGGCGGCAATCAACCTGCCGCTGCCCCTGACCAAACTCAAGGAACTGGCCAGCCAGCCCCTGAGCAAGATCGCCCTGCTGCTGCCGCAAGACGGCCCACTGGCCTCGGTCGGCAAGGCCCTGCGTGAAGGTTTCATGGCGGCGCACTATCAAGCGCAACAGGCCGGCCAGAAGCCGCCCGCCATCGAGTTCTACGACAGCTCCAAGCTGACCTCGATGGACGATTTCTACCGCAAGGCTCAGGCTGACGGCGTGCAACTGGTGGTCGGCCCGCTGGAAAAACCACTGGTCAAACAACTGAGCACCCGTCCGCAACTGCCGATCACCACCCTCGCATTGAACTACAGCGAAGGTGATCAAGGTCCGGCGCAACTGTTCCAGTTCGGCCTGGCGGCTGAAGACGAAGCCCGCGAAGTTTCGCGTCGTGCCCGCGCCGACGGCCTGCACCGCGCGGCGATCATGGTGCCGAAAGGCGAATGGGGCGACCGCGTACTGCGCGCGTTCAGCCAGGACTGGCAGGCCAATGGCGGCAGCATCGTCGCCACCGAACGTGTCGATCAGCCGGTGCAACTGGCTCAGCAGATCGCCGACATGTTCCAGCTGCGTCAGAGCGAAGCCCGCGCCAAGAGCCTGCAGAACGCCGCTGGCACCAACGTAGCCGCGCAGCCGTCGCGTCGTCAGGACATCGAGTTCATCTTCCTCGCAGCCACCCCGCAACAGGCGCAGCAGATCAAGCCGACCCTGAACTTCCAGTACGCCGGTGACGTTCCGGTGTACGCAACGTCCCACGTCTACAGCGCCAGCGGCGATGTGAACCAGTACAACGACATGAACGGTGTGCGCTTCTGCGAAACCCCGTGGTTGCTGGAAGCCAATGACCCGCTGCGCCAGCAAGTCACCGCGCAATGGCCACAAGCGGCCGGCAGCCTCGGCCGCCTGTACGCCATGGGCGTCGATGCCTACCGTCTGGCACCGCGCCTGGGTCAGTTGAAGGCGCTGCCGGACAGCCGCATCGAAGGTCAGTCGGGCAGCCTGGGCATGACCCAGACCCAACGCGTCGTACGTCAGTTGCCATGGGCGCAGTTCGTCAACGGTCAGGTTCAGCGCCTGCCGGACACCCCGCGCTGATGCCCGACGGCTCGCACCTGCAAAGCGGCAAGGATGCCGAGCGCCAGGCGCTCGAGCATCTGCAACACCACGGTCTGCGCCTGCTGGCGCAGAACTGGTCATGCAAACGGGGCGAGCTTGATCTGGTCATGCTTGATGGCGATACAGTAGTATTCGTCGAAGTCCGCTACAGAAAAAACACTCAATGGGGTGGCGCGCTCGCTAGCATCGATGAGCGCAAACGGCAGAAACTGATTTTCGCCGCACAGTATTTTCTTCAGCGTGAGTCACGCTGGGCCGACTCCCCTTGCCGCTTCGACGTGGTGGCCATCGACAGGCACCCGGATCAATTGAACTGGTTGCAGAATGCGTTTGATGGTTGATTCTCTGCACACCACCCCGGACACTTTCACCGACAATTTTTGCTCTTTGCTTTGCGGGCTGCACATTCACGTGCCGAACAGCCGCGCTACTTAAGGTCACACAGATGGACATGCAATCCCGAATTCGCCAGCTTTTCCAGGCCAGTATCGACACCAAGCAACAGGCGATGGACGTACTTGCACCGCACATCGAGCAAGCCAGCCAGATCATGGTCAACGCCCTGCTCAACGAAGGCAAAATGCTTTCGTGCGGCAACGGCGGCTCTGCCGGCGACGCCCAGCACTTCTCCTCGGAGCTGCTCAACCGCTTCGAACGCGAACGCCCAAGCCTGCCGGCCATCGCCCTGACCACCGACAGCTCGACGATCACCTCGATCGCCAACGACTACAGCTACAACGAAGTGTTCTCCAAGCAGATCCGCGCACTGGGTCAACCAGGCGACGTATTGCTGGCGATTTCGACCAGCGGTAACTCGGCCAACATTATTCAGGCGATCCAGGCCGCACATGATCGCGAAATGATTGTCGTAGCATTGACTGGCCGCGATGGCGGCGGCATGGCTTCGCTGCTGCTGCCTGAAGATGTCGAGATTCGCGTACCGGCCCATGTCACTGCACGTATTCAGGAAGTCCATCTGCTGGCGATCCATTGCCTCTGCGATCTGATCGACAGCCAACTGTTCGGGAGTGAAGAATGACCCCTAATCGCCTTGGCCTTTTGGCCTTGACCCTGTGCCTCGGCATCAGCGGCTGCACCTCGGTGGTGAATGCCAGCCGTGAAGCGCCGATTGAAGACGACCGCGGCACCCGAACCTTCGGCAGCAAAATCGACGACTCGCTGATCGAGACCAAAGTCGGCGTCAACGTGGCCAAGGCCGACCCCGGCCTGGACAAGGACTCGCATATCGTCGTCACCAGCTTCAACGGCGTGGTGCTGCTCGCCGGCCAGACGCCGCGCGAAGACCTCAAGGCCAAGGCTGAACAGGCCGCCGCCAACGTCCAGCGCGTGAAGAAGGTGCACAACGAGCTGCAAGTGATTGCGCCGTCGAGCTTCCTCGCCCGCCAGAACGACGCCTGGCTGACCACCAAGATCAAGACCCAGATGCTGACCGATGCCAGCATTCCCGGCTCGCGCATCAAGGTCGTGACCGAGAACGGCATCGTCTACCTGCTGGGCCTGCTGACCAAGCAGGAAGCCCAACAAGCGACCAACCTGGTGCAGAGCGTTTCCGGTGTGCAGAAAATCGTGAAGCTGTTCGAATACATCGACTGAGGTGCACTTCTGTAGGAGCTGTCGAGTGAAACGAGGCTGCGATCTTTTGATCGTCAAAAACAAGATCAAAAGATCGCAGCCTTCGGCAGCTCCTACGTAATAAAAAAGGCGACCCTCTCGGGTCGCCTTTTTTATTACTTCACCACTTTCAGGCTTGGCCGGCCGCTTGGGCGCGGCGGCTCGCTGTCCGGTGGCGGCAAGTCGTCATCGGGCTCGATATCGTCTTCGTCATCCATCGGCGACTCGAGATCGAACACCATGCCCTGCCCGTTCTCCCGGGCGTAGATGCCCAGAATCGCGCTGATTGGCACATACAGACTGTGCGGCACGCCACCGAAGCGACCCTCGAAGGTCACCACGTCGTTGTCCATGTGCAAGTGGCGCACGGCGCTGGGCGAAATGTTCAGAACAATCTGCCCGTCACTGGCGAAACCTTGCGGCACCTGTACCGCCGGATATTCGGAATTGACCAGCATGTGCGGGGTGCAATCGTTATCCACAATCCACTCGTAGAGCGCGCGGACCAGATAAGGTCGACTGGAGTTCATAGCGGCTCCTTAAGCCTTAGCGCATATCGCGTTCGACGCCAGACAGACTCGCCTGGAAAGCCTCACGCGCAAACTGGCGCTCCATATAATCAAGCAGCGGCTTGGCCGGCCGCGGCAGTTCAATACCCAGAATCGGCAAACGCCAGAGTATTGGCAATAGGCAGCAATCCACCAGACTTTGTTCCTCACTGAGGAAAAACGGCTTGTCGGCAAACAGCGGCGACACGCCCGTCAGGCTTTCACGCAACTCCTTACGCGCCACGACACGCGCGGCCTCCTTGGACTTGGGATCAAGAATCAGATCCACCAGACCACACCAGTCGCGCTGAATACGGTGAATCAGCAGACGACTGTTGGCACGCGCCACCGGATAAACCGGCATCAGTGGCGGATGCGGGTAACGCTCATCCAGATATTCCATCACCACGGTCGACTCCCACAACGCCAGGTCGCGATCGACCAGCGTCGGGAGACTGCCGTAAGGGTTCACCTCAATCAGTTTAGGCGGCTGGCGACCAGCTTCCACGTAAATGATTTCGGCGCTGACACCCTTCTCTGCAAGCACGATGCGCACTCGGTGGGAATAGTGGTCGGCGGGGTCGGAGTAACAGGCCAACCGATTGGTCACGCCCATGGCGATCCTCCTCGCTTGTTGAAATTATCGGAACCGGAAAAACGCGCGCGCCCAGAGGGCGCCTCCCGCAATGTCTGGCGAACCAGACCTTGCGTTATCGGAGGAACCCTTGGGCGCGCGCGATTAACAGCAATGCTTGAAGCGTATCAGTGCACGTCTTTCCAGTATTCACGCTTGAGCAGGTAGGCGAACACAAAGAAGAACGCCAGGTACAGCAAGACGTAAGTACCGATGCGCTGATGTTGCAGCTTAACCGGGTTAGCCGAGTAAGCCAGGAAGGTTACCAGATTCTTGACCTTCTCATCGAACTGCTCTTCGTTCAGAGCACCGGATTTCGGCACGATGGTCAACTGATCGCACGCTTCATGGGTCAGCGGCGTACCGGTCAGCGGATCGTATTGCTTCTTGCCGTCCTCGACGATCTGCACTTGCTTGCAGCCCACCACCTGACGCCCTTGCAGGCCGACCAGCACGTTAGGCATGCCGACGTTCGGGAAGACCTTGTTGTTCACGCCCCAAGGACGTGCCGGATCTTCGTAGAACGAGCGCAGGTAACCGTAGAGCCAGTCAGTACCACGCACGCGAGCCACCAAAGTCAGGTCCGGCGGAGCAGCACCGAACCAGGTCTTGGCGTCCGCCGGCTGCATGCCGATGTTCATGTGATCGCCGATCTTGGCGCCAGTGAACACCAGCTTCTCGAGCATCATTTCGTGGGGAATACCAAGATCATCGGCAACCCGCTCGTAACGCTGGAACTTGGCACTGTGGCAACCCATGCAATAGTTGGCGAAGGTCCGCGCACCATCTTGCAGAGCAGCCTTGTCGGACACGTCGATATCGACTTTTTCCAGCTCCGGACCACCGTGTTCAGCGGCGAAAGACAGCACAGGCAGAGCAGCAAAAATCAGAGCAAAAAATAACTTTTTCATCAGCCAGTCACCCTTTCCGGAACCGGTTTGGTCTTCTCGAGCCTGGTGTAGAACGGCATCAGAATGAAGTAGGCGAAGTACAGGAAGGTGCAGATCTGCGACACCAGCGTGCGCTCCGGCGTCGGGGCCAGTACGCCCAGAATGCCGAGGATCACGAAGGAAATGCAGAACACCACCAGCCAGATTTTGCTCATCCAGCCCTTGTAACGCATCGATTTGACCGGGCTGCGATCCAGCCACGGCAGCACGAACAGCATGGCAATCGAGGCGCCCATGGCGATAACACCCATGAGTTTGTCCGGGATCGCACGCAAGATCGCGTAGAACGGTGTGAAGTACCAGACCGGTGCAATGTGCTCAGGCGTCTTGAACGGGTTGGCTTGCTCGAAGTTTGGTTTTTCGAGGAAGTAGCCGCCCATTTCCGGGAAGAAGAACACGATAAAGCAGAAGATGAACAGGAACACCACTACGCCGACGATGTCTTTCACGGTGTAGTACGGGTGGAAAGCAATGCCATCCAGCGGGACACCGTTTTCGTCTTTGTGCTTCTTGATGTCGACGCCATCAGGGTTGTTCGAGCCGACTTCGTGCAGTGCCAGAATGTGCAGCACCACCAGACCGAGGATCACGATCGGCAGGGCCACCACGTGCAGGGCGAAGAAGCGGTTCAGGGTGATTCCGGAGATCAGGTAGTCACCACGAATCCACTGGGTCAGGTCGTTACCGATCACCGGAATCGCACCGAACAGCGAGATGATCACCTGGGCACCCCAGTAGGACATCTGACCCCAAGGCAGCAGATAACCCATGAAGGCCTCGGCCATCAGCGCCAGGTAGATCAGCATGCCGAATACCCAGACCAGTTCACGTGGTTTCTGGTACGAACCGTAGAGCAGGCCACGGAACATGTGCAGATAGACCACGATGAAGAACGCCGAAGCGCCAGTGGAGTGCAGCAGACGCAGGATCGAGCCGTACTCGACATCGCGCATGATGTATTCGACGGAAGCGAACGCCTCTTCTGCCGACGGCGTGTAGCTCATCGTCAGCCAGACACCGGTGACGATCTGATTGACCAGCACCAGCAGCGCCAGCGAGCCGAAGAAATAGAAGAAGTTGAAGTTTTTTGGCGCGTAATACTTGCTGAGATGGTCTTCCCACATTTTGGTCGCGGGGAAGCGCGCATCCACCCAATCCATGAACTTGCTCATCACGCTTTCTCCGTATCGACGCCAATGACAATCAGGTCATCGGTCTCATAGGAATGCGGGGGAACTGGCAGGTTCAAAGGCGCGGGTTGCGACTTGTAGACGCGGCCAGCCAGATCGTAGTGGGAGCCGTGGCAAGGGCAGAAATAGCCACCGACCCAGTCTTTACCCAGATCTGCAGGCGCCACTTCGGGACGGAAGGTTGGTGAGCAACCCAAGTGAGTGCAGATCCCGATCAGCAGGAGAATTTCCGGCTTGATCGAACGCACTTCAGGGTCGACATAGGTGGGTTGCGTGGAGTTCTTGGAAGTCGGATCGGAGAGCTGGCCCTCGATCTTCTTGAGATTCCCCAGGATTTCCGCAGTACGGCGGACAATGAACACCGGCTGGCCGCGCCACTCGGCAATCATCTGCTGTCCTGGCTCGATCTTGCTGACATTCACTTTCACCGGTGCACCGGCGGCTTTCGCCTTGGCACTGGGAAACCATGACCCCACGAACGGGACCGCAGCCCCCACCGCTCCTGCAGCACCCACCACGGATGTGGCTGCTACCAAGAAGCGACGCCGGCCTGCATTCACGCCGTCATTGCTCATTCAGTCCTCTCCCATCAGCTTTGTGGCCTGTTAAATCAGGCATCTACTAAATAAATCAATGTTACTTATAAAAATTTTGCCGAGATGGTAATGAAAAGCCCCAATTCTGACAAGGGAATTACCCGGAGCTCATACCCTCAAGCCTTGCAGTATAGGGGGTCTACGAATGTGGCAAGTTGTCACAGCGCAATTCTTTTGATAAATCGCAGGCATAAAAAAACGCCCGGTTCCGTGAGGAATCGGGCGTTCTTTTTTGAACGTGGAAACGAATTAACGCTTCGAGTACTGCGGACGCTTACGCGCTTTACGCAGACCAACTTTCTTACGTTCAACTTCACGGGCGTCGCGAGTAACGAAGCCAGCTTTGCGCAGAGCGCTACGCAGGGTTTCGTCGTAGTCCATCAGAGCGCGAGTGATGCCGTGGCGGATTGCGCCAGCCTGACCACTTACACCACCACCGATGACAGTGACGTAGATGTCGAACTTCTCGACAGTCTCGGTCAGTTCCAGCGGCTGACGAACTACCATGCGGGCAGTTTCGCGGCCGAAGAACGAGTCCAGGGAGCGGTTGTTGATGGAGATGTTACCAGTACCCGGACGCAGGAAAACGCGTGCGGTTGCGGTCTTGCGACGGCCAGTGCCGTAATTTTGAGTCGCCGACATAATGAACTATTCCGTTAAATCTTCAGTTCTTGGGGCTGCTGAGCAGTATGAGGGTGTGCAGCGCCCGCATAGACTTTCAGCTTACGGTACATGTCACGACCCAGCGGGTTCTTAGGCAGCATGCCTTTAACCGCGGTCTCGATCACGCGCTCAGGGGCTTTGGCGATCAGCTTTTCAAAGTTGATCGACTTGATGCCGCCCGGGAAACCGGAGTGGGAGTAGTACATTTTGTCAGTGGTTTTAGCGCCGGTTACACGGATCTGCTCGGCGTTGATTACGACGATGTAGTCGCCGGTGTCAACGTGAGGAGTGTACTCAGGCTTGTGCTTGCCACGCAGACGGCTCGCGATTTCGGTGGCCAGACGACCCAGGGTCTGACCAGCAGCGTCGACGACAAACCAGTCGCGCTTTACTGTTTCCGGTTTAGCAGTAAAAGTTTTCATTCTTTATAGCCTCAGGGGCCGCCTGTAAATAAGACGGCGGATCTTACTGAATAGTGCGTACTTTGACAAGTCAAAGGCAGCCGGATACAGACGCTTTCGGGGGCTCGGGTCGGCGCGTCCGTTCAACGGCAAGATTCTTCGGCGGCGGCGCATCACTTCCACTGCAGAAAGAGGTCGGCAATTATGCAGATTGCGAAAAAATTTTCAACCTGCTTTTATGATTGTTTTGCCCAAGGAGCACCCGATGGACTATCGCCAGCTAGGCCGTACCGACCTGAACGTGAGTGCAATCTGCCTCGGCACCATGACCTGGGGCGAGCAAAACACTGAAGCTGAAGCCTTCGCCCAGATCGAACGGGCCAAGGAAGCCGGGATCAATTTCATCGACACCGCCGAGATGTACCCGGTGCCGCCGAAAGCCGACACCTACGCCACCACCGAGCGCTACATCGGCAATTATTTCAAAAGCCGTGGTGATCGGGCCGACTGGATCCTCGCCAGCAAGATCGCCGGCCCCGGCAACACCATCGACTACATCCGCGACAAAAACCTGCGCCATAACCGCCAGCACATCACCGCCGCGGTGGATGCCAGCCTCGAGCGCCTGCAGACCGATTACATCGACCTTTATCAATTGCACTGGCCAG
Organism: Pseudomonas sp. MWU12-3103b; assembly: GCF_023100615.1. Lineage (NCBI taxonomy): Bacteria > Pseudomonadati > Pseudomonadota > Gammaproteobacteria > Pseudomonadales > Pseudomonadaceae > Pseudomonas > Pseudomonas sp. MWU12-3103b. Next base: position 122,825 of record NZ_JALMEY010000012.1, read on the forward strand.
AGCGCAGCACCAACTTTTTCGGACAGCTGGGCTACAAGCACAAGATCGAGGCCAACCTGACGCCGCTCGAAGACACCCTCGAAGCCCTCGACGAGCAGGTCAAGGCCGGCAAGATCCGCCACATCGGTCTGTCCAACGAGACGCCGTGGGGCACCATGCGCTTCCTTGCCCTGGCCGAAGCCCGTGGCTGGCCGCGTGCGGTGTCGATCCAGAACCCGTACAACCTGCTCAACCGCAGCTTCGAAATCGGTCTGGCGGAAATCGCCATCCGCGAACAGTGCGGCCTGCTCGCCTACTCGCCGCTGGCGTTCGGCTTCCTGTCCGGCAAGTACGAAGGTGGCGCGCGCCCGCCGAAAGGCCGCCTGAGCCTCTACAGCCGCTTCAGCCGCTACTTCAACCCGCAGTCGGAAGCTGCTTGCAGCCGTTACGTGGCACTGGCCCGGGAACATGGTCTGGACCCGGCGCAAATGGCCTTGGCGTTCGTCACCCAGCAACCGTTCGTCACCAGCAACATCATTGGCGCGACGACGCTGGAGCAACTGGACAGCAACATTGCCAGTTTTGATCTGAAACTTTCCGATGAAGTGCTGGCGGGGATCGAGGCGATTCACAAGGATCACCCGAATCCGGCACCTTGATCGACCGCTAAAAGCTTCGCGAGCAAGCCCGCTCCCACAGAGGCTCACCGCACCTGTGGGAGCGAGCTTGCTCGCGAAGAGGCCAGTCAACTCACTGCAAATTTCAAAGCGACCGCGCAATGATCTCCTTCATGATTTCATTGGTGCCGGCATAGATGCGCTGCACGCGCGCATCCGCCCACGCCCGGGCCACCGGGTATTCCCACATGAAGCCGTAGCCGCCATGCAACTGCACGCACTCGTCGAGCACCTTGCATTGCAGGTCGGTGCCCCAGTATTTGGCCATCGCCGCTGTTGGAACATCGAGCTTGCCTTGCAGGTGCAGTTCCAGGCACTTGTCGACAAAGACCCGGCCGATCTGAATCTCGGTAGCCATTTCCGCCAGTTTGAAGCGGGTGTTCTGGAAATCGGCGATCGCCTTGCCGAACGCCTTGCGATCACGTGTGTAATCCAGCGTCCATTTCAGCGCAGCTTCGGCTGAGGCCAGACCACCGATCGCTACCGTCAGTCGCTCCTGTGGCAATTCCTGCATCAAATAAGCGAACCCTGCCCCGGCCTGACCCAACAGGTTTTCCTTGGGAACACGCACGTCTTGGAAGAACAATTCCGACGTGTCCTGGGCCTTCATTCCGACCTTCTCCAGGCGTTTGCCCTTCTCGAAGCCCGGCGTATTCGCTTCTACCACAAACAGGCTGGTGCCCTTGGCGCCGGCCTTCGGATCAGTCTTGGCGACGACGATCACCAAATCAGCGAGGAAGCCGTTGGTGATGAAAGTCTTGGAGCCGTTGATCACGTACTCGCCGCCATCCAGCACGGCGGTGGTCTTGACCCCTTGCAGGTCGGAACCGGCACCCGGTTCGGTCATGGCAATCGCACTGACCATCTCGCCAGAGACCAGTTTCGGCAGGTACTTTTGCTTCAGCGCTTCGCTGCCGTAATGCAGGATGTACGGTGCGACGATGTCCGAATGCAGCGAAAAGCCGATACCGGTCAGACCCAAGCGACCGACTTCTTCGATCACCACCGCGCTGTACAGAAAGTCCGCGCCCAGGCCGCCGTATTCTTCCGGCAGGTGTGAGCAGAGCATCCCCGCCTCCCCGGCCTTGTTCCACAGCTTGCGGTCGATGTGGCCTTGTTTCTCCCATTGCGCATGGAACGGCACAGCCTCTTTTTCGAGGAAGGTTCGTACGCTGTCGCGGAACAATTCGTGCTCGGAGCTGAACAAGGTTCTGGGGATCATGCGGCACCTTTCATTCTTGTTGGAGGGATATGACCTTCAGAGACTAAGCCTCACCTCCGACACAGGACACTGGACACATCCGACAAAAAATAAGACGATCCAGCCGTCTGGTGACCACTTTCCCTTATAAAAACAAAACAAAAGTTGAATTATGTCCAAGCAAGTCTCCACGCCCTTGCGGCGCGTCAGCATCCTGGCAATCGACCGGGTTTTCGCATCCACACTCATGCAGGCCAAGGATTTCTTCCATCTGGCCAGCCTGCGTTACGGCAAACAACTGGGCCACGGCCTGACACCGGCGTTTGAAACCCGCCTGGTCAGCCCCGACGGCAAACCGGTGAACAGCTTCAGTGACGTGATGATGCCGGTGGACGGCGGCCTGGAAAACGCCGACGTCATCATCCTCCCGGCGTTCTGGGACGACTTTGAAACCCTGTGCGGCCGTTATCCACAGATCCTGCCATGGCTGCGCGAGCAGCATGCCCGCGGCGCCGTGCTCTGCGGCGAAGCCACCGGGGTATTCTGGCTGGCCGAGGCCGGACTGCTCAATGGCAAGGAAGCGACCACCTACTGGCGTTTCTTCAATGCCTTCGCCGAGCGCTTCCCCAAGGTGTACCTCAATCAGGACAAGCACCTGACCGACGCTGACAACCTGTATTGCGCCGGCGGCACCACTTCGGCCTGCGATCTCTATATCTACTTGATCGAACGCTTCTGCGGCGCCAACGTGGCGCAAGCCGTGGCCCGCGACATTCTGTATGAAGTGCAGCGCAGTTATTCGCCGGGTCGCATCGGTTTCGGCGGGCAGAAGCTGCACCAGGACGTGATCATCCTGCAGATCCAGCACTGGCTTGAAGAGCATTTCGCCGACAAGTTCCGCTTCGAAGACGTGGCCCGCGAGCACGGCATGAGCATCCGCAACTTCATGCGCCGCTTCCAGACCGCGACTGGTGACAAGCCGCTGCACTACCTGCAACGGTTGCGTATAGAGACCGCCAAGGGCTTGCTGTCCGGCAGCCGCAAGAGCATCAAGACCATCAGTTATGAGGTCGGCTACGACGATGCGAGCTTTTTTGCGCGGCTGTTCCGCCAGCACACCGAGCTGTCGCCGAACCAGTATCGGCAGCAGTTTCAGCAGGCTGCGTAGCTTTTGAACGACACAAGGACTCCTGTGGGAGCGAGCTTGCTCGCGAAGGCGGTGTGTCAGCCAGTGTTTGTATTGCTGACACACCGCTTTCGCGAGCAAGCTCGCTCCCACAGGGTTCGAGGTGAATTTCAGATACAAAAAAGGCCTGCAATTGCAGGCCCTTTTTTGTATGCCGAATCTGTTTAAGGCTTGTGCGCCCGGGACAGGAATTCGTGCGATTGCATCTCCAGCAGACGGCTGAGCGTACGCTGGAATTCGAACGTCAGGCGTCCGCCGGTGTACAGGTCTTTCAACTCGACTTCGGCAGAAATGATCAGCTTGACGTTTCGGTCGTAGAACTCGTCGACCATGTTGATGAAACGCCGGGCGATGTCGTCGGTGGTGACGCTCATCTGCTCGACGCCGCTGAGCAGCACCGCGTGGAAGATCTTGCCCAGTTCGATGTAATCGTTCTGGCTGCGCGGGCCGTCGCACAGTTCGCGGAAGTCGAACCAGGCCACGTCGTCGCAGGTGCGCAGGGCACGGATTTCACGGTTCTCGATGATCAGCACATCGTTTTCCACCGCTGCCGTGCATTCCGGCGTCAGGGCCTTGAAGCTCTTGCGCAGGCTTTCATGGGCGGCTTCGTCCAGCGGATAGTGGAACAGCTCCGCTTGTTCGAGGTGGCGCAGACGGTAGTCGACACCGCTGTCGACGTTGACGATTTCGGTGTTCTGCTTGATCAGCGCAATAGCCGGCAGGAAGCGCGCGCGCTGCAGACCGTCCTTGTACAGGCCGTCCGGAACGATGTTCGAGGTCGCGACCAGGGTCACGCCGTTCTTGAACAGCTCTTCCATCAGCGTGCCGAGGATCATCGCGTCGGTGATGTCCGAAACGAAGAATTCATCGAAGCAGATCACTCGCGACTCGGTCGCGAAGCGCTTGGCGATGATGGTCAGCGGGTTTTTCTCGCCGCCCAGGGTTTTCATCTCTTCGTGCACACGCTTCATGAAGCGGTGGAAGTGGGTGCGGGTCTTTTCCTTGAACGGCAGCGCTTCGAAGAAGGTGTCGACCAGGTAAGTCTTGCCGCGACCCACGCCGCCCCAGAAGTACAGGCCCTTGACCGGCGTCTGATCCTTCTTGCCAAACAGCTTGCCCAGCAAACCCGGCTTGTTCTGCTCGGCCGCGATCAGATCGTCGTACAGGCGCTGCAGATGACGCACGGCAGTTTCCTGCGCGGCGTCATGGAAGAAGTCCGGGCGTTTCAGATCAGCTTGATATCGTTCTAGGGGCGTCATAATTCGTTAGCAAGGCAACAAAAACGGGCCGTCACTGTAGCGACGGCCCGTAGGAATGGCAATCAGCCCTTGGTCGGGCCGCGCCGCGGATTAGTCCTGAACCGGAGTCAGTGCAACGCGCAGAGCTTCGACAGCCGCGTCCCGCGCAGCAGCATCGGCGAACGCCGGGCTGTCGCCAACGCACTCACCTTCCAGCCACACGCTGAAGCTCAGGTCTTGATTGCGAATGTCCAGCGCCTGACCGGCCTGCAGTTGCTTGGTCACTTGGCCGGCGGTTTTGCCGTCGGCGAAGTTGCGCGACAGCAGCAGTTGCTCGCCATCAGCCGCCAGCAGACGGAAGCGGAAGCTGCCGTCGTCTTCACGGAAGCTCACGAAACGTGCAGCTTTCACGGCTTTCTTTTTGGTGGTCGCCGCGACTTGCACCTGATTGACGAACGAACGCAGGCCGACCGCTTCACGCAGTTCGTTGAGGAACGGCGTCGCCACCGCACGGGCCTTTTTCGCGCCGTGTTGCAGGATGTCTTCCAGATCCGCCGGGCGCTCGATCAACTGGTGATAGCGCTCGCGGGACTCGCCCAGTTCATTGTCGAGCAACTGGAACAGACGATTCTTCGCCTCGCCCCAACCCAGACCGCCGAGCAGTTCGCTGCGGAATTCGTCCGCCTGCGCCGGTGTGGCGAACGCCTGAAACAGAGTGAACAGGTGCGAGTTGTCCGGATCTTTGGCTTCGCCCGGCGCTTTGGAGTCGGTGACGATCCGCGAGATCGCGTCCTTCATCTCTTTGGCGCTGGAGAACAGCGGGATGGTGTTGTCGTAGCTCTTCGACATCTTGCGCCCGTCGAGGCCGGGCAAGGTCGCCACGCTCTCCTCGATCAGCGCTTCAGGCATGGTGAAGAACTCTCTGCCTTGGCCGAACAGGTGGTTGAAGCGCTGGCCGATGTCGCGGGCCATTTCCACGTGCTGGATCTGGTCACGACCGACCGGGACCTTGTGCGCGTTGAACATCAGGATGTCCGCCGCCATCAGCACCGGGTAGCTGTAGAGCCCCATGGTGATCCCGGCATCCGGGTCTTCACCGCTCTCGACGTTCTTGTCCACCGAGGCCTTGTAGGCGTGCGCCCGGTTGAGCAGACCTTTGGCGGCGACGCAGGTCAGCAGCCAGGTCAACTCAGGGATTTCCGGGATGTCGGACTGGCGATAGAAGGTCACACGGTCGACATCCAGGCCACCGGCCAGCCAGGTCGCGGCGATTTCCAGACGCGAGCGCTGGATGCGCAGCGGGTCATCGCATTTGATCAGGGCGTGGTAGTCGGCCAGGAAGTAGAACGAATCGGCATTGCTGTCGCGGCTGGCGAGGATCGCCGGGCGGATGGCGCCGGCGTAGTTGCCCAGGTGCGGCGTGCCGGTGGTGGTGATGCCGGTGAGGATACGGGTACGGTTCGTCATGGGTAATCGCTTGTCAGACTGCAATCAATTCGAGAGACGCGGCAGGATCAGATCCTTGAGATCGGTCAGCTTGCCATGAAAAAAGTGCCCGCATTCTGCCACTTTCAGCAGCTCATGGGGGCGCTGGAGTTTTTCCGACCAATCGTAGACCAACTGCGGATCGATCACTTCGTCGGTTTCCGGCTGGATCACGGTCAGCTCGCCGTGCTGTGGCAGTTGATCCTGATCGCCCAGGCGCATCACCGCCGGCGCGACCATAAACAACTGCTTGAGCTGCACGCCTTGGGCTTCGAGACGACCGCCGAGACTTGCTGCAACAAATCCACCGAAGGAGAAACCGAACAGGGTCAGCGGCAGCTCCGGATGCTTTTCCAGTAGCCATGCTGCGGCAGCCTGAGCGTCGTCGACTTCACCGCTGCCCATGTCGTGGGAGCCTTCGCTGGCACCGACGCCGCGATAGTTGAAGCGCAAGGTGATCAAACCTGCGTCGCGCGCAGTGCGCTGCAGGGTCGAGACGACCTTGTTGAGCATGGTGCCGCCCTGCACCGGGTTTGGATGGCAGATCAGCGCAATGCCGACTGGCTGCTCGTTATCGAGGTACAGCGCTTCGATTTGGCCGACTGGGCCGGCAATCACTACAGGGGTTTCACGCATCAGCAAGGAAGGAACTCCGTGACCTCGAATCGGGTCGACTCGTCTAGCAAATTGTCTGTGCCAATCTATTGCGAGTGAATCGCGGTATACAGCGCAGGTTCGAGCCGTTAACGTAAAGCAAAGCCGTTTATAGAGGAAGGACTCGTGGAACACTCGCTCTTAGTTTGGTTGTTACCGACTCTTGCCCTGGTTGTGGGTGTCGCCATTGGATTCCTGATCGCTCGCGTCGCACCGAATGCCGCGCCGAGCCGCACGCAGCGTCAACTGGATGATATCCAGGAACGTTTCGACAGCTATCAAAACGAGGTGGTCACCCACTTCAACAGCACCGCGATGCTGGTCAAGAAGCTGACCCAGAGTTACCAGGAAGTGCAGGATCATCTCGCCGAGGGCGCCAACCGTCTGGCCCTGGACGAGCAGACCCGTCAACGCCTGATCGCCGCTTTGCACGCCGATGCCGCGCAGGCACCGCGCGAACGCCTGACGCCGCCGCGCGATCAGGAGCCGCCACGCGACTACGCACCGAAAGCCCCGAACTCGCCTGGCATGCTCGATGAGCATTACGGTCTGAAGAAGTAATCAGTCTTCGCTGCAAGCAAAAAGCCCCCGGACAATTCGGTTGTCCGGGGGCTTTTTTTGTATCTGATGATTTGAGGGTGATTGGTCCGGCCCCTTCGCGAGCAAGCCCGCTCCCACAGGGTCATGTGGTGAACGCAGATTCTGTGAACAACCCCCATCCCTGTGGGAGCGGGCTTGCTCGCGAAAGGGCCAGCACGGGCAACCCAAAAAAATGCCCGGTCACAAGACCGGGCATTTCTTCACTCAAGCATTCACTTACGGATACTGCTGAACCGTCCCCGGCTGTTGCTGCTGACCACCATACTGCTGACCCGGAATCGCCTTCAGGTTGACCTCGACGCGGCGGTTCTGCGCGCGGCCATTGACGTCACCGTTGCTGGCAATCGGGTTATCCGGGCCGGCGCCACGGGCCGACAGGTTGGCACCGCTGACACCTTGAGAAGTCAGGTAGGTGGCCACGCTCTGCGCACGACGCTGAGACAGGTCCATGTTGTGCTGGCGGCTGCCGGTGCTGTCGGTGTAGCCGACGATTTCGATCTGGTTCTGGTTGAACTCTTTCAACGAGTTCGCCAAGTTGTTCAGCGGCTGATAGAAGCTTGGCGCGATGTTCGCCGAATCGGTGGCGAAGGTGATGTTGCCTGGCATGATCAGCTTGATCTGATCGCCCTGGCGCTGCACTTCAACCCCGGTGTTGGCCATGCTGGCGCGCAGCTTTTTCTCTTGCTGGTCGGCGTAGTAACCGTAACCGGCCGCCGAAGCACCTACCACCGCCGCGCCGATCAAGGCGCCCTTGCCACGGTTGTTGTGGTCGATGGCGGCACCCGCCAGGGCGCCGGCCAGCGCACCGAGACCGCCATACTTGGCGGTTTTGCTCATGCCTTGCGAGCCACCGTCGGCCTGCCCCTGATTGTCATACGGGTTGGGCGAGGCGCAGCCGGCCAACATGGCCACAGCGGTAGCAACAATAATCAAACGAGGCGTGGTGAACATGAAGAGCTCCTGGTTTTTTTCGCATTCTGTGTGGCAGCGGCCCTAGGCAATAGACCTGTGCGGGCGTTGGATCATGACAATGCCGAAAAATTCCGCTGCACACTCGTGACAAAATGTTTAGGCGCGCACGAACGGGTTTTCCCGCATTTCATCTCCGAGACGCGTGTCCGGGCCATGCCCGGCAACCACGATTGCGTCTTCGTCGAGGGTGTACAGCCGCTGCTTGATCGATCGCACGATGGTCGCCTGATCGCCGCCCCACAAATCCGTGCGCCCTACCCCGCGACGAAACAGCGTGTCGCCGGCAATCAACAGCTTAGCCTCGGAAAACCAAAAGCTCATGGAACCGGGCGTATGTCCCGGCGTATGCAGCGCCACGCCGCAGCCGCAGGCCAGTTCTTCATCGTCGCTCAACCAGCGATCCGGCGACGGCACCGGCGTGTAGGGCACACCGAACATCTGGCATTGCATTTCAAGGTTGTCCCACAGGAACTGGTCTTCCTTGTGCAGATGCAGGGTTGCGCCGGTCTTTTCCTTCATCTGCCCGGAGGCGAGGAAATGATCGAGATGCGCGTGGGTGTGGATGATGCTGACCACTTTCAGACCATGGGCATCCAGGCGCGCCATGATCAGGTCAGGGTTGCCGCCCGGATCGACGACGATGGCTTTTTTAGTGATCGGGTCGCCGATGATCGTGCAGTTGCATTGCAGCGGGCCGACAGGGAAGGTTTCGCGGATGAGCGCAGGCGCTGGAACAGTCATGGGGCAATCCTGATCAATATTCGACGGCGGCGAAAACCGCTGATGTCGAAGATTTTAGCGGGACTAGATCATTAACCCCAGCGCCTTGGCGCGGGCCACCGCCTGAGTACGCCGCTCAACCCCCAACTTGCTGTTGATATGGCTGGCATGGGTTTTCACCGTATGCAGCGAAATGAACAGTTGCTCGCTGATTTCCTGATTGGAACAGCCTTGGGCAATCAAGCGCAGCACCGCCAGCTCGCGACTGCTGAGTTGTTCGGCAGATCCACATTCAATGACAGGACGGGCAACCACCAGCGGAAAATGCGTCAGCAACTGCTGTCCTGCCAGTGCTGGCGAGTTTTGCAGCTGGCTGCGCAGCCAGTCCGGATGCGCTTTGATCAAGGCGTCAAATGGCTGTATCACGCCGCCCGCCGCCGCTTCCAGCGCCTGGTTCAATGCTTTGCGTGCCTCGGATTCGCGGCCACTGCTCAGCAGCAAATTCACTTTCTGCGCCAGCGCCATCACACACAGCAACTGGCGCCCGGTTTGCTGACCGTTTTCCAGCAACACATTCAACCGCCCTTCGGCGAGCATCGGCTGGCCCTTGATCACGTCGAGCAACGCTTGTTGCAATTCCACATGCAGCGGCAGCTGTGGATGAAATTCCGGTGGTGCGGCTGCACGTTCGCCGGTGTAGGTCTGGCCCAGTCGCGCCAGCCAGGCTTCGGCCAGATCAGTGCGGCCTTGCGCCAACCACAGTTCGCATTTGACCAGGGTGATCATTGCCAGATAGTAGATCGGCGGCACATCCCAGATATGCATCAGACGCTCGGCTTCAGCGAGTTCGGCGAAGGCCTTGGCGAACTCGCCGACGCTGCCGTCGAGACGGGCGATCACGCAGTGACCGATCAATACGCTGATATCGCGACAGGCCCGCGCTTCGGCCAGACCGCTCAGCAATCGGGCCCGGGCCTGCTGCGGTTGCAAGCGCATTGACAGCAGAAAACCTTCATACAGCGTCAGCCGCGCACGCACCGCGTACAGACGTTGCGCCGACAACCCGCGCAGACGATCAAGCCCCTGATGCACCTCATCCAGTGCCCGCAGAATTTCCCCGCGCGATTGCAGGACCCGCGCCCGGTCGTAATGCGCCAAGGCTTCGAACAACGGATTGCCGACCCGCTGCGCCAGCTCGAGGGATTCTCGATTCAAGCCCCGCGCACGCCACAGGTCACCGTCGGCAATCGCCAGATTGGACAAGGTCGACAGGCACATCAGGCGTTGCCCGTAACGTTTCACCGGCAGGCTTTCCAGCGCTTCGCTGCAATAGCGCTGGGTCAGCTCACGATGCCCGCGCCCGCGGGCGATGATGCCGCTGAGCGCCAGCCATTGCGCGAGCATCGACTTCTGCGCAGAGGCCGAAGGCGCCGGCAGGAAACGACTTAAATGACTGGCCAGCTCTTCAGCGGCATCCAGCTGACAGGCCAGCCCGAGCGCCCAGCTGTAGAGCACGATCAAGCGTGGCGTGCTGATCAGCAGACTGTCGGGCAAGTCCATTTTCCAGCGCAGCAGCATGCCCACGTTCTGCTCGGCGAGCAGTTGTTCCTCGGACAGGTTCTGCACCAGATTCGCTGCGACATCCAGATGGCCGGCGCGCAAGGCCTGCTCCACCGCTTCGTCGAGCAGCCCTTGAGCATTGAACCAGCGACAGGCGCGCAGGTGCAGGGTCGCCGCCGGCACCAGCGTCTGGGTCACGGGACGGCTGCGCAGCAGATCGGAAAACAAATGGTGATAGCGATACCAGTGACCGTGTTCGTCCAGCGGCACCAGAAATACCTGATGCGCCAACAGAAACCGCAGGATTTCGGCGCTGTCGTGGGCTTCGCGCACCGCGTCGCACAGCTCGCTGCAAAAGCGCTCTTGAGGGGCGGTGTCGTAGAGAAACGCCTGCACCTCGGCCGGCAGGCAATCGATCACTTCTTCCAGCAGGTAATCGCGGATCAGCCCTTCCCCGCCGTTCAGCGCGGGTGGCAACGGAGCCCCGCTGCCAGCCTCGGAGACCGCGAGCAACCAGAAACGCAGTCCGGCCACCCAACCTTCGCTGCGCTGGATCAGGTTTTCCAGCGCTTCGCCGCGCAATGAACTGCTGTATCGATCGAGCAGCGTCAGGGCTTCATCGTGGGTCAGGCGCAAGTCCTGCTCATGCAGTTCGAGCAACTGGCGCGACAGGCGCAGACGCGCCAGATGCCAGTCCGGGCGCTGCCGACTGGTGACCATGACCAGCAAGCCATCGGGAAGATGATTGAGGAAAAACTGCAGGCAACGGTCGAGTACCGGGCCTTGGGCGAGATGGTAGTCGTCGAGCACCAGCAACAGCGGCGCCGTCGGTTGCAGTTGCAGGGCCAGTTCATCGAGCAAGCCATCGAGCCATTCTTCGAAGGCGAACGGCTGATGGCGCTGGCGCATCTTCAACAGGCCGAGTGCACGACTGCCCAGATCCGGAAAGTAGTCCTGCAGTCCCTCCAGCAATCGCTCAAGAAACCGCCCCGGATCGTTATCCCGTGGGCTCAATCCCAGCCAGAGACTTTGCCAGTGCCCCGGCAGGCTCTGACAGAACTCCACCGCCAGCGAACTCTTGCCGAACCCGGCCGGAGCGCAGACCAGTAACAGACGTCCACCGAGCCCGGTTTGCAGGCGCTCGCAGAGACGTGGCCGCAAGACGTATCCGTCCGGCAGCGGAGGACGGAAAAAACGTCCGTCCAGTGCCGCGACGGCAACGCTTGCGGGACCCGGAAGTGGGGACAGATCAGTCATGGCCGGCTCTTGTTCGAATGGCGGTTGGCGGCGTAGCAGATGTCCGCAGCCTAGCCTTAAACGTAGCGGTTATGAAGGTTGCTGCTACAAATGGCTACAAAAAGACTGTCGAGAGCCGGCAGCTCCTACAAAATCAACGCCAAAAAAAAAGCCCCGAACCAGTCGGGGCGTTTTTTCGAGGATGCGGCCTCGGGTCAAAGCTTAGCGGATACCGTCCTGGCCCAGGTTGCCCGGCTGGAATTCGCTCTTGGTGGCAGAGAAACCGAAGTCATACGCTGATTTTTCTTCGTTCTTCATGCCCAGCGCCAGGTAGCGACCCGATTGCAGGTCGTACAGGGCTTCCAGTGCGTACCACGGCACTTGCTTGTCGTAGTAGTCCTCGGCATGCGCTTCGGCGACACGCCACAGCTGACCGCGACCGTCGTAGTGGTCGATGACTGCTGCCTGCCAGGTGTCTTCGTCGATATAGAAGTCACGTTTGGCATAGATATGGCGCTGACCCGGTTTCAGGGTGGCGACCACGTGCCAGACACGACGCAACTCGTAACGAGTCAGGTCCTGGTTGATATGGCCGGCCTTGATGATGTCGGCGTACTTGAGAGTCGGCGAGTCGATCTTGTAGCTGTTGGAGGCAATGTACATCTCTTTCTTGCCTTCGAGCTTCCAGTCGTAGCGATCCGGCGCACCGTTGTACATGTCGAGGTTGTCGGAGGTACGCAGACCGTCCGCGGCAGTGCCCGGACCGTCATAGGACACTTGCGGTGCCTGACGCACACGACGCTGACCAGTGGCGTAGACCCACGCCTTGCGCGGCTCCTTCACCTGGTCGAGGGTTTCGTGCACCAGTAGCACGGTACCGGCCAGACGTGCCGGCGCGGTCACTTTCTGCTTGAAGTAGAACAGGATGTTGCCCGGGTTGGCCGGATCGTAGTCCTTCATCTTGTCGCGGAACACGAACTGGTCCTGGAAGTACACCAGGCTGAACGAACCGTTGGTTTGCGGGGTCGCCTGGGTCACCAGACGGGTCACGCTGCCACCGCGATAGCGGGTGATGTGGTTCCAGATCACTTCCAGACCGCTTTTGGGAATCGGGAACGGCACGGCAGTGTCAAAGTTTTCCAGACCGTTACCGCCTGCGACCAGATTGGTGGTGGTGGCGTTTTTCTTGATCGCGGCGAACACGTCATCCGGCACGGTCGAGCCACGATGGGACGGATAAACCGGAATCTTGAAGGTGTCCGGGTAGCGCTTGAACATCGCGTACTGGCCCGGAGCAAGCTTGTCCTTGTACTGCTCGACGTTCTGCGCGGTGATGGTGAACAGCGGTTTTTCACTGCCGAACGGATCGGACAGGAAGCCCTTGCTGTCGACCGTGCCGGCATTTTTCGCCAGCGGTTTCCAGGCAGGGATCGAACCGTCGGCGTTGCCGGCCATTTCGGCGCCCATCGGGGTCAGGCTCTTGCCCAGCTTGTCGGCTTCGGCGGCGGGAACGGCCGCCATGACGCTGGTCGCCAGCAGCGACAAACCCAGAACACCCGCGTGGAACAGACTCTTTGTTATTTTCATATGTGTGTTCGTCCTGAAAAAACTGTGCTTAGAAGTTCACGCCGACGCTCAAGGCCACGAAGTCACGATCGTCCACGGTCGTGTAGTCGCCGCCAAAGAAGTTGGTGTAGGCCAGGCTCGCCGTGTAGGTGTTCTGGTATTCGGCATCGAGACCGAGGCTGATGGCCTTGCGACCTTCCTCGAAGTTGCCGCCAGGGCCTGGCGAGTAACCTTTCACGTCGTGCGACCAGGCCACGTTCGGCTTGAGGTTCACACCGGCAAACACGTCGCTGTAATCCCAAATGGCACGAGCGCGATAGCCCCACGAAGTGGCCGTGGTGAAACCATCGTTGTTGCAGTTGCTGGAAACGTTGTCGCGCGAAGCCCCCGGCCCGGCACCGTTGATGGTGGAGGTGTTGAGGATCTGCGAGCAGGTGTTGAGACCTCCCGTGGCAGGCAGTTCGCCCGGGCCGAACACCGGATCGCGGCCGTAACGGGCTTCGGATTTGCTTTCCAGACCACCGACGTGGGTCACGCCGACTTCACCCACCAGGGTCAGCCGGTTGGCGCCCATCACCTGATCGAAGAAGTGCGTCAGGGTGGTTTGCAGCTGGGTGATTTCTTTACGGTTGTAACCGTGCAGATCCTGGCCCGGCACGCCGTTGAGGACCGACGCGTTGGTCAACGCGCCACCCAGCGGACGTACGCCGGCGAACAGAATGTCGGTGGAGTTCAACTGCACCGGCGCATTCGGCCGGTAGCTGACTTCACCGCTCCACGCCGTACCGGTAGGCAGGGTAGTGGAGAAGCTCAGACCGTAGAGGCGGATGTCTTCAGGGTATTCGATGAAGTATTCCGAGTTGCCTGCCACGACCAGCGGGCCCAGTGCCTGGAACGGCCCTGGCAATGCCTTGACGCCGTTATAGATCGACTGTGGCGCACCGGTGGCGCTGAAGATCGGCGCACGGCTGTGGTAGTTCATGAAGTAGGCGCCGAACTCGGTGGCCAGCGGGTCGAACATGTACTTGGCGGAAACACCCCATTGCCCGCTGTCACGTGCGTTGCGGTTAGGCGAACGGCGCACCAGCACGCCCTCTTCGTTGACGTCGACACCTGCGTTGGCCAACGGCCCGAGCGCAATACCCGGAATGGTCGAACGCTTGTTCAGTACCCGCAGGTTGTCGTCGCAACCGGTGGTGACGATGTCCGGCTGCGAGAAGAACGTGCCGCAGTTGTCGGTCACGGTCTTCTGCCAGTCGATCTGGTAGAAACCTTCAGCCGAGAGGTTTTCGGTGAGGCTCTGGGATACGTAGAACATGTTGACCGGGATCAGACCTTCCTTGATCTCGGCACCCGGACGGCGGAACGCGGACACGTCGATCGGGTTGATCGAGTTGATGCCGCCACCGATGAAGGTACTTTCGCCCCAGTTCACCACCTGCTTGCCCAGACGCACCGAACCTGGCTCATCGGCAATCGAGTAGTTGTGGTAAACGAAGGCGTCGAGGATCTGCCCGCCGGAAGAGCGCGCCGCGACGTCGCGGTTGTGGTTGCTGACGTCCTTGTATTCCAGGTCCTGATTCTGCAGCGCGAAGTCGTACCAGTATTTGCCCCGGACGAAGACCCCGGTGTCGCCGTATTTCAGTTCCAGATCATGGATGCCCTTGAAGATCTTCGAGAAGGCTTGCCCGCTCTTGAAGTTCAGGTGGCCGTTGTCGGAGGTCTGGGACAGGCCCTTGCCGCCGTTGTTGACACCAATAAGGTCCTTGTTCGGCTGCTGGGTCGAGATACTCATGCCCAGGGAGAGCGAGGAATCGAACTGACCTTCGATTTCACCGACGTTGAAACTGACGCCGAATGCGGGCCCGGCGAGCGTAGAGGCAAGACTGACGGCCAGAGGCAGTTTAGCCCGGCGCCAGAACTGGTTTACTGATGTCATCGACGCTACTCCATGTGCATTATTGTTATGGCAGTGAGTACTTTTAAAAACGCCTGGAAGACCGGGAGCCAGTAGCCACCCGACGTCACTCCAAAGTTGCATCGCCCCGTTTGTGCGTGTGCCCCGTTCTTAAAAATCCTTGAGCGGACTATAGCCAGCAGGGGGTACTGCTTGATCCCTCTAAAGTGTGATTTGCAGCTGCCGGCCACTCTGGAACAGTCCTTTCGCCAGTCCGACACATGTCGGCACGGCAAGGATGGCTGAATTTTTCGATTTAACAAGCCAAGCGCTTGCTTGGTGGGTCTGGCGCGCCGGTTTCGGCGCGCCAGCAGACACTCAAAGTGTCGAAAGGAAGGTGCTGTTGTTGGCCTGCCATTCGGTGATGTCGAGGCGGATGCGCTTCTTGTCGAGCTTGCCGACACTGGTCTTGGGAATTTCCGTAACAAGGGCGATCTGGCTTGGAATCGCCCACTTGCTCAAGTGCCCCAGTTCCACGAACGGCTTGAGGTGTTCCTTGAGCTCGCGCGCCCCGATCTCGTGCCCTTCGCGGATCACCAGCAGTGCAAACGGCCGCTCGCCCCATTGCGGATCGGCGATGCCCACCACTGCTACTTCGCGTACCGCCACATGACGGCTGATCAGGTCTTCGAGGTCCAGCGAAGAGATCCACTCGCCGCCAGTCTTGATCACATCCTTGATGCGGTCGCGGATGTCGATCACGCCCATGCTGTCGAGCGTTGCCACATCGCCAGTGTGCAGCCAGCCACCGGCCCAGAGCTCGGCGCCCTTCTGCGGTTCGTTGAAATACCCTTCGGTGAGCCACGGCGCGCGCAGGACCAGTTCGCCCTGGGTTTCGCCGTCGGCCGGGAGGAAGTTGCCCTCGGCGTCGACGATCGCCGCTTCCACCAACGGCCCCGGCACACCGGCCTTGATCCGGTAAGTGGTGCGTTCGTCTTCGGTGCCGGCCATCAACTCGTCGTTCAAATGCGCACAGGAAACCAGTGGCCCGGTCTCCGACATGCCGTACGCCGCCGTCAGCTGAATGCCCCGGGCCTTGGCGGTTTCATACAGCGTACGGTTGAGCGCACTCCCGCCGATGACGATTTTCCAGCCGCCGAAATCGGTGCCCTGCGCGCCTTTGGCGTTGAGCAGCATCTGCAGGATGGTCGGCACGCAGTGGGAGAACGTGACCTTCTCCTTGCGCCACAGCTCGACGAGGAATTCCGGGTCGTAACGCCCCGGATAAACCTGCTTGAGCCCGAGCATGGTCGCCACGTACGGCAAACCCCAGGCATGCACATGGAACATCGGGGTGATCGGCATGTACACGTCGTTGGTGCCGAGCAGGCGCACGCTGTCGATCGCGCCCATGATGGTCGACACGCCCATGGTGTGCAGCACCAGTTGCCGATGGGTGAAGTACACGCCTTTCGGGTTGCCGGTGGTGCCGGTGGTGTAGAAGGTGGTGGCCACCGAATTTTCGTCGAAATCCTGGAAGTCGTACTGCGCACTCGCGGCGGCCAGCAGTTGTTCGTACTCGCCGACCAGGTTCGGCAGCTCGGCGGTCTTTTCCGGCAGATCGGTCAGCAGCAGGGTTTTCTCGACGGTGGTCAGGTGCGGCGCGATGGCCTGGTACAACCCGACGAACTCGCTGTTGACCAGCACGAAGCGGTCCTCGGCGTGGTTCATGGTGTAGAGGATCTGCTCCGGCGACAGACGCACGTTGATGGTGTGGATCACCGCGCCGATCATCGGAATGGCAAACATGCATTCGAGGTAGCGATGGCTGTCCCAGTCCATCACCGCCACGGTGTCACCCGCCTTCACCCCGGCCGCCGTCAATACGTTGGCCAGCCGCGCCACCCGCTCGATCAGGGTCGGATAGCTGTAGCGCAACTGGTCTCGGTAAATGATCTCGCGGGTTTTCTCGTAACGGGCGCCGGACATCAGCAGCCGTTTGATCAGCAATGGATACTGGTAGGCCCCATCGGCCGGGGGAATGACGCGAGTCTGCAACATATGAATCCCTTTTCTGGCTGCACGGTGTTGGCGTAGAGAGCGTTACTCTAGAGCCGTTATACCCCAGTCAAATCAGCCGAAGGAATGATTTGCACAGCCGTACAAATGCTAGCTTTGCGCCAGCACTTGTCGGTATTTCGGCGCCGATCAGGCCGTTTGCCCTACAGCCGCTTCTGAAGGCGTCCGTGGGAAAACCAGCGCAGCAAGGAAGGTCAATGCGCCGAAACCCGCCAGAATCAAGTAAAGCCCGACAAAACCATGGCGCGGTTCGATGTAGGCAATCAGCGGAATCGCTGTCGCACTGGCGCCGAACGACAGGCAGTAACGCAGGGCGAAGACCCGCGATTGCCACTGCGGCGCGACGAAATTGGCGACCATCGAGTCGTTCACCGTCACCTGACCGAACACCACGAACATGAACGCCGCACCGAGCACGATCACTGCCCAACCATCGACATACGCCATGGCGTACAACAGCGGCGCCTGAAACAGCGTTAACACAATAAACGGCCATTTCAGGCTGACTCGGTGCAGCACCTGGCCAATGCTCAACTGCGCCACTGCACCAAAGGCATACGCGAGGCTGACCACCACGCCGAGGGTTTGCGGCGAGGCGAACAAGTCATGCAGACGTTCCTCAAACAGCTTCGGGTAGGTCATGGTCGTGGCGTTGAACACTACACCGCCGGTGGCCGTCGCCAGTGCCAGCACACCGAATACCATGAGCATCGAAATCCGCTGCCCGGCAGCGCTCTTCAGTGCGGTGTGTGGACGCTGCGGGATCGGCTCTTCACGCACCTGCAAGGCAAAGCCGATTCCCAGCATGATCGCCACCACCCCCGGTAAGACAAAGGCCGACCGCCAGCCGAACTGCGCCACCAGCAACCCGGTGATCAGCGCCGAGAACGCTACGCCGAGGTTGCCCCACATGCCATTGATGCCGATCTCCCGCCCGCGATTCTGCGCGTAGGCCACCAGCATCGCGGTGCCCACCGGGTGGTAGATCGCGGCGAAAATGCCGATCAGGGTCAACCCGATCACCAGCATCGTCGGGCTGGTGCTCAGCCCGGTGAAGATCGCCGAGGCGCCGATGCCGAAGAAAAACACCAGCATCATCTGCCGCCGACTCCAGTGATCGCCCAGCCAGCCGGCCGGTAACGAACAGGCGCCAAAGGCAATGAACCCGCCCAGCGAAAGGCCGATCAGCGCGGCGTAGTCGAGGCCGAAGGCCTGGGTCATGCCGAGCACGGCGGCGGGGAAAATCAGCATGAACATGTGGTCGATCACATGGGCAGCATTGACGTAGCGGATCACGTTTCGGGATTGGTTCATGGCGGCACGCTTGTGTTTGTTATGGGCGGATTGTTGTCAGCGGCTTTATGCTAAGTTGGCGAAAAAGCGCATACCTGCCAACCAGGTCATCGAATCCGACATGTTGATCAGCCACTTCGAACACGGTCCGGTGAGCGCCTATCCCCGGGATTATCTGGACGGCGCGCACCAGCCGCTGCATCTGCACCGCGAGGCGCAGTTGCTGTATGCCGTCCGAGGGATCATGCGAGTGGTCACCGACCTCGGTGCCTGGGTGATTCCGCCAAGCCGCGCAGTGTGGATTCCGCCGCAAGTCGCGCACGAGATTTTCATGTCCGGCGATGTGCAGATGCGCTCGCTGTTCATTGCCCCCGAGCTGTCACCGGCCGGCCTGCAACAGTGCTGCGTGCTGGCGGTGACGCCGCTGTTGCGCGAGCTGATCCTGCGCGCCGTTCAAGGCCCGCCGCACGCGGACAATCCGCTGATCCAGCAATTGATGCTGGAAGAGCTCGCCAGCCTGGACAACCTGCCGCTGCACATTCCAATGCCTACTGACCGACGCCTGCAGAACATCTGTCTGGCGTTGCTGCACACACCGGATCACCCCAACACCCTGGAAGACTGGGCGCAGCAGGTCGGCGCCAGCTCACGCACTCTGGCGCGGCTGTTCCAGCGACAACTGAAGATGAGCTTCAACGCCTGGCGCCAGCAACTGCGCCTGATGGAAGCGCTACCGCGCCTGCTCGCCGGGGACAGCGTGCAGCGCGTGGCGCGGGATCTGGGGTACGGCAGCGCGCGGGCGTTCAGCGCGATGTTTCGCCGGTTGCTTGGGGACAATCCCCGGGAGTACCTGAATAATCTGAGCAAACTCAGCCAACTCGTGTAGGAATTCCCCATGTCCCTGTGGGAGCGAGCTTGCTCGCGAAAGCAATCTTCCAGTCACCTGTGATATCGACTGATCCGACGCCTTCGAGCAAGCTCGCTCCCACAGTTTTGATCGGGTTTCAGCTCTTAGTGCATCTCGGTAAACGCGATTTTCACGCCGAGAGCGATCAGCACCGCGCCCATGGTGCGGTCGAACCAATGGCCCATGCGGGCAAAACCGGCACGTACACGTTGCTGACTGAACAGCATCGCCACCAGGCAGAACCAGAAAGCGGTCGCAACGGCCAGGTAAACCCCGTAACCCGCCTGCACCGCCAGTGGCGTGTGCGGGTTGATCACCACGGTGAACAGCGACAGGAAGAACAGCGTGGCTTTCGGATTCAGACCATTGGTCACGAAGCCCGAGGTGAACGCGCCGCGCGCAGTGCGCACGCCGGCCTCTTTGTGCAGATCATCGGTAACGGTTTTCGCTGGCTGCGCGCGCAAGGCCTTGAAGCCGATGTACAGCAGGTACGCGGCGGCGGCCCATTTCAAGGCGTTGAACAGCACGATCGACTGCGACACGATCAGGCCGATGCCCAGCAGCGAATAACCCACATGCAGGAAAATCGCCGTGCCCACACCCAGCGCGGTCCAGGTGCCGGCGCGACGCCCATGGGTCACGCTCTCGCGCACCACCACGGCAAAGTCCGGGCCGGGGCTGGCCACGGCCAACAGATGGATCAGTGCAACGGTCAAGAACTCGGTCCAGTACATGGGGGCTCCTCTGGGGGTGATCATCAACTTGAACACATCGCCTGAATGCTTTTCCCCTGTGGGAGCGGGCTTGCTCGCGAATGGCGTTGTGTCAGGCAACCTTTATGGGTCTGACACGCCCTCTTCGCGAGCAAGCCCGCTCCCACAGGTTTTGTGAGCACCTCGGGCACTGCGTAACGTTTTGTTTCATCTGGTAGGCTCGGCAGATTACGCCTTCCGTTCCAAGCACAAAAGGTACAGTTGATGACGAACCCGCGCCGCGCCGTATTCCTCGATCACCCGTCACTGGATCTCGGCGATCTCGACCTCAGCCCGTTGCGCGCCTGCTTCAGCGACCTGCAACTGTTCGCCCAGACTGCGCCTGATCAAGTCGCCGAACGCCTGCACGGGGCCAGCGTGGCGATCACCAACAAGATCCGCATCGACGCCGCCGCGATGGCCGCCAACCCGGATCTGCAACTGATCCTGATCACCGCCACCGGCACCAACAACGTCGATCTGGACGCGGCTCGCGCCCACGGCATCACCGTGTGCAACTGTCAGGGTTACGGCACGCCGTCGGTGGCGCAACACACGATCATGCTGCTGCTCAACCTCGCCACCCGCCTCGCGGATTATCAAAAAGCGGTCGGCGAAGGTCGCTGGCAGCAGGCCAGACAGTTCTGCCTGCTCGACTACCCGATTGTCGAACTGGAAGGCAAAACCATCGGTCTGCTCGGTCACGGCGAACTCGGCGGTGCGGTCGCGCGCCTGGCCGAAGCATTTGGCATGCGTGTGTTGCTCGGGCAGATACCCGGCCGCCCTGCCCGCCCGGACCGTCTGCCGCTGAACGAATTGCTGCCGCAGATCGACGCCCTGACCCTGCACTGTCCGCTCAACGAACACACCCGGCACTTCATCGGCGCCCGCGAGCTGGCATCGATGAAACCCGGCGCCTTTGTGGTCAACACCGCTCGCGGTGGTTTGATCGACGAGCAAGCCTTGGCCGACGCGTTGCGCAACGGTCACCTTGGCGGCGCCGCCACCGACGTGCTCAGCGTCGAACCGCCGGTCAACGGCAATCCGCTGCTGGCCGCCGACATTCCACGGCTGATCGTCACTCCGCACAACGCCTGGGGCAGTCGCGAAGCGCGGCAACGCATCGTCGGCCAATTGACCGAAAACGCCCAAGCATTCTTCAGCGGTAAAGCGCTGCGGGTCGTCAGTTGATAAACTGCGGCACTTTTTTTCCAAGGAGCAGTTATGGATCCGCGCAGTGAAGTACTGCTTCGTCAGGCCGAGTTATTCCAGGGTTCGCTGTTGTTGGCCGGTTTGCCTGCCGACGATCTGCTCGGGCGCCTGCCCAATGCGTTCGGCTGGTGCTGGCATGCCGGCGATCAGGCCGCTCTCGATGCGCGCTTCGAAGGTCGCAGCCATTTCGGCGTAAACGTGCCGGAGCGCGAGTTCGACAGCGCCGTGGTGTTTTTGCCCAAGTCCAAGGATCTGACCGATTACATCCTCAATGCCGTGGCCGCACGTCTGCCCGGGCGCGAGGTGTTTCTGGTCGGGGAAAAACGCAGCGGCATCGAGGGTGCGTCCAAGCAACTCAACCCGTTCGGCAAGCCGCGCAAACTCGACAGCGCCCGTCACTGCCAACTGTGGCAGGTCACCGTGGCCAACGCGCCTGAAGCAAAATCGCTGGAAAGCCTGGCGCAGACTTATGAGCTGCCGCTGGCCGAAGGCCCGCTTAAAGTCATCAGCCTGCCGGGCGTGTTCAGCCATGGTCGACTGGACCGCGGCAGCGCCCTGCTGCTTGAGCATCTGGACAAACTGCCGAGCGGTCATCTGCTGGATTTCGGTTGTGGCGCCGGGGTTTTGGGCGCGGCGGTCAAACGGCGTTATCCGCACAATCAGGTGACTTTGCTCGACGTCGATGCCTTCGCCGCCGCCAGCAGTCGCCTGACGTTGGCGGCCAACGGTCTGGACGCCGAAGTGCTGACCGGCGACGGTATCGACGCTGCACCGATGGGTTTGAACGCGATTCTGAGCAACCCGCCGTTCCATGTCGGCGTGCACACCGATTATTTCGCCACCGAGAACTTGCTGCGAAAAGCGGCCAAACATCTGAAAAACGGTGGCGAACTACGCCTGGTTGCGAACAGCTTCCTGAAGTATCAGCCGCTGATCGAAGAGCATCTGGGCGTGTGTGCGATCAAGGCCGAAGGCAATGGTTTCCGGATTTACCGGGCCAAGCGCGGCTGAAAATTTGTTCTTGCTCTATCGGTTTTGCGAAGGCAGAATCCGCTCCGTCCTAGGGGAGTAGTCTCCCACGAGCGCCAAGCTCGTCCGGCATACGTCAACATACTTGATCCTCAGATCATGGCGTATGCGACCCAAGCGTCCGCAACAGACGGATCGCAGGGTTTGACAAGACCTATGACACGCACACCTTACCCGGGGCGGGAAGGCTGTACGTGTCATAGCCGTGTCGACCCGCCCCTTAGGAAAATCCTGATGCTGGACTCGTTACTCGTTCCCACCGCAATCGTTGCCTTGGCCGAAATCGGCGACAAGACGCAACTGCTCGCGCTGATTCTCGCCGCTCGCTTTCGCAAACCCTGGCCGATCATTGCCGGTATCGTCGCTGCGACCCTGGCCAACCACGCGGCAGCCGGTGCGGTAGGCGCCTGGTTCGGCAGCTTCTTCTCCGATTCGGTGCTGCACTGGATTCTCGCCGCGAGCTTCACCGCCACTGCGCTGTGGACGCTGGTCCCGGACAAGATGGACGACGATGAAGCCAGCACCGCACGCAAGTTCGGCCCCTTCCTGACCACGCTGATCGCGTTTTTCCTCGCGGAAATCGGTGACAAGACGCAGATCGCCACCGTGATGCTGGCGGCGCAATACCCTGAGCTGTGGCTGGTGATTATCGGCACCACCCTGGGCATGTTGATTGCCAACGTGCCGGTGGTATTGGCGGGTAACTTTGCTGCGGAGAAATTGCCACTGACCTTGATCCGTCGCCTGGCGGCTTCGGCGTTCCTGATTCTGGCGATCGTGGCGGTGTACAAGGCGATGCAGAGCAGTGGCTGGATTTAACCCCTGAGCCATGATCTGACAATTAACTGTGGCGAGGGGATTTATCCCCGATGGGGCGCGAAGCGCCCCCAAACCTGCCTCCTCAGAGTGTCAGACATAACGCATTTGCAGGTTTTGGGGCTGCTTCGCAGCCCATCGGGGATAAATCCCCTCGCCACAACAGCCCTCCCAACCTGAAGAATCGTTGTGTCCTTCGACTCTTAGGACTTCGGCGCTTTCTCGTACAGCGGCATGACTTTTGGAATCGCTGCCTGCAGCGAGGCGATCCGGCTGGACGAGGCCGGGTGGGTGCTCATGAACTCCGGCGGTGCGCCTTCCGAAGCCTTGCTCATCTTGTTCCACAAGGTGATCGCCGCATTCGGGTTGTACCCGGCGCGGGCGGCCAGTTCGAGGCCGATCAGGTCGGCTTCGTTTTCGTTGGCGCGGCTGTTGGGCAAGGTCATGCCGTAGTTGGCCACGGTGTCGGCCAGCGCCAGACTGTCCTGACCCAGACCGAGCAACGCACCGGCACCCTGCTTGGCCATTTCAATGCCATAGGCTTTGGACATCGCCTCACGACCGTGCTCGCGCAGGGCGTGGGCGATTTCATGGCCCATGACCGCCGCGATTTCATCGTCAGTCAGTTTCAGGCTATCGATCAGCCCGGTGTAGAAAATGATCTTGCCGCCAGGCCCGCAGTTGGCGTTGAGCTCGTCGCTCTTGATCAGATTGACTTCCCACTGCCACTGCGCCGCATCCGGGCGGAAGTTCGGTGCCTGGGCGATCAGCCGGTTGGCAATCGCCTGAACCCGCTTGGCCTCCGGGCTGGTCTTGTCCAGCACGCCTTTGCTCGACGCCTCGCCGACGGTCTTCTGATAGGACTGGGCATACATCTGGTTGACCTCTTGCGAGGACAGCATGCTGAACATGTACTGCTTGCGCTCCACACCGACGGCTCCGCCGCTGGTGGTGTTGACCGACTGACAACCGGCCAGCAACAGCGCTGCGCTCAGTGCACTTACAACCAATGTCTTGTTCATTCAAAAGCTCCCTGAAAACCTGCCGCGTATCGTAGGGGGTGAATTGTATCGGCGCCAGATACAACAGACGTGTTGCAGCGTCTTTCGGAAGTTTCCCACCGCTGTTGTCGTAAAAAATTCACAGCAACCGGCAAGTCTGCTGCCGCTGCGTCGCGCACCGATCCATTTGCGACATCGCCCGCCCTATGTTCCGTTCTACGCTCATGGCGCCATGCCTGCTGCCGATACAACAGCGCAGACGTCCTCTTGCGTGCGGAGCTCCCATGAAGTTCAAGTCGATCCAGTTTTCCGTCGCCGCCCTGGCCGGCGCCATCGTCCTCAGCGTGGTCGCCGCGCTGGTGCTGTACGCGCTGTTCTCCGGTGCCCGCACTCAAGACATGGTGCAACAGCGCACTCAGGCGCAGTTCGAACAAGTCATCGAACAACGCCTGACCTCGTTGGCGCAGACCCAGGTCAGCCAGATCCAGCGCGAACTCGAAGCGCCGCTGCTGATTGCCGGCGGACTGGTGCGGGTCAATGCGCTGCTCGGCACACCGGGCGCCGACGGCCAGCCGCGCCTGAGCGTCAGCCGCGAGCAACTGATCAGCCTGATCAAGGAGAACGTCCAGCAGAACCCGAAGATTCTCGGCACCTACATCGGCTGGGAAAAAAACGCCCTGGACCACAATGACGCGGCCTACGTCGGCAGCGCCGTGACCGGTATCGATCCCGCCAACGGACGCTTCCTGCCGTGGTGGTTCCGCAATACCGACGGCAGTCTGGGCGTGGACAAACTGGCCGATGTCGACGATCAGAAAACCCTGTCCACCGGGGTGCGCGCCAGTGAGTACTACCTGTGCTCCAAGGAAACGAAAAAGCCCTGCGTGATCGATCCGGCGCCGTACAAGGTCGGCGACAAGGTCGTGATGCTCGCCTCCTTTATTGAACCGATCATGCTCAACGGCGCATTCCAGGGCATCGTCGGCGCCGACCTGTCGGTGAACTTCATCCAGGAAATGCTCCTCGGTGCCAACCAGAAACTGTACAGCGGCGCCGGACAAATGGCCCTGATCGGCGGCAACGGCCGGATCGTCGCCTACACCAAGGACCCGAGCAAATTCGGCGAGAAAGTCAGCGACATCCTCGATGCCGAGCAGATCGCCAACATGGCCAATCTCAAGCGCGGCGAAGTCACCTACTCGGTGAACAAAGACAAGGGCCGCATCGAACTGTACCTGCCGTTCGGCATCGGCCAGACCGACGCGCGCTGGACGCTGATGCTGCAACTGCCGTTGAACGCGGTGATGGCGGATCTGCAAAAACTTCAGGCCGACCTTGATGCACAGCGCAAGTCAGACACCTTCGGCATGGCCATGGTCGGCCTGATCATTGCTGCCATCGGTCTGCTGGTGATCTGGCTGGTGGGGCACGGCATCGCCCGACCACTAAAGCAGATGGTCGCCATGCTCGATGACATCGCCAAAGGTGAAGGCGACCTGACCCGTCGCTTGAGCAGTGATCGCAGTGATGAACTGGGCTCGATCGCCAAGGGTTTCAACACCTTCCTCGCCAAGTTGCAGGCGATGATCACGCAGGTGGTGACGTCGGTGCAGAGCGTCAGCGATTCCTCGGAACACACTGCCGACATCGCGATTCGCACCAACATCGGCATTCAGAAACAAATGGCCGAGATCGATCAGGTCGCCACCGCGGTGCAGGAGATGACCGCGACTGCGCAAGACGTGGCGCGCAACGCCACTCAGGCGGCGCAAGCCGCCAGCCACGCGGATCAGGCTGCCGGCCAAGGCATGCAGATCGTCCGTGATACGTCGAACTCGATTGGCGTACTGGCGGTGGAGATCGGCAAGGCCGTTGAGGTGGTGCAGACGCTGGCCAAGGACAGCGAAAACATCAACGCAATCCTCATCGCGATTCGCGGGATCGCCGAGCAGACCAACCTGCTGGCGCTGAACGCAGCAATCGAAGCGGCGCGGGCCGGCGAACAAGGGCGCGGCTTTGCGGTGGTGGCGGACGAGGTGCGCAATCTGGCGCAGAAGACCCAGAAGGCCACCGAAGAAATCCAGAGCATGATTCAGCAACTGCAACAGGGCACCCGCGATGTGGTGCGGGTCATGGAGGACAGCCAGAACCGCACCGACGAAAGCGTGCAGCACGCGGCGAAAGCGGCTGAAGCGCTGGAGACAATTACTCAGGCGGTGTCGGTGATCAATGACATGAATACGCAGATTGCCAGTGCGGCGGAAGAACAGAGCGCAGTGGCCGATGACATCAACCGTAACGTGATCAATATCGGTCAGGTGGCGAATGAAGTGGCGGGCGGTGCGGATGAGTCGAGTTCGGCCAGTGCCGGCCTGACTAAATTGGCGGAGCAGCAGCGGCGGTTGATCAATCAGTTCAAGGTCTGAAAAGCGAAAAGCCCCTCACCCTAACCCTCTCCCAGAGGGAGAGGGGACTGACCGAGTTGTCTCCCGTCATACATCGACCTGAAATAACCAGTCGATTATGGATTCAAAGCTGAGCGTTCAAGTCGGTATATTTCGTCAATATCCCCCAATCAGACCCCTCTCCCTCAGGGAGAGGGGACTGACCGAGTTGTCTCCCGTCATACATCGACCTGAAATAACCAGTCGATTATGGATTCAAAGCTGAGCGTTCAAGTCGGTATATTTCGTCAATATCCCCCAATCAGTCC
The DNA here is from genome assembly GCF_023100615.1 of Pseudomonas sp. MWU12-3103b. Classification (NCBI taxonomy): domain Bacteria; kingdom Pseudomonadati; phylum Pseudomonadota; class Gammaproteobacteria; order Pseudomonadales; family Pseudomonadaceae; genus Pseudomonas; species Pseudomonas sp. MWU12-3103b. The sequence goes on from NZ_JALMEY010000012.1 coordinate 149,598, forward strand.
CCTCTCCCTCAGGGAGAGGGGTCTGACCGAGTTGTCTCCCGTCATACATCGACCTGAAATAACCAGTCGATTATGGATTCAAAGCTGAGCGTTCAAGTCGGTATATTTCGTCAATATCCCCCAATCAGTCCCCTCTCCCTCAGGGAGAGGGTTAGGGTGAGGGGCTTTTGACTTAACCCGGGGTCAGGCATTCCGGCCCATTGAGCTTCGGATCATTCACCAGATTCGCCAGCACCCGCTCGCGCAATGCCGCCGGCTCACTGGCGAGCAAGCCCTGCAGCACATGCAACGGCGTCGCGGGATCGAGCCAGGCCGCCTGCCCCGCCTCATCGAGAATCAACGGTCGGCGCTGACTGGCCGCCGGCTGCGTGATGACGGCGGTGCTCAGCCACACCTGCTCCTGCACCGGATACGCCTCCCAGATCGCCGCGAAGAACAGCGACGAACCCTCCCCTGGCGTCAGCCAGTACGGGCGCTTGCGCAGGTTGCCGCGCCATTCGTAGAAACCGTTGGCCGGCAGCAGACAGCGGCGCAGGCGCAGCGCCTCGCGGAACATCGGTTGCTCGGCGACGGTTTCGGCCCGGGCATGCGCCGGGGTACGCGACAGATCGGTCAGCCACGGTGGCGTCAGCCCCCAACGGGCGCGGGCCAGGGTGCGTTGGCCGTCGGCCTCGGCACGCAGCATCAACACCGAATCATTGGGGGAAATGTTCCACTGCGCCTGCTGATCGGCGGGAAATCCGGGCAGGGCCGCGAAGTCGCGGTTCCAGCGAAACAGGGCATAACGTCCACACATGGGGCAACACGACTCAAAAGTAAAACGAACGTCAGCCTAACAGACCAGCGTCCCGGGGAAGCTCTCCGGTTCATCGCCGGGCAGCGGCAGCGCGGCATTGTACGCGGTGATCAGCTCGCGGGCGTACTCGGCCTGATCGTTATCGACCGACAGGCCGAGCAGGCCGAAGATCGGCAATTCACCGGTACCGCCGAGCAGATCGCGGCCCACCAGGTGCGCTTCGATGCCTTCACTGGCGAGCATGCCCTTGAGCATCTCGCCCTCCATCAGGTTTTCCGGCTCGTAGATTCGCTGCATGGGCGCCCCTCACTCGTTTTCGCTGAAGACTTCCAGAAACCAATCCTCGCCATGCACCTGCAAGACAAACGTAATCGGTTGACAACACACCTGGCAGTCCTCGATGTAGGTCTGATCGCCTGCGGACAGGTCCACCGTCGTCTCGACCTCTTCACCACAATACGGACATTCATACAGTGCGCTTTCCAGCATCGCGGTCTCCCAGGTGACTTGTGCGTATAATCGCCGGTCTATTTGCAGGGCTATTTTTGTCTGGCTACCTTTTCAGACCGTGCCCCGTTGGTTTTCGATCAAAACCTTTACTTACCCTAGCCGTTTCCAACAAGAGAGCATGATGGGCGAATTCGATGCCATCCGACCTTACGACGACAGCGAAGTACCTGCGGTACTGGCAAGACTGCTCGGCGACAAGGCGTTTCTAGATATCCTCACCCACTTCCGCTTCCCGCGTTTTGCCGGTGCCTTCGGCTGGATGCTCAAACCACTTATAGCCCATCGGCTGCGTCGTGAGTTTGCCGACGTGACCTCCGTGTCCACTTTGCAGGACAAAGTCGAGTTCTACGTCGACCACACCATCGAGCGCGCCACTGATGGCGTGACCTACACCGGTGTCGAGCAATTCAAGTCCGGCAGCGCCTACCTGTTCATCGCCAACCACCGCGACATCGTGATGGACCCGGCCTTCGTCAACTACGCGGTGTACCACGCCGGCCTGCCGACCCCGCGCATCGCGATCGGCGACAACCTGCTGCAGAAACCCTTCGTCAGCGACCTGATGCGCCTGAACAAGAGCTTCATCGTGCATCGCTCGATCACCGGGCGTCGCGAGAAGATGGCCGCGTATCAATTGCTGTCGGCGTACATCAACCACTCGATCCGCAACGATTGCGCCTCGATCTGGATCGCGCAGGCTGAAGGCCGGGCAAAGGATGGTGACGACCGCACCGAGTCGGCGATCCTCAAGATGTTCCACATGAGCCGCAAGGACGAGCCGTTCGGCGAAGTGATTCAGTCGCTGAACCTGACCCCGGTGTCGATCAGCTACGAATACGACCCGTGCGACCAGGCCAAGGCCCGCGAGTTGTACATCCGAGCCACCACCGGCACCTACGCCAAGGCGCCGGGCGAGGATGACGTGAGCATTGCCAAGGGCATCACCGGCTACAAGGGCCGGGTGCACGTGAACTTCGCTGCACCGATCACCGAACTGTTCGAAGACACCAAGCAATTGGCGGTCGAGATGGACAAGCAGATTCTCGGCGGATACCGCCTGTTCCCGGTGCATTACCTGGCGTACGCGCAGTGGGCCGATGCCGATCCGCAACTGAACGTGCCGAAGGCTGCCGAAGTGTTTCCGGCCGATGAGCTGGCCAAGGCGCAGGAAGAATGGCAGCGCCGCCTGGATGCCTGCCCTGAAGAGCACCGTCCGTATCTGGTGCTGCAATATGCGACGCCGGTGCGCAATCAGTACCGGGTGAAGGCTGGGTTGCCGTTGTAAGCGCTTTCCACTCGACGCAAAAACGGCGCCCTCGGGGCGCCGTTTTTTTATCTGATTCAATCAACCCTTGTGGCGAGGGAGCTTGCTCCCGCTCGGCTGCGCAGCAGTCGCAAAACCACATCACGCGGAATACCTGAAAAACCGCGTTTACCTGAATCGGGGCCGCTTCGCAGCCCAGCGGGAGCAAGCTCCCTCGCCACAAGGGTTTGTGCTGTCCTTAGAAGCGGGTGCTGATCCAGGAGATGATCAGTGCCAGACCCAGGCAGGCAAACCCGAAACGATAGAAAAACCGGTTCATGCGCAGCGTCGCCCAATCGAGGATTGGCTCGGCGTTAGGTTGCGCCTGACGCTGCGCAGCGATGCTGGCCATCGCGCGTTGTTCACGACGGCGGGTCGCGTGCAGCAGCCAACTGCCCGGGAAGGCCAGTGCCAACGCCAGCAGGTTGATCAATTTGGCGGGATGGGCGGTAAACAGCGTCATCAAGTGCAGCGACATCACAGACCTCGGAACTGAATCGGTGTGGCAGGCGCCCGATCGACGACTGCGGCGCGGATTCTACCGAAACACGCCTCCACTACCCTACCCTTTGCGACAAATAACCTGACAATCGACCGATGGCTGTCCTGTGTCACGGCATCGTCATTTACATCGGCCACCATGCGCGCCTCGAAACACACATGGAACGCGACATGCTGCACGCCGAAAACCAGGATCGTCTGTACCTCATCACCCCGACCGACGAACAACAAAGCCTCGTCGGCAGCCTCGCCTTCAATGTTCAGGATCGCCACTGGCTGGTGTATTGCGCCCTCGGCGGGCATCAGCATGCGGATTTGCCGGAGACGGATTTGCTGACGGGTGTCAGCGTGCTTGATTTTTATTCCCAAGCAGCCTGAAAAGTAAAAGCTCCCTCACCCTAACCCTCTCCCCGGAGGGAGAGGGGACTGACCGAGTTGTTTATTCGAGGTGCATCGACCTGAAAACTCGAGGTGAACGCCGGTTCTGAAAAGCCCCCGATCGGCTCCCTTCCCCCTCGCCCTCCTGGGGGAGAGGGCTGGGGTGAGGGGGTACGATTCCATGCCCCACAAAAAAGCCCGGAGCCATCACTGGCGCCGGGCTTTTTCACATCAACCGCACAGCTTACTCGGCGAGGATCTGACCCACGGTCGGGTCCTTGAACAGACGGGTCAACGCATCGCTCAACACGTCGCTGACCAGCTTGGTGTTGGTTTCCTGGTTCGGCGCCATGCCGAAACGCTGGTCCAGCGAAGCGCCGTAGCGGCCGCTGTAGCGACGGTTGCCGCTCTGCACGTCGGAGCGGAAGGTCGCGCCGATCGTGGCTTCGGTCACGTACATGCCTTCTTTGGGCGACTGGTACTTCAGCTCGGTCAGGGTCACGGTCAGTTGCGGCGCGTTCATCCCGTTGCTGGTCGGGGTGAAGCCGAGCAGACGTACGGCGGCTTCAGCCTGCGCCTGCAACTTGGGCAGGATCTGCTCGCGCTGCACGGTGATCGCGCTGGTTTCCGGGTACAGGCCGCCGCGGGTGCCGAGGGTTGGCGACGGACGACCGTCAACCACACGCACCACCACTTGCTGGCCATGGCCGACCGGGGCCAACTGCGTGGTCAGCTTCGGTTCCGGGCTCAGTTGTTGCGGGCTGTGGGCGCAGCCAACCAGGGTCAAACTGGTCACAGTGATCAAACCGAACAACAGGCGTTGCAACATGCTCTTTTCTCCAGAATCAGGCACAAACAGGCCGGCAGTATAGCGGTGGGCCACTGCGGGTCACCAGCACCCGACAGTGAATACTCAAATGTCTGACCCGGCCGTGGGAATGCGGTTCCTGTCACAGATTATTCACCGCCCATACACGTTGGCGTCACGGCCGCCTGGCAAGCTTCAAACCAGTCCCCAACAAGGTACTCGCCATGCGCTATCTGATCTCGTTGTTCGCCCCACGTCCGCTGCACCGCAGCTTTGCCCTGCTCGACCGCAACGGTCATTGCCAGGCATTCAAGCAGTGCAGCCTGCAACCGATGGGCGATGGCTGGGTGGAAATCGAAGAAATCCGTCTCAACTGGCTGCACCAGCCACTGCCCGCCAGCGCCCGCGTCATAGCGTCGCAGCCCCGCGCACGCGTGCAAGCGATGTTGAGCATCTGACCGGATGCCTAATAAAAGTCATTAAACACGAGCAACTGCCCGCATTTCTTCGATACAATCTCCCCCCGATTATAAGGACGTCTCCTGATCGGGCCCCGCAACACCGTCAATGCGCATGCATCGACACCCAAATCGCCCACAGAGAGCCGCCCACACAGATCGAGTGAAGTTGGCGCGCTTGCCTGTTCTTCCGGCAAAAACCCCGCTTTTCGCGAATCTGCAGAGCTGTCATGACGCTCGGCCACCGCGTTGTTTTGCCCTTGCGGGCAGGGTGCCAGGCCTGGACAGCCCTTTTTTGAGGTTCACGTCTTCAAAAGAGCGTGAAAAAAACGGGTTTTCACAACTTCACAAGAGTGTGGCGAGCAAATGAAAAGTTTTGCGTCTGAACATGCACCATTAGCGTCTGAAACAGCCCAACGACACAGGACCGGGTATACCTCGAACATCGGAGCCTGAAGCCTGTCCGCTACGGATTTGGTTGCACAAAAACGGATGTCTCGACCATAAGTCGAATTGCCAGCCGCGTGCTGAAATGAGTTCATGGAGCTCTTGAAGCCAGGCCGCATGCATCCGTCGAAGTTGCGAAAAATTGCGAAGATTCGGACATGACGAACCTGACCATGGGTATCCGGGGCGCAACTGACCTGCCCCGTCACTCCCTGGCAGCCATGCCGACAATTTGGTGCTGCAGATTTTGGAGACGCGTTAAATGGCGCATAACGAAGCAGTCGACGTAGTTCTGGTTGGGGCGGGCATCATGAGTGCCACCCTGGCAGTACTGCTCAAAGAGCTCGACCCGGCGATCAAGCTGGAAGTCGTCGAGTTGATGGATTCCGGTGCTGCGGAGAGTTCCAACCCGTGGAACAACGCCGGTACCGGCCACGCCGGCCTGTGCGAGCTGAACTACACGCCGCAGGCAGCCGACGGCAGCGTCGATATCAAGAAAGCCGTGCACATCAACACCCAGTTCGAAGTGTCCAAACAGTTCTGGTCGTACCTGACCAAGAAAGGCACCTTCGGCTCGTGCAAATCCTTCATCAGCCCGGTGCCGCACCTGAGCTTCGTTCAGGGTGACAAAGGCGTGTCGTTCCTCAAGGAACGCTTCAACGTGCTGCACAAGCACCACGCCTTCTCCGACATGGAATACACCGAAGACAAGGCCAAGATGGCCGAGTGGATGCCGCTGATGATGCCGGGCCGCTCGCCGGATGAAGTCCTGGCCGCCACCCGCGTGATGAATGGCACCGACGTCAACTTCGGCGCCCTGACCAATCAGTTGCTCAAGCACCTGACCAGCGCACCGGACACCCAGGTCAAATACTGCAAGCGCGTCACCGGCCTCAAGCGTAACGGCGCCGGCTGGACCGTCAGCATCAAGGACGTCAACAGCGGCGCCAGCCGTGAAGTCGACGCCAAGTTCGTCTTCCTCGGCGCCGGCGGCGCGGCCCTGCCGCTGCTGCAGGCTTCGGGCATCGAAGAAAGCAAAGGCTTCGGCGGCTTCCCGATCAGCGGGCAATGGCTGCGTTGCGACAACCCGGAAGTGGTCAAGCACCACCAGGCCAAGGTCTACAGCCAGGCTGCAGTCGGTTCGCCACCAATGTCGGTGCCGCACCTGGACACCCGTGTGGTCGATGGCAAGAAATCCCTGCTGTTCGGGCCATACGCCGGTTTCACCACCAAGTTCCTCAAGCACGGTTCCTTCATGGACCTGCCGCTGTCGGTTCGCGCCGGCAACATCGGCCCGATGCTGGCAGTGGCGAAAAACAACATGGACCTGACCAAGTACCTGGTCAGCGAAGTGATGCAATCGATGGAGCAGCGTCTGGAATCCCTGCGCCGATTCTACCCTGAGGCGAAAGCCGAGGACTGGCGCCTGGAAGTGGCCGGCCAACGGGTACAGATCATCAAGAAAGACCCGAAAAAGGGCGGCATCCTGCAATTCGGTACCGAACTGGTTGCGGCGAAAGACGGCTCCCTCGCCGCCCTGCTCGGCGCTTCGCCAGGTGCTTCGGTAACCGTTTCGATCATGCTCGAGCTGATCGAGAAATGCTTCCCGGCCAAGGCCAAGGGTGAGTGGGCGGCCAAACTGGCGGAAATCTTCCCGGCCCGCGAGAAGGTTCTGGAAACCGATGCTGCGCTGTATCGCAAGATCAACACGCAGAACAACATCGCCCTGGAACTGGTTGAAGAAAGCAGCGAGACCCCAAGCTTCGCTTGATCTTGCGGCATAAAAAACGCCCCGTACTCAGTGAGTGCGGGGCGTTTTTTTTGCTGGGATAAAAACCAATACTGCTGGCTCACCAACACTTGTGGTGAGGGGATTTATCCCCGATCGGCTGCGCAGCAGTCGCAAAACCATTGATGCGATTTACCTGACACCCTTGCACTCAGGCTTCGGGGCCGCTACGCAGCCCATCGGGGATAAATCCCCTCGCCACAGATATCGGGTGATCTCAACCGCGAGCCTTGTCGATCAGCTCGATGTACTCGGCCGCGTTACGCTGATCCTTGATCAGCTCAACGAAGGTCTGGCCCTGCTCATCCTTGCCATCCACGTCGTAACCGGCAGCCACGAAGAACGTCAGAAAGCGCTCGAAATCGTCGATGCGCAGGCCACGGTAGGCCTTGATCAGTTTGTGCAGCGACGGCGAAGTGGCGTCGACCGGTTCAAAATCGAGGAACAGCTTGATCTGCTCATCGCCGATCTCGTCACCAATCACCTGTTTCTTATCTTTACGCATTGCCGACTCCAGCTCGCAGACATTACACGGGGCGGGCAGTTTACCCCTGCCCTGCCACCCGGCTCAACGCGAACGAACAGCCCCGGTGTGCAGATCGGCCCAGATGTGGCCGTTGGCGTAACTGAGGAACTGTACATACACCGTGTCGTTGCGCAGCAGATCGATCACCACCCGGTACTGGGCCAGCGGGTAAAACAGGGTCAGGGTTTTGCTCTTGTCGTCATAAGCCGGTTTTTTCAGGCTTTTGCTTTCGCCATCGAAACTGACCAGCACCTGGGTGATGGTTGCGCCCTTGTTCAACGACTTGCCCTTGAGGCGAATCATCAGCGGCGACGTGACCGGAATCGGCTGCTGATTGGACTGGCGTTGCGCACCGACCACCACCGAATAATCGGTGACCTGCAGCAGTTGTTGCTGCTCGGGTTCGGCATCGCGCAGGGTCAGATCATCCGGCGGCAGGAATTGACTGTGCATCGGCGCCGGGGCGGCGGCCAGAGGCAGGCTGAGGGTCAGCAACAGGGCGGCAAGACTGCGGATCAAGAGGCTCATGGCAGGCTCCGGGGGCGGGGCCGAGCACTCTAGCATGGGTGTAGCAGATGGATCAGCACACACAAAACAACTGTGGGAGTGAGCTTGCTCCGGGCGGCGTTCCGACGAAAGCGGTGTGTCAGTTTTCAATGATGCTACTGACACGACGCCTTCGCGAGCAAGCTCGCTCCCACAGGGGATAGCGCGGGGTCTTACATGCCTTTAACGGCAAAGATCCCGTTGGCGTTGCGCCAGTAACCTTTGTAGTCCATGCCGTAACCGAAGATGTAGCGGTCGATGCACGGCAGGCCGACGAAGTCTGCCTTCAGGTCAGGACGCGCCTTGCGGTCGTGATCCTTGTCGATCAGCACGGCGGTGTGCACTTTGCGCGCGCCGGCGTGTTTGCAGAAGTCGATGATCGCGCCCAAGGTGTGACCTTCGTCGAGGATGTCGTCGATGATCAGCACGTCGCGGTCGATGAACGAGACTTCCGGCTTGGCTTTCCAGAACAGGTCGCCGCCGCTGGTTTCGTTGCGATAACGGGTCGCGTGCAGGTAGGACGCTTCCAGCGGGAATTGCAGGTGAGTCAGCAGTTTTCCGGAGAAGATCAGGCCGCCGTTCATCACGCAGAACACCACCGGGTTGCTGTCGGCCAGTTGTTCGTTGATTTGTGCACCGACGCGGGCGATGGCGGCCTCGACTTCAGATTCGGTGTACAGGCAGTCAGCCTCTCGCATGATTTGACGGATATGCTCGAGATCAGCGGACATGGCGCTCTCCAGGGGGATGTTTTCGGAAAAGCGGGCAAAGGTACGCATCCCGTGAGGTCGAATCAAGCCTTAATGGACTAACGTACTCAATGTCCTATAGGACATCACCCTCGGATAGATTAATCTAGGCCGGTTTTTTTGCCCGCCGCCGGAGTTTTTCCATGCCCATCCTCGAGATCCGCCACCCGCTGATCCGCCATAAACTCGGCCTGATGCGCCGCGCCGATATCAGCACCAAGAATTTCCGTGAGCTTGCTCAGGAAGTCGGCGCCCTGTTGACCTATGAAGCTACAAAAGATCTGCCGCTCGAATCCTACGATATCGCAGGTTGGTGCGGCACTGTGTCGGTGGAGAAAATCGCCGGCAAGAAAATCACCGTCGTGCCGATCCTGCGCGCCGGCATCGGCATGCTCGAAGGCGTGCTGAGCCTGATCCCGGGTGCCAAGGTTTCCGCTGTGGGCGTTGCCCGCAACGAAGAAACCCTGCAAGCGCACACTTATCTGGAAAAACTGGTTCCGGAAATCGACGAACGGCTGGCGATGATCATCGACCCGATGCTCGCCACCGGCAGCTCCATGGTCGCGACCATCGATCTGCTGAAGAAAGCCGGTTGCAAGGACATCCGCGCGATGGTGCTGGTGGCCGCGCCGGAAGGCATTGCCGCTGTGGAACAGGCTCACCCGGACGTGACCATCTACACCGCTTCCATCGATGAGCGTCTGAACGAACACGGTTACATCATCCCAGGGCTTGGCGATGCCGGTGACAAGATCTTCGGTACCAAGCAGAAGGACGCGTGAGCATGCAGCAAGAGTTCAACGATCCGCTCTGGCGCACGGTGCTGTCCGGCGCCCAGATGCTGTTCGTGGCTTTCGGCGCCCTGGTGCTGATGCCGCTGATCACCGGGCTTGACCCGAACGTGGCACTGTTTACCGCGGGTCTGGGGACGATCCTGTTCCAGATCGTCACCGGGCGTCAGGTGCCGGTGTTTCTGGCGTCGAGCTTTGCCTTCATCACCCCGATCATTCTCGCCAAGGGCCAATTCGGCCTCGCCGCGACCATGGGCGGCGTGATGGCAGCCGGTTTCGTCTACACCTTCCTCGGCCTCGCCGTGAAAATCAAAGGCACCGGTTTCATTGACCGTCTGCTGCCGCCAGTGGTGATTGGTCCGGTGATCATCTCGATCGGTCTGGCCATGGCGCCGATTGCCGCGAACATGGCGATGGGCAAGGCGGGTGACGGTTCCGAGCTGATCCACTACCAGACCGCGATGATGATCTCGATGCCGGCACTGCTGACCACCTTGATCGTGGCGGTGTTCGGGAAAGGCATCTTCCGCCTGGTGCCGATCATTTCCGGGGTGCTGGTCGGTTTTGCCATGTCGTTCTATTTCGGCGTGGTCGATACCGCGAAGATTGCGGCGGCGCCATGGTTCGCCCTGCCGCATTTCACCGCGCCGGAGTTCAACTGGCAGGCGATCCTGTTCATCGTTCCGGTGGCGCTGGCTCCGGCCATCGAGCACATCGGCGGCGTGATCGCGGTGGGTAGCGTGACCGGTCGTGACTATCTGAAGAAACCGGGCCTGCATCGCACCCTGCTCGGTGACGGCATCGCCACCACGGCGGCAGGTCTGTTTGGCGGCCCGCCGAACACCACCTACGCCGAAGTGACCGGCGCGGTGATGCTGACCAAGAACTACAACCCGAAAATCATGACCTGGGCGGCGATCTTCGCCATCACCCTGGCGTTCATCGGCAAGTTCGGCGCGCTGCTGCAAAGCATTCCGGTGCCGGTGATGGGCGGGATTCTGTGCCTGCTGTTCGGCTCGATCGCGGCGGTGGGGATGAACACCCTGATCCGTCACAAGATCGACCTCGGTGAGGCGCGCAATCTGGTGATCGTGTCGGTGACCCTGGTGTTCGGTATCGGCGGTGTGCTGGTCGGCACCGGCACTGGCCCGGACGACTTCGGCCTCAAAGGCATCGCGCTGTGCGCGGTGGTGGCGATTGCGCTGAACCTGATTCTGCCGGGCAATGATGGCTGGAAGAACAAGAAGGCGGATGAGCCGCTGATTTAAGGGTCTAGATCCTTGTTGTCTGACAGATAGCTTTCGCGAGCAAGCCCGCTCCCACATTTGATCTTCAGCGCACCGTAGATCAAATGTGGGAGCGGGCTTGCTCGCGAAGCTTTTGGCTTTAAAGCGCCAGCGGCGCTCGTTCACACAGGGTTGCCAACGCCTTCGCCCATTGCGGGTCGTCATTCAGGCACGGCACCAGCACCAACTCCTCGCCCCCCGCTTCGCGGAACTGTTCCTTGCCGCGATCACCGATCTCTTCCAGCGTCTCGATGCAATCGGCGACAAACGCCGGGCACATCACCAGAATCTTCTTCACCCCGCTTTGCGCCAGCTCGTCCAGCCGCGCTTCAGTGTAGGGTTCGATCCACTTCGCCCGCCCCAGACGCGACTGAAACGACACCGACCATTTGCCATCGGCAATGCCCGCGCGCCTGGCGAACTCGGCGGCGGTGCGTATGCACTGGGCGCGGTAACAGGTGGCCAGCACGGCCGGCGAAGCGTTCTTGCAGCAATCCGCGTTTTTCAAGCAGTGATTGCCAGTCGGATCGAGCTTGGTCAGGTGCCGCTCCGGCAAGCCATGGAAGCTCAGCAGCAAGTGATCGTAGTCCTGCTGCAAATGCGGGGTGGCGCTGGCGACCAGTGCGTCGATGTATTCCGGCTGATCGTAAAACGGTTGCAACACTGAAAGCTGCACATCGAGTTTGTTCTCGCGAATCACCCGCTTGGCTTCTTCGATCACCGTGGTCGTGGTGCTGTCGGCGAACTGTGGATAAAGCGGCGCCAGCGTGATGCGCTTGTGCCCCGCAGCCACAAGTTGCAGCAATTTGGTTTCAATCGACGGCTCGCCATAACGCATGGCCAGTTCCACCGGGCCGTGGGTCCACTGGGTGGTCATCTGCTGCTGCAGACGACGGCTGAGCACCACCAGCGGCGAGCCCTCCTCCCACCAGATCGAAGCGTAGGCATGGGCCGATTGCTCGGGGCGCTTGATCAGGATCAGCGACACCAACAGCCGCCGCACCGGCCACGGCAGGTCGATCACATACGGGTCCATCAGAAATTGATTGAGGTAGCTGCGTACATCGGCCACCGAGGTGGAGGCCGGGGAACCCAGGTTGACCAGAAGCAAGGCGTGATCGGTCATGCATCGTCCTATTTCAAAGGCGGCCGGAGAGATCATCCAAAGCCGCGCGCAAATCCGTGAACTGGAAAGTGAAACCCGCTTCCAGCAAGCGTGCCGGCACGGCCCTTTGGCCACCCAGCAACAACAATGACATTTCGCCAAGCCCGACCTTCAGCGCCAGGGCCGGCATCGGCATGAACGCCGGACGGTGCAGCACGCTGCCCAGCGTCTTGGCAAACTCGCGATTGCGCACCGGTTTCGGTGCGCAGGCATTATAAGGACCGCTCGCCTGATCGCGGTGCAGAAGAAAATCAATCAGGGCGATTTGATCATCGATGTGAATCCACGGCATCCACTGCCGACCATTGCCCAGCGGCCCACCCAACCCGAGTTTGAACGGCAGCAACAGCCGCGACAAAAAGCCGCCCTCGGCCGACAGCACCAGCCCGGTTCGCACCAGCACCACGCGGATGCCCTGACCTTCGGCACGCTGGGCGGTTTCCTCCCAGGCAATGCACAACTGACTGGCAAAATCGTCGATCACTGGCGGCGAATCTTCGGTCAGCTCGCGTTCGCCGCCGTCGCCGTACCAGCCAACAGCCGAACCGGAGATCAACAACGCCGGTTTCTGCTGCCGTGTTTCCAGCCAGGCCTGCAGGGTTTCGGTGAGCGTGATGCGGCTGCTCCACAACAGCGCCTTGCGCCGATGGGTCCATGGCCGATCCGCGATCGGCGCACCGGCCAGGTTGACCACCGCGTCCAGCGGTTCGTTGCCGAAGTCTTCGAGACGCGCAATTGCACGCACCTGCGCGCCACAGATTTTCGCGACCTTTTCCGGGCGTCGACTCCACACCGTCAATTGATGGCCCTGCCCCGACCAGTGTCGGCAGAGCTGACGGCCTATCAAACCAGTACCGCCGGTCAGCAATATGCGCATGACTTCTTCCTCGCGTGGCGTTTTACCCGGATCACTAGTCTATTTTTATAAGCAGGGATCTTTTCTATCGGGCAGGCTCTATTGTTTAACCATAGGCCAAGCTGTCAGAACGAGAACGCTAGAAGTTATACCAAAAAACAAAATTGTACAGGTTTCATTGACGGCGTAGTCTGTACAGAAAGGTAAACGAGGCCCCTATGACTGTACCTATCGCAATCATCGGCACCGGCATCGCCGGACTCTCCGCCGCGCAGGCGCTGACAGAGGCCGGACACACCGTCCAGCTCTTCGACAAAAGCCGCGGCAGTGGCGGACGCATGTCGAGCAAACGCAGCGACGCCGGTTCGCTGGACATGGGCGCGCAATACTTCACCGCCCGCGACCGGCGTTTCGTCACCGAAGTGCAACGCTGGCAAAGTCTGGGCTGGGTCGCCGAGTGGACGCCGCAGCTCTACACCTTTCAGGGCGGGCAACTGAATCTGTCGCCGGACGAACAGACGCGCTGGGTCGGCACGCCACGCATGAGCGCGATCACCCGGGGTTTGCTCGACGGTCTGGAAGTGCACTTCGCCTGCCGCATCACCGAGGTGTTTCGCGGTGAAGAACACTGGCACCTGCAGGACGCCGAAGGCTTCACCCACGGTCCCTTCAGTCACGTGGTGATTGCGACGCCAGCGCCGCAAGCCACGGCGTTGCTGGCTGCCGCACCAAAACTCGCTGGCGCCGCCGCCGGGGTGAAAATGGACCCGACCTGGGCCGTCGCCCTCGCCTTCGATACGCCCCTGGATACCCCGATCGAAGGTTGCTTCGTGCAGGACAGCCCCATCGACTGGCTGGCACGCAACCGCAGTAAACCGGGGCGCGATACCACCTGCGACACTTGGGTGCTGCACGCCAGCAGCGCCTGGAGCCGGCAACACATCGACCTGTCCAAGGAAGCGGTCATCGAGCAACTGCACGGTGCATTCGCCGAACTGCTGCACAGCGCGATGCCCGCTCCGACTTTCAGTCTCGCCCACCGCTGGCTCTACGCACGCCCTGCGACCGGCCACGAATGGGGCACGCTGGCCGACGCCGATCTGGGCTTGTACGCCTGCGGCGACTGGTGCCTGTCGGGGCGTGTCGAGGGGGCCTGGCTCAGTGGCCAGGAAGCTGCACGCCGTTTGCACGAACACCTGCAATGAATCGCATCAATCCGCAAAAATTGCTGCTGTCGAAGTGGACAGCAGCCCACCCGCAAAACCGCGAAAAACATTTTCTGGTCACCGAACTGTTCCGGGATGAGGAAGGCACGGTGCTGGAGATCGAGTTGCAGGCGGTGTTGACAAAGCGCGCAGAACGCCTCGATTGGCAGACGTTGAAGAACAACGATCACTGGTTACTGGGCTGGCAATAAAGATCCTGTAGGAGTGAGCCTGCTCGCGATGGCGTCGCATCATTCAACATCAATGCTGCCTCCCACAGTCGATCGTGGTTAACCTGGAAAAACTTATACAAATGAGTTGACTTGTACACGCATGAATCTATGCTGAGGAAAAGTTGTACAGAGATAAATATCTGTACAGGAATAGATTCGAGGTGTGCATGTCCGATCTTTCTGCTTCCCGGCCCAAAATCGCCATCAGCGCCTGCCTGATGGGCGCCGAAGTGCGCTACAACGGCGGGCACAAGGAATCGCGGTTGTGCAGCCGCACCCTTGCCGAGTATTTCGAATTCGTGCCGGTATGTCCGGAAGTCGCGATTGGCCTGGGCATCCCGCGCGAACCGATCCGCCTGATTGGCGATCCCGATGCTCCTGAAGCTATCGGTACGGTCAATCCGCAAATCAATGTCACTGAACCACTGGCAGCCTACGGGCAGAAAATGGCCGGCGAGCTCAATGACATCTGCGGCTATATCTTCATGCAGCAGTCGCCTTCGTGCGGTCTGGAGCGGGTCAAGGTCTATCACGCCAACGGCGCGCCGGTGAACGGAGGCGGCCGTGGCATCTACGCTCAGGCGTTCTGTGCGCAGCACCCTGACCTGCCGGTGGAAGAAGCCGGACGCCTGAACGATCCGGTGTTGCGGGAAAACTTCATCACCCGCGTGCTCGCCTACAGCGCCTGGCAGCAGGTGCTCGAACAAGGCTTGAGCCGCCGCGCACTGACCGAATTCCACTCACGCTACAAATACCTGCTGATGGCACACAACCCTGAGCAATACAAAGCCTTGGGCAAACTGCTGGGCAACATGGCCAAGACCGATCCGGTCGAACTCGGCCCGCGCTATTTCAGCGAGTTGATGAGCGCGTTGAAGAAATGCGCTACCCGCCGCACCCACAGCAACGTGCTGCAACACATCAGCGGCTACCTGAAACAGGCGATCAGCCCGGAAGACAAACAGGAAATGCAGCATGTCATCGGCCAGTACCGCCACGGCATCGTGCCGCTGGTGGTGCCATTGACTCTGCTCAAACACCACTTTCGCCAACACCCGGATCCGTACATTGCGCGGCAGGTTTACTTGCAGCCGCATCCGGAAAACCTCAGCCTGCGAAACGCCATTTGATGAACGACAAACTCGACACCAGCGCCCAGGAAGACCTCGGCGCCGACTTCAAGAAAGCCCTCGACGAGGGCTGGCTGCCGATCCGCGAAGTGGCGCGGCAGACCGGGGTCAACGCCATCACCCTGCGCGCCTGGGAGCGCCGTTACGGGTTGATCGTGCCGCAGCGCACGCCCAAGGGCCATCGCCTGTATTCCAGCGAACATGTGCAACGAATCCTGACCATCCTGACCTGGCTTAATCGAGGCGTGGCTGTCAGTCAGGTCAAACCGTTGCTCGATGCTCCGCAAGCCTTTACCGAGACGGTGGAAAACGACTGGCAACGGCAGCGCCAGTCCTTGCTCGGCGCCGTCATCCAGCTCAATGAGCGCAACCTCGACGATAGCATCAACCAGGCCATGGCCCTGTACCCGCCACGCACCCTGTGCGAGCAATTACTCCTGCCGCTGCTGGCCGAACTCGAGCAGCGCTGGCAAGGCCAGTTCGGCGCACAGATGGAACGGGTGTTCTTTTATTCCTGGTTACGCAGCAAATTCGGCGCGCGCATCTACCATAACAATCGGCAATTACACGCTGCGCCGTTGCTGCTGATCAATCACTCGGACCTGGCACTGGAACCTCACCTGTGGCTATGCGCGTGGCTGATCAGCAGCGCCGACTGCCCGGTGCAAGTGTTCGACTGGCCGCTACCGGCCGGAGAACTGGCGCTGGCGGTCGATCATCTGCAAGCCCGGGGAGTGCTGCTGTATTCCAGCAAGGCGATGAATCTGGCGCAGCTGCCAAAACTGCTGAATGGCATCGGCACTGCAAAAATGCTCGTCGGACCAACGGTATGCATCCACCAGACCGAGTTGTCCGTAAGAACCCCTGAGATCGCTGATCTGATCCTGGCCGAAGACCCGCTCTCGGCACATCAGGAACTGGTGCAGCGTGGGCTGATTTAATGGAAACCGCGATGCAATTGATCTGGCTGCGCAGCGACCTGCGCCTACATGACAACACCGCCCTCGCGGCCGCCGCAGCGCGCGGCCCGACGGTTGCCGTGTATCTGTTGAGCCCGCAGCAATGGCTGGAACATGACGACGCCGCGTGCAAGGTCGACTTCTGGCTGCGCAACCTGCGTGAGCTGAGCAGTCGCCTCGGCGATCTGAACATCCCATTACTGCTGCGCACCGCCAATCATTGGGATCAGGCCCCGGCGGTGCTGCTCGAGCTTTGTGTGCAATTGAATATTCAAGCTGTGCACGTCAACGAAGAATATGGCATCCACGAAAGCCAGCGCGACGCCGCGGTGGCCGTGGCCCTGAAGAGCAAAGGCATCGCTTTCCACAGCTACCTTGACCAACTGCTGTTCAAGCCCGGCACGGTACTGACCAAAACCGAAACCTACTTTCAGGTGTTCAGCCAGTTCCGCAAGGTCTGCTATGAACGCCTGCACCGCTCGATGCCGGCGCTGGTCAAGACGCCCGGCAAACAGGCAAAGCTGAACATCGACAGCGATCCGGTGCCGGCATCCGTCGCCGGTTTTGCAACGCCGAGCGAGTCTTTGCGCACACTGTGGCCGGCCGGCGAACAGGAAGCCCGGCGCCGTCTCGACACCTTCGCCGACGCGCGGATCGACTACTACCAGAGCGAACGCGACTTCCCGGCCAAACCCGGCACCAGTCAACTTTCCGCGTACCTCGCCGCCGGGGTGATTTCGCCGCGCCAATGCCTGCATGCGGCCTTGCAAAGCAATCAGGGCGAGTTCGACAGCGGCAAGGTCGGCGCGGTGACCTGGATCAACGAGCTGCTGTGGCGCGAGTTCTACAAACACATTCTGGTGGGCTACCCACGGGTTTCGCGCCACCGCGCATTTCGCCCGGAAACCGAAGCCCTGGCCTGGCGTGATGCGCCGGACGATCTGGCGGCTTGGCAAGAGGCGCGCACCGGTTTGCCAATCATCGATGCGGCCATGCGCCAACTGCTGGAAACCGGCTGGATGCATAACCGCTTGCGGATGATTGTGGCGATGTTCCTGACCAAGAATCTGCTGATCGACTGGCGTGAAGGCGAGCGCTTTTTCATGCGTAACTTGATCGACGGCGATCTGGCGGCGAACAACGGTGGCTGGCAATGGAGTTCTTCGACCGGCACCGATTCGGCGCCGTACTTCCGCATCTTCAATCCGTTGAGCCAATCGGAAAAATTCGACAGCGAAGGCCTGTTCATCAAGCACTGGCTGCCTGAGCTGGCCGGCCTGAACAAGAAGGAAGTACACAACCCGGCCAGCGCAGGCGGACTGTTCGGCGTGGCGGATTATCCGGCGCCGATCGTCAATCTCGGGGCTTCGCGCGAACGCGCGCTGGCGGCGTTCAAGAACCTGCCGTCGCGCTCGTCTATGGAAGAAGTTCATGAGTGAATTCCTGCGCCGCTTCGCCCGCCAGTTCGCCGAGTTGAACAAAGACAACTTGCAACGTCTGGGCGAGCTGTACAGCGATGACATTCACTTCACCGACCCGCTGCATGAAGTGCAGGGGCTGGTGCAACTGCGACATTACTTCAGCGAGCTGTACGCCAACGTCAGCGAACTGCGCTTCGATTTCCACGGCTTCGACCAGATCGCTGACGGTGAAGGTTACCTGCGCTGGGTCATGAGTTACCGCCACCCGCGTCTGGCCGGTGGTCAATTGATTCGCGTCGCCGGGTGTTCGCACCTGCTGTGGCGGGACAAGGTTTATCGCCACCGGGATTATTTCGATGCCGGGGCCATGCTGTATGAACATTTACCCGTATTGGGCCGGGTGATCGCCTGGTTGAAAAGGAGAATGGGATGAGTCGTACACCTCCACGGCGTTATTGGCTGACCGGTGCCAGCAGTGGCATCGGCGCAGCACTGGCTGAAGACATTCTGAAAAGCGGCGCGCATCTGGCTGTAAGCTCGCGTCAGGTGGCACCGCTCAAAGTGCTGTCGCAACGTTATCCGGAGCAGGTGCTGGTGGTGGCCGGCGATCTGACCAACAGTCAGACCGTGCGCGAAATCGGCCAGCAGATCGAACAGGCCTGGGGCTCGCTCGACAGCGTGATTCTCAATGCCGGCACCTGCGAGTACGTCGATGCGCGACAGTTCGATGCCTCGATCATCGAACATGTGGTGCGCACCAACCTGCTCGCCAGCAGTTACTGCATCGAAGCGGCCCTGCCGTTGCTGCGCAAAGGCACCGCGCCGCATCTGATCGGCATGGCCAGTTCCGTGACCTACCTGCCGCTGCCCCGAGCCGAAGCCTACGGCGCGTCGAAAGCCGGGCTGCGCTATCTGTTCGAATCGCTGCGGATCGACCTGGCCGTCGAGGGCATCGATGTCACCATCATCAGCCCGGGTTTTGTCGAAACCCCGCTGACCGCCAAGAATGACTTCCCGATGCCGTTGAGCTGGCCTGTGGATAAAGCGGCGCGGCACATCTTCGCCAAGCTCAAGGATCGTCCGCTGGAGATCGCCTTTCCGGCACTGTTCATGGCGGCGCTTTGGCCACTGTCGAAGCTGCCGGCGCGCCTGCAACTGGCGATCGGCAAGCGCATGGTGCGCAGCAACCCACCGCTGCGAGACCCGATATGAAGATTGCCATTGTCGGCAGCGGAATCGCCGGCCTGACCTGCGCCCACCTGCTCAATCGCCGACACGACATCACGGTGTTCGAGGCCAGCGACTGGGTCGGCGGTCACACGCATACCGTGCAGGTGACCGTCGATGGCCGCGAATATGCGGTGGACACTGGGTTCATCGTGTTCAACGACTGGACATATCCGAACTTCATTCGATTGCTCGGCCAGCTCGGCGTGTCGTTCAAACCGACGGAAATGAGCTTCTCGGTCACCGACCCGGACACCGGTCTGGAATACAACGGCAACAACCTCAACAGCCTCTTCGCCCAGCGCAGCAACCTGCTGTCCCCGGGGTTTTGGGGCATGTTGCGCGACATTCTGCGCTTCAATAAAGAAGCCCAGCGCGACCTCGCCGAACAACGCATTGCCGCCGATACCACGCTCGACGATTACCTCAAGGCTGGCGGTTATGGCGAACGTTTCATCCTGCATTACATCGTGCCGATGGGCTCGGCGATCTGGTCGATGCCGATGGCCGAGATGCTCAATTTCCCGCTGCAATTCTTTGTGCGCTTCTTCAAGAATCATGGCCTGCTGTCAGTCAGTGATCGCCCGCAATGGCAGGTGATCGAGGGCGGCTCCAGTGCCTATGTCGCGCCACTGACCGCAGCGTTCCAGGACAAGATCCGCCTCAGTTGCCCGGTGACGCGCATCGATCGCGATGAACACGGCGTGGTTATCCACAGCCCGGCCGGCATCGAGCGTTTCGACAAAGTCGTGCTTGCCTGCCACAGCGACCAGGCCCTGCAATTGCTTGGCACGCCAAGCCAGGCGGAACGCTCGATCCTCGGCGCCCTGCCCTATGCCGATAACGAAGTCGTGCTGCATACCGATACCCGTCTGCTGCCGACCCGAAAACTGGCGTGGGCCAGCTGGAACTATCGCTTGAGCGGCGCCGGCCATACCCACGCGGCCGTCACTTACGACATGAACATCCTGCAGGGTATTCAGAGTGACACCACGTTCTGCGTCAGCCTCAATCAGAGCGCCGGGATCAGCCCGTTCAAGGTGCTCGCCAAATACACCTACGCCCACCCGCAATTCAGCCTCGCGGCGGTGGCGGCGCAAAACCGCTGGGCCGAACTCGACGGTCAGCAGCACACCCATTATTGCGGCGCCTACTGGGCCAACGGCTTTCATGAGGACGGCGTGGTCAGCGCGTTGCGCGTGGCCGCCGCGTTCGGGGAAAGCTTATGAACAGCGCCCTGTACAGCGGCTGGATTGGCCATCGGCGCTTTTCGCCCAGACGCCACGAATTCCGTTACCGGATCGGTCTGTTGTACCTCGATCTGGCGGAACAGGACGCCGTGTTCGGCCTGTCGCCGTTTGCCAGTCGCAGCCGCTTTGCAGCGTTTTCGTTTCGCGAAACCGACTACCTGAAAACCTTCACCGGCAATGGAATGCGCCTGATCGACGCGGTGCGCCAGCAAGTCGGCGTCGCCATCGGCCATCAACCGCAGGGTTCGATCTGCCTGCTGACCCAACCGCGCAGTTGGGGTCTGGCGTTCAATCCAGTGAGTTTCTTTTATTGCCACGAGGCCGACGGGCAACTGGCGGCGATTCTCTGCGAAGTCACCAACACGCCGTGGCGCGAGCGTTATCACTACGTGCTGCCGGCCCGCACACCGACCGACCTGCAAGACTTTCACCAGCACTTCGCCGTGGCCAAGGCCTTTCATGTCTCGCCGTTTTTGCCGCGTGACCTCGAGTACCGCATGAGCTTCAGCCCGGCTGCGCAAAAGCTCGGCGTGCACATGGCCGACTGGCAGGGTGAGCACAAGCTGTTCGACGCCACGCTCAATCTGCGGCGCGAACCCCTCGACCGCCACAGCCTGCACCGCTACTTGCGACGTTTTCCGTGGATGACCGCGAAAACCTGTCTGGCGATTTATTGGCAAGCCGTGCGCCTGTTGCTCAAGCGTGCCCCGATTTTTGCTCATCAGGCTGCCGACGGCAGCTTTCAGATCGCCACTGTGCCTCCCAAGGAGCACCGCCATGAAATCCTCTAGCCTGTCGGTCAGTCGCTTCAGCACCAACGGTTTGACCGGTTCGCTGCTGCGTCGCGGCGTTTTGCGGCAACTCAGTCAGCTCAAACACGGGCAATTGCTGGTGGTCGAGGATGGCGAACGCCTGATGTTCGGCACGCCGGGCAGCCACCTGCTCGGCGAAATCCATGTGCAGGACGCGGCGGTGTGGGGCATGGTCGCCGGCAACGGATCGATTGGTGCCGGCGAAGCGTTTATCCACGGTTACTGGAGTTCGCCGGACCTGACGGCGGTCGTGCGCGTGTTCGTCAGCAACCTCGACGTGCTCGACGCCATGGAGCGCGGTCTGGCCCGCCTCAGCCGGCCCCTGGTGCAAGGCCTGCACTGGCTCAACCGCAACACGCGCAAGGGTTCGCAGAAAAACATCGCGGCGCACTATGACCTCGGCAACGATCTGTTCGAACAGTTTCTCGACCCGACCATGATGTATTCGGCGGCGCAGTTCCTCAGTCCCGAAGACAGCCTGGAACAGGCTCAGTTGAACAAGCTGGAACGGATCTGCCAGAAGCTCGCACTCAAGCCCGAAGATCATCTGCTGGAGATCGGCACCGGTTGGGGCAGCATGGCGCTGTACGCCGCGCAGCATTACGGTTGCCGTGTCACCACCACAACACTGTCGAAAGAGCAGTACGCGTTTACCGCCAGGCGCATTGAAGCACTGGGGTTGCAGGATCGGGTAACGCTGCTGCTCACCGACTACCGCGACCTCACCGGCGAATACGACAAACTGGTGTCGATCGAGATGATCGAAGCGGTCGGTCACCGCTTCCTGCCCACCTATTTCAAGCAATGCGCGCACCTGCTCAAGAGCAACGGCCTGATGCTGTTGCAGGCGATCACCATCCGCGAGCAGCGCTACGAGCAGGCCAAGCGCGGCGTCGACTTCATCCAGCGCTACATCTTCCCCGGCGGTGCCCTGCCCTGCGTGCAGAAGATGCTCGAAGTGGTCAGCCGCGAGACCGACATGAACCTGCTGCACATGGAAGATTTCGGCCTGCACTACGCCCGCACCCTGCGCCTGTGGCACGAAAACTTTCGCCGCGCCCATGGCCGTTTGAGCGAGTTGGGTTACGACGATTACTTCCTGCGGCTGTGGGAGTTTTACCTGTGCTACTGCGAGGGCGGGTTTCTGGAGCGCACCATCGGCACCGCGCAACTGCTGCTGGCCAAACCGGCCGCGATGCCGGCGCCGTTGCTCGGACGCTTCGATGCTTGAGCGGCTGACCAATGCCGTGCTGTTCCAGGTCGGCTGGCTGGCCTGCGTGCTCGGCGGCGACAGTCTGTGGCTGCTGCTGGCGCTGGCGGTGCTGGTGGTCCATTTTGGTTGGATCAGCAGTTGGGCGGAGGAAGGTCGCCTGATCCTCAGCGTGGTGCTTGTCGGTACAGCCGTAGACAGTCTGTTGCGCGCTGCCGGCGTGTTCGAATTCCAGGACCTGTCGCCACTGATTCCGCTGTGGCTGATGCTGCTCTGGGCCTTGCTCGCGACCACGTTGCGTCACTGTCTGCAATGGAGCGCCCGCCCGTGGTGGCTGGCCAGCGGACTCGGTGCAGTGGGCGGCGCCGTGTCCTATTACGGCGGCGGACAGCTGGCCGGCGTGCAATTTCCTTACGGTGAAGTGCCGACCCTGATCGGCATAGGCCTGCTGTGGGCGCTGCTGTTTCCGCTGCTGCATGCCATGGCTCGGCGGCTGGCCCACTGAGCGTCTGTCAGGCCTTTCACACAGCAACCGGCGGCTGCCTTACACTGCGCAGCATGAAAACCATTCCCCACCAGCAAATCACCGAGCCCGCGGTCACCTGTTCAACCTGCGCAGCGTGCTGTTGCCAGCTCGAAGTGATGCTGATCACCGACACCGGCGTGCCCGAACGCTTTATCGATACCGATGAGTGGGGTGGTGAAGTAATGCTGCGTCTGGACGACGGCTGGTGCGCGGCGCTGGATCGCGACAGCATGATGTGCACGATCTATGAGAAACGCCCGCTGATCTGTCGCGAATTCGAGATGGGTGCACCGGAGTGCATTGAAGAACGCAAAGGCATTGCCACTGCTTACCGTTGATTTCAACAGCAGCTCAAAACCAATGTGGGAGCGGGCTTGCTCGCGAATGCGGTGTGTCAGTCAATTGTGTTGTCGACTGACACACCGCATTCGCGAGCAAGCCCGCTCCCACAAAGATTTGTGCAAGCTGCAGTTACAGCGGCATCGTGTAATGCAGCGCGTAGCTTTCTACACCGTCGTTGCTGCTGGCCAGGCCGGCGTTGGAATAGTGCGTCGCCCGAATCCCCACTTCATGCCCGCCATTGAAGCGCAGACCAAAACCGATACGGTCTTCGAACTGGAAAGAGCCGCCGATGTTGTTGCTTTCATACTTGGTGTTGGAGAACGCTGCGACACCAATACCCGCCTCAACGTACGGCTTGACTGACTGACCGGCAAACTCGTAAACGAATACCGGGGAGAACGACAGGCTGTTGTTGCTGGAAGTCTTGTCACCCTCCCAGTAAGTGTAAGCGCCGCTCCAGTAACCGGTCAGGCGACCGACATCACTTTGCAGCCAGCTCTTGTCCCAATCGAAATTCATGCCCAGGCGATAAGTCATGGTCGAATCGCTGGTCGCACCCACTGCAAATTCAACACCTGCAGCTTGCGCGGTAATACTTTGCCCCATCAGTGCGGCCGCAATCGCGGCCAAGCAGAATAGTCGCTTCACTTTGAAACTTCCTTTTCCGGAACGATCGTTTGGTTTTCTA
Organism: Pseudomonas sp. MWU12-3103b; assembly: GCF_023100615.1. NCBI lineage: Bacteria > Pseudomonadati > Pseudomonadota > Gammaproteobacteria > Pseudomonadales > Pseudomonadaceae > Pseudomonas > Pseudomonas sp. MWU12-3103b. The sequence goes on from NZ_JALMEY010000012.1 coordinate 173,510, forward strand.
GATAACTCATCGCTATAGAAGCTAGCGCCTGATTAGAAGTTCAGCTGTTTTTCTAGTTATTTCACATTTTTTTTACAAGCTGAATTTTTCGACGTCGCCGGCAACCTGACCCAACAGGGGCAGGGTCTTGCGGAAGAACGCGGGGTCGGCACTGGTCCAGAATCTGACCGGGCGGTTCGGCCCCTTGGCGAGCAGATCACGTTCGGCCAGCAACCGTTGCAGTTGCCGCGCTACGGCTGCGCCAGTGTCAATCAGGCTGATGCTGTCGGGAATCATCGTCTTGAGCATCGGCTTGAGAAACGGATAGTGAGTGCAACCGAGAATGATCGTGTCGCAACCGTTGGCCAGCAGCGGGTCGACGTAATGCTGCAGCAACGTGCGCAACTCGGCGCTGTGCAGATCACCGCTTTCAATCAGTTCCACCAGGCCGGGGCACGGCTGGGTGATGACGCGAACGTCAGCAGCGAAGCGGTCAAGCAACGCGGCGAACTTGGCACTCTGCAACGTGCCGGTGGTGGCGAGTACGCCCACCACACCGCTGCGGGTAGCGGCAGCTGCGGGTTTGACCGCTGGCTCCATGCCAACGATCGGCCACTCGGGGAAATCACGGCGCAGATCGGCAACCGCGGCCACCGTCGCCGTGTTGCAGGCGATCACCAGGGCCTTGGCGCCCTGCTCGCGGAAAAAACCGGCCATCACGTTGCAACGCTGGCGGATGAACTCCGGGGTTTTCTCGCCGTAGGGAATATGCCCGCAATCGGCGAAATACAGCAGTGATTCATGGGGCAGCAAACGCTGGATTTCAGCCAGTACCGACAAGCCGCCGACACCAGAATCGAACACCGCGATCGGCGCCTCACGCATGCTGCGAACCACAGACGCTGCACCCCGGATCGCGCTTGACCCGCAATTCACGGAAGCGCGAACCCAAGGCATCGATCAACAGCAAACGACCCACCAACGGTTCGCCAAAACCGACCAGCACTTTCAACGCTTCAAGCGCCTGCAGACTGCCGACCAGCCCCACCAGCGGCCCGACCACACCGGCTTCGCTGCAGGTCAGTTCGGCTTCGCTGCCATGCCCGTACAGGCAGTGGTAGCACGGACTTTCCGGGCGACGCGGGTCGAATACCGACAACTGCCCTTCCAGACGAATCGCCGCGCCGCTGACCAGCGGCTTGCACGCGGCCACGCACGCGGCGTTGACCGCTTCGCGGGTGGAAAAGTTATCGGAGCAGTCGAGCACCAGATCCACCGCCGAAACGGCGGAGGCCAGGGAATCCTCGTCCAGCGCCTGACGATGGGCAATCAGTTGAATCTCGGGATTGATCGCGCTCAGGCGCTTGAGCGCCGAGTCGACCTTGCTCATGCCGACGCTGTCGGTGTCATGAATGATCTGGCGCTGCAGGTTGGTCAGGTCGACCGTGTCGAAATCCGCCAGATGCAACTCACCGACACCGGCCGCCGCCAGGTACAGCGCAACCGGCGCACCGAGACCGCCGAGGCCGACAATCAGCACACGGCTGTCTTTCAGCTTCAGTTGCCCATCGATATCGATGTGTTGCAGCAGAATCTGCCGGCTGTAGCGCAGCAACTCCTGATCATTCAGCACGGCAGGCGCCCCAGGCTGATCCGTTGATGGCCGCCCAGATCGGTGCGGCTGTGGACTTGTTCAAAACCACGGGTGAGCAGCAGATCACGCACGGCCTCGGCTTGATCATAGCCGTGTTCGAGCATCAGCCAGCCGCCGGCTTCCAGATGATCCGGGGCCTGGGCGACAATCAGGCGCAGATCGTCGAGCCCGTCGACACCGGCCACCAGCGCACTGGCCGGTTCGAAGCGCACGTCGCCCTCGACCAGATGCGGGTCGGCAGCCGCGATGTACGGCGGGTTGCTGATGATCAGATTGAAGCGCTGGCCTTCGAGGGCGCTGAACCAGTGGCTGCTCAGCACCGTGGCGTTGTTCAGGTTCAGACGCTGGCGATTGCGCTCGGCCAACGCGACGGCTTCCAGCACGCGATCCACCGCCGTGACCTTCCACGCCAGACGCTCGCTGGCCAGGGCCAACGCAATCGCGCCGCTGCCGGTGCCCAGATCGAGGACTTTCGCCGGCGTTGCCGCCAGCAGCTCCAGCGCGGCCTCGACCAGCAATTCGGTGTCCGGGCGCGGGATCAGCGTGTGCGGCGCGACTTCCAGATCGAGCTTCCAGAACCCCTGCTGACCAAGGATGTAGGCCACCGGCTCGCCACTTCGACGCCGTTGCAGGTACTCGGTAAAAATCAGCACCGCTTCGCTGGGTACGATGCGCTCGGGCCAGGTGTGCAGGAAGCTTCGCGATTTGCCCAGTGCCGCTGCCAGGAGCAATTCGGCATCCAGGCGCGCGGTGGGCGAGTCCGGCAATTCGGCAGCGCGCAACAGACTGGCAATGATGGTCATTTATTCACCTATCGCTGCAAGCTGGTCGGCCTGGTATTCGGCCAGCAAAGGCTCGATCACCGCTTCAACGCCACCGGCGAGGATTTCATCAAGGGAGTACAGGGTCAGGTTGACGCGATGGTCAGTGACCCGGCCCTGGGCAAAGTTGTACGTGCGAATGCGCTCGGAACGGTCACCGGAACCGACCAGCAACTTACGCTCGCTGGCAATCGCATTCGCCGCCGCGGCGGTCTGCTGATCGTTGAGCTTGGCCGACAGCCAGGCCATCGCCCGGGCACGGTTCTTGTGCTGGGAACGTTCTTCCTGACACTCGACGACGGTGCCGGTCGGTATGTGCGTGATGCGGATCGCCGAGTCGGTGGTGTTGACGTGCTGACCACCGGCCCCGGAGGAGCGGTAAGTATCGACACGCAGATCCGCCGGGTTGATCTCGATGGCTTCCCGTTCGTCCGGCTCGGGCAACACCGCCACGGTGCAGGCCGAGGTGTGGATACGGCCCTGGGATTCGGTGGCGGGTACACGCTGTACGCGGTGCGCGCCGGACTCGAATTTCAGCTTGCCGTAAACGTTGTCGCCTTCAATGCGGGCGATGACTTCTTTATAGCCACCGTGCTCGCCTTCGTTTTCCGAAAGAATCTCCACGCGCCAGCCACGTCGTTCGGCGTAACGCGAGTACATGCGGAACAGATCGCCGGAGAAGATCGCCGCCTCGTCGCCACCGGTACCGGCGCGAATTTCGAGAAAGACGTTACGCCCGTCATTGGGATCCTTGGGCAGCAACATGCGCTGCAGATCATCTTCCAGCCTGATCAGCAATTCCTTGGCTTCGCGGACTTCTTCCACAGCCATTTCACGCATGTCCGGGTCGCTGTCCTTGAGCAGCGCCTGGGCGCCTTCAAGATCACTTTGTACGCCGAGCAGCTTTTTATAGCCTTGTACCACCGGCTCGAGTTCGGCGTATTCCTTGGAATAGGCGCGGAATCTGGCCTGATCGGCAATGACTTCGCCGTCGCCGAGCAGCGCGGTCAGTTCCTCGAAACGGTCCTGGAGGGTGTCCAGCTTGTTGAGCAGTGACGCTTTCATTGCGGTTTTTTATCCGAAAAACTATCCGGTGAGCCCTCGAGGGCGAAGAGTTCCTGGGCCATGGCCAGCGCATCGAGGCGGCCTTCGGCAGAAAGCTTTTTCAATTGCACGCTGGGCGCATGCAACAGTTTATTGGTCAGGCCGCGGGCCAGTTGCCCGAGCACCTCTTCGGCGTTGCCGCCGTTGGCCAGCAGACGCAGGGCTTTTTGCAGCTCCTCGTCGCGCAGGCGTTCGCTTTGTTGCCGATAAGCCTTGAGCACATCGACCGCCGCCAGCTCACGCAGACGCACCATGAAATCGTCGGCGCCGACCGAGACCATCTCTTCCGCCGCCTGGGCTGCACCCTGACGACTCTTGAGGTTCTCGGCGACCACTTCGTGCAGATCGTCGACGCTGTACAGGTAAACGTCGTCGAGTTCGCCGACTTCCGGCTCGATGTCGCGGGGTACGGCGATGTCGACCATGAAGATCGGCTTGTGCTTGCGCTGCTTCAGCGCGCTTTCCACCGCACCCTTGCCGAGGATCGGCAACTGGCTGGCGGTCGAACTGATCACGATATCGCTGCGCACCAGTTCCGCCGGAATGTCCGACAGCAGCACCGCGTGCGCGCCGAACTGCTCGGCCAGCAGGCTGGCGCGTTCCAGCGTACGGTTGGCGACCACGATGCGCTTGACCCCCAGCTCATGCAAATGGCGGGCGACCAGCGTGATGGTCTCGCCAGCGCCTATCAGCAGGGCCTGACTGCGTTGCAGGTCGCTGAAAATCTGTTTGGCCAGACTGACCGCGGCAAACGCCACGGACACCGGGTTTTCGCCGATGGCGGTGTCGGTACGCACTTGCTTGGCGGCATTGAACGTCGCTTGAAACAGCCGCCCCAGCAGCGGGCCGATGGTCCCGGCCTCGCGAGCCACGGCGTAAGCCGATTTCATCTGGCCGAGAATCTGCGGTTCGCCCAGCACCAGCGAGTCGAGCCCGGAGGCGACGCGCATCATGTGACGAACTGCCGCATCATCTTCATGCACATAAGCACTCGCGCGCAGCTCATCGAGGCTTAAATGGTGATAATCGGCCAGCCAGCGCAGAACCAGATCAGCCGAAACCTGATCCTGTTCTATATACAGCTCACTGCGATTGCAGGTGGAGAGGATCGCAGCTTCGCGGCTGTCGGTGAGTCGGCAGAGCTGCTGCAAGGCCTCCACCAGCTGCTCAGGGGTAAAGGCCACGCGCTCGCGGACGTCTACTGAAGCAGTCTTGTGGTTAATACCGAGTGCAAGGAAGGCCATTCAAGGTCGCTGATGGTGACGTGAAGCCGGCAATTGTCCTACTTCGTCAGATTCAGAACAACTACCGCTGACTATTGTCCCAATTGTCGGCCACTATAAAGGCCACATTCGAGACTCGGTTATGTTTGGCCGAAGGCTTGTGTCATGATGATCCGACCGCAGGTTAGTCGTCCTCTTCCTATATGAATAGATCTTCCGCGTTGCTCCTTGCTTTTGTCTTCCTCAGCGGCTGCCAGGCCATGGCACCCGTTTCGCCGGACGGTACCCCGCCGGTCGAAGACACCGCGTCCACGCCTGAAAAACCCAAGGTTTACAGCTCGTTCAGCGAGGAAACCGTTTTCAGCCTGCTGAGCGCCGAACTCGCCGGCCAGCGCAATCGGTTCGACATTGCCCTGGACAACTACGTGACCCAGGCGATCAATACTCAGGACCCGGGGGTTTCCGAGCGCGCGTTCCGCATCGCCGAATACCTCGGTGCCGACCAGCCTGCGCTGGATACCGCCCTGATCTGGGCAAAAAACGCTCCGGACGACCTGGAAGCGCAACGCGCCGCCGCCGTGCAACTGGCCCGCGCCGGGCGTTATGACGACTCCATGGTCTATATGGAGAAAGTCCTGCAAGGCAAGGGCGACACCCATTTCGACTTCCTCGCCCTGTCGGCGGCCGATACCGATCAGGAAACCCGCAACGGCCTGATGAAAAGTTTCGACCGTCTGCTACAGCGCCACCCGAAGAACAGCCAGCTGATTTTCGGCAAGGCCCTGCTGCTGCAACAGGACGGCGACAATAAAGCCGCCCTGACCCTGCTCGAAGACAACCCGCCGGAAGAAGGCGAGATTGCGCCGATCCTGCTGCGCGCGCGTCTGCTGCAAACCATGAATCGTGGCGACGAAGCCCTGCCGCTGTTGCGGAAAAGCATCAAGAAATACCCGGACGACAAACGCCTGCGCCTGACTTATGCGCGCACGCTGGTTGAACAGGACCGGATGGATGACGCCAAGGTCGAGTTCTCCACCCTCGTTCAGCAATACCCGGAAGACGACGAACTGCGTTATTCGCTGGCACTGGTGTGCCTGGAAGCCAAGGCCTGGGACGAGGCCAAGGGTTACCTGGAAGACCTGATCGCCCGGGAAAGCCACGTTGACTCGGCACACCTGAACCTCGGTCGCATCGCCGAAGAACGCAACGACCCGCAGGGCGCGCTGATCGAATACGCGCAGGTCGGCCCTGGCAATGACTATCTGCCGGCGCAACTGCGTCAGGCCGATATTCTGATGAACAACGGCAAGACCGCCGAAGCCCAGAGCAAATTGGCGGCCGAGCGCGATGCCCAGCCGGATTACGCGATCCAGCTGTATCTGATCGAATCCGAAACCCTGTCGGCCAACAAACAGGACGACAAGGCCTGGAAAACCCTGGATAAAGCCTTGCAGCAATACCCGGACGATCTGAATCTGCTCTACACCCGCGCCATGCTCGCGGAAAAACGCAATGATCTGGCACAGATGGAAAAAGACCTGCGTCTGATCATCAAGCGCGACCCGGACAACGCCATGGCGCTCAATGCGCTGGGCTATACCCTGTCCGATCGCACCACCCGCTACGCTGAAGCCAAGGCCCTGATCGAACAGGCACACCAGATCAATCCGGAAGACCCGGCGGTACTCGACAGCCTCGGCTGGGTGAATTTTCGCATGGGCAACCTGGACGACGCCGAGAAATATCTGCGTCAGGCGCTCGAGCGTTTCCCGGACCACGAAGTCGCCGCGCACCTGGGCGAAGTTCTGTGGGTCAAGGGCAATCAGCGCGAGGCCAAACAAGTCTGGGGCAAGTACCTCAAAGATCAGCCCGACAGCACCATCCTGCGCAGCACCATCAAGCGCCTGACCGGATCCGAGACTCTTTAACTCATGTTTTTGCGCCACGTTATTGTTTTCAGCTTCATCGCCCTGCTCGCCGGTTGCGCGGGTTTCGGCGCTCGCGAATCGGTCGAGGGCCACGGCAGTCCGGCTCAGTGGGCCGCGAACAAACAACAGCTGACCGGCCTCGACGGCTGGCAGATCGACGGCAAGATCGGCATTCGCGCACCGAAAGATTCCGGTAGCGGCACGCTGTTCTGGCTGCAACGCCAGGACTACTATGACATTCGCCTGTCCGGCCCGCTGGGTCGTGGCGCGGCACGTCTGACCGGGCGCCCGGGCAAGGTTTCGCTGGAAGTCGCCAATCAGGGCCGCTATGACTCCGAGTCACCGGAAGCGCTGCTCGAAGAGCAACTCGGCTGGAAGCTACCGGTGTCGAATCTGGCCTGGTGGGTTCGTGGCCTGCCGGCCCCCAGCAGCAAAAGCCGTCTGACCCTCGATAACGACAGTCGCCTGGCCAATCTGGAACAGGACGGCTGGAAGGTCGAGTACCTCAGCTACGCCGAGCAAAACGGTTACTGGCTGCCCGAGCGGATCAAGCTGCACGGCACCGATCTGGACGTGACGCTGGTAATCAAGACCTGGCAACCGCGCAAATTGGGGCAATAAAGCATGACCGCTCCACGTCTGACGCTGCCGTCGCCGGCCAAGCTCAACCTGATGCTGCACATTCTCGGACGCCGCGCGGACGGCTACCACGAATTGCAGACGCTGTTTCAGTTTGTCGATTACGGCGACGAAATCACCTTCGCCGTGCGCGATGACGGCGTGATTCAGCTGCACACCGAATTCGCTGGCGTGCCCCACGACAGCAACCTGATCGTGCGCGCGGCGAAAATGCTTCAGCAACAGTCCGGCTGCACACTCGGCATCGACATCTGGATCGACAAGGTGCTGCCCATGGGCGGCGGGATCGGTGGCGGCAGCTCGAATGCGGCGACCACCCTGCTCGGCCTTAATCACTTGTGGCAACTGGGCTGGGATGAAGATCGCCTCGCGGCACTGGGCCTTTCGCTCGGTGCAGACGTGCCGGTTTTCGTCCGTGGCCATGCAGCTTTTGCCGAAGGCGTGGGCGAGAAACTGACCCCGGTCGACCCCGAAGAACCGTGGTATCTGGTGCTTGTGCCGCAAGTCTCTGTAAGTACGGCAGAAATTTTTTCCGATCCTTTGTTGACACGTAACACGCCGCCCATTAAAGTGCGCCCCGTTCCCGAGGGAAACAGTCGAAATGACTGCTTGCCGGTGGTTGCAAGGCGTTATCCAGAAGTACGTAACGCATTGGATTTGTTAGGTAAATTTACCGAAGCAAAACTCACCGGAACTGGAAGTTGTGTGTTTGGGGGCTTCCCAAGCAAAGCTGAAGCTGATAAAGTCTCGGCCCTTCTGACAGAGACCCTTACAGGGTTTGTAGCGAAAGGAAGCAACGTTTCGATGTTGCATCGCAAGCTGCAAAGTCTGCTCTAAAAGGAATCAAGTGCAAGGCACTTGAAGCAACAGATACAGGGGCGTCGCCAAGCGGTAAGGCAGCAGGTTTTGATCCTGCCATGCGTTGGTTCGAATCCAGCCGCCCCTGCCATTTTCTATACTCATCCAGGTTACCCTCAGCCTCTAGGTACTGCGCGTGTCCAAGATGATGGTCTTTACGGGGAACGCTAACCCCGATCTGGCTCGGCGTGTTGTACGTCAGCTGCATATCCCTCTCGGTGACATCTCTGTCGGCAAATTTTCCGACGGCGAAATTACTGCCGAGATCAATGAAAACGTTCGCGGTAAAGACGTTTTCATTATTCAGCCGACTTGCGCTCCGACCAACGATAACCTGATGGAACTGGTAGTGATGGCTGATGCCTTCCGCCGCTCCTCGGCTACTCGTATTACTGCTGTTATTCCTTATTTTGGTTATGCCCGTCAGGATCGCCGTCCGCGTTCCGCACGTGTGGCTATCAGCGCGAAAGTCGTTGCTGACATGCTTACCGTAGTCGGCATCGACCGTGTTCTCACGGTTGATTTGCATGCTGACCAGATTCAGGGCTTCTTCGATATTCCGGTAGATAACATCTACGGCTCCCCGGTTCTGGTGGATGACATTGAAGATCAGCGCTTCGAAAACCTGATGATCGTGTCCCCGGACATTGGTGGCGTCGTGCGTGCACGGGCTGTTGCCAAATCCCTGGGCGTGGATCTCGGGATCATCGACAAACGCCGTGAGAAAGCCAATCACTCTGAAGTGATGCATATCATCGGTGATGTCGAAGGGCGTACCTGCATTCTGGTCGATGACATGGTCGATACCGCCGGCACTCTGTGCCACGCGGCCAAGGCCCTGAAAGAGCATGGCGCAGCCAAGGTCTTTGCCTACTGCACACACCCTGTGCTGTCGGGTCGGGCCATTGAGAATATCGAAAATTCCGTGCTGGACGAGCTGGTGGTGACTAACACCATCCCGCTGTCCGCTGCAGCACAAGCCTGTGCACGTATCCGTCAACTGGATATCGCACCGGTTGTTGCCGAAGCGGTTCGCCGCATCAGCAATGAAGAATCGATCAGCGCGATGTTCCGTTAAGGGCCCTGCCCTTCTCGAAATGTCTCGTTGACGAAAAGCGCCCCGCCCCGGCATTCCTGTCGGGGCGGGGCTTTTTTGCCCATACCGTGTTTGGCGCTGGTCGCAAACGCCACTCGGTCATGGCTATTTTGGAGATACAAAATGAACGATTTTACTCTGAATGCTGAAGTGCGTTCCGACCTGGGGAAAGGTGCGAGCCGCCGCCTGCGTCGTCTCGCCGCTCTGGTTCCAGCTGTTGTTTACGGTGGCGACAAAGCCCCTGAATCCATCAGCATGCTGGCCAAAGAAGTTGCCAAACTGCTCGAAAACGAAGCGGCTTACAGCCACATCATCGAGCTGAACGTTGGTGGCAAGAAACAAAACGTCGTGATCAAAGCCCTGCAACGTCACCCGGCCAAAGGCCACGTGATGCACGCTGACTTCGTACGCGTTGTAGCTGGCCAGAAACTGACCGCTATCGTTCCTGTGCACTTCATCAACGAAGCTGCTCCAGTGAAGAAAGGCGGCGAAATCTCGCACGTTGTTGCCGAGATCGAAGTTTCCTGCCTGCCAAAAGACCTGCCTGAGTTCATCGAAGTCGACCTGGCTAACGCTGAAATCGGCACCATCGTTCACCTGTCGGACCTCAAAGCTCCTAAAGGTGTCGAGTTCGTTGCTCTGGCACACGGCGATGACAAGGCAGTAGCCAACGTCCACGCTCCACGTGTTGCTCCAGAAGCTACCGAAGAAGGCGCAGCAGAGTAATTTCACTCTGTTCGTCGGAGTGAGTGAAACATCGCGGACTGGAACGTAGCGAGAAAGCGGGCGGGAACGCGGAGTTTACATTCATGGTAAATGAGCAATTTTCGTCCACTTTCGCCGCCTTCACTGATCGCGGCGATGTTAACCACCACTCCAAGGAAGGGCCCCTATCGTGACTGCCATCAAACTGATCGTTGGCCTGGGAAATCCAGGCGCTGAATACGAACAGACCCGGCATAACGCAGGGGCCCTTTTTGTTGAGCGTATCGCCGCCGCGCAAGGTGTGAACCTTGTGGCCGATCGCAAATATTTCGGCCTGACCGGGCGCTACTCGCATCAGGGTCAGGATGTTCGTCTGCTGATTCCCACCACCTACATGAACCGCAGCGGCCAGGCCGTGGCGGCACTCGCCGGTTTCTTCCGCATCAAGCCTGAAGAAATCCTGGTGGCGCATGACGAACTCGACCTGCCTCCGGGCGTCGCCAAGCTCAAGCAGGGCGGCGGCCATGGCGGTCACAACGGGTTGCGCGACATCATTGCGCAACTGGGCAATCAGAATACTTTCTACCGCCTGCGGCTTGGCATCGGCCACCCGGGCGTCGCCAGTATGGTTTCAAATTTCGTCCTGGGTCGTGCGCCACGCGCCGAACAGGAAAAACTCGATGCCAGCATCGACTTTGCCCTCGGCGTGCTGCCGGATATCCTCGCCGGTGAATGGAACCGCGCGATGAAAAACCTGCACAGCCAGAAGGCCTGACTCTAATCCGAGGGGAAACACCATGGGATTCAATTGCGGCATCGTCGGCCTGCCTAACGTCGGCAAGTCCACCCTGTTCAACGCCCTGACCAAATCCGGTATCGCGGCCGAGAACTTCCCCTTCTGCACCATCGAGCCGAACAGCGGCATCGTGCCGATGCCGGATCCGCGCCTGGAAGCCCTGGCGGCCATCGTCAATCCGAAGCGCATCCTGCCGACCACCATGGAATTCGTCGACATTGCTGGCCTGGTGGCCGGCGCCTCGAAAGGTGAAGGTCTGGGCAACAAGTTCCTGGCCAACATCCGCGAAACCGACGCCATCGCTCACGTGGTGCGCTGCTTCGAAGACGACAACGTGATCCACGTGTCCAACAGCGTCGACCCGAAGCGCGACATCGAAATCATCGACCTGGAACTGATCTTCGCCGACCTCGACAGCTGCGAGAAGCAACTGCAGAAAGTCGCGCGCAACGCCAAGGGCGGTGACAAGGACGCCGTGGTTCAGAAAGCTCTGCTTGAGCAACTGATCGCGCACTTCACCGAGGCCAAGCCTGCGCGCAGCCTGATGAAGAACATGAGCGCTGATGAAAAGTCGGTGATCAAGGGCTTCCACCTGCTGACCACCAAACCGGTCATGTACATCGCCAACGTCGCTGAAGACGGTTTCGAGAACAACCCGCACCTGGACGTGGTCAAGGCCATCGCCGAAGAAGAAGGCGCCATGGTGGTTCCGGTGTGCAACAAGATCGAAGCGGAAATCGCCGAGCTCGATGACGGCGAAGAGAAAGACATGTTCCTCGAGGCCTTGGGCCTGGAAGAGCCTGGCCTGAACCGCGTGATCCGCGCCGGCTACGAAATGCTGCACCTGCAGACCTACTTCACCGCCGGTGTCGAAGAAGTCCGCGCCTGGACCGTCCGCGTCGGTGCCACCGCACCACAAGCTGCTGGCGTGATCCACACCGACTTCGAGAAAGGCTTCATCCGCGCCGAAGTCATCGCCTACAACGACTTCATCCAGTACAAGGGCGAAGCCGGTACCAAGGAAGCCGGTAAATGGCGCCTGGAAGGCAAGGACTACATCGTCAAAGACGGCGACGTAATGCACTTCCGTTTCAACGTGTAAGCGACACGCCCAAGAAAAAGCCGCGTTTGATACGCGGCTTTTTTGTGCCTGACAGATTTGTTTGCAACACCACCAATCCCCCTGTGGGAGCGGGCTTGCTCGCGAAGGCGGTGGGTCAGCCACATTAATATCGACTGATACACCGCCTTCGCGAGCAAGCCCGCTCCCACAGTTTGAACTGTGCAGGTCAGGTTTTTTTGGTGCGCGGCAAGAAAATCGCCAGCACGCCAAACAACGGCAAAAAAGAGCACAGGAAATACACGTACTCGATACCGTGCACATCCGCCAGATGCCCCAGCAGCGCCGCACCAATCCCGCCGAAACCAAACATCAAGCCGAAGAACACCCCGGCGATCATCCCGACATTGCCCGGCACCAGTTCCTGCGCGTAAACCACAATCGCCGAGAACGCCGAGGCGAGAACGAAGCCGATCAACACGCTGAGGACAGTGGTCCAGAACAGATCGACGTGAGGCATCAGCAAGGTGAACGGTGCCACGCCGAGAATGGAAAACCAGATCACCGCCTTACGCCCGATCTTGTCGCCAATCGGCCCGCCAAAGAACGTCCCCGCCGCCACCGCGCCGAGAAACAGGAACAGGTGCAGCTGTGAACTGGCCACCGACAGGTCGAATTTCTCGATCAGGTAGAACGTGAAATAGCTGGTGAGGCTGGCCATGTAGAAATACTTGGAAAACACCAACAGACCCAGCACCACCAGCGCACTGATCACCCTGCCCTTCGACAACCCGTGAGTCGCCGCCTGACCGGCCTTGAGCTTGAACAGATTGAGGTGATGGGCGTACCAGCGGCTGATGCGATACAGCACGAACAGTGCAAACACTGCGAACAGACCGAACCACGCCACGTTGCCCTGACCGAACGGAATGATGATCGCCGCCGCCAGCAACGGGCCGAACGCAGAACCGGCGTTACCACCGACCTGGAAGGTCGACTGCGCCAGACCGAAGCGCCCGCCCGAGGCCAGCCGCGCGATCCGCGAAGCCTCGGGGTGGAAAGTCGAGGAGCCGATACCGATCAGCGCCGCCGCCAACAGAATCAATGGAAAACTGCCGACCACTGACATCATCACGATGCCAATCAGCGTGCAAACCGAACCCGCCGGCAACAGCCACGGTTTCGGATGGCGATCAGTGTGATAACCGACCCACGGCTGCAACAGCGAAGCGGTCAACTGGAAGGTCAGCGTGATCAGGCCGACCTGGGTGAAGCTCAAGCCATAGTTGGCTTTGAGCATCGGATAAATCGACGGCAGCACCGACTGAATCAGGTCGTTGATCAAATGCGCCAGCGCCACCGCGCCGATGATACGCATCACCAACGGGCTGCTTTGCGGAGGAGCGGACGCCGAGGCAGCGGCGGTCTGAACGTTGCTGATAGCCATGAAAGTTTCCGTACAGCAGATGGGTGCACGCAGGCAGGTGCGTCAATGTGCCATTTTTCGGTGCGCCAGCGCCATCCCCTTAGCCAGCTAACTAACTGACTGACCGTCGCACGCGAAGTGATAGCTCAACGCCATGGTCTGAATCTTGCCTTGCTTCTCTCCTCGAACGCAGCCGCCTTACAAAGGCAGCCGAGAATGGGAAGTTTCGCTACAGAGCCGGCCTACAGAGCGGGCGAGAGTGAACTTTCGAGGCCTTTTAGCAGGGCACGACATCCAGGTCGCACGACCGCGATGCACGCCATTGGTGCGTGGTGTCCAGAGGAGTCATGAGGCATGCAGGCTTTCCTTTCACCGGGGATCAAATTGCTGGGGCGGTTTGGCTTCGCACGTAAATTCCAGCTGTTGTTTCTGCTGTTCATTCTGCCGTTGGCCGGCAGCCTGTTGATGATCGGCCAGGACTATCGCGACAAGCTCAACCTGATTTCCGGCGAACGCGCCGGCGTGCGGCAGTTGCTCAGCCTCGATGCGCTGGACAACCTGCTCGCCGCCCAGCGTGACCGCGCCGCCCGTTGGCGCGCCACCGAAACCAATCGCCAGCCAACCCCGGCCACCCTCGCTGCCATGGCGGCGTTTGACGCGGTGCAACCAGCCGTCCAGCAAGCCACCAGTGATTTGGGCAACGCGCTGAAAAATGAAGGTGCCGAAGGCGAAACCCTCGCCCGCTATCAAGCCCTGCAAACCGCGCTCGGTGGTCTGGATTCGAAAAGCCTGAGCGGCGTCGGTTGGTGGCCGGATGGTTACGACCGTTTCACCAATGCTCTCAGCGCCCTGCAAGCCTTGCGCGAGCAAATCGTCATGGACAACCGCCTGACGCTGGCGCCATGGCTGGAAACCTATCTGCTGACGCAGATCTCCACGCAGCACGCACCGGATCTGATCGAGCGCGTGGGTCGCCTCGCCGCCGTCGGCCAAGCTTCGGTGGTCTCGGGACAATTCACCCTGCAAAGCCGCTTGCAGCTACGCGACCTGCGCGGCCGCATCGGCGACGCCCGCGAGCAGCTTGTCAAAACGGCAGGCCTGCTCGAAGCGCGCCTGCCGAGCGATCTGCAAACCTGGGCCGGTCAATACCACGACAGCCTCAAGCGTCTGGACGCTGGGCTGAAGGTGCTGGATGACGGCGTGTTCGGTGGCAGCATTACCCTCAAGCCTGAAGACTTCGAACGCAGCCTCGATGCTCTGCTGGGTGATCTCGCCTCGTTGCGCCAGCAATCGCTGCTGTCGCTGGATCAGCGCCTGGACGCTTACCACGCCTCGGCGATTCGCCAGTTCATCGTGGTCGCCGCCGTGTTCGGTTGCCTGTTGCTGGCGGCGCTGTACCTGTTCGTCTGTTTGCAGGCTTCGATCCGCCGCAGCGCCAGCGGCATTACTCTGCTGGCCGAGGCCCTGCGTGACGGCAATCTCAGCCTGCAAGTGCCGGTGGTGGGCCGCGATGAGCTGGCGGCGATCAGCACCGCGCTCAACGTCGCGGTGGTGCAACTGCGCGCGAGCATGCTCGGGGTCGATCACGAAACCTCGCAACTGAGCCACGCGGTGCGCAGCCTCAACGATCATTCCAGCGGCGCGCTGAGCGAAGTCGAAGCGCAGCAGTTGCAGATAAGCCAGATCGCCGCCGCTGCCACGCAACTGGCCGCCACTTCGCAAGGTGTGGCGCAGAGTTGCGAACAGGCTTCCGGCAGCGCCCAGCACACCCGGCGCATCGCCGCCGACAGCAGCCGCGACAGCCAGCGCACCACGGCGAGCATTCAGCAGCTCAATCAACGCCTCAACGAAACCGCAGCGGCACTCGGTCGAGTCAGCGAACAGGGGCAACAGATTCAACTGGTGGTCGACACCATTCGTGGCGTCGCCGAGCAGACCAACCTGCTGGCGCTCAACGCTGCGATCGAGGCGGCACGCGCCGGCGAACAAGGGCGCGGATTTGCCGTGGTCGCCGATGAAGTGCGCAGCCTGTCGCAGCGCACCCAGTCATCGACCGCGCAGATTGCCGGCACCGTCGACAGCTTGCGCGCCACGGTCAACGAAGCGGTGAGTCTGATGGAGGCCGCGTGCGGCCAGGCACAATCGGATGCTGAAGCCGTGACCGGTCTTGGTGAACGTCTTGGTGAAATCGCCAGCGCGGTGCAAAGTGTCACTGACACCTTGGCGCAGATCGCCACCGCCGTTGAGGAACAGGCGAGCACCGCCGATGAAGTCAGCGGCAATATCCAGCAGGTCGATCAGGCGGCGATGCGTTTGCTTGAAGGTGCGCGGGCGGTGAACCTCGCAGCGGACACGCTGAGCCAAGGCAGCCATGCGTTGAGCGCCAATACCGCGAGATTCCAGCTGCGTTGACGCCCTGCCCAGCCCCGATTTCCGGGGTCGGAGGATAAGCGGTTGAAAATAAGAAGAAATATTTTAAATTTACGCTTGACGCTTTTCCATTTCAGGGGAATAATGCGCGCCACTTGGCTACATAGCTCAGTTGGTTAGAGCATAGCATTCATAATGCTGGGGTCCGGGGTTCAAGTCCCTGTGTAGCCACCAAGTACTAAAAACGGCTTACCGAAAGGTAGGCCGTTTTTTTATGCCTCGAGAAAACCGCCCTCTGTGGTGAGGAGATAAATCCCTCACCACAATGCCAATCCTGACCTGTTCAGGTCTGCTCTGCCGACAGGGCCATCAGCCCCTTCGCCCAGATCTGCCGAGTACGCAACCCGACCATCGCCCGCCAGTCCGGATCGGCCGGATAGAACTGCTCCAGCAGTTTCAACTTGATCGCCCGCCCCGTCGCATCCAGCGGATCGCCATGCAGATGGAGCCAATGGTCATCGCGCAAATGCCGATGCACGTCTGGCCCCGGATACGTTCCGCACTCGATCACGAATGGCATCAGTTGCACGCCCGGCAACGCATTGAGCAATGCCTGTGAGGTGTACCCGGTAGCCGTCGCGGCGACACCGGTTTCGCTCAACGTTTCGGCGCCGGTGTGCAAGGTGTACAACCATGGGCCGTAGATCGACTGTGCTTGCGCCAACGCCGGGTAAGGCGCCTGGGTGATGGTCAGCAACATCGGATGACCGTATTCGCCGGCGCCGGTGTGCAGGTCGAAACACATCACGGTTTGCGCGCCTGCCAGATGCGCGTCGATGATCTGATGCAACGTGCGATTCGACCAACTCGGCGCGCGGCCGCCATAGAACAGTCCATCGGGATGGCTATGCTGACCGCCCTCGACAATCGACATCACCGCCGGCCAGCCGTGTTCGGTAATTTGCCCGTCGAGCAAGGCGTCGGCGCGCTTACGCTCGGGGCCGTGCAAATCGGTGCAGGCGTAGATCTCGTGCAGCGTGGCGTAGGCGCGGTTGTCCGGTAGCGGGGCGGTGAAATCCAGGTGATTGCGGTTGAGGTCGATATTGTCTTCGTTGACCCGCCGCAGCCACGCCGTACCCCAGGGGTTGATCAGGTGAATCATCACTACCGCGACATCCTTGGGCAGCGAGCCCGGCACGAAAGTCTTCAGCCAGTCGATCTGGCAATCCGAACCGTAATAGCCCTCGACTCCGTGAGTGCCGCTGAGCGCCACCAGTCGGCGCTTTGCCTGCGGGTCTCCGAGCACCGCGACATCGGTGCTCAGTGGTTCGCCAAACGGTCCGCAACGCGGATGGGCGTAGGAGGTGAGCATGGCTCCGGCAGCTTGGGCGGCGGTCAAAAACTGTTCGCGTTGATCACGGTAACTGGATTCGGTGGGAAACTCGCTGTGCATATCGGCCTCTTGTGATTTTTATGGCTTGACCTGTGTAGGAGTGAGCCTGCTCGCGATAGCGGTGGGTCAGTCAGAAATGATGTTGAATGTGATGACGCTATCGCGAGCAGGCTCACTCCTACAAGGGATCGTATGCGTCCGATCAATTGCGGTTGACCCTAGCGAATATCCGCCCGGAAAAGAAAGACAAAAATGCCCACCGGTTTGCGTCGCGACCGAGCGGTCGATAAAGTCCGTCAGACCTTTCACCCCACGGACGGAGAGCCCCACGTGTTTCCAGCCCTGCCCCTGAGCCGCTTTCGCCTGCCTGCCCTGACACTGATCATCAGCGCCCTGACCCTCGCCGCGTGCAACGCCCCGCCCTCCTCGACCTTGCCGCTGGCGCCGGAGGCCGCTTCCGGTTACCGCACCGATCTGCAGACTCGCCACGCCAGTAAACACATGGCCGCTGCCGCCAATCCGCTGGCCGCCGAGGCCGGTCGCGAGATGTTGCGCAAGGGTGGTTCGGCCATCGACGCGGCGATTGCCATGCAAGCAGTGCTGACTCTGGTAGAACCGCAATCCTCCGGGATCGGTGGCGGCGCGATGATTGTGTTGTGGGACGGCAAACAGGTGCGCACCTACGACGGACGCGAAACCGCCCCGGCGGGTGCCACCGAGAAGCTGTTCCTGCAGGCCGACGGCAAACCGATGCCGTTCCCGCAGGCGCAGATCGGCGGGCGCTCGGTGGGTACTCCGGGCGTGCTGCGTGCGCTGGAAATGGCACACAAACAACACGGTCGCCTGCCATGGGCCACGCTGTTCGAGCCGGCGATCAAACTCGCCGAGCAGGGCTTTGCGATTTCACCGCGCCTGCATTCGCTGCTGGAATCCGACCCGGTGATCCGTAAATCGCCGGACATGGCCGCCTACTTCCTCAACCGCGACGGCAGCGTCAAAGCCGTCGGCACCCGTCTGCAAAACCCGGCATTGGCCGCCGTGCTCAAGCGCATCGCCAGCGAAGGTCCGGACGCACTGTACAAAGGTCCGATCGCCGAAGAGATCGTCGCCAAGGTGCAGGGCCACGCCAATCCCGGCAGCCTGTCACTGAATGATCTTCAGCGCTATCAGGCCAAGGAGCGCGCGCCGCTGTGCACCGACTACAAGCGCTGGCAGGTCTGCGGCATGCCGCCGCCGTCGTCGGGCGGGATCGCCGTGGCGCAGATTCTCGGCACCTTGCAGGCGCTGGAAAGCCGCGACCCGCGCCTGTCGCTGACGCCCCTCAAACCCGTGAAAACCAACAAACCGGCCGGTATCGAACCCGATCCCCAAGCCGTGCACCTGATCGCCGAAGCCGAACGCCTGGCCTACGCCGACCGTGCGCAATACGTCGCCGACACCGATTTCGTTCCGGTACCGGTCAAAGGCCTGGTCGACCCGGGTTATCTGGCCAGCCGCGCCAGCCTGATCGGCGAGCGTAGCATGGGCAGCGCCCAACCGGGCACCCCGCCGGGCGTGCAAGTGGCCTACGCCCCGGATCGCTCGCCGCTGCGCATCTCCACCTCGCAAGTCGTTGCCGTGGATGATCTGGGCGGCGCGGTGTCGATGACCACCACCATCGAAGCGGCGTTCGGCTCGCACCTGATGGTGCAGGGCTTTTTGCTGAACAACCAGATGACCGACTTCTCGTTCATCCCCGAAGAGAACGGGCAGAAAGTCGCCAACCGCGTCGAACCCGGCAAACGCCCACGCTCGTCGATGGCGCCGACGCTGATCTTCGACCGCAACAGCGGCGAATTCCTCGCCAGCGTCGGCTCGCCGGGCGGTTCGCAGATCATCGAATACGTGGCCAAGACCACCGTCGGCCTGCTCGACTGGAACCTCGACCCGCAAAGCGCCATCAGCCTGCCCAACTTCGGCAGCCGCAACGGCCCGACCGAACTGGAACAGGGCCAGTTCAGCCCGGCGCTGATTCAGGCGCTGAAGGACAAGGGACATGTTGTGAATGAAATCGACATGACCAGCGGCACGCAGGCGATCGTGCGGGTCAAGGATGCGCAAGGGAAAGCCTCGCTGGAAGGTGGCGCAGATCCACGGCGTGAAGGGGAAGCGTTGGGGGATTGAGGCGACGCAGGAAAAAGAAAAGGCTTACCGCGAGGTAAGCCTTTTTTATGCAACGGGTTTAACGCGCAATATCACCCGGCTCAGCGATTAGCCACCAGATGCGCTCCAAACAGCAGATAACAACCACCGGCCAAGCGATCCAGCCATTGCCGCGACCGTTCGTAAACGCTCGCGATCCGGCGGCTGGCGAAGAACAGCGCGACGCTGCAATACCAGCTGAACGACAGCGTGGCCATGGTCAGCACGGCCAGCGTCAGCAGTAGCGGCGGGACGTGGGCCGGCATCGCGGTGGCGAAGATGGTGGCGACGAACAGTGCCGACTTGGGGTTGGTCATGTTGCCCAGAAAGCCCCGCCCGTAGGCGCCCAGCAGGGTCTGTTGCGACTCATCCAGCGTACCGGCGGCAATCGGCGCTTTGCGTTTGAACTGCTTGAGGCCGAGATAGATCAGGTAGCAGCCACCGGCGATCTTGAAGCTCAGGTACAGGGTAGGCGCCGCGCTGAACAAGGTCTGAATACCCAAGCCGCCGGCAAGGCCCCACAGCACGGTTCCGCTGGCGACGCCGAGCGCCGCTACTACACCATGACGGCGCGAGCGGCTGACCGCCAATTGGGCGATGTTGAAAAAGTTCGGGCCGGGGGTGACCACCGCGACCGTCCACAACAGCGCCAGCGACAGCAACGGGGCGAGATAGCTGGAAAGCGAAAGGTCCATGGGGCGAGCGCCTGATTGGTTCGACAATGCCCCACACCTTGCTACATCCGGCGCTGGTTTTCCATCAGGTTCAGATCACAGCGGCAGGGTTTTACCGTCCACCGCATCGCCAATCGTCAGGAAATGCCCGCCGGCCACGTGGTGCAGCGTGCGCAAGCCATCATGCCCGTCGAAATGCCAGCGCCCGTCGCTGAACACCCGCTCATCGGCCTGGGCGGCGATGACTTCGGCGAGGAACAGGTCGTACTGCTCGTGATTGTGCGGCTCCGGCAGCAAGCGGCATTCGAGCCAGGCCACGCAGCCTTCGAGCAGAGGCGCCTCGACGGTTTCACCAGCGAAGGTTTGCAGGCCATAAGCCTGAAATTTGTCCTGCCCCTGATTCTGCTGGATCTCCAGACCCGAGGTATTGCCGACGGTTTGCACGATGTCAGCCTGATTGACGCACGGCACGTTGAGCACAAAAGTGCCGGACGCTTCGAGCAACTGGCGGGTCCAGGTGGACTTGTCGAGGACGACCGCAACTTTCGGCGGTTCGAAATCCAGCGGCATCGCCCACGCGGCGGCCATGATGTTGCGCTGGCCGTCATGGGCAGCGCTGACCAGCACGGTCGGCCCGTGATTGAGCAGACGATAGGCTTTGTTCAAGGGCACCGGGCGGCGGTGGGAAGCACTCATGGGGATCTGCTCCGGGGAAAAAGGAACAGATTGTAGCGCCAGACCACAGAAAGAAGGCGGATGAAAAACCTGTGGGAGCGAGCTTGCTCGCGAAGGCGATAGGTCAGTTACATCAATGTTGAATGACATACCGCATTCGCGAGCAAGCTCGCTCCCACATGGGATCAATGGAGATTAGTTAGAGAGTTGATTGGCAAACTGGCCGACCGCATCCACCACTTTCTGCGCGCCGTCCTGGATCTCGACGATCACCGTGCCCGCTTCCGCCGCCAGTGCCAGGCCCTGTTCAGCCTGAAGCTTGCCATCGGTCATCAGCGCCACAGCATTGCGCGCCATCTCCTGATTCTGTCGCACCACGGTGACGATCTCTTCGGTCGCCTGACTGGTGCGCGAGGCCAGTTGCCGCACTTCGTCGGCAACCACCGCAAAGCC
Source organism: Pseudomonas sp. MWU12-3103b (assembly GCF_023100615.1). Lineage (NCBI taxonomy): Bacteria > Pseudomonadati > Pseudomonadota > Gammaproteobacteria > Pseudomonadales > Pseudomonadaceae > Pseudomonas > Pseudomonas sp. MWU12-3103b. The sequence goes on from NZ_JALMEY010000012.1 coordinate 194,545, forward strand.
CCGGCCCTGTTCCCCAGCGCGAGCCGCCTCGATGGCGGCGTTGAGCGCCAGCAGGTTGGTCTGTTCGGCAATGCCGCTGATGGTTTTGACGATGGTACCGATCACCTGCGACTGCTCGTTCAGTGCCTCGATGCCCTCACCAGCCGCCTGCATGTGGCGCGACAGATCACGCATCACATTCACCGCCTCGGTGACCACCGTAGTGCCACGTTGAGCGGTGCTGTCGGTTTGCTGCGAAGTGCTGTAGGCAATGCTCGCCGCGTCGGCAACCGCTTGTTCGCGGTTGACCTGATCGGTGATCACCGTGGCGAACTTCACCACTTTGTACAGTTTGTTGTTGGCATCGACCACCGGGTTGTAGGACGCCTCCAGCCACACCGTACGACCATGGCTGTCAACGCGCTTGAAGCGGTTGGCGACAAACTCGCCGTTGTTCAGGCGACGCCAGAAATTCTGGTACTCGGCGCTGTTGTATTCCTCGGGAGTGCAGAACATCCGGTGATGTTTGCCTTTGATCTGCGCCAGGCTGTAACCCATGCCCTGCAGAAAGCGCTCGTTGGCATTGAGCACGTTGCCATTGAGATCGAACTCGATCACCGCCGTCGAACGCACCAGCGCACCGATCAGGTTTTCGTGTTCGCGAGAGGCTTCGATGGTGCGGGTCAGGTCGCTGGAGAAAATCGAGAAATGCTTGATCCGCCCGTCCGAAGAGCGCACCGGCTGCACGATGGAGCGCAGCCACGCTTCTTCGCCGTTACCACGCAACAAGCGCACGGCTCCGGCGAAATGCTCGCCACGGGTGAGTGCGGCCTTGAAACGATGATGAAAGTCATCGGCCTTCACGTGCGCCGGAACGATGTCTTCAATGGCGCGCCCCACCAGATCCTGGCTCTTGTAGAGCATCTCGCCGAGGAAGTTCTGATTGACCGACTGAATCCGGCCATCAGGCTCCAGGGTCAGCACCAGCATCTCGCTTTCCAGGCTTTCCTTCACTTGCAGCAGGCTGGAGAGTTCTTCACGAAGCGTAGCCAGCTCTTGCTTGAGGCGTTTGTTGAACATGGGAAAGTACCGATAGGCAGGGTAGAAAGCGGGATGCAGCTTAACCATCGGCCTTGGAAAACTTTTCTGAAGAGCGTTCGAGACCGGTCAGTCAAAAATAATCCCGCCGGGCTTTTACTCCTATCGATCACTCCACTGAGCCGTTACAAAAGCCGCCGCTCTGGCCCGGCCACTTCAGGTATCCTCAGGGAAAATTGCAACAACATGTTGCAGGTATCCGCCCGATAAGGAGTGCCGTTTTGGATTTATCGACCGCTGCCTGGATGGTGCATGACACCCGCCTGATTCTTTGCTGTCTGGTGGCGATTGCCACCATCATCGTCCTGATCAGTGCCACTAAACTCCCGCCCTTTCTCTCGATCCTGATCGGCACTTTCATTGCCGGTGTCGGCGCCGGTCTGCCGCCGGAAGACGTAGCCAAGGCGTTCAGCAAAGGCGCCGGGGCGATTCTCGGAGAAGCGGGGATCATCATTGCCCTGGGTTCGATGCTTGGCGCACTGATGGCCGAGTCCGGCGCTGCCGACCGTATCGCCTCGACGCTGCTCGGGCTGGGCAAAGGCAAGTCCCTGCCGTGGGTCATGGCGTTGGTGGCGATGGTGATCGGCCTGCCGCTGTTCTTCGAAGTGGGGCTGGTGATGATGGTGCCGATCATCTTCGTCATGGCCCGCCGCTCGGGTCAGCCATTGTTGAAAATCGCCATTCCGGCGCTGGCCGGGATGACCACCCTGCATGCCCTGATGCCGCCGCATCCCGGGCCGCTGATCGCGGTCAGTGCGTTGCATGCCGACCTTGGGCTGACCATGTTGCTGGGTTTCAGCATCGCGATTCCGGCCGTGATTCTGGCGGGGCCGCTGTACGGCAACTGGCTGTCGAAACGCATGCACGTCGATGAGCCGGCAGAGCTCGGCGCACTGTTCAGCGCCTCGCCGAAAGCGCCGCGTCAGCCGAGCTTCGGCCTGTCGCTGCTGATCATTCTGTTGCCGGTGCTGCTGATGCTCGGCAGCACCCTGGCCAAAGTCGCGATGCCCCCCGAAAGCAGCGTCGCCCTGACCCTGAAGTTCCTCGGCGAACCGTTGGTGGCGCTGGGCATTGCGGTGATGGCGGCGGTGATCTGCCTCGGTTGGGCCAACGGCATGCCGCGCGAACAGGTCGGCGGCACGCTGCGCAAAAGCCTGGCGCCGATTGCCGTGTTGCTGCTGACCATCGGTGCCGGCGGCGGTTTGAAGCAGACCTTGCTGGATGCCGGCGTCAGCCAGACCATCAGCAAAGTCGCCGAGGGTGCGCACATGCCCTACCTGCTGCTGGCCTGGCTGATTGCCGTGGCATTGCGTCAGGCCACCGGCTCGGCGACAGTCGCGACCACGACGACGGCGGGGATTCTGGCGCCGATGATGGCGGGGCTCGCCGCGACGCAAAGCTCACTGGTGGCGCTGGCGATTGGCGCCGGCTCCGTGTTCTTCTGCCACGTGAATGACGCCGGCTTCTGGATGGTCCGCGAGTACTTTGGCTTGCAACTCAAACAGACGATCTGGGTCTGGTCGATTCTGCAAACCATTGTCTCGGTGGTGGGACTGGTGGGGACGTTATTGTGGTGGCACTGGTTGACCTGACACTCGTCAGGAACAGGGCGCCACGGCTTGGCGCCCGACACTGCTCATGCGCGAACCGAAATACGCCGCGCTGACAATGCCAACCGCACCCATCACCGCACAGAACATCACGCAGATCCACGGGCTCCACGGCATCAGACCGATCAGCAACAGCGGTGTGATGCTCGCCCACGCGGCGTAGGCAATGTTGTAGGTGAAGGAGATGCCCGACACGCGAATCCGCGCCGGAAACAACCCGACCATCACCGATGGCACCGCGCCGACCACACCGCAGCCCAGGCCGGCGACGGCATACGCCAGCCCGACCCAATTGCCGCCCATGATCAGACAGCTATAAAGCACACCAATGCCCAACGGCAGCAGCAGGCTATAAAGCATGACCGTGCGCCAGGCACCGATGCGATCGACCAGCAATCCGGCAATCACACAACCGATGTTGAGAAAGACGATGCCCAACGCGCTCAGGGCGAAGGTGTGGCTGGCGGTCATGCCGAAGGTTTTCTGCATCATGGTCGGGGTGATGACCACGAACACCACCACCGCCGACGTCAGCACACAGGTCAGCAGCATCGCCGGCAACATCGCCAGACGATGTTCGCGCAGCACCGTGCGCAGCGGCAGTTCGACCCGCGCTTCACGCTGGGCTTCCATGGCCATGAACACCGGGGTTTCGCTCAACCAGCGGCGCAGGTAGACACCGATCACGCCGAACACACCACCGAGCAGGAACGGATACCGCCAGGCGTAATCAAGGATTTCCGCCGGGGTGAACACTTGTGCAAGGAAAGTCGCGGTCAGCGCGCCAATCAAGTAACCAAAGGTCAACCCGGCCTGCAAAAAGCCCAGCGCGTAACCGCGATGCCCGGCAGGCGCGTGCTCGGCGACGAACACCCAGGCGCTCGGCACTTCGCCGCCGACCGCCGCGCCTTGCAGGATGCGCAGCGCCAGCAACAGCAGCGGCGCGAAATAGCCGATCTGGGCATAAGTCGGCATGATCCCGATCAGCAGACACGGCAGCGCCATCATCAGGATGCTCAGGCTGAAGACCTTTTTTCGGCCCAGGCGATCGGCGAAATGCGCCATCAGAATTCCGCCCAGCGGGCGCGCCAGATAACCGGTGACGAAGATCCCGAAGCTTTGCAGCAGACGCAGCCACTCGGGCATTTCCGGCGGGAAGAACAACTGGCTGAGGGTCAGGGCGAAGAACACGAAAATGATGAAATCGTAGATCTCCAGCGCCCCGCCGAGGGCCGCAAGACCGAGGGTCTTGTAGTCGGAGCGGCTGAACGGCGCCGGTCGGGCTGTGGATTGGGCAGTCATGGCAAAGAACTCTGGCAGGCAAAAAACCAAGGCGCCCATGGTCTACGCAAATCCACCTGGGGACAACCCGTTAGACCATAGTCCCGGTTTCGCAAAACCAGCTCACAAAACAGCCAGGCTTGATTTACTGTTTAGACCAGTCTCCAGCCGCACCTGGTGAAAACCTGTGGGAGCGGGCTTGCTCGCGAATGCGCTGTGTCAGCCAAATCAGCGTCGACTGACACACCGCATTCGCGAGCAAGCCCGCTCCCACCCAAAGCACTCAGCGTGCTGCAGACCCACAATAACCATAAAAATCCGAGGTACTCCCTGTGGCCGTTGATATCGAAGATAGCCGCTCCGCGCGCTTTGCCTTGCGCTGTTCAAGCTTTGCCGAACGCTGGTTCCCCGACTCCTGGGTGTTCGCCGCACTGGCGGTGATCATTGTCGCGCTGGCCACTTTGGCCATGGGCGCCAAACCCACCGATGCCGCGATGGCGTTCGGTGACGGGTTCTGGAGCCTGATCCCGTTCACCATGCAAATGGCTTTCGTGGTGATTGGCGGCTACGTCGTCGCCAGTTCACCGCCAGCGGTCAAACTGATCGACAAACTGGCGCGCATCCCGAAAAACGGCCGCTCTGCCGTGGCCTGGGTCGCGCTGATCTCGATGGTCGCCTCGCTGCTGAACTGGGGCCTGTCGCTGGTGTTCGGCGGTTTGCTGGTGCGCGCCCTCGCCCGTCGCACCGATCTGAAAATGGATTACCGCGCGGCCGGTGCGGCGGCGTATCTGGGCTTGGGCGCGGTCTGGGCGCTGGGCCTGTCCTCATCGGCGGCGCAGTTGCAGGCCAACCCGGCCAGCCTGCCGCCGGCGATCCTGTCGATCACCGGGGTGATTCCGTTCACCCAAACCATCTTCCTCTGGCAGTCCGGCGCCATGCTGCTGGCGCTGATCGTGATTTCGATCATCGTCGCCTACGCCACCGCGCCCGGCCCGAACTCTGCGCGCGACGCCAAGGATTGTGGCATCGACCCGGCGTTCAACCTGCCACCGCTGCAACCGCGCACCCGGCCCGGCGAATGGCTGGAGCACAGTCCGCTGCTGATCATTCTGCTGGTGTTGCTGGCGGCCGGCTGGCTGTTCCACGAGTTTTCGAGCAAACCGGCGATCACCGCGATTTCCGGGCTCAACACCTATAACTTCCTGTTCATCATGCTCGGCGCCCTGCTGCACTGGCGCCCGCGCAGCTTCCTCGATGCGGTGGCCCGGGCGGTGCCGACCACCACTGGCGTGCTGATCCAGTTCCCGCTGTACGGCTCGATCGCCGCGCTGCTGACCACGGTCAAAGGTGCCGATGCGCAGACGCTGGCGCATCACATCTCAACGTTCTTCGTCAGCATCGCGTCCCACGACACCTACGCGTTGCTGATGGGCGTGTACTCGGCGATTCTCGGTTTCTTCATCCCGTCCGGCGGCGGCAAGTGGATCATCGAAGCGCCATACGTGATGCAAGTCGCCAACGATCTGCAATACCACCTCGGCTGGGCGGTACAGATCTACAACGCCGCCGAGGCCCTGCCGAACCTGATCAACCCGTTCTACATGCTGCCGCTGCTGGGTGTGCTCGGGTTGAAGGCGCGGGATCTGATTGGCTTCTCGTTCGTGCAATTGCTGGTGCACACGCCGCTGGTGCTGTTCTTGCTGTGGGCGCTGGGGACGACGTTGGCGTATACGCCGCCGGTTATTCCTTGAATCAGTGCGGGGCGAGGTCAATCGGTCGACGCCCCGCCTTCCCTTCCTGACAGCGCCGTGTCGACGCCGACATGGCTTTCTGTCGCAAATAATGGCTCAGCGCCATCATCGTCCTTTACCGCATCACAGCCTCGGTAATATCCTTGCGCGCCGAAAATATGTTTCATTTTTTTGCCAAGCGCCAAGGGAGTTGTTGCAATGATCGTAGGGATTGACCTGGGAACCACCAACAGCCTCGTCGCCGTCTGGCGTGGCGAATCCTCCGAATTGGTGCCCAATGCCCTCGGTCAGTTCCTGACACCGAGCGTGGTGGGGCTGGATGATCAGGGCCGGATTCTGGTCGGCCAGGCTGCGCGCGAGCGTCTGCACACCCATCCGCGCCTGACGGCGTCGCTGTTCAAGCGTCACATGGGCAGCGCCACGGAAGTCTATCTGGCCGACAAGGCGTTTCGTCCGGAAGAGCTGTCCGCGCTGGTGCTCAAAAGTCTGAAAGAAGACGTCGAACGGGCTTATGGCGAAACCGTCACTGAAGCGGTGATCAGCGTCCCGGCCTACTTCAGCGACGCCCAGCGCAAAGCCACGCGGATCGCCGGCGAGCTGGCCGGGCTGAAAGTCGAGAAGCTGATCAACGAACCGACTGCCGCCGCCCTCGCTTATGGGCTGCACCAACGCGACAAGGAAACCTCGTTCCTGGTGTTCGACCTCGGGGGCGGCACGTTCGACGTGTCGATTCTGGAGTTGTTCGAAGGGGTCATGGAGGTCCGCGCCAGCGCCGGCGACAACTTCCTCGGTGGTGAAGACTTCGACAGCGTGCTGCTGGAACACTTTATCGACCAGCACCGCTCGGTCGCCGACTTTCCTGACCGCAACAGCGTCATCCAGCCCCTGCGCCGCGAGGCTGAGCGTGTGCGCAAGGCCCTGGGTCAGGACAGCAGCGCCGAGTTCCGGCTGCAACTGGGTGACCGCCACTGGACCCACACCATCACCCAGCAAGAATTGGCGACGCTTTACATGCCACTGCTCGAGCGCCTGCGCGCGCCGATCGAACGGGCTCTGCGCGACGCACGCATCCGGGTCAGCGACCTTGATGAGATTCTGCTGGTCGGCGGTACTACCCGGATGCCGCTGGTGCGCAAACTTGCCGCCGGGTTGTTCGGCCGCTTTCCGTCGATCACCCTCGATCCGGATCAGGTGGTGGCGCAAGGCGCAGCCATTCAGGCAGCACTCAAGGCCCGCTCGGCCGCACTTGAAGAAGTGGTGCTGACCGACGTCTGCTCCTACACGCTGGGCATCGAAACTTCGACTCAGATTGGCCGCAATTATGAGGCCGGTCACTACCTGCCCATCATCGAGCGCAACAGCATCGTCCCGGTCAGCCGGGTCAAGACCGTGTACACCTTGCAGGACAATCAGGAGCAGGTGGTCGTGCGGATCTTCCAGGGCGAAAGCCGTCTGGTCAAAGACAACGTCGCGCTTGGCGAACTGGCGATCAAGGTGCCGAAACGCAAGGCCGGCGAAGTGTCCCTCGATGTGCGTTTCACCTATGACAACAACGGCCTGCTGGAGGCCCAGGTGAATATTCCGCTGACCGGGCAACAACATTCGCTGGTCATCGAAAACAACCCCGGCGTGCTCACGCCTGAAGAGATTCAGCAACGCTTGCAGAACCTCGCTCAGCTCAAGATTCACCCGCGCGAGCAACAGGTCAACACGCTGCTCAGTGCCCGTCTCGAACGGCTCTACCAGGAAAGCCTGGGCGACCTGCGCGATCAGATTGGCCATTGGGCCAAGCAATTCCAGATCGCGCTCGACTCGCAGGACGAGCGCCAGATTCGTGAAGTGCGCACCGAGCTGAGCAGGCACCTGAGCGAACTTGATCGCACGCCGTGGCAATAAGGGAGCGCTGACATGGATTGCTGGTCCTTCCTGCATTTGCCCGATGACGCTGACGTCCGCGATATCAAGCGCAGCTATGCACGCCTGCTGAAAACCTTCAGGCCCGATGAAGATCCCGAAGGCTTCCAGCGCTTGCGCGAAGCCTACGAACGCGCGCTGGCGATTGCCCAATGGCGCCTGGAAAACGCCGAACAGGAAGACGAGCAGGACGCCGACGTCGCTGTCGCCACGGCGTCCAGCGCCTTTGCTGCGCTGGCGCTCGATAATGCCCTGGCCAACAGCTCCAGCCAGGCGAAAAACCAAGTGTGGGATTTCGCCGCTCTGGAGGTTTCGCCCGTCAGTCCGGCAGCCCCGGAGCCGTTTGTGCCGCCATCGAAGGACGACGCCCTGCGTGTCGAGCCGCTGGCGGCGGACGCGGGCGCCGACGCGCAGAGTCTTGAAGCGCAGGCCGCATGGCGATTGCTTGAAGATCTGTCGCCAGACAACCTCGGCGAGCGCTGGGAGCAGGCGCAACAACAAGGCTGCGCCAAGGCATTCGAAAGGCTGTTGCTGCAATTATGTTTTGAGCATCCACAACTGCGCGGCCCGGTACTGCACTGGGCCGTCGAGCAGTTGGGATGGTTGGGCCCCTGGCAAGAAGTGCTGATGAATGATCGCCAGCGCGACATGCTCGCCGAGAGCCTGATGTCCGACTATCGAAACGCCTTGCAGGCGCTGCTCGAAAGCCAGAGCGAGCGCGAATTCCTCAACTTGCTCAAACACTACAGCGGCCAGCCGTGGCTCCAGGTATTCGATCGCCGCGAGCAATGGCAACAAAATCTGCTGCATCTGCTTAACGACCATGAGTGGAGCGTGCCGCTGTTCGACCGTATCGGCCAATTGTTCGGCTGGGATCACACCAAAGGTCTGCACCCGCAACCGGACTGGCTCTGGGAGAGGTTGATCGAACGCTGCAATCAGGAAAGTTTCTACGACAACCTGCGGGCCAAGGCTGAAAGCGATCGTACGTGGGCAGCGGATGTGCAGGCAGCGCATCTGTTGATCAACCCGCTCAAACCGATGCAGCAGAAGAAGATCATCGACGGCTTTGGTCAGAATGAATGGCAGGCCTGCCACGATCTGTCGGAAAAGCTCAAATGGCGCTTCCCGGAGCTGCTCGCGCGATTGCCCTACGCCGACGTTTTTTACTGGCGGCGGTTTTTGCCACGGCCCATCGCCGACGAGACCTGGGTGCGGGTCTGGACGGCCATTGCCTTGGCGCTGTTCCTGTTCTATCTGGCTTCGCCACAAAAAGATGCGGCAACCCTGGCCTTCATTCCGCTGGGGTTAGCGTGTGTGCCGGTGTGGTTTTTTCGTTTTGCGCTGAGTTGGTGGGTGGTGCTGACGTCTCACGTGATCGTTGCGGATCTTTGGCTCACAGAAGGGCTGATTCCGCGCCGATGGAACCCTGACACCCGCTGGCTGGTAATACGCCACGGGCTACCGCAGGTGGTCATGGTGCTGCTGTTTTCGCTGCTGCTCGGGCCACTGGGCGCGCTCACTTACGTGGGCGTGATCCTGATCGGACTGGTGCACAAACGACGAATCGGCTCACTCGACCCGCAGCTGAGCAATAACCACCCCTGGCTGACCGCGCTGCACTGGGCGCACTTCAGTCCGCTGCAACTGCTGTTTCTGGTAGTGATGACCGCGATAACGGCGGCCAGCAGGCTCGGCTATTCCTTGCACTCGCTGATGCCCGGCTAGAACAGCAGCGAGCTTGCGTTGCGCCGGTTGTAATCGAGTGAATCGTTGTGGGAGCCGACCTGGTCGCTCCCACATTTGTTTTGCTGCACCTGAAAGTGTCACCCAACTGTCACATTGCCTTGCTAGCGTCCGCCCGAAACAAACTGAAACAATTAAGCAGAACGGGCTGACAGATGAAAGACGAGACAGACGGCACTGACGCACCTGAATCCGACAACCCCACCGACACCAGTCGCCGCCGCTTTCTCGGCGGTGTCGCCGTCCTCGGCGTGGGCGCGACCCTGGCCGGCTGCGGCAACGCCAGCGATCAACCGGGTAAACCAGTCGAGCGCCCGCTGACCCCGACCGAGCTGGACAAGGCCCTGCGCGATCAGGTGAAAACCGTGGTGGTGATCTACGCCGAGAACCGTAGCTTCAACAACCTGTTCGGTGATTTCCCCGGTGTCGAAAAGCCGCTGTCGGCGCTCAAGCCTGCCGATTACCAGCAACGTGACCGCGACGGCAGCCTGCTGCAGACGCTGCCGCCCGTCTGGGGTGGCGTGCTGCAGATCGGCCCGCAAACGCTTGATGGCGTGACCTACCCCAGCGCCACGCAGTTTCAGGAAAACCTGCCCAACGCGCCTTTCGCCCTCAAGGGCCCGAATGCCGAAGACTTGCCGTTCGGTCTGGTGACCCGCGATTTGTGGCACGTGTTCTATCAGAACCAGATGCAGATCAATGGCGGCAAGAACGACGGCTTCGTCGCCTGGGCCGACTCCGGTGGTTTGACCATGGGGCACTACGCCCAGAGCCGCTACTCGCTACGCTTGTGGGATGTGGCGCAGGAATTCGTGCTGTGCGACAACTTCTTCCAGGGTGCCTTCGGCGGCTCGTTCCTCAACCACCAATACCTGATCAGCGCCACCGCGCCGTTCTATCCGGACGCGGCCAATTCGGTGGCCAAATCCCAGATCGCCGCCCTGCAAAGCGATGATCCGACTGACCCGCGCCTCAAGCCACTGGAACAGTCACCCGCCAGCGCCATGACCGGTCCGCCGCAGTTCGGCCCAAGTGCACTGACCCCGGACGGCTTCGGCGTCAACACCCTCGCCCCGCCGTACTGGCCGACGTGGATTCGCGATCCGGAGCGTCCAGCGTACTCCAAGCCGGATCTGCCCAATGTGATGGTGCCGCAGACCCACGAGCACATCGGCGACAAACTGTCGAAGAAGAATGTCGACTGGGCCTGGTACGCCGGCGCCTGGCAGGCGACGCTGGAGCAGTACAAGGACTCGGGCGGGATTCCGAAGATCCCCAACTTCCAGTACCACCACCAGCCGTTCAACTACTTCAAGCAGCAAGGCCCGGAAAACCCGCAAGAGCGCAACAAACGCCTGCGCGATGCCGGCCTGGGCGATGAATCAAGCACCAACAAGTTCTTCGCCGATGCCGAGGCCGGCAAGCTGCCGGCAGTAACTTTCTACAAACCGCAGGGCAACCTGAACATGCACGCCGGTTATGCCGACGTGGCTTCAGGCGACCGGCACATCGTCCGCGCCCTGAAGGTGCTGCGCGAAAGTCCGCAGTGGAAAAACATGGTGGTGGTCGTGACGGTCGATGAAAACGGCGGCTGGTGGGATCATGTGGCGCCACCCAAGGGCGATCGCTGGGGCCCGGGGTCGCGGGTGCCGGCGCTGGTGGTGTCGCCATTCGCCCGCAAAGGCACGGTGGATCACACGGTTTACGACACGGCGTCGATCCTGCGCCTGATCACCCGAGTGTTCCAACTGGAAACCCTCGACGGCCTCAAGCAGCGCGATGAGGCAATGATCGCCCGTGGCCAGAAACCGATGGGCGATCTGACCAACGCCCTGCATTTTCAGGCCTGAAAACCCCGTCCTGCGGGCTGACGCAAAAATCCGTGAATGACCGCTTCTCTGTGCAACACGGCTGATCCAATATGAAGCGCCCCGAACCCGGGGAACCCACGCTGAAAAGGATCTGAGCATGTTCAAACTCGCAGGATTTACCCCCGCAGTGCTTACCCTCGCCGCGCTCACCCTGAGCGCGGCTGCCCACGCCGATGTCGACCTGAAGCTGGGCAGCACCGAGCGCGTCACCCGCCTCTTCGCCTACCCCAACAATTGCAGCGTGATCTGTTATCGCAACTGGTCCCTGGAGCAGACCGTCGCCCATTACCTGAGCCAGAGCGTGCAGCGCGATGGTTACAGCAATGCCAAGGTGTTGGTGAAGAACGATAACGGGCAGATTTACGCCGAGATCAGCGGCGTGCCCAAAGGTTACGACAAGCCGCTGTCGGCGCTGCTCGATGCCGGTGATCTGGCCTATAACGGCGCCAGCAAGCTCAATGCCGATGGCAAATGGGCGTACAGCTGGTATCTGTTCCTGCCGCTGGGCATGGCCCTGGAAAACCGCAAGAGCGTCGAACTGCTGCACTTCCCGCCGGACTATTCGCTGACTCAGGCGCAGGACTACCTGCGTTCGAACACCACCGACCGCTGGGCCACGCTGCTGACCGTCAACGGCATCCCGGCCGAGCAGACGCCGGCCTATCAAACCATCATCGACATCGCGCCAATCGCCGCGCCGTCCAACGCCGGTAGTGATCTGGAGGGCGTCTACGACTACTTCAAGGATTACCAGACCACGCTGGTCAAGCAGTTCAGCCAGACCAGCGCCGGCACCACTCTGCCGATGATCGCGTTCGGGGCACCGGTGCGTAACTGGATCAAGCAGCAATACGGCCCGACCGTGGCCGTATTGGGTCTGGCGACCATCAGCCCGAGCGCGGGGGTGAACGTGCCGGTGCTGGGATCGAACCATCCGAGCTACATCTGGTACGCCGCCGACCCGGCCAGCTATGACGGCGATGAGGCCAAGGCCGATGCCGCCGGTTTGAAGGTCATGGGTCAGGACTTGAGCGCCGCTTGCTGGCAAGCCGGGATGGGCAGTAAACCGGGCACCGATGCGAAAGCCCTGCTCAACAGCTGCACGCAGACCTGGCAAGTGACGCAAAAGGGCAAGACCTGCGAACTGTTCTACACCTCGATCCGCAACCTGACCCCGGCACAGGCCGCCGCCAAGTGCTCGACCACGCCAATCAAGGCCCAGTTGCAACAGCTTCAGGGCGAATTGCCGGCCACCGCCGTTCCTGCACCACACCTCTGATCCGCTGAAAAAGCTTCCCGTGTCAGTCAATGCTGACGCGGGGAGCAGCCAATCACGCCTGTCAGATCTGACAGTAGACAGTTTGAGGGATACACCGGAATATTGGATCCAAACATGTTGCAGCGCTGACAGGACGTCAGACCAGGGAAGTCGCAGCATTTGCCGACAGGGACCGTTATGAATAATCAGGCCCATCAACACAACATTCCACGCGACGCACCCGGCATCTACCCGTTTGCCGGATTGCCGGTGCGTCTGGGTTTCCCCTCGACTCAGGATTTCCAAATCGTTCAGGACAGTCACGGTCACGCGGCAGTGGTGGCGCGCCGGGCGTTCTTGCGCATCACCCGGATGTGTCGGGTATCCGGGCAACTGTTGCCCTATCGCTGCCGACAGACGCGCCAGTTACTGGCCGGCATCCACCTCTACGATCCGCGCTTTTGCGGGTTGCTCGAACACGCCTGCGATCCGAATGTGTTTCTGGACATGAGTGAGCTGTGGCTGTGGGCACTTCGCGACATTCAGCCGGGTGAACGCCTGACCATCGACTTCGCCGCCACCGAAGACCGCTTGTTGCAGCAGTTCGCCTGCACCTGTGGCTCGCCGCGCTGTCGTGGGTGGATCACCGGCTACGATGAGCCACCCAGTATCGAGGGCCAGCACTTTTTGCAGCACTGGCGGCATCCACACTGATCGGGATTACAACGCCCCGACCGGACGCAGACGATATTGCGGCGGCAGTTGCTCGAAACCGCTGATGGTGGTGTTCAGGCTTTTCCAGCGACCGTCCTTGATGCCGTAGATGCAGCCGTGAATCGACAGGCTCTGGCCGCGGTGCCAGGCGTTCTGGATGATGCTGGTGTGGGCGACGTTGGCCACTTGCTGAACGACGTTGAGCTCGCACAGCCGGTCGACCTGCTCTTCCTCGGTCGGCAGCTTGGCCAGTTCTTCACGTTTTTCGTAGTACAGGTCGCGGATCGAGCGCAGCCAGCCATCGATCAGACCGAACTGGCGATCCTGCATCGAGGCGCGCACACCGCCGCAGCCATAGTGGCCGGTCACGAGGATGTGTTTGACCTTGAGCACATCAACCGCGTACTGGATCACCGACAGGCAATTGAGGTCAGTGTGCAGCACCACGTTGGCGACGTTGCGGTGTACGAACAGATCGCCCGGCAGCATGCCGACGATCTCGTTGGCCGGCACCCGCGCGTCGGAGCAGCCGATCCACAGATATTCCGGGGTCTGCTGGCGCGCCAGCTTGGCGAAGAAATCCGGGTCTTCCTTGGTGATCGCGTCAGCCCAACGCTCGTTGTTATCAATCAGGTCTTGTAAATCGTGCATGGTTAAGGCCTCAAGAAAGATGCGCTGGTATGACAGACGACCGCCCGTCGGGGTCACGCAAGAACCGCAGGTGTTTTTCTTTGGAATTCTCGGGTGCCCGGTGAGTCCACTCAGTAAGGCCCACAGTATGAGGATTTGCCATGACTGATTCACGACGTCCGTTCGATGCGGTGCAACCGGAACCCATCGATGACAACGAAGACCGCATGGGCTCGGTGCATGAGCTGGATTTCGATGAAGACGAACCCAGCGCGAAAATCGGTGACGAGATTCCGGAACGTGAACGCGAGCAACTGATGCCCGCTGAACGGGTGCGCGAGGCCGGGCTTACCGGTGCATCGACGGCTGATCACGAACCGACCGACGATGACTTGAGCCCGGAAACACTGATTCACGAGGATGGCGCACGCGATGCCGAAGAGGCTGGCGAGGGCAATCAGGCCGATTGGGATCTGAGCATTGTCGATGAGGATGACATCGGCGGCGGCAATGGTCTGGATGAGGCGGAGCTGGCGCGGCGTGATCCGCTGGATGGCAATCGCTGATCTGTATTGCCTGTAAGGACGCCTTCGCGAGCAAGCCCGCTCCCACAGGGAATTGAGACTCGGCTCAAAACCAATGTGGGAGCGGGCTTGCTCGCGAAGCTTTTAAACAAGATCAGTCGACCAGGGTGCAGGCCATCACTACGGCGTCTTCGCGCCCGCCCACCGCCGGATAATAATCGCGACGCCGGCCAATCTCATTGAAACCATAGCGCTCATACAACCTGAACGCTGCAGTATTGCTGTCGCGCACTTCCAGGAAGCATTCCCGGGCAGAGGCCGCATACGCCCGCGACATCAGATGCTCGAGCAGCGTCAGCCCCAGCCCCCGTCCCTGATTCTCCGGTTTGACCGTGATATTCAGCAGATGCGCCTCGTCGAGAATGATCTGCACCACCCCGTGGCCGACCTGCTGCTGGCCTTCGAACATCAGCCAGATCTGGTATTTGCCCAGCCCGTCGAGAAAAATCCCGCGCGTCCAGGGATGGCTGTACGCCGCGTATTCGATCTTCAATACCGCGTCCAGGTCCGCCTCGGTCATCGGGCGGAACGATACAGCTTCACTCATTCGATGGTTTCCAGCGCGCCATCAGCCGACGCATGGCTTGCCACACAGCGGCTTTGCGCTGTGGCTCTTCCATTAACAATTCCAGACCGGGGATGGCCCATGCCAGGCCCAGGCCTTCGATCTGCAATTCACTATTGAACGCTTCAGCGTCCACCTCACCGGCAAAGCGCACCGCCGGAAGGCCGATCAGCCACAGGCAGGCGCAGGGTGCCACTTCCATCTGTACCGAGAGGAAACCCTGAACAAAGTCGCGCGCCGCTTCCGGGCCCTGATCCATGGTGCCGCGGTTCAGCCACGGCCAGCGCACCGGCTCGCCGACGATTTGTGGCGCATCCGGCAGACCGGCGGCGCGCAACATGTCTTTAAGCAGCAGATAGGCCGGATCGCGGCTCTGGAACGCTTCGCCTGTGGGTAACTCGACCAGCAGCAGGCAAGCCCCGGCGCGCAGCAATTGCAGGGCAAAACGCGGTGGCGGCACGGGCGCGGGTCTGGCGACAACTGGCGCCTCCTCGACCTCTTCCACCGGTTTGGCGCCGTTGCGGGTACTGGCGAGCGACGGGCGTGGCACTTCGATCTTCGGCCGTTCGACCGGACGGACGGCAGGTTGCACCGGAGCTTCGGCCTGCACAACCGGCATCACCGCCGCCTCTGGCTCAGGCTCGGGCATGTCCAGCAGCTCGGGCCGCGACGGGGCGGCGAAAGGCAATTCGGTGCGCGGCAGCCAGTTGACCACCTGCATGGCGTTCAAATAGGCGCGGCGGCGGGACTCGATAAGCAAAGGGTCGGCCACTTGTGGATAACTGAAGTGGGCTGATTCTACAGCCCTTCGTTCAAGATCGCTTGCTGTTGATCGATAGCCTTTACCTGGGCTCGCTCCCTGAGAAAATGCGACAGCCCGTCCCGAGAGTGAATCGCATCCCTCGTGATGCAGTACAATCGCGGCTTTTAATCGCCAACCAGCCGGCCATTCCGATGATCGAACCCAAGCGCGTCTTGCGCGCCCTCGCTGAACACTGGGCACTTCTGGAGCCACTGTGCGAGCACTTCGACCAAGGCACCCTGAGCCTCAACGAACTGCGCACGCAACTGGCCGCCCAACAACTGGACAGCACGCCGCAGGACATCACCAGCCTGCTCGACGTGTGGATTCGCCTGGACATTCTGGTGCCCGTGGCGAAAAGCCCGAACCGTTTCGAGCTCAACGCGCAGATCCACGACTTCCTCGCCTACCTGCGCCGTGAGCACCGTCTGGGCCTGTGCCTGGAGATCGAAGCCTATCTGCGCCACCTCGAACGTCTGGCCGGCTACATTCAGGACGCGTTCGATGTGCGCGATGGCAACGACCTCGCCCGTCAGCTGCGTTTGCTCGACATGCGCGTGCGCGATGTGCTGAAGAAACTCGACAACGACGAGCAGGCACTGGTCGCCGTGGCCGAACGGGCCAAGACCAGCGACCGGCAGATTCCGCTGCGTCAGCGTTATGCCGAAGTGTTGGCGACCTGGGACGAATACGTCGAGCCAATGATCGATCTGGTGAACGCCGACGGCGCCTTCGAACAAGGCGTGCGCAAGGTCGAAACCGTGCTGCTGAAGATGCTCAGCGAACAGCAGCGCCTCGGTCATCTGGTCGATGACGACATGCTGCTGCGCACCCACGCGCGCATCCTCGAAATGCAGACCAGCGCCCAGTTGACCCTGCGCCACGCCCGCGAACTGCTGCTGCCGCTGCGTGAAGAGGCGCGCCGGCACAACGCCGTGACCCGTGGCGCCGCGCTGGCGCTGGCGGCGATTCGCCGCAAAGGCATCGACGCCGTGCCGCAAGCGGCGATGCCGCTGTTCACCCGGCCGCAAAGCACCTTCCTCGGCAGCGCCAGTCAGGTCGAAGCCTACGTCTACGCCCTGGCGCGTTTCGAGCCGAAACCGGCGCGTTTCCCCAAGGCGCACAAGACCCAGAAATCCGGCGATGCCCCGCGTGCACCGCGCACCGTGCGCGAGATGGTCGAGCGTTGCGAAGAGTCCCTGCCGATGCCGGATCTGATGACCTGGTTGCTGGAGCAGGAACCGGACGGCGCCACCGACGAATTGCTGTACTGGTTCTCGCGTCTGTCGCGGGAAAAACGCTTCACCCGCGAGCGTCTGGAACGCCGCGAATACCACACTCACGAGCACCAGGTCAGCCTGCGCTCCTTCGCCCTGCTCTCGGCCCGCGACTCCGCCGCCGAGGATTCTGCGAGCATCCCCAATGCATCTTGATCTATCCGAACTGTCCCAACTGGCGCCGATCTTCCGCGAGCTGTTCAAGGGCTATCATGTCAGCCGCCGCGACCCGGAACTGTACGCGCAACTGTCAAACTTCCAGGATCAATACCGCACGCTGTTCAAGGCGCTGGGGTTCGAGCTGGTCTGCGACACCCGTGGTTTCTACTACTTCGTGCCGGACATGGCCGCTGCGGCGGTGAACAAGACTGCTCAGCGTCTGGCGCTGTTCACCTTCATTCTCGTCGAGCATCTGGCCGATCAGGGCCGCGATCCGATCGCCGTGCTCGACGGCGGCAGCCTCGGCCGTGAAGAGCTGCCGTCGTTGCTGGATAAATACCGCGACCTGTTCATCCAGGCCGAAGTGCAGACCGTCGAAGAACTTGAAGAAAAAATCATGCGTCGCATGACCCAGCTCGGTTTCGCCGGCGAAGAAAACGGCGTGTACCGTTTCCTGCCGCCGATGCACCGATTCCTCGATGTGTGCCTGTCGGTGCAGCAGGACCGCGATCTGGCGGCCAGCGTACACAGCGTGCTGCCGCTGCCGGCGCCGGTGCTGATCGACGAAGAAGCCGAAGCCAAATTCCTCGAGACCGACGATCCGCTTGATCTGTCCGAATTCGAAGAAGAAAGCGAAGAAGACGCACTGGCCCGCGCCATTGCCGAAGAACAGGAGTCCGACGCATGAGCCAGGAACGCTACGGCATCCGCCGCTTTGCCCTTTTGAACACCGCCGGTTACAGCCTCGGCCTGTTCCCGCTGGAAGAACCGCTATCGGTTTACGGCGCGAACAACCTCGGCAAATCCGCCTCGATCAACGCCTTGCAGTTCCCGATTCTGGCGCGCATGTCGGACATGAGTTTCGGCAAGTACAGCCTGGAACAATCGCGGCGCTTCTACTTTGCTTCCGACACCAGCTACATCCTCGTCGAAGTCAATCTGCCCCACGGCCCACACGTGATCGGCGTGGTCGGGCGCGGCCCGGGTGGTGGTTTCGGTCACCAGTTCTTCGCCTACGCCGGCAAGCTCGATCTGGCGCATTACCAGAAGAACGACACTTGCCTGCGTCAAAAAGAACTGTTCAGCAACCTTGAGAAAGAAGGCCTGAAAGCCTACGAACTCAAGCCGGACGAACTGCGTCGTCTGCTGGTGGGCGGGCACACCTCTATCCCGCTGGACCTGACCCTGATCCCGCTGCGCTCCACCAGCGAGCAGAGCCTGAAGACCTTCCGTGCGCTGTTCATCAACCTGCTGCACATGCGCGAAATCACTGCGGCCAAGCTCAAGCAGTTGTTCCTCGATGCCTTCGAGCACAGCCTGCGTTCCGGCAGCGTCGACTACATCGCCGCGTGCGAAGAAGCCTTCCGCGATGTGCGCCGGATGGAGCAGGACTACAACTCGCTGGTCGCTGCCGGCCCGCTGGTCGAAGCCTTGGCCAACGGCGTGAAACAGCGCGACGTGCTGCGCGGCAAGCTGCATCGCCTGTCGCCGCTGCTCGACTCGTTGCTTGGCACCTGGTCGGACTACGCCACGGCGCGCAAGGAAGAGCTGACAATTCAGGCCGAGCACTACCGTCGCGAACAGGATGATCTGCAAAACGATCAGCGCGGTGGCACCCAGGAACTGATGCGTCTGGAGCGGGAAATTTCCGGCATCCAGCGTTGGCTCGGCGAGTTGTCGGTGCTGAAGAACCGCTTCGCGCTGGTCGATGACGTCAAAGTGCTGGAGCAACAACTGCTCGCGGCCAAGGACGCGCACGACGAACTGGCTGGTGCGCTGGCACAGTCCCGGCAGTTCAGCGCCGAGGATCTGGAAGAGCGTCTGCGCGATCTGGAAAAACGCCTGAAGTCGGTGAAGCAGCAACTCGATCATGCCGACAACAACAGCTATGCCCGCCTGCGCGAAGAGTTCTCGCAGCAGGACGTCGAGCGCCTGATGCGCCTGTTCAACAGCGCGCTGTTCAGCCTGCCGCTGGGCGAACACGGCATTACCCTCGACGAAGATGGCGAGTGGGTCAAATCGGTCGAGCTGATCCTCGATGGCTTCAAGGGCGAGCGTTTCGAAGTGCCGGGGCTGTCGATCGACATCTCGCACATCGAGCCGCCGGCTCTGCAAGCGCTGGCCGACCGCGCCGCGCTGCGCGATCAGAAAGAGCGTCTGGAGAAAGAACTCAAGCAGCTCAAGACTCAGCAAGCCGTGGCCGCCGACCGCGCCGCGAGCAAGACCCAGACCGAAGCGCTGTACCAGCAAGTGCTGGATGCGCAGAAAGCCCTGGAAGATTTCCGTCGCACCCAGACCCTGAGCGCCGAAGAAGGCGACAAGCTTGAGCAGTTGGCGCAGATGGAAGCGGCGCAGGACGAACTCAAGCGCTCCAGCGATGCGTTCACCGAGCGCGTCCAGCAACTGTCGGCCAAGCTGCAACTGGTCGGTCGGCAGATCGCCGACATGGAAGCCAAGCAGCGCACCCTCGACGACGCCCTGCGCCGCCGTCAGCTGCTGCCGGCGGACCTGCCGTTCGGTACGCCGTTCATGGATCCGGTCGACGATTCGATGGACAACCTGCTGCCGCTGCTCAATGACTATCAGGACAGCTGGCAAGGCTTGCTGCGCGCCGACGGGCAGATCGAAGCGCTGTACGCGCAGGTGCGCCTCAAAGGTGTGGCCAAGTTCGACAGCGAAGACGACATGGAGCGCCGTCTGTCGCTGCTGATCAACGCTTACGCGCACCGTACCGATGAAGCCCTGACGCTGGGCAAGGCGCGGCGTGCGGCGGTCACCGACATCGCCCGAACCCTGCGCAACATCCGCAGCGACTACGACAGCCTCGAACACCAACTGGCGCTGTTCAACCGCGAGATCAACAAGCGTCAGGTGTCCAACCTGCAGAGCTTCCGCATCGTCCTGGCGCCGAACAAGGAAGCGCTCAAGCACATCGACCAGATCATCCACAGCGCCGGCCAGTACGAAGAAGGCGAAACCCTGTCGGTGTTCGATCTGAGCCAAAGCGCGGAGCAGGACAATAAGAACGAAGAGGCCAAGGAATACCTGGCACGGTTGGTGGCGGCAAACCACAACCAGCTCGGCCTCAAGGACTTGTTCGAACTGGCGTTCGAGATCACCAAGGTCAATGGCCAGCCAGTGATTCACACCGACATCGACGGCGCGGCCTCCAACGGTACGACCATGACCATCAAGGCGCTGACCAACATGTACTTGTTGCTGCACTTGATGGATCGCGACCTCGCTGGTCGCGTGCGCCTGCCATACTACCTCGACGAGGCGGCGGACATCGACGAGAAGAACCAGGCCGCGCTGCTGGAAACCAGCCTGCAACTGGGCTTCGTGCCGATTCTGGCGAGTGTGAAGCCGCAGGTCTGCGCCAGTGTCGCCATCGACCTGGAAGGCGGTAGCGGCCCGGCGGGGATCTACATCGATGAAGCGGACTGGAAGTACATCCGCCGGCATGATGTGGTGAAGGCCACCGTCAATGTGCAAGCCGATGAGCCGGAACTGGATGAGGTTTGATCGACTTTAGCTGAAGGCAAAAAAAAGGGCCGCGATCTGTTGGGATCGCGGCCCTTTTTTATGGCTTTGGGTTTGTGCTGATCAGGAGGACCTCATCGCTGGCAAGCCAGCTCCCACAGGTTTTTGCGTTGAATACACATTCTGTATACGACACAAACCCTGTGGGAGCAGGCTTGCCCGCGAAGGCGTCCTTCCAGACGCCACATCAATGGCGGGTTATTTACCGAGCGAAATCTTCGGCGCCCAGGTCAGCCACTCATCCTCGAACTTGTCGAACAACGGGAACGTCTGCTCAGCCCGTGCCGGGGTGCCCATGCGCTCACCGTCCGGCGTAGCGAAGGCAATCCCCCCCTGAATCGCCGTCTCCAGCGACTCCGTGCGCACCGTCAGGCCATTGAACAAGCCGATGTCGAAACCGACGCCGCTGGTGTTCCAGAACCGCGTACCGCTGCGCACCAACGGCGCGTATTTCGGTTCGATCAAAATGTGCACCAACACCCGGTCAGCCGTCTGGCCCAGTTCATAACCGGTGACCTTGCCCACGGTGATTTCGCGGTAGGTCACGGGCACACCCGGTTTCAGCGAGCCACGGCGCGCGGCGCTCAACACCAGACTCAAGCCAGCCTCCTGCTTGCTCACTTCCGGCGGACTGGCCAGCGCAACGAAGTTCTTCTGCGGGCCGAGATTTTTCGCCGCCGGCTGCACTTCCACATACTGCCCGGTGACCAGGGTTTCCAGGTTCTGGGTCTTGATCAACCCCAACTCCGGCTTGACCACCCAGAACTGACTGCCGACCCGCGCAATGCGCTCCGGCACTTCGGTGATCCGCGCGGTAATCATCACGGCTTGCAGATCGTCGGTCAGATCGACGTCTTCAATCTTGCCGACATCCAGGCCTTTGAAACGAATCGGTGTGCCCGGGCGCAAACCGTCGGCGCGATCGACCTTGATCGTCACCAGCGTGCCTTTCTGGTTGGCTTCATCATGGTTGGCGAACAGACGGAAGCGTGGAATACGCTTTTGCAGCGGCGCCTTGGCTTGCGGTGTTTCGAAAGCGATACCGCCGGCCATCAACGTCTGCAACGACTCGCTCTTCACTTGAATACCACCCGTAAGACCACCGGTGAGGGTGATGCCGCTGACATTCCAGAAGCGTGTCGACGCGTTGACCAGGCTTTCGTATTCCTTCTCGATATGCACGCCAATGACGATTTGCTTTTTGGTCTTGGAGAACTGATAGCTCTGTACCGAACCGACCTTGACCTGTTTGTACAGAATCGGACTGCCGACTTCGATCGAACCGAGAACATCGGTGAACAGCACCATATGCAGACCCGGCGAACGCAGATCCAGCGGCGGCGCTTTTGGCCGCGCCTCGAATTCGCGTTTCGGCGCGGCACCTTTGTCGCCCGGACGCACGGCAATGTAGTTACCTTTCACCAACGCTTCGAGCCCGGTGATACCGGCCAGGGAAATCGACGGTTTGACCACCCAGAACTGCGTGCCTTCGACCAGATAGTCTTCCGCCAGAGGATCCAGCGTCAGCTCGGCCGTGGCGCTGTTCAGATCCGGATCGATTTTCAACGCTTTCATGTTGCCGACCTGAATGCCTTTGTACATCACCGGCGTACGGCCGGCCTGCAAGCCTTCGAAGTCACTGAGTTTGACCTTGACCCGAATACCGGCAGCGGCGGCGTCGAAGTCCTCATAGAGACGGAACGGCAGGCTTGGATCGGTGGGCGGACTGTCCTTGCGATTCTCCGGAGTGGCGAAGGCAATACCGCCGGCGACGATGCTCGCCAGAGATTCGCTGCGTACCTTCACCCCGGACAGGTTGGCGTCGATGCTGATGCCGCTGGCATTCCAGAAACGTGTGTGTTTGCGCACCAGTTTGGCGTAGGTCGGCTCGATGAACACTTTGAGCTCAACGGTGCTCTGGTCTTCAGACAGCACGTAGCTTTTGATCTGACCGACTTTGATCTGCTTGTAGAACACCGGACTGCCGCGGTTCAGCGAACCGAGGCGATCGGCCTTGATCGTCAGGTGCAGGCCGGGCTTGGAGTCCGATAGCGGCGGCTCTTCGGCCAGCGCCTTGAACTTGCGGGTCGGCTCGCCTTCACCGGGACTGATGGCCACGTAGTTACCTGAAACCAGGGTTTCCAGACCGGTGATGCCGGCCAGGGTCACGCTCGGTTTCACCAGCCAGAAGCGCGTGCTGGTCTTGAGGTATTGCTCGACGTCCTTGTTCATCTCGACGGTGGCAATCACCCCTTTGGAGTTGCCCTCGTCATCAAGTTTGAGCGTCTTCACCTTACCCACCGGCATGCCCTTGTAGACCACTTCGGTCTTGTTGGCCTGGATGCCTTCACCGCTTTCGAAACGCACCTGAATCTCGATGCCGGTTTCGTTATAGGCACGCCAGCCGAGCCAGCCACCGATGATCAGGGCAATCAGAGGCAGTACCCAAATGGCAGACCAGTTGGAGGCCGGTCGGGTTTTCGCTACAGGCAAATCAGTCATGGTCGTCGTCCGACTCCGTGTTATCCCAAATCAGTCGGGGATCGAAAGTTACTGCGGCAAGCATCGTCAGAATCACCACACTGGCGAAGGCGATGGCGCCAAGGTTGGCTTCGACACTGGCAAGCCGGCCGAAGTTGACGACCGCCACCAGAATGGCGATCACAAAGATGTCGAGCATCGACCAACGACCGATGAACTCGATGAAGCGGTACATCCAGATCCGCTGCCGCGCGGACAACGGCTGACGTCGCTGCACCGAAAACAGCAGCAGCGCGATGCCCACCAGTTTGAAGGTCGGCACCAGAATACTGGCGATGAACACCACGGCGGCAATCGGGATCATGCCGTGCTGCACCAACTGGATCACGCCGGACATGATGGTGCTCGGGTCGCCCTGCCCCAGCGAACTGACCGTCATGATCGGCAACACATTGGCCGGGATATAGATGATCGCAGCCGTGATCAGCAGGGCCCAGGTTCGGGCCAGACTGTTCGGGCGACGAGCGTGAACCAGCGCACCGCAGCGGGTGCAGGTCTGCTCGTCGGTGTCCGCATCCTGTTTGTTCAATTCATGGCATTCGGTACAGATCAGAATGCCCGCATCAATCGCCCGCATGGGCATCCTCTCCTGATAACGCCTGCCAGATCTGATGCGGTGACATCACCACTTCCAGCCAGACCTGAACCAACAACAAACCGATGAAACACGCCAGACCGAGGCCGACGGTGATGGCCGCCATGTCCGCCAGTTTGACGATCGCCACGAGGACGCCCATGAGGTAAACCTCGAGCATTCCCCAGTCTTTGAGGTGGTGATAAATGCGGTAGAGCAATAAGCCGTAACTGCGTCCGACGTTGAATCGAATCGTCAGCAAAACGAATAACTGGCACAGCAACTTCAGCAACGGAATAGCCATACTGCACAGGAATACAACGATCGAAACGCCCTGCATGTCCGTATTGAACAAGCCGAGCACGCCGCTCCAGACCGTATCCTGCGAAGATTGTCCGAGGATATTGAGTTGCATGATGGGTAAAAAGTTTGCCGGGATGTACAGCAATAATGCTGCGATCACCAAGGCAAGGCTGCGCTGCACCACATTATGGCGATGGGCGTACAACTCGTAACCGCAGCGCGGGCAGAGTGCTTTCTCGCCATGGGCAAGCTTGGGCTTGCACATCAGCAGGTCGCACTCATGACAGGCCACCAAGTCTTCCAGCGGTAAATCTGACAGCCCTTGGGCGTCAACCGGATTTGACATAAAGGCTCTGGCTCCGAAGAAGATGGGGGTTATTCTAGTGTTCTGATTCGAAAATAACTGTGCAAAATTGTTCGCTGCCTAAGTAAAAAT
>NZ_JALMEY010000013.1:0-215051 GCF_023100615.1 Pseudomonas sp. MWU12-3103b
TTTCGCGAGCAAGCTTGCTCCCACATTGGAATGCGGTTCCCCTGTGGGAGCGGGCTTGCTCGCGAAGAGGCCAGCCCATTCAACATTATCGTTGCCTGACACTCCGCTTTCGCGAGCAAGCTCGCTCCCACATTGGAATGCGGTTCCCCTGTGGGAGCGAGCTTGCTCGCGAAGAGGCCAGCCCATTCAACATCATCGTTGCCTGACACTCCGCTTTCGCGAGCAAGCTCGCTCCCACATTGGAATTACAGCTCCCACATTTGCCATGCATCATTTCAATGCATCCGCCAACGGCAGCCGCGCCATGTGCGTAGCCTTCAGCGACCCCAAATACAACCAGTCCCCATACTCGCGCGCTGTGGTGATCGGCGAGTAATTGCCGCTGCTGGCGTCCTGCAGATTGGCGATCACCTTGCCCTCAAGATCCAGCCCCAGGACGAACCCGCGTTTCTCCACCGGTTTTGGCAGCACCGTCAGCGCGCGCACGATCATCTTGCGCACCAGCGGATGCCCGGCGGTCCCATCGAGCAAGGCACTGCGCGGTGCGTACAGCGCGACCCAGAAGCGGTTGCTGCCATTGAACGCGAGGTTGTCCGGCAGGCCGGGCAGGTTGTCGATGAACAGGTCATGGGTACCGGCCTTGGGTCCCGTCAGCCAGTAACGACTGATGCGGTAGGCGCCGGTTTCGTTGACCAGCACATAAGCGTCATCCGGGCCGAGGGTCACGCCGTTGGCAAACTGCAGTTTGTCCAGCAGCACACTGGTCTTGCCGGTCTGAAAGTCATAGCGCAGCAGGCGCCCGTCACCGTCATGTTCAATGATCGCCTCACCGTCATGGCCGTAGCCCCAGCGGCTGCTGGCATCGCTGAAATAGGCGTAGTGCCCGGACTTGTCGATCGCCACGTCGTCGGTAAAACCGAAAGGCAGGCCATTGGCCTCGGTGGTCAGCGGAATCAACTGACCCTGGGCATCGAGCGAGAGCAGGCCCTTGACCGCGTCGGCGATCACCAGCAAACCGTTGGGATGCCGCGCCAGGCCCAGCGGCCGGCCGCCAGTGTCGCTCAGCACCTTGCGCTCCTTGCCATCGAGGCTGGTGCGGATCAGTCGCCCGTCATGCAGGCCAGTGATCAGGTAATCGCCCTCCAGCAGCAGTGCTTCGGGGCCGTCGATGTCGCTCGGGCCAACCTGTTCGACGGCCTTGAGCCGCTGGTTTTCCGCGTAGACCCCTTCGTTCAGTGACGGCGCCACTGGCGGTTTCCACGCCACCGGCTGCACCTTGGTCGGCATCAGCAGCAGAAACGCGATGACGAGGATCACCAGCAATAACAGCAGACGCTTCATGAAAGGTGCCCCGTCAGCGTCAGGTGCCTGAGCGCCATGTCGCGCAGGGCCTGCATCGAGGTCGCCGATTCACGTTCGATGCGGCGCTTGAGCAGCAGCAGATTGGCCAGGCGCATGCCCAACCCTTCGAACTGATAATCCAGAGTGCGCACGAACCGCGTGCCGTCGTCTTGCGCCGCGCACTCGTAGGTCAGCAACAGCGACAAGCCATGATCGCCCCGCGCCTGAGCGCACCAACGGCGACCGGGCAGGTATTCGGTGACCTCCCAGCGCAAATGGCCGGCGCGCCCGCCGGCATGAATGTCTTCTTCGAAACGCGCGCCGGCATGCAGCGGGCCTTGCGGACCGTCGATTTTCAGCGACGAGGGGTGCCACTCGGGCCAGTGGTTGACGCTGGCGGCGTAGCGAAGCACGGCGATCGGTTCGCCGGCGATATCGATCTGGTGCTGCATGCGGGTCATGGGCGATCTCGAATAGCGCAACGGGGCGGGTTGCGGCTCCCAGTAGAGGGTGCCGAACAGGTAATCCATCAGCGGGAAAACGATATTGAAATTGCGCTCCTGCATGCGCTCGCGGCGGTGATGCAATTCGTGCAGATGACGCATCTGGCGGATCCACGGCAGGCGGGTCAGCAGGTTGTGCGGTGGCAAATGCTCGCAGGCGTGAAACACCTCGTAGGTCAGATAACCCAAGACCATGCAGCCGCCGAACAGCCCGGCGACATTGGTGTTGAGCTGCGCGAGCAGCCACCACAGCGGCAGGGTGAAAACCAGTGTATGCACGACGATCAGCCAGGCTGGAAACAGAATCACCCGCCAGTCGCGGGCGCCGTCATACGTCATGTGGCCGGGGGTGAAAAAGCTGTGATGGTCGCCGGCATGTCGGGCATAGAACAGCTTGGCAAAAGTCTTTTTGTGGTGACCGAGATGGCGATGAACCATGTACACGCCAAAGTTGAACAGCAGCAGGGTCAGCGGCACGCTCAGCCATTCCAGCGGCTGCACCTGATGCGCGCTGCTCCAGAAGGCGCCGATCGCGAGTACGCCGAACAGCAGCACGAAGGCGCCGTGCAGCCACGGGTTGTACAACGGATGAATGGCCGCGCGATAGCGGCTGCGGAATGCCTCGGTGGTCTGCCTCACTGCGTTCACCTGTGGGTATTGTTGTTATACCCGGCAGATTAGCCGATCCGGCCGTTTGTGCAGGCCGGACCTTGAGGTCAGTTGCGCCATGCTCCGGTGTAAAGCGGCCGACTCAGCTCAGCGGGTTCCAGCGTTGCGACCAGTCGTCATCGGTGGCAATTACCTGGCGCAGCAGATCGAACGCCTGTTGCAGCGTCGCCGAGTCGCGCTCGCGGGCATACACCAGATAGGTTGGATAGCCGAATTCCGGGGCTTTGGTGACCGCTTCCAGTGCGCCGGTTTCCAGATAGCTGCGCACCACACGGGTACGGAAGTAGCCGCTACCGCCATGTTCGAGGATGTATTGCAGGGCCAGCGGGCCGAGGTTGAAACTCAGCGCAGCTTTGGCCTTGTCCGGCAGGGCGGCGTCGTGCTGACGACGGAAATCCGGCCCCCAGTCGATGTAGACGTAGGGATCCGGACGGTTCGGTGCACGCACCAGAATCAGTTTTTCTTCCAGCACCTGCTCGACCTGCAGGCCCGGCCAGTATTCCGGCTGATAGACGAGCGCAGCATCGAGCACGCCGAGTTCGAGTTGGCGCAACAGGTTTTCACCGTCGCGGATTTCCATGCGCAGGGCGTGGCCGGGGATCTTTTCGCGCAGTTCGGCGGCCCAGCTGAGCATCAACGGGTTGCACAGGCTGACTTCGCCGCCGATGTGCAGCACGTTGTGATAGCCGTCCAGCAACGGCAGGTCGCGCCGCGCGGCTTCCCAGGTCTGCACCAGTTGATTGGCGTAGACCACGAAGGCTTCGCCATTGGCGGTCAGTTTCGCCCCGGCGCGGTTGCGCACGAACAGCGTACTGCCCAGCTGACTTTCGAGTTTCTGCACCCGGGCGGTGATCGCCGTCTGCGTGACGAACAACTTCTGCGCCGCCGCCGCGAGGCTGCCGTGACGGACGATTTCCAGAAAGGTGCGGGCGAGGTCGATGTCCATGGGCGGGCCGATGTCTGAGGTGCGGGCATTGTAAAGGCAAAAGCCCCTCACCCTAACCCTCTCCCGGAGGGAGAGGGGACTGATTGGGGAATATTGAAGAAATACACCGACTTGAACGATCAGCGTTGAATCCATAATCGACCGAGATATTTCAGGTCGATGCGGGGCGCCAGACACTTTGGTCAGTTCCCTCTCCCTTGGGAGAGGGCTAGGGTGAGGGGAAAGGCAGTCACCGCAAAATCAACTGGCCAACTCGATCGAACGCACCCGCGCCCATTCCTCGACCAATCGCGCCGGCGTGCCGCAGGCTTTGCGCTTGTAGACGAAGTGGCTGCACTTCTCGGCAAACTGGTTGCGGTTGTAGAGCATGTCTTCCTGCATCTCTTGCAGTTCGCTTTCCCGACATTGCTGGATCAGCACCTGATCAACCCGCAACTTGCGCTCGCGCACGGCAGCGTAGGTCGGGTCGGTCAGTGCCGCGTTGGCCCGTTGCAGCAACCACAAGGAAAACTCATCCGGGCAGCGCGGGCCGATTTCCTGGACCATGCCCAGTTGCAGCGCCTGCGTGGCACTGACCGGGAGGCAGGCCTGGGTCAGTTGCTCGGCCATCGCCGGGCCGACGGCGCGCGGCAGGCTGTAGGTCCAGTATTCCGAGCCATACAGGCCCATGCTCTTGTAATGCGGATTGAGCACGATGTCGGCGCGGGCGAACACGATATCGGCGGCCAGTGCCAGCATCACGCCGCCTGCTCCGGCATTGCCGGTCACGCCGCTGACCACCAGTTGCCGCGCGCTGAGCAGTTCGGCGCAGACATCGTCGATCGCCTGAATATTCGCCCAGGCTTCAGCGCCGGGGTCCTGCGCCGCCTGGATCACGTTCAGGTGCACGCCGTTGGAGAAGCTGCCGCGCCCGCCCTTGATCAACAGCACGCGGGTGTCACGGGACTTGGCCCAGCGCAGCGCTTCAACCATGCGCTGGCACTGTTCGGTGCTCATCGCACCGTTGTAGAACTCGAACGTCAGCTCCCCGACATGCCCGGATTCGCGGTAGCGGATCGGCTGATACGGCTCGTTGTTGAACGGCTCGCTGGCGATCGACCAGTCGAGGGTCGGCACACCCTCCAGTTGCCCGGCCAGCACATGCCGCGCCGGTTGCTTGAAGGTCTCTTCGCCGGGCAGTGGTTTGCGCCGCAGCGAGCCGATCCACAGGCTGTGATCGCCGGTCGCCACCAGCACCGCGTCGTCATGCACCGCGAGGATTTTGCCGGGAATGCCAGTGCGCTGATCAAGGTGCGCGTCGTACACGTAATACTGCCCGCCGGCCAGACTCGCCAGGACCCCGGGCTGGCCGTCCGCGGCGTCGATGCAGCGTTTGATGAAGCGCGAGCAGTCGTGCCAGCTGAAGGTGCGGTCATCCTGCTTCATGTTCGGCTGCAAGCGGCCGCGTACTTTGGGGTCGGTGTAATCCAGCGCCACCGGTTGCACGCCGTCGATGAATTTGTCGACCACTTCGCGAATGCAGCGAATCGCCGCATCGCTGACCCGACCGTTGTACAGCTCGGACTTGCGCAAGCCCGACGGCAGATTGAATTCGCAGGTGGCCCAGACCGGGCCGGCGTCCATTTCTTCCACCGCTTGCAGCGCGGTCACGCCCCAGCGTGTGAGTTCGTTGGTGATCGCCCAGTCCAGCGCGCTGGCGCCACGATCGCCGACGATGCCCGGGTGGATGATCACCACCGGGCGCCGTGCATTGCTCCACAGCGCCTGCGGTACGCGGTCCTTGAGGAACGGGCAGATCACCAGATCGGCGCCGCTGTGTTCGATCTGTTCGCACACCGACGCCTCGTCGGTGAACACCACGACGCTGGGCGAGTGCCCGGCCTGACGCAGTTCCAGCCAGGCACGTTGGGTCAGGCCGTTGAAGGCCGATGACAGCAGAATAATCTTCAGTGATCGCATGGTTTTCTTCCTTGAAGGGATAGCCGCGGGCTCCCGGTGAGCCGTCCTTGGCGTTCGATGGAGCGCGCAGATTAGTCAGTGCTTCAGCGCTGGCAACTGATCGGGGTCAACGTTGTGTCAGTCAATATTTCTGCGGCGACGGAGCGCCTTATTCTCAAAGGTTTGCTTATCCTGATTTTTAATTACTTCAAATGTCCGCAACGCTATTGCACAGTCGCGCCTGATCAAGAGCCGGACGATCCCGGCAGAACGATGGTTTTTCGCAGCGGGTGGGACCCGTTTCAGGGAGCAAGGCATGGGGGATGTTCAAAACCCGCATTACCGGATGATTGGGCACATGTTCCAAAAGGACTATCGCTGGCTGTGCGCTGCCGTTGGCCGCACGCTGGGTTGCCCGCACAGCGCACAGGACATCGCCTCGGAAACCTTTTTACGGGTGCTGGCCCTGCCGGACCCGAGCGCCATTCGTGAACCCCGGGCGTTGCTGACCACCATCGCCCGGCGGCTGGTCTATGAAGGCTGGCGCCGCCAGGACCTGGAACGCGCCTATCTGGAAAGCCTGGCGCTGGCGCCGGAACCGGTGCATCCATCACCGGAAGAACGCGCACTGGTGATCGAGGCGTTACTGGCGGTCGATCGCTTGCTCAATGGCTTGTCGGCCAAGGCCAAAGCCGCGTTTCTCTACCATCAGCTCGACGGTTTGACCTACAGCGAAATCGGCGAACGGCTGGGGGTTTCCACCAGCCGGGTGCAGCAGTACATGGTCGAGGCCTTCAAGCGTTGCTATCAGGCGATGCAGGCATGAGGCCGGACGAAGCGGTGATCGACGAGGCGGCGCAGTGGATGGCGCTGTTGCAGTCCGGCGAGGCCAGCGCTGGCGAGCGTGCGGCGTTCGAAGCGTGGCGCGCGGCTGACCCGAGGCACCAGCGGATCATCGAACAAATGGGCGGCGGCCTTAACCTGCTGCGCAACCCGAACTTGCGCGGGCTGCCACGCAACAGTTTGCTGCACAGCCTGAATGCGCCGTCGAGCCGGCGGCGCTTTGTCAGTGGCAGCTTGAGCGTGCTCGGTGTCGCGGTGCTGGCCGGGTTGCTCGGGCGCCGCTATGGCTGGCTGCCGGAAGCGGGGGAGTTGGCGACCGGCACCGGCGAGCGACGCGATTTCACCCTGGAGGATGGCAGTGCGCTGAGCCTGAATGCGCGGACGCGGGTGGTGGCGCGATTCGATGCGACTCAACGCTTGCTGGCGTTGCGCTCGGGTGAGTTGCTGGTGGACGTCGCCAAGGATCCCGCGCGGCCGTTCGTGGTAGAGACCGAACATGGGCGGATGCGGGCGCTAGGGACGAAATTTCTGGTGCAACAGGGCGACGATTCTACGCGGCTGGTGATGCTGCATTCGCAGGTCGAAGTGGTCACCGCCGGCGGTGCGCGGCAAGTGGTGGAGGCGGGGGAAAGTCTGCTGTTCAACGCCCAGGACATTCTCGCCCTCGAACGCAGCAACGGTCAGGAAAGCGCATGGGTGCAAGGTCGCCTGGAAGTGCGCGACCGGCCGCTGAGTGAAGTGATCGACAGCCTGCGCCGCTACCGCCGGGGCATTTTGCACCTGAGTCCCGAAGTGGCCGATCTGCGCCTGAGCGGCCTCTATCCGCTCGATGACAGTGACCGCACCCTGCAACTGCTGGAGCGCTCGCTGCCGATCCGCGTCACTTGGCACAACCCCTATTGGGTCAGCATCGGCGCGCGGTTATAGCGTCATAACTTCTTGGCCTAATCGCCGCCCTATAAAAAGCGCCGGCCCGCTGCTCATTCCCTGCAGACGCCTTCAACAGGGAAGCCCTTGATGATTTCATTCAAACAACAATTACCGCGCCTGACCCTCGCCGCCGCACTGGCGATGGGGCTAGGGCCGATCGCGGTGTATGCGCAGGATTCTGCGGCCCAGGTCTACACCTTCGACATCGCCAGCGGCCCGTTGGATGAGGTCTTGCTGGACATCTCACGCCAGACCGGCGTACCGATTTCCTTCAGCCAGAATCTGGTGCAAGGCAAACGCAGCAGTGCGGTGCGCGGAGCGTTGGGCGGGCGTCAGGCCGTCGAGAAGGCCTTGCTCGGCAGCGGCCTGCAAGTCGAGCAAAGTGCCCAGGGCCTGAGCGTGCGCGAAGGCGCAGCGAGCACGCCAGTGGCGGCCAAAGTCAGTGCCGTGGCCCCGGCCACAAGCGCCGATTACCGCATGGAAAAAGTCACCGTCACCGGCTCGCGAATCGCCCGTGCGCAGAGCGATGGCGCGACCCCGGTCAACGTCATCACCCATGAAGAGATGGAAGCGCGCGGCTACAAGAACGTCTACGACGCCTTGGCAACGCAGACGCAAAACACCGGCATGACCCAGGGCGAGGACTACGGCAACACCTGGCAGCCGGCAGCCAGCGCGATCAACCTGCGTGGCCTCGGCCCCAATCACACGCTGGTGCTGATCAACGGCCGGCGCGTCGCCGATTACCCGACGCCATACGATGGCAAGGTCAACTTCACCAACCTGGCGAACATTCCCTCGGCAGTCATCGACCGTATCGAAATTCTCAGCAGCGGCGCCTCGGCGATCTACGGTTCGGACGCAATTGCCGGCGTGGTCAACATCATCCTCAAGAAGCAGATCAATGGCATCGACGTCAATCTCAAGGGCGGCACCAGCGAGCGCGACGGTGGCAACAATCAGCGCCTGCAAATCAGCGGCGGTGGCAGTTGGGGTGACTTCGACGGCTTGTTCGGCCTGGAGCTGACCAACCGCGATCCGATCTGGGCCGACGATCGCGGCTTCATGCAGAGCGGCCCGCTGGCGGATGTCGGTTACCGTCGCGACCTGAGCAACAACCGCTACCTCGGCCCCGGTTGCGGCGCCTATCAAGGCACTTTCGATAACAAGCTGCTGAACAACGCGGGTCGTTGCCGCACCGATCAGATGTACAACGATTACTGGACGATCCAGACGCAAAAGGAAAACTACGACGGCTACACCCGCGGCACCTGGCACTTCAGCGACAGCGGTCAGGTGTTTGCCGACTTGATGTATGGCCTCGATCACATCCAGAACAACACCCGTGGCCCGACTTTTACTTCGCCGGACTTCATCAACCAGAACAGCGGCAATCTCGAGCGCTGGTATCGCCGTTACGGTGAAGAGGAAATCGGTGGTCGCACCAGCAACAACAGCAAGTGGACCGACACTTCATGGACCGGCACCCTCGGCCTCTCGGACAAGATCGCCGACACCGGCTGGAGCTACGATCTGGCGGCCAACCGTTCGGAATATCGCAGCGTCAGAACCACGCGCTACACGCCGCTGTCATCGATTCAGGATTTCTACCTCGGCCCGCAATTGGGCGTGAGTGGCGGTTATCCGGTGTTCGCCCCGGACGCCTCGCGCCTCGATCGCCCGCTGACGCCACAAGAGTGGGAGCAGTTTCGCAGCAACCTGACCCAGCGCAGCAAGTCGGTTTCCACCAGCTACAACGCCTCGATCAATGGCGACTTGTTTGACCTGCCGGCCGGCCCGGTCGGATTCGCCGGCGTGCTGGAAGCGGGCAAGCAGGAATATCGCGTCGACCCGGATGACGCTCTGAATAACGGCACCTTTTATGGCGTGAGCCCGGCGCAAAGCTCCGGCGGTTCGCGCAAGCGCTACGCGGCGGGCGGCGAGTTCAGTATTCCGGTCACCGACACCGTGCTGGCCACCGCCGCCGGGCGTTGGGACCAATACAAATTCAGCGGCCGCAGCGAGCAGCAGAAAACCTATAACCTCGGCCTCGAATGGCGCCCGATCACCAGTCTTTTGCTGCGCGGCAGTTACGGCACCAGTTTCCGCGCGCCGGACCTGAACTACATCTACCAGTCCGACAGCAACGGTTACTACCCGGCGCAGATCGACTACTACGGTTGCAGCCAGGGCGTGCAGGGCGCGTGTGATCGTGGGCGGGTCGACTACACCCAGAGCGGCACCCCGGATCTTGAGTCCGAGCGCGGCAAATCCTGGACCTATGGGTTTGTCTGGTCGCCGTCGCGCAATTTCGATTTCTCCACCGATTTCTGGCGGGTCGAGATCGACGACCTGCTGACCACCGTCGACGAAAATCGCCTGTTGCAGCAAGAGAACGAATGCCGCAACGGCACCCAGGACATCAACTCGGCCAACTGCCAGTCGACCCTGGCGCGCATCGACCGCAATCCGGGGAATGCCGCCATCGATCCGAATCAGTTGCAACGAGTGCGGGTCAATGCGATTAACGCCGCCAGCGAGCGGGTCAGCGGTCTGGACTTCAAGAGCAACATCCGCTGGGGCGCCGGGCAGTACGGCGCGTTCAGTTCGGCGCTGGGCTATACCCTGGTGCTTTCGCATTTCTACAAGGAATCCGACGAAGCGCCGACTCAGGACTGGCGCACCTCACGCACCAACTACGACTGGCGCAGCAAGGTCAACGCCAGCCTGACCTGGGATTACCAGAAGGCCACGGCGACGCTGATGGGCATTCGCTATGGGTCGGTGACCAACGGCGCGGGTGACGGGCGCCTGTCGCCGTGGACGGTGTTCAACGCCAGTGCGCGATACAAACTCAATGACCGCGCCAGCGTCGGCCTGACCGTGAACAACGTGCTCAACCAGATCAAACACGATGACTCGGCTGGCTGGCCGTATTACCCGACCGGTAACTATGACCCGTACGGGCGGCAGTGGTGGCTGGATGTGAGTTATCACTTCGGCAGTTGAGTGCGCGGTATTCGTGGGTAATGTCCTACGGAAACAGGTCTGGATTTCGCAGAAACGGGGATATTTCCGACGACATTCTCAGGTTGGTCGTCGGAAGCGCGATCTATAGCATCGGACATGACATTGAAGTCGTAAACGGCTTGGACGCTCAGGCCTCTGATAACGGATGGATTATGCGAACTCCCCACCTCGAATACGAAACGCCTGCTTATTCCCATCGCCTTCACTGGCGCACCGATCGTGCCAGATGCCCCATGGAGGAGGTCACGATGCCCAGCGTCAAGGTACCCCGGCTGACGGGGGTGAAGAGGGCCGAGGGCAGACCTGTCGACTTGCTCGTGAATGGCCGGAACATAGGTGACGATGCCTTTCTGATCGTTGACCTGACCGACGAAGGTTTTGAGCTGAACGATGTCGTCAACATGCTTTCAACCTCTGAGCTTTATCTGCAAGGCGACATGGTCAAACGCATCACCGGCAAGTCGGTCGGCACCGTACGCCGGTTACTGAAGGAAGGTAAAACGGTACGGCTTGACCCGCATCAGAGCGTCGTCGCCTACCAATATGCGTTGGTGCTGGAAAAGGCCACTCGCGCCTTCGGGAGGCAGTCACGGGCCGAGGAGTGGCTGCGCAAGCCCAGCACCTACCTGAACGGTCGCGTACCGGTGGAGTTTATTCGGCATTCACTGGGGTTTCAGATGGTGGAGCAGTATCTGGGGCAACTGATATACGGGGTTTACACATGAATCCCTTGCCCTGGGACGAGCACTGGTATGCCTGGCGGCTGGACCCCGAGGTTTATGGCGGGACGTGGGACAGCGGGATGGGTTCGAATCTCAATGGTGGCCGATGGAACATACCTGGGCGGCGAGTCGTTTATGCATCAGTCGATCCGTCGTCGGCCATTCTGGAGGTGGCAGCCAATCACAGCTTTGATGCGCTGGACAGTGAACCTTATGTGCTCACGTGTTTTGAGGTCGTCAGCGAAGCAAAAGTGAAAATCGTCCAGCCGGAGGATGTGCCGAATCCATATTGGTTGAGCCCCGCCAAGCCTTCCCCCAATCAACAATTGTTCGCCGATGCGTTATTGGCAGAGCATCCGTTTGTACTGATCCCCTCGGCGGCAACCCGGCACTCGTGGAATCTGCTGGTGAGCTGCGAGTTGGCGGAGGGGCAGTTCAGGATGGTTTCCCAGGAGCGATTCGGGCTGGATACACGGTTGCTGAGGGAGATGGAGCTGGCTTGATCCACACCTGCCATTTTTTGCATAACCTCATCACCCAACGGTCTAAATCGGGCTCTATAAAACCCTGCTGTCCATTGCACATCCCTGCATAAACCAAAACGCAGGGATGGCTGTTCATGATCCATTTTTCACCCGTTAGATCCCGTTTGAGCCTGGCCTTGCTGCTGGCGATCAATACTTTGCAGGCAGTCGCTAGCGACGAACCCACGACCCAGTTGCAACGGGTAGAAGTCACCGGCACGGCGATTCGCCGGGTCGATGCGGAAACCGCGGTGCCGGTCACCATTCTGCGAGTTGAAGAACTGCGCGAGCAGGGGGTGAGCACCACCGAAGAACTGGTCAGCCGGATTTCCGCCAACCAGTCCTCGGTCGGCTCCGGTCGTTCGGTGGGTTCGAGCAGCGGCGGGGCGTCGTATGCCGATTTGCGCGGCATCGGCCCGAACAAGACGCTGGTACTGCTCAATGGCCGGCGGCTGAGTAACAACGCGACCAATGCGATCAATGGCTCC
The DNA here is from genome assembly GCF_023100615.1 of Pseudomonas sp. MWU12-3103b. Lineage (NCBI taxonomy): Bacteria > Pseudomonadati > Pseudomonadota > Gammaproteobacteria > Pseudomonadales > Pseudomonadaceae > Pseudomonas > Pseudomonas sp. MWU12-3103b. The sequence continues at coordinate 11,935 of NZ_JALMEY010000013.1, forward strand.
GGGGTTGACCTGAACACCATTCCGTTCGCCGCCATTGATCGCGTCGAAGTCCTGCGTGACGGCGCTTCGGCGTTGTACGGCACCGATGCGATCGGCGGGGTGATCAACTTCATCACCAAGACCAGTCTCACCGAAGGCCAACTGAGCACCAACTACGACACGCCGACCCATGCCGGCGGTGGTGAAAGTCGTAACTTCAGCGGTAGCTGGGGCTTCGGTGATTTGCAGGATGACCGTTTCAACGTGTTTGGCGTGGTCAGTCATGACAAGCAGCAACGACTGGCTGCCGAGGATCGTGGCTACACCTACAACTATCAGCCGGGACGTGGCCTCGATTACACCTCGGGTACCGCATCACCGGCCAACTGGAGTCAGGGCAGCAATGCCACCAATCCACTGGCCAGTTCCGGTTGCAATGCGCCGGGGTTGCTGGCGCGCAATGGCATCTGCCGCCAGAGCCTGTGGAACTACCTCGATCTGGTGCCGGAAACCGAGAAGACCTCGGCTTTCGCCAAAGCCACCGGCAAGCTCACGGATGATCACAACGTCAGCCTCGAATACTTCTGGGCACGTAACGAAAACCGCACGCAGATCGGCCCCGGTACGCTGATGGGCAATCAGGTCAATCCCGGCACGACGTTCTATCCCGGTAACGGCATTACCCCCGGCCCCAACGGTTTCGCCCTCGACCCGACGCAACCGGTGGATGTGAACTGGCGCGAAACCGCCGTAGGCGCGCGCCAGCACGAAGACGACAACACCGGCCAGCGTTTGCTGTTGAGTTTCGACGGCAGCGTGGTGGGTTGGGACTACAACGTCGGTGCGTCGTACAACCAGAACAAAGTGGTCAATAGCATCGAGGCCGGCTACGTCAATGACCGCGCCGTCAGCGCCGGTATTGCCAACGGCATCATCAACCCGTTTGGCGCGCAGACCGCTGCCGGGCAGGCGCTGCTAGCGGCCAATGCGGTGGACGGCGATTACTCGACGGCAGTGGGGCGGGTGAAGGCGATTGATGGACGTGTCAGTCGCGAGATCGGTGACTGGTTCGGCGCCGGCCCTTCGGCACTGGCGCTGGGTGGCGAATACCGCAAGGAAGATTTCCATCAGGACTTCGCCCAGTTCGCCGCCGATGTGCAGAGCCTGGGTGTCGACCCGAATGCCAGCGTCGCCGGGGATCGCAGCGTCTCGGCGCAGTACGCCGAGGTCAACGTGCCAGTGCTCGACAGCCTCGAATTGTCCGCCGCCGTGCGCCACGACAAGTACAGCGACTTCGGCAGCACCACCAACCCGAAGTACTCGTTCCGCTTCCAGCCGTTCAAGGAACTGGTGGTGCGCGGCGCCTACAGTGAAGGTTTTCGCGCGCCGTCGTTGTACGAGTTGTACAACCCCAATTTCACCACCTTCACTGTCGCCAACTACAACGACCCACGGCTGTGCGCCGGTGGCAATCCGAGCAACGGCGGGATCGCCAACCGTGATTGCGCCCAGCAGTTCTACAGCAGAACCGGTGGCAACACCGACCTCAGTCCGGAAACCGCGCGCAACGTCACCCTCGGTTTCGTCTATCAGCCGTTCGAACGTCTGACCACCGGGCTGGATTTCTGGTGGATCAACATCGCCAACCAGATCGCCGAATTCCCCGAATCGGCGGTGTTCGAAAACCCGGAGCTGTATCCGGATCGTCTGGTGCGCAAGCCGGACGGCTCCATTGATCACATCGTTACCGGCCTGGCCAACCTCGGCAAGATCAAGACCAATGGCGTCGACGTCAGTTTCGACTACCGCTTGCCGAGCACCCCGTACGGCAACTTCGGCATTGGCCTGCAAGGCACCTATGTCAGCCGTTACGAGTACCAGCAGCAGCTCAAGGGCGACTACATCGACAAGCTCGGCGATTTCCGTGGTGGCGACTTTTCCTCGGCCGGCGCCGTGGCCCGTTGGCGCCACAGCCTGACCGGCAGCTGGAACTACGGCCCCTACGGTATCGCCCTGACCAACCGCTACACCAGCGGTTACCACGACTCCGACCGCGAGACCCACGATTACGTCGGCTCGTACAACGTCTGGGATCTGGCCGGCACCTACACCTGGCGCAAAACCCTGAGCGTGACCCTCGGCGCGAAGAACCTGTTCGACCGCGAGCCACCGTTCAGCAACCAGACCTACACCTTCCAGAGCGGCTACGACCCGAAATACGGCGACCCGTTCGGGCGGACGTTGTACACGCGGGTCAATTACAAGTTCTGAGAATGCCCAGAGGCGGCGGGTTTTAGTCACTTATTGATCTAAGCCTGCCCTATAAAAATCGCCGGCCTGTTGCACATCACAGGTAGGCAGGATGTTTGGTGACTGTACTGGCGCCTTCGCGAGCAAGCCCGCTCCCACAGGGGAACAGCGGTGAGCACAACTTCCTTGTGGGAGCGGGCTTGCTCGCGAAGAGGCCAGTAGCAACACCTTGTGAAAGGATCTGCCAATGCTATCCAGGCTCATTCTGCTCAGCGCTTTTGCGCTCTCAAGCCCATTCAGTTGGGCCGCCCCGCAACCCGCGTTAACGGTCTACGGCGAAGCCCCCAAATACGCCCCGGACTTTCAACACCTGGCCTACGCCAACCCCAACGCCCCCAAGGGCGGGGCACTGCGCCGCTCCTCACTGGAAAGCGGCCCGTTCGATCACCTGATTCCGTACATCGACAAAGGCACCGGCGTCGCCGACATCGACGGCTGGCTCTACGCGCCGCTGGCCTATCGCAGCAAGGATGAACCCTATAGCGTCTACGGCCTGGTGGCGCAGCAGATGGAACTGGATGCGGATCGTCGCTGGCTGCGCTTCTACCTCAATCCCAAGGCCCGGTTCGACGACGGCACGCCAATCACTGCCGAAGACGTGCGTTACACCTTCGAGCTGTTCACCACTCAGGGCAGCCTCAAATATCGCCAGCAGTTTCGTGACGTCGCCGACGTAGTGGTGGAGTCGCCAACGCAAGTGCGCTTCAATTTCAAGAACAACGACAGCCGCACCTTGCCGCTGGATCTGGCGACGCTGCCGGTGCTGCCCGAACATTGGTGGCGTACGCGCAACTTCGCCGAGGGCGCCGGTTTCGAGATCCCGCCGGGCAGCGGCCCGTACCGGATCAGCGCGGTGGATGCCGGGCGCAGCGTGAAATTTCAGCGCGTTGCCGACTGGTGGGCCAAGGACCTGCCGATCACTCGCGGCCTCTATAACTTCGATCACTTGAGCGTGGAGTTCTTCGCCGACACCGATGTTTCCCGGCAAGTGCTCAAGGCCGGTGGCTTCGATTACAACCGCGAGTTTTCCGCGACCAGTTACACCATCGGCTATGCCGGCGCGGCGCTGGAGCAGGGCAAATTGCTTCGCGAACATCTGGCGCCGGGTGCTGCGCAAGGTTCGCAGGGTTTCGTGTTCAACCTGCAAAAACCGATGTTTCAGGATCGTCGGGTGCGGCAGGCGATCGCCTTGCTCTGGGATTTCGAATGGAGCAATCGGCAAATGATGCGCAGCATGTACCTGCGCCAGCGCAGTTACTTCTCGCACAGCGCATTGGCCGCCACCGAGTTGCCGGACGCCGAGGAACTGAAAATCCTCGAACCGTGGCGCGGCAAAATCCCCGACGAGGTGTTCACCGAGGTCTTCGAAGCGCCGAAAACCGACGGCAGCGGCAACATCCGCGCCGAGCAGTTGCAGGCCTTGAAGCTGCTGGAAGCCGCCGGCTGGAAACCCCGTGGTGATCAGTTGGTGAATGCCAATGGCGAGCCGCTGCAGTTCACTTTTCTCAACGGCCAGAAGGGCTTTGAACGGCTGCTGCTGCCGTTCAAGCGCAACCTGGCGCAGATCGGCATCGGCTTCGATATCCGCCAGGTCGACACCGCGCAGTACACCAACCGCGTGCGCAATCGCGACTACGACATGATCGTGGTCGGCTACCCGGTGAGCCAGGCGCCGGGGCGCGAGATGTTCAATTACTTCGGCTCCGACGGCGCCGACGATCCCGGCTCGAACAACTACATGGTGCTGCGCGATCCGGCCGTCGATGCCCTGCTCGAGGGGCTGGTGCAGGCCGACAACCGCGAAAGCCTGCTGCGCCATGCCCATGCCCTGGATCGGGTGTTGCAGTGGGGCTATTACTGGATCCCCAATTACTACCCACCGGGGATTTCCACGGTGTGGTGGAACCGTTTCGGCCGCCCGGCGACGGCGCCGTTGTATGACGCCGGACTCGATACCTGGTGGGAAATCAGCCCGACCGCGCTGACCGCCACGCAGATGCAGCAACAGCAAAAGGAGTACGCCCATGTTGGGTTATAGCCTGCGGCGTCTGCTGCTGATCGTGCCGACGTTGCTCGCCATTCTGCTGGTCAACTTCGTCATCGTGCAGGCCGCGCCGGGTGGCCCGGTGGAACAGGCGATTGCCCGGTTGCAGGGCATTGGTGTCGGCGCGGCGGTGGGCGGTGGTCATGTTGAAACCATCGGTGGCGAATCCCGCGCCACCCGGGGGCTCGACCCGAAACTGGTGGCCGACATCGAGCGTCAGTACGGCTTCGATAAACCGGCCGGTGAGCGCCTGTGGTTGATGCTCAAAAGCTACGCGCAGCTGGATTTCGGCCAGAGCTTTTTCCGTGGTGCCAGCGTGACCGAACTGATCTGGCAGAAGCTGCCGGTGACCTTGTCGCTGGGCTTGTGGGCCACGTTGATCACTTATCTGGTGTCGATTCCGCTGGGCATCCGCAAGGCCGTGCACAACGGTTCGGCGTTCGATGTCTGGAGCAGCGTGGCGATCATCATCGGCTACGCGATGCCGGGTTTTCTGTTCGCACTGCTGCTGATCATCGTGTTTGCCGGCGGCAGCGCGCTGGACTGGTTTCCGGTACGCGGACTGGTCTCCGACAACTTCGCCGAGCTGTCGCCGTGGGCCAAGGTCGCGGACTACTTCTGGCATCTGGTGTTGCCGGTCACCGCGCTGGTCATCGGTGGATTCGCCACGCTGACCATCCTCACCAAAAACAGCTTTCTCAACGAGATCTCGCGGCTGTATGTGGTGACGGCGCGGGCCAAGGGCCTGAGTGAACGTCAGGTGCTGTACGGCCATGTGTTTCGCAACGCGATGCTGCTGGTGGTGGCCGGCCTGCCTCAGGCACTGGTGACGGTATTTTTCGGCGGCTCGCTGCTGATCGAAGTGATCTTCTCGCTGGATGGCCTCGGTCGCCTGAGTTACGAAGCGGCGGTGTCCCGCGATTACCCGGTGGTGTTCGGTTCGCTGTTCATCTTCACCCTGTTCGGCCTGCTGATAAAACTCCTCGGCGACCTGTGCTACACGCTGGTCGACCCGCGCATCGACTTCACCGCGAGGACTGCCTGATGTTGACCTTATCTCCCATAGGACAGCGCCGTTGGACGCGATTCAAGGCACATCGACGTGGCTGGTGGTCGCTGTGGCTGTTTCTGCTGTTGTTCGGCCTGAGCCTGGGCGGCGAGTTGATCGCCAATGACAAACCGCTGCTGGTCGAGTATCAGGGCCAGTGGTATTTCCCGGCGTTCAAGCGCTACACCGAGCAGGATTTCGGCGGCGAATTGCCGTTCCAGCCGGACTATCGCAGCGCGCAGGTGCGGCAACTGATCGAGGGGCAGGGCGGGCGGATATGGTTTGCGCCGATCCCGTTCGGTTTCGATACGGTGAATTACGACCTGACTGAACCGGCACCGAGTCCACCGAGCGGCGAGAACTGGCTGGGCACCGACGATCAGGCGCGGGATGTGCTGGCGCGGGTGATCTTCGGTACGCGGGTGTCGCTGCTGTTTGCCCTGGCGCTGACCGCCGCCAGTGCGCTGATCGGCATTGCGGCCGGTGCCTTGCAAGGCTATTACGGTGGCTGGGTCGATCTGCTCGGGCAGCGGTTGCTGGAAGTGTGGTCGGGGCTGCCGGTGTTGTATCTGCTGATTATTCTGTCCGGGTTCGTCGAGCCGAATTTCTGGTGGTTGCTGGGGATCATGGCGCTGTTTTCCTGGCTGAGTCTGGTCGATGTAGTGCGCGCCGAGTTCCTGCGCAGCCGCGGTCTGGAATACGTGAAAGCCGCGCGGGCGCTGGGGGTTGGCGATGTGCAGGTGATCTGCCGGCACATCCTGCCCAACGCCATGAGCGCGACCCTGACCTATCTGCCGTTCATTCTCACCGGGGCGATCGCGACCTTGTCGGCGCTGGATTTTCTCGGTTTCGGCATGCCCGCCGGCAGCGCTTCATTGGGCGAATTGATCGGTCAGGGCAAGAGCAATCTGCAAGCGCCGTGGTTGGGGCTGACGGCGTTTTTTGCCCTGGCGCTGATTCTTTCTCTATTGGTGTTCATCGGTGAGGCCTGCCGAGATGCTTATGATCCGAGGGCTTGAGATGAGCGATAACCTGATTGAAATCCGCGACCTGCGTGTGGCATTCAACGGCCAGCCTGTGGTGCATGGCATCGACCTCGATATTCGTCCGGGCGAATGCCTGGCCCTGGTCGGGGAGTCTGGCTCCGGCAAATCGGTGACCGCTCACAGCATCCTGCAATTGCTTGACCCGAACATCACGCGGATCGACGGCAGCATTCGTTATGCCGGGGAGGAGCTGCTCGGCGTGCATGAGCGCTATCTGCGTCAGTTACGGGGCAACCGTATCGCGATGATTTTTCAGGAGCCGATGAGCTCGCTGAATCCGCTGCACACCATCGAACGGCAACTCGGCGAGAGCCTGGCGCTGCACAAAGGCCTGGCGGGCGCGCAAGCCCGTGAACGGATTCTTGAACTGCTCGAACTGGTGGGGATTCAGAAACCGCGCGAACGGCTCAAGGCCTATCCGCATCAACTCTCCGGAGGTCAACGCCAGCGGGTGATGATTGCCATGGCGCTGGCCTGCGAGCCGCAATTGTTGATCGCAGACGAACCAACCACTGCGCTGGACGTGACGGTGCAGCGCAGGATTCTGTTGCTGCTTAAAGAGCTGCAACAGCGCCTGGGCATGGCGCTGCTGATCATCAGTCATGACCTGAATCTGGTGCGCACCATTGCGCAACGGGTGGCGGTGATGCGCGGTGGGCGGATCGTCGAGCAGGCGTCGTGCGAGCAACTGTTCCGTGCGCCGCAGCATCCCTACAGTATCGAATTGCTCAACGCCGAGCCGGGGGGCGAAGCGCTGCGTCGAGATGTGGCGCAGGACTTGTTGCAGGTGCGCGATCTGCATGTGCGTTTTCGCCTGGGCGGCGGTTGGCTGCGACCGAAGACTTGGCTGCAGGCGGTCAAGGGCATTGATCTGAACCTGCAGCGCGGCAAAACGCTGGGGATTGTCGGCGAGTCGGGCTCGGGCAAGTCGACCTTAGGTCAGGCGATTTTGCGCCTGATCGACGCCGAGGGCAGCATTCGCTTTGCCGGTGAGGCGCTGGAGCAATTGAGCGGCAAGCAGCTGCGGCCGCTACGCAAACGCCTGCAAGTGGTGTTTCAGGATCCGTTCGGCAGCCTCAGCCCGCGCTTGTGTGTGGAGCAGATCATTGCCGAGGGCTTGCAGGTACACAGCGACTTGAATGCTGCCGAGCGTGAGCAGGCGGTGATCGATGTGCTGCGCGAAGTCGGTCTCGATCCGGCCACCCGACATCGCTATCCGCACGAGTTTTCCGGTGGCCAGCGGCAACGGATTGCCATCGCTCGGGCGCTGGTGCTCAAGCCTGATTTGATTCTGCTCGATGAGCCGACCTCGGCGCTGGATCGAACGGTGCAGAAGCAGATCGTTGCTTTATTGCGGCGGCTGCAGGAAGAGCACGGGCTGACTTACCTGTTCATCAGCCATGACCTGGCGGTGGTGCGGGCGTTGGCTCATGACCTGATTGTGATGAAGGATGGCGAAGTGTTGGAGCGTGGCGAGACCAGTGCGCTATTTAGCGATGCGCAGCATCCGTATACGCAGGAGCTGTTGGCGGCATCATTTGTTGGTTGATGACAGCTCCAACGTAGAAGGTGCATGCCACGGTTTATGGTGCGCCACGTGACCAATGTGGGAGGGGGCTTGCTCCCGAAAGCGGTGTGACAGGCGGCAAAAATTGTGGCTGATCCGACGCCTTCGGGAGCAAGCCCCCTCCCACCTATGACCTGTTTATGACGAAACCCGGGAGCCAGACGCAAAAATCCCGCCACAGGGGCGGGATTTTCTTCAAACCGAACTCAAATCTTACGACGGGAACAGCTCGGACAGTTTCATCGACAGCATCATGTCGCCTTCAACGCGCAGCTTGCCGCCCATGAACGCTTGCATGCCGTCGGTTTCACCGCTGACGATGTCTTTCAGAGTTGCGCTGTCCAGTACCAGGGTGCAGTTGGCGTCCGGGTTTTCACCTTCCTGGATGTCGCAAGTACCGTCTTTGACGATCAGCGCGTAGTGCTTGTCTTCGTCGGTGATGTTGAAACCGAAAACCAGATCCAGACCGGCAGCAGCGGCTGGGTTGAACTTGGCTTGCATCGCTTTTACGGCATCAGCTACGGAGGTCATGGTTCGATCCTTTCTTGGGTTAGGCGCTGGTTGATTACAGCAAGGGTCACAATTATCCGGACTCAGCGGAAAGTGATGAGTTCCGGAGCCTTCAGCAGTTGCAGGTGTGCGTGACTGTTGAAGGAGGCCAAAGCCACCTCGCGACCGCGGAACTTCAGCTGGTTGAGCGAGGTGTTGACGATTTGCCAATTCAGTTCAAAGGCCTGCCGGGCAGGCATTTGGGTAATCAGGTGGAGCAGGGCGGTGATGGTGCCGCCGGAGGTGAACACGGCGATTTTCTGGTTGCCGTCGGCCTGTTCGAGGATCCGGTGCAGTCCGGCCTGTACCCGCTCGACGAAACCCAGCCAGCTTTCCAGCCCGGGGGTGTCGTAGGTGCCTGCCAGCCAGCGCTCGATGACCAGGGCGAAGATACGCTGGAATTCGGCGCGGTTCTGCGCCGCGTTGCGCAGGATGTCGATGGCTTCCGGCTCGTCCTCGAGCATGGCCGGGATCAGGGCGCGGATGATCGCGTCGGCATCGAACTCGTTGAACGCGGAGTCGGTCTCCAGCGTCGGTACCGACAGGCCCTTGGCGCTGAATTGCTCCAGCGCACTGCTGGCCGTGTGTTGCTGACGACGCAGGTCGCCGGCCAGGCAGCGATCAAAGCGGATTCCCAGCTCGGCGAGGTGCTGGCCGAGGACTTCTGCCTGGCGCACACCGATGGGCGACAGGACGTCATAGTCGTCTGCACCAAAGGAGGCCTGGCCATGTCGAATCAGATAGATGCTGCCCACGTCCGCGTCATCCCGGTACGTTGAAGGTTTGGCGAGGTTATGAGGATGAAAGAGTGCTGTCAATGAAAAAACATACGCTTGTTTGAAATGCTCGTTACAGGCCTGTTGCCAGAGGTTTCACGGCTGGCCGACGAGGCGGCGCATGGGTATGCTGGAACCATCCCGCGCGTGTTTTGCATCCGCGCATTGTTTTAAGGAGTCTCTGTGGAGTTTTTCACCGAATACGCCAGCTTCCTGGCCAAGACCGTAACGCTGGTGGTCGCCATCCTGGTGGTGCTCGCCAGTTTTGCTGCATTGCGCAGCAAGGGCCGGCGCAAGTCGGCGGGGCAGTTGCAGGTCAGCAAGCTCAACGATTTCTATAAAGGCTTGCGTGAACGTCTGGAGCAGACCCTGCTCGACAAGGATCAGCTCAAGGCTCTGCGCAAGGGCCAGGCCAAATCGGAAAAATCCGAGAAGAAGCAGAAGAACAAACCCGAGAGCAAATCCCGGGTGTTCGTGCTCGATTTCGACGGTGACATCAAGGCCTCGGCCACCGAGAGCCTGCGTCACGAAATCACCGCACTGCTGACCCTCGCCACGTCCAAGGACGAAGTGGTACTGCGTCTGGAAAGCGGCGGCGGCATGGTGCACAGCTACGGTCTGGCGTCTTCGCAACTGGCACGTATTCGCGAGGCCGGCGTGCCGTTGACCGTGTGTATCGACAAGGTCGCGGCCAGCGGCGGTTACATGATGGCGTGCATTGGCGAGAAGATCATCAGCGCGCCGTTCGCGATTCTCGGCTCGATTGGTGTGGTGGCGCAGTTGCCCAACGTCAACCGTCTGCTGAAAAAGCACGACATCGATTTCGAAGTGCTGACCGCCGGTGAGTACAAGCGCACCCTGACCGTGTTCGGCGAAAACACCGAAAAGGGCCGGGAGAAGTTCCAGGAAGACCTGGACATCACCCATCAGCTGTTCAAGAACTTCGTTTCCCGTTATCGCCCGCAACTGGCCATCGACGAAGTGGCCACCGGTGAGGTCTGGCTTGGTGTTGCAGCGCTGGACAAACAACTGGTCGACGAACTCAAGACCAGCGATGAATACCTGGCAGACCGGGCGAAGAAAGCCGAGGTTTATCACCTGCATTACGCCGAGCGCAAAAGCCTGCAGGAGCGCATCGGCATGGCTGCCAGCGGTTCAGTGGATCGTGTGCTGCTGAGCTGGTGGAGCCGCTTGACCCAGCAACGCTTCTGGTAAGAAAAGGCCAACAAAAAACCCCTTTCACTGTAACGGTGAGAGGGGTTTTTTTAGGGTGGCGGTATATATGTATAGTTTGAGTTTGAATAGTTGATTCGAACTTGAAGTTTTTCATCGGCAATTCGCGCTTTTATAAAAAGGCCTGCTCGATAAGCTGTTGCTACTTTCAGTTTTCGAGATATTCAGTATGTCTTCCTTACCTGTCCAGGCTGTCGCGCCTGTATTAACACCCGAACAAAAAGGCATGTTCTTTGAGTTAATCAAGAACAATGCTCCCGGCTGGCTGCTGTCGGCATCGGATGAACTGCGTCAAACACTTTATCAAAGCATGATGGCCAGCCATCGCGCCCAGAGTGAAATGGACCCGTTTCTGAAGACGCTCAAGTCGCCCGAAGCATTTTGCGCGCCGTTACTGACCAGCGCCATGTCGCAAAAGCTCGGCAACTCGCTGGATATCAGCGGGGTGATTTTTCAGCATGTGCGCTCTACCTCCAGTCTGTTGGGCTTGCGCAGGAAACTGGTGTTGCCAGTCGATCGGGATCTACTCACGGCTGCCTGCGAAAACTTCGAACTCCGTGAGACTCAGGCCACAAATTATAACGATACCTCCTTGATCTATATTCCCGAGAAAGTAACCGGTCTAGAGGCGCATATATTATCGATCCAGCCCCATGAATTTGCGCTGTTGTGTCGAACCCTGGACTTGGGCCAGCAATATCAGACTCATCTTCGTGCGGTCTTCAATGTGGATGCCGAGGCCAATCCGTTGCGCAGCAAGTTTACTGCGAACTTGCGGTGTCGCTTCGAGGTGGATCGGCACGTCGCATTGCTGAAGAAACACATCAGTGTCGAAGTGCATGAGATGTTGCAGGCAGTCAAGGATAACCGGGACACGATCAAACTGGGCAACAACACCCTGGGTTATCAGGCCTTGCGGATGCTTGGTGTCTCACTTAACGGTGTGCTGTTTATCGGCCCGGTGAGTGAGCACGCCGATGACGACTATCGATGCGTTGTTTACCTGCCAGGTGATCCGTTGCACCCGCTCAAGGAGTATTCATCCTTCAGCGATTTCGAGAAACAGTTGAGCCAGCGGTTGAAAGGCGCAGCGTTTCGCCAATTCTTCATGCGCTTCATCAAGATCAGTGAGCGCGCAGCGTGGGTGACCGAACTCGATGGGCGTTTGTATCCGCACAGTCATTCAATCCTGCCTCGTGCCTCGTTCTACGTGACGTTGTCCGGCATCGATTTTGCGGGCGACCCGTTCACCCTGATGTATCGCCAGCACGCCGAACAGACCATGGCAGACGCTCGGCTCGTAGTGGTGCCAACGGACGATGAAGACGAGAAAACCCGGCTGGCCCGACTGGACACCTATAAGGCAATCGGGGTCGACCTGCTGTTGGTCGCCGTATCGTTCATACCTGTAGTAGGAGAGGCGTTATTGGCGGTCACTGCGGTGCAGTTGCTCTCACAGGTCTATGAAGGGATTGCCAGTTGGTCCAGAGGCGAGCAGGAGCAGGCGACGGATTACTTTTTCGATGTCGTCGAAAACCTGATCCTGATGGCGGCTTTCGCTGCGAGTACCAGGGCGGTAGGCACAGCGTTCAAAGTCGTCAGGTCATCGGCTTTTATCGAGCGCTTGCGCATGGTCAATCTGGCTTCAGGGCAGCCTCGCCTTTGGAAGCCTGACCTGCACGTGTATCAACAGCGTCGGGCCTTGCCTGCCGGAGTGCGTCGCGATGGCCGCGGCTTGCGTTGGGTCGATGGCCAGGCGTACCTGACGCTCGATGATCTGCACTATGCAGTGCGCCCCGAGCCTCAGACCGGGCTGTGGGAAGTGCAGGCGCCGCCGGAATCGGCGAGCCGCTATGCACCGCTGCTCGAAACCAATGATCGGGGTGCCTGGCGTCATGACAGCGAGCTGGTTCAGGACTGGGATCGATTGAAGCTGCTGCGCCGCTTCGGCCATCCCCGCGAGGAGCTGTCGGATGCCAGTGCGCTGCAGGCTCTGGCTGTCTGCGGTATCGAAGACAGCGTGTTGCGTCAGATCCATGTAGATCGCGGTCATCCGCCGGCCTTGCTGCTCGACACGGTGTGGAGATTTCGCGCCGATGCAGCGGTGACGGAGTTTATCGAGCAACTGCAGATCCCGTTGTCGGCCCCCATGGCGGATGCTGACCTGCAATTGCACCTGCTGACGACATCGGCCAGTTGGCCGGCAGACTGCGTCATCAGTGTCGTCGATGCAGCGGGCACGCCAATCAATCGTTATGGCGCACCCACCGCCACTACGATCCTGAAGATAACTCAGCAGGATGTGCATCGGGGGAAACTGTACCGTTCTCTGCTGGCTGCACTCGGCAGCCAGCGGCGCAAGAACTTGCTCGGCTTGACGAGCCAGGATTCGGCGGTTCAGACACGCAAGCTGGTGCAAATCATCGGCGAGCAGGCACAAGGTCGACGGCAGCCGTTGTTCCAGCGAATCTATCGACGCCACGAAGCGCCGAGCAATGGTCGGGTGGCGTTGCTGGTGAAGACCTTTGCCGATCTGCCTGCCAGTGTTGCCGAAGAGTTGGCGGGCAGTGCCCTGGATGGCGAAGCGCAGGAGCTGGATGCTGCCCGCGTACCATTGCGGCTGGCGCAGGAGGTACGCCGCTATCAACAGGCAATTGCTGTGTGTCGAGCCTATGAAGGCCTGTACCTGGATAGTGGCGGTGGCCACAGTACCAATCGTCTGGTGCTCGATGCCCTTGAGCATTTGCCGGGCTGGTCAGGGGCTTCAGCGATCGAGATACAGGAGTGGTCGGGCAGCCATGGCAGTGTTGCGACGACGGCGTCAAGCTCATCCAGTGAGCGGGTGGTCATCAATGTGTTGGCGGACCGCATCAGCGTTCAGCAGGGTAATGATGCTGCGCTGAAGTCATTTTCCGGGCGCACCCGCGAGCATTATTTCCAGGCCCTTTGGCATGGCTTGTCGGCGCAACGCAAGGTCGCGTTGGGCCTGTCGCTCGAGACCGGGGCGAGCGGGCTGCGGGAGAAAATCACCGAACTTGCCATGAAACGGCGAACAACGTTTGCCAGAACCATGGGCGGCCGTCCCGGCGATTATTCGCCCATGGCCTTGGCTGAACGGCCACCGGCAGGGCCCTGGGCGAACTCAGGTGTGAGCGTTTCAGTGATGGTGCGCCGTATTCAGGAACTCTACCCGGCCCATTCCCCTGCGCAGATCCATGCGCTACTCAACGTTTTGGGCCGCAATGAGATTCTGGTGCTGATGAAGCTGGAATTGCTGCGGCTGGAGTTTCTCGGTATTCGCGAAGTCTTGAATCGTTGGGTGACGCGGCAAACACAGTACAAGGGGATCGATGGCTCATTGGTTGACGTTCCACAGTCAGCGAAGGCCCGTGCCATGCGCGCGATCATCCGCTGCTGGCGCAGAGAGCCAGGGGCCTCGGGCGACGCGCCACCCGGCACCTTGAGCTTCGCTCCGGAGCCTTTGGGAGAGTTGCCACTGCTGGTCGGGGACTTCAGCCATGTCACGCATCTGGTCATGGACGGCATTACGCCGCAGGGACTGACGGCGTTTTTGCGTCATTTCAGAAATTTGCGCAGCCTTTCCCTGAGGGGGAACCAATTGACCCAGTTACCGATGGCATTGGAGCGCATGCCCTGGCTGACGCATCTGGATCTGAGCGAGAACCATATTCGTCTATCTTCTGCATCGGTGCCGTCACTGGCGCGATTGAAAAAGCTGCGGGTGCTGACTCTGGACTTCAATGCAGACCTTGCGCATGCCCCGGATGTCAGCTCGCTGCCGGATCTGGAAATACTGCGCTTGCGCGGTTGCGCAATCGATCATTGGCCCGAGGGAACCATCGGTTTGAAACGACCGCAACTGATCGATCTGCGCGATAACCAGATAAGCACGGTACCGGAGGCGGTTCTCAGGGCTCCGCTGATGGTCAGCCGCGCCGTTCGCCTGATGGGTAACCCCTTGTCGCCTGACGCCTTGCGACAGATTGCGGCGTATCAACGGGCGAACAGCGTCAGTTTCGGTGTAATGGCCCGGGTCTATCAACACCAGCCGCTACCCAGCGTGTCGTATGAAGGTCAGAGTGCGCGCTGGCTGACCGGCAGGCCTGCCGTCGAAGCGATACCGCGCAGCGTTACCTGGGAGGCGGTAAGGGCAGCGCCCGGCTCGCGGGATTTCTTCAATGTACTTTCACAATTGATCCACACGGCTGATTACACCCGGTTGTACCCGTATTTCAGCCAGCGTGTGTGGAATGTGGTCGAGGCGGCCGCTGAAGACACGCGGTTGCGCAGCGAATTGTTCCGCACGGCGCGCGTCGCCACCAGTGTCGATGGTTATTCCGCGGTGTTCAGTGAGATGGAAGTCCAGGTTCTGTGTTACCGAGCCACGGTCGCGGCCGGGATCGATGGCGCGCCGCTGGAGCGGCAATTGACGCATTTGCTCAGAGGCTTGTTTCGCCTGCAAACGCTGGAAGAGCGCACCTTGGCAGAGATCAACGCCCGCGCCCAACCGAGTGTCTACGAGCATGCGCTCGAATTCAGTCTGGCCTATCGGGTGGGGCTGGCGGAGCGTTTGAATTTGCCTGGGCAGCCAAGGGCGATGAGCAGCCCGTTGAATGTCGAGGTCTCGCAGGTAGAACTGGATCAGGCCAATCAGGCCGTGATGCGTATTGAAGGCTCTTCGGCGTTTCCCGACTGGTGTATCGGCCAGCGATTCTGGGTCGAGTTTCTCGAATCGGCCTACCCCGACGCTTTCGCCCTTGTCTATGTTCGAACCTCGCAGGCATTGGCGCGCCTGGAGGAGCAGGCGGAGCTGACGCGCGACCAGGCAGCGGTGCAGATGAACGCGATTCACGACAATTTCAGAAATGAACGTCAGGCGCTGATTCGTCAGCTCACCGATCAGGCACTCGCGCGCCATCCGGCCAATGAGCTGGCCAGTTCGGATACAGAAGAGGAGGGAAGTACGCCTTGAGCAGGTGCTCAAGGCGTATTCGAGTCAGCGGCGACGGAACAGCGGCAGCGGTTCGTCAGTGGCGGCCTGGTAGGTCACCGAGAAGTCTTTCAGGCTTTCCAGTGCCTCGTACGGGTCCTTGTCGGCGCGCAGGGCGAACGCATCGAAACCGCAACGGTGCATGTAGAACAGCTGATCGCGCAGCACATCGCCTATCGCCCGCAGTTCACCTTTGAAACCATAGCGGTCGCGCAGCAGGCGTGCGTTGGAGTAGTTGCGGCCATCGGTGAAGGCCGGGAAGTTCAGCGCGATCACCTGGAACTGCGCGACGTCGTCACCGATTTCCTCGGCTTCTTCATCGGCGTCCAGCCACACACCCAGCCCGCCGTCGCGGGCCTTGAGCGCGTGAGCATGATCGCGCCACAGGGCCAGCGGCACGATCAGGTCGTCGCAGTTGGAGATACCGTCGAGGGTCGCGTCCTTGGGCAGCAAGTGCCAGGTTTCGTCGACCACCTCGTTGTTCTTAATGATTCGCTGCATAGACGCGTTCCTTGAAGAGGTCGATGCCAATACGCTGGTAGGTGTCGATGAAGCGCTCGTCTTCGGTACGTTGTTCAACGTACACGTCGATCAGCTTCGAGATCACGTCCGGCATGTCGTCCTGGGCGAAGGACGGGCCGAGGATCTTGCCCAGGCTGGCGTCACGGCTGGCGCTGCCGCCGAGGGAGACCTGGTAGAACTCTTCACCTTTCTTGTCCACCCCGAGGATGCCGATGTGGCCGACGTGGTGGTGACCACAGGCGTTCATGCAACCGGAGATGTTCAGGTCCAGCTCACCGATGTCGAACAGGTAGTCCAGGTCGTCGAAACGGCGCTGGATCGATTCGGCGATCGGGATCGACTTGGCGTTGGCCAGCGAGCAGAAATCACCGCCCGGGCAGCAGATGATGTCGGTCAGCAGGCCGATATTCGGCGTGGCGAAACCGCTTTCACGCAGCTCGCCCCACAGGGTGAACAACTGGCTCTGCTCGACGTCGGCGAGAATGATGTTCTGCTCGTGGGACGTGCGCAGTTGACCGAAGCTGTAGCGCTCGGCCAGGTCGGCGACGGCATCGAGCTGCTTGTCGGTGATGTCGCCCGGCGCAACGCCGGTCGGCTTCAGCGACAGGGTCACGGCCACATAGCCCGGCTTTTTGTGCGCCAGGGTGTTGCGCGAACGCCAGCGGGCGAAACCCGGATGCTCTTTGTCGAGTTCGGCCAGGGCGGCAGTCTGGTTCTCCAGCGCCTTGTAGTCCGGATCAACGAAGTGTTTGGCGACGCGATGCAGTTCGGCTTCGGTCAGTGTGGTCTGGCCACCGCGCAGGTGTTCCATCTCGGCATCGACTTTCTGCGCGAACACTTCAGGGGTCAGCGCCTTGACGAGGATCTTGATCCGCGCCTTGTATTTGTTGTCGCGACGGCCATAGCGGTTGTACACCCGCAGGATGGCGTCGAGGTAGCTCAACAGGTCCTGCCATGGCAGGAATTCGTTGATGAAGGCGCCGACCACCGGGGTACGGCCCAGGCCACCGCCGACCAGCACACGGAAGCCCAGCTCGCCGGCGGCGTTGTGGACCGGCTCCAGGCCGATGTCGTGGACTTCGATGGCCGCACGGTCAGCGGTCGAACCGTTGACAGCGATCTTGAATTTGCGCGGCAGGTAGGCGAATTCCGGGTGGAATGTAGTCCACTGACGGACGATTTCGCACCATGGACGTGGGTCGATCAGTTCATCGGCGGCGACACCGGCGAACTGGTCGGTGGTGACGTTGCGCAGGCAGTTGCCGCTGGTCTGGATCGCGTGCATCTGCACGGTGGCCAGTTCCGCGAGGATATCCGGGATGTCTTCCACCGCCGGCCAGTTGAACTGCACGTTCTGCCGGGTACTGATGTGGGCGTAGCCCTTGTCGTAGTCACGGGCAATCTTGGCCATCATGCGCACCTGACGGGAAGTCAGTTGGCCGTAAGGCACCGCCACGCGCAACATCGGCGCAAAACGCTGGATGTAGAGGCCATTTTGCAGGCGCAGGGGGCGGAATTCTTCTTCGCTCAGCTCGCCTGCCAGATAGCGTCGGGTCTGATCACGGAACTGCTTGACGCGGTCCTCGATGATCCGCTGATCGTACTCGTCGTATACGTACATATAAGTCCTGTTCTCAGGCTTTGGGCTACTCGGAAAACGCTGCGTTTTCGCTTGCTGGAGTCCGATGGTGCCTCGGCAATTACGCGCGCACGGCCGCGCACTCCCTAACGGAGCCGGGGCAATATACCCGTTTGCAGTTATGCGCAAAAGTGATGTTTGAGTATATGTAAAGAACCAAATCGCCTAACGGGAATGGTTGTTGATTAACCCACATTTGTCGCGGGGACAATCATCGTCTTAACTGTGATCGAGTCTTTCTGCAATCACCGATAAAACCGACAAGAGGCGATGCAATGAGCAATCCGACCAAGGCAAGAAAAAGCGATAGCAGTGTCGATGCATGGGCCATTCTGTTCCTGATTATTCTGGTAGTAGGGACGGCGGTATTCTGGGTCAGTCATCAGTAAACGACCGATCCGGGTCCGCTTCCGACGATTGTCGGACAAAAAACGGGATCAGGCGTCAATAGCCGCTGATTAGGGGGCTATAATGCGCGGCCATTTTTCCTTGGGCCCGGATCATTCATGTTGAAGTTTTTCCACCTCAGCCTTCTGCTGTTCGGTGCGGTTTTCGGCTCTGCGGCCCGGGCCGAGTCGGTGCTGTTCCTCAATCCTGGGTCAACTCAGGAAGCCTTCTGGGTCAGCTATTCGCAATTCATGCAGGCGGCCGCCCGCGACCTGGGTGTCGATTTGCAGATTCTCTATTCCCAGCGCCAGCCGGAATTCACCCTGGCTCAGGCCAGAGTTGCCCTGCAGGGACCGAATCGTCCCGACTATCTGGTATTCGTCAACGAGCAGTACGTGGCGCCGCAGATCCTGCGTATGGCGGAGGGCAGCGGGGTCAAGCTGTTCATGGTCAACGCGGTGCTCACCCCCGATCAGCAGGCGCTGATCGGCGAGCGTGCCGATCGCATCGGCAGCCTGGTGCCGAATGACGAGGAGGGCGGCTACCTGATGATGAAGGAGCTGATTCGCCTGCATCCGCCGGTGGCGCGGGGCGAACAGATTGAGGTGCTGGCGTTTTCCGGCCTGAAGATCACCCCGTCAGCGCAATTGCGCGAGCAGGGCATGCAACGCGCTCTGGCCGAGCATCCGCAGGTGAGACTGCGGCAACTGGTGTACAGCGGCTGGACCCGGCAGCGTGCCTACGAGCAGGCGCGGCAACTGGTCAGCCGTTATCCGAAGGTGTCGCTGGTGTGGGCAGCCAATGATGAAATGGCCTTCGGCGCCATGCATGCGTTTGCCGAAGCCGGCAAAGTCCCCGGCAAAGATGCGCTGTTCAGCGCAGTCAACACCTCGCCCGAGGCGTTGCAGGCGGTGGTCGACGGGCGCTTGAGCGCGCTGGTGGGCGGACACTTCACGCTGGGTGGCTGGGCGCTGGTGGAATTGCATGATTACGATCAGGGCGTCGATCTGGATCGATATGGCGGTCGTGACCGGCAATTGTCGCTGCTGCAACTGATCGACAAGCATAAGGCACAGCAAATGCTGGCCATGGGCGCGTCGCCGGATTACGGCGTGAGTTTTCGCAAGTTGTCGGCCAAGGGCCACCCCACGTCGTATCGCTACCCGTTCAGCCTGCAGATCCTGATGCACTGAACCCCGTCAGACCCCGGCGAAATGCAGTACCAGCTTGACGATGACAAACAGCGTCAAAGCGAACACGGCGGTGAAGCCGATCCCCAGGATCACGAAATGGCTGGGCTTGCCATGGGTGAAGTCCCTTGCCCGGTTCTTCCCGCTTTGCACGCCGAATGCCGCAGCCATCACGCTGTGCAGCATCTGCCAGAAGCTCGGTGGCTTGTTGTCGACTGGATCGTCCATAAATCCCCCGTCCGAAAGGCTGTCCCGACAGCATAGTCAATCCAGCGGGTTGTGCCGTGGTCGCACGCGGGTTCCAGACTTGTCCGGTAACACGTCCACGCCAAAACGATAACTATGTACCGCAGATCACCGTGGCGGACATGGTGTCCTGTCCTCCCATTTTTCAGGAGAGACAGGATGTCCACTCATCCCCCGACATTGCCCCGCGCACCGGTCAGCGCCAGCCTTCACGGCAAGCTGCTGGAGCAGATGATCCCCGATTGGCTGATCGCCGCTTCACCCGAGCGGCGAGCCGCGATGAAAGTGGCCAGTACCCGGCCAGCGCACGGCTATCACCATTTCTCGAATGATCAGCAACAAGCCTTGAAAGAGCGGGTCACGGCGGCCTTTGTCGCCCAGACCCGGCTCGACAAGACCATGGCCGGCCTTGAAAGCATCGATGCATTTGCCCAGGCGCTGCTTGGCAAGGCACTCAAGAACCAGTTCAACGTGACGGTCGATCTCGACAAGACCTTGCTGTGTCTCAGAAGGCCCCTCGAACTCGGGGTGCTGGAAGTTGAAGTTTCCACGTTCGAAGTGTTGAAGCTGCCCTTGCTGCAAGCGGCATTGCACAACTTCGAGGCTTCGGAATGTGAAGCAGGTGCCTATCACGCCAGATCCGGTTTCGTGGTCGAGACGGCAACCCCGGGCGAGTTTGAGGCAGTAGACATCGGCATCACGGTCAGGCAGTTTCTGACGCTGTGTCGTTCGCTGGACGTCGGTGCCCGTTATCAGGCAAGGATCAAAGCGTTTTTCGAGAAAACCGACACCTTGCGCCGGCACTTCATTGCCAGCCAGAAAACCGCGTTGCGTGCCGCCGCTGAATGGGCGCTGCTGAAACAGGACATCGAGCCCGCCGACTACCGGATGATTCTGTCGGTGGTGGACGGCCAGATCTATCCGCAACTCGGCGGCAAGGCCGTGTGGTTTCGTGATCTGAGCCTGATGAAGCGGCGGATGACCGGTTGCGTGGTGTTCAGCATCAGCGAGCGCTACCGCTACACCAACCAGTTCATCGTCTACATTCCCCATGACCCGCAACACCCGCTCAAGCGCTACACCATGGCGCAGATGCGCGAGGTGTTCAAACGCAAGTTCACCGCGACTGATCCTACGACTCCCGCGCAGGGACCCACCGCTTACCAGCAGTTTTTCAGTCAGTTCGTGGCTTATGCCGACCGTCCTTACTATTTCAGTCAGTTCACCCAAAAGGCTGCGGACTCCCCGAGTGACCCGTTGCATTCGATCTGGGTCAAGGTCGCGCAGCTGATACCGCCATTGTCGACCATCGCGCGGATCAAGGAGCTGCCACCCGAAGCCCCCGGCAAGCGCGAGCCGCAGCCTGACCCGTTTCTCGACCCGTTGCCAACCACGCGCAAAGGCGTGGCCGGGATCTGGGCCGACAACACCGATCTGTGGCAATACCTCTACGAACAGCACCGGGCCAAATTCATCGCCGATGCGCGTGCGCATGCCGTGCCCACGGCGGATGTCGACGCCCGGGTACGCGCAGAAAAACTCAGTCATCTGCTCGAACTCGGCATGATGGCGTTGAACCTGGTGTCGATGTTCGTCCCGGTACTGGGCGAAATCATGATGACCGTGATGGCCGGGCAGTTGCTCTATGAGTCATTCGAAGGTGCTATCGAATGGTCGGAAGGTGATCGCCAGGCTGCCAAGGCGCATCTGGTCGATGTCGCGCAGAACCTGGCGCTGATTGGCGTGATGGGCGCGGTGGGCAAGGGCGCAGGCCGACTTCAGGCGGCCTCCGCCGAGTCGGTGATCGAGCACTTGCAACCGGTCGAGCGACCTGACGGTTCGGTCCGCCTGTGGAAGCCTGACCTTGATGCTTACGTCAGCGACAGTGTCCTGCCGGCGACTGCCGTTCCCGATGCGCAGGGCGTGTATCGATTCGACGGCAAGACCTTCATTCGCCAGCAAGGCAAGGTCTACCAGACGCACTACGACGAGACCCTGAAAAGCTGGCGCATCCGCCACCCGCATGATCCTGCGGCGTATCAACCGATCCTTGAGCACAATCGACTGGGGGCCTGGCGCCACAACCTGGAGCGACCGCTGAGCTGGGATCGACTGTCCCTGCTGCGGCGCATCGGTCACTCGACTGAGGCGTTTTCGGATGCGCAACTGCTCGAAATCGCCGATGTCAGTGGTGTCAGTGATGAAGCCCTGCGTCAGATGCACCTCGATCATCAGCCAGCGCCACTGGCCCTGGCCGACACTTTGCGCCTGTATGAAGCGGATCAGCAGGTCGGGCGGCTGATCGATCAGGTCGAACGAGGAACCCCCCTGGATGATTCGTATCTGCTGACGCTGCCAATGCTCACGCAAATGCCGCGCTGGCCGAGCGGAAAGATTCTGCAAGTCTTCGACGGAGCGCAGCTGTCCGGCCCCAGCCGGCTGTTCGGCGCGGAGTCAGGCTCAGTCGAGGGCCAAATACGCACGCCGATCCAGGTGACCCGCGCCGAAGTGCTCGACGGCCAATTGCCTGAGCGTATTCTGGCCGCGCTGGATGAGCCGCAAATACG
The DNA here is from genome assembly GCF_023100615.1 of Pseudomonas sp. MWU12-3103b. Lineage (NCBI taxonomy): Bacteria > Pseudomonadati > Pseudomonadota > Gammaproteobacteria > Pseudomonadales > Pseudomonadaceae > Pseudomonas > Pseudomonas sp. MWU12-3103b. The sequence goes on from NZ_JALMEY010000013.1 coordinate 34,049, forward strand.
TTGGCTGCTGGGCGCCGAGCCGGCGCGTGTGGTCGAATCGCGGCCGCTGGAACTGCGCAAACAGATCGCCGATTACCTGCGCACCCGGCAACCGGCGATGTTCGACAGGCTCTATGACGAGCCCGCGTTGAACGACCGGCGAATCGCCAGGCTGCAAGCCGCGACACCGGGGTTGGGCAGTTCGGCGGCAATCCGCGTGCTGCTGGAGGCGAACGCCGAGGAGCTGGCGCGCCTGCAAAGCGGCAAGCGGGTGCCGTTGCGGCTGCTGGAGATCTCCCGTGAATTTGCCCGGCGACGCCGCTTCAACCACGCGGTCGCCGGCCTGCACATGGAGAATTCGGGTGGCAGCGAAAGCCAATGGCTGGCCTTGCGCGCCCTGGAACGACTGCCGGGCTGGTCGGACGAAGTGCGTCTCGAGGTGCGCGAAGGTAGCCTCGACGGGCCGTTGATTGACAGTGTCGGCAACGAAAGTGCCGGCCAAACCAAGTATCTGGTCAAGCGCGGGCCGGTCTATCAGGCGTACAACGAGCGCGGCGAAGCGCTCAACAGTGTTCCGCGTCACGGCGACAACTTCCTTGCCTCAATCCTCCATGCCTTGCCCGATCAGTCGCGGCAGGCCCTGGGTTTTACTCAGGTTGCGCGTAGCGCCGGACTGCGTCGGGCACTGATCGTGTATGTGGCCCGACACCGTGCCGAACTGGCTCGACTGGCGAGCAGACGCCATGGCCACAAGCAACGCTTCAAAGCGCCGGTGCGGGTACGCCAGCACGGGCTGGGTTATTACGCCAGCGGTCGCGGCGAAGGCGTCAATCCGTTGCTGGTGACGCGCGTGCAGGATGTGTATCCGGCGCTAACGGATCAGCAGGCGGGCGGGTTCATTCTCAAACAACTGGCCGCCGGGCGGACTGACGCGCAGATCTACGAGCTGTTGCAAAGGCGCCTGCGTGAATGGCAGGAACTTGAATCGTCGCTGGCGCAATGGGAAGGTGTGCCGGCCCCGGAGCCGACGCTGGAGTCGATGATCGGCGGCCGATCCAGCGTGGTGCGCAGCCTCAAGCAGAGCTGGCGCAATTCGCCGCTGGCCGATAGTCACGCGAGTGCCGCACGCCTCGATCTGACCTGCGATGATCCGCTGCCGGTGTTGACGGCGGACTTCTCGCATGTGCGCGATCTGCGAGTCAGGGGGCGGTGCATCACCGATGCCAACGTCGATGAACTGTTGGGCAGTTTCCCCAGGCTCAAGTCGCTGCGCATCAACGCCACCGCAGAAGCGTTCACCAACGTGCCGGTGGTGTTGCAGAACCTGCCGGAATTCACTGACCTGACGCTTTACAGCGCAATGCCCTATGCCGCCGATATGCCGGCACGCCTGGCTCAATTGACCCGGCTGGAAGCTTTGAGTGTCAGCACCTCGAGCTATCAGCCGCTGGCCTTCGACGTCAGCGGCATGCGTAATCTGCGCACACTGGAAATCGTCGCCTATTCATTGTTCGACTGGCCTGCGGGTGCGCTGGAGTTACCGGCCCTGGAGCGTCTGAACCTCAGGGACACCGGAATCAGCACCGTGCCGGCAACACTGTTGCAGGGGCATGGAAAACTCTGGTCGGGGCTGTCGCTGGACTGGTCAAGATTCTCCCGGGAAAACTTCACGGGCGTGTACGAATACGTCAAGACTCATCCAGAACACCTGATCGATCGAGAAACGATGGTCAGGGATTATTGCCGTGGCGAGTTGCGGCGCCTGGGCGAGGGCGTGAATCAATCACCCGAGGGGGTGTTCAATCGTTTCTTCGAGCAATGGCCGGACGAGCAGCAGCGTTTCACCGCGATCAATGCCTTGAGCGATCAATATGCTGCCCTGGATAGCCAGCTCAATCAGTGGCAGCAGCGCGTGGTAGTGTCGGAAGAATCGCTGCGCGAACTCGTCGCGCGATCAAACCTGGCCCATGTCCTCAAAACCAGTTGGCGCAAGGGCATGTTCAAACGCTACGGCGCGACCATCAGTGCTTCGACCCTGGACTTGTCGGGGCTGATGCTCAGCGAACTGCCGGCATTACCCGCTGACGCATTTGCGCATGTACGCACGCTGCTGCTCAGTGGCCAGCGCGTTGCAGCCGTGCAGATGCGCGGTTTCCTCAGTGCGTTCAGCGAAGTACGAACCCTTGATCTGAGTGACAATGCCTTGCACGAATGGCCGATCGAGTCGCAAAGCCTTTCGCGCCTGGTGCACCTGGATCTGGCCGACAACCAGTTGACCGACGCTTCAGGCCTGGAGCGCGGATTGAGTGAATTGCCTGCGCTCGAACAGTTGAATCTGCGGAACAATCCGCTAAGCGAACTGAACGTTGGCAGCCAGCAGCGTTTGAAGGCCCTCGACCTGCAGGCAACGCACCTGCAACAGTGGCCGACAGGGGCCGAAGGTCTGCCGCAACTGGCGTGGGTGGATCTGCGCGACACCCGTATCAGCACGCTGCCGCCTGCCGTGCTCGAAAGCACCGCACTGCTCAATACCAACCTGACCGGTACGCCGCTGACCGCCGCGGCGTCGGCTGAACTGCGTCTGGCCCAACGGCGGCTCGAAGACACCCTCGGCCTGCCTGCTGGCGCACTGGATGCGTTTGCCCGGCAGCCGGTGCCGGCGACCTTTCCGCCGGCAGAGAACGGTGTATCAGTGGCCCGCCAGTTGCTGCCGCTGACGCAGGCACCGGTCAGTACCGGGCTGACACGGATGCGCCAGGACTTGCAGCGAGTGCAGCCGGCCCTTAGCGATGAACAAGCCACGCAAATGATCGAGGCGCTGCGCAATGAGGGTGCGACCGAAGTGCAGATCAGCGAGCGGATCACCGGTTGGAGTCAGACCTTTGAAACCCTCGTTCGCCAACTCAATGGCTGGCTGTATACCCGGGAAACCCGTGGCGTCGATTGGGTTATCTCCTCGCAATCACGCAGCCTGGCGGCGTGGCGCATCCTCACCTGCTGGCGCGCACGGTTATCGGTTGCCGGGGGCGATGCGGTTCTGGATCTCAACGGCCTGCAATTGGGCGATCTGCCGCCGCTGCCTGAAGACTTTGGGCATGTCGGCAGTTTGAACCTGACAGGCACACGAGTGACGGCCGAGGGCAGCAACGGCTTTCTCAAGGCTTTCACCCGCCTGCGCAGTCTGACCCTCAATGGCAATGAGCTCACCGCGCTGCCTGATGCCGTCCGGCAAATGCCGGAGCTTGAGCGACTCGAGCTTGCCAGCAACAACTTCAGTGACACCGAGCATCTGTATGCCGCGCTGTCCGGTCTGCAGCATCTGCAGGCACTGGACCTGGGCTACAACCCTCTCGATGCGTTCGACGTCAGTTACTTCGAGCATTTGCAAAGTCTGGATCTGCGCAACAACAACCTGGCCGAATGGCCGGCCGGGACGCTGGATGCCCAGCACCTGCGGACACTCAACCTCAGTCGCAACGACATCACCGCCATCCCCGAACAGGCGCTGGACGGTGAGCACGATGAGCTGATGGACGGCACCGACCTGACTGACAACTACAACCTCTCGGAGGAATCCCTCGAAAGGCTCAGAACCTATCAGGCTGCGGGTAACCGCCCGCGAGTGCTCGGTTTTTCCAGTTCCGATCTGGAGGAAATGGCTGACGACGTTGCCGGCGGGCTGAGTGAAACCACCGACAGCATCGAGTCCGACGAAACCCTCCCGGGCGAACAGGCCCATGCGCAACAGAAAGCGCCGTGGCTGGCGAATCTGCCGGCGGAGCAGGCGTTGGCACGCGACAGGCTCTGGGATCAACTCGCTGCCGAACCGGATAGCGCGGCATTCTTCCATTTGCTTGATCGATTGCAGGACACCCAGGAGTTTCGCGTGGCCAACGCCGATCTGACCCGACGGGTGTGGATGGTCATGGAAGCGGCGGCGGCCAACAGTGAGCTGCGCGAGGTGATTTTCGCCGGTTCGGCCACACACGGGACTTGCGTGGACGGGCGCATCCTTACGTTCAGTGGTCTGGAGGGCAAGGTCTTCACTTACAACGCCTTGCTCGATTTGCCGGCCGGCCGTCCGGGAATCCGCGGCGAGGCCTTGTTGTCGCTGTCGCGGCAGCTGTTTCGGCTGGACAAGGTCGATGAACTGGCAAAAGCGGCGGCGGCGCGCAGTGGTTTCGACGAAGCCGAAGTCCGCCTCGGTTATCGGATCGGTCTGACCGGGGGCTGGGACGATGGACTGGAATTGCCCGGGCAGCCGAAAAACATGAAATTTGCCTCCGGTGTCACCCCGCAGCAGTTGGTCAATGCGCGGGCCGAGGTGGTCAGCGCGGAACGCTCCGAGAGATTTCTGGAGGACCTGATCCAGCGCGATTACTGGCTGGACTATCTCAAGGAGCAGCAGCCCGAAGCGTTCAGGCAAATGGATGAACTGCAGTTGATGGAGGAGGGTGAGGACGAAGGTCTGAGTGCTGACGATCCGCTGTATCTGAGCAGGTTGTTCGACCAGGCGGCCGCGCGAAATGCCAGGCTCATCGAATTGTCGCGAGAGGAGATCGAACGGATCGGTTTGTCTGCCGGCAACGCACAAATGCCCGGTACGTCCGGGCAAATGTCAGGCGGGTAAAACCCGCTGAACGGTCAGTCCCCGGGAGGTTCGGGGACTGACCGTTGCGCTTATTCGTCGTAACCGAGGTTCGGCGCCAGCCAGCGCTCGGTCACGCTCAGTTCCTGACCTTTGCGCGAGGTGTAGCTCTGCACCTGATCCTTGTCGACCTTGCCGACTGCGAAGTATTGCGCCTGCGGATGGGCGAAGTACCAGCCGCTGACCGCCGCTGCCGGGAACATCGCGTAGTGTTCAGTGAGGAACACGCCGCTGCGGCCCGCGCGCATTTCGCTGGCTTCAGGATCGAGCAGGGTGAACAGCGTGGCTTTCTCGGTGTGATCCGGGCAGGCCGGGTATCCTGGTGCCGGACGGATACCGGAATACTGCTCTTTGATCAGTGCGTCGTTGTCCAGCACCTCATCCTTGGCGTAACCCCAGTGCTCTTTGCGCACTTGCTGGTGCAGCCATTCGGCGCAGGCCTCGGCCAGACGGTCGGCCAGTGCCTTGACCATGATCGAGTTGTAGTCGTCGCCAGCGTCCTGATAGGCCTTGGCGACTTCTTCGGCGCCGATGCCGGCGGTGGTGATGAAACCACCGACGTAGTCGGTCACTTCGCTGTCTTTCGGTGCAACGAAGTCGGCCAGCGAGAAATTCGGCTTGCCGTCGGTCTTGATGGTCTGCTGGCGCAGGTGATGCAGGCGCGCCATCGGCTTGCCGTCATCGCCGTACAGTTCGATGTCGTCGTCATGCACCTGATTGGCCGGCCAGAAACCGAACACCGCCCGGGCGCTGATCAGCTGCTCGTCGATCAGCTTGGTGAGCATCTCGCGCGCGTCCTTGTACAGCGCGGTGGCCGCTTCACCGACCACTTCGTCTTCGAGGATGCGCGGGAATTTGCCGGCCAGGTCCCAGGAAATGAAGAACGGCGTCCAGTCGATGTACTCGGCCAGAACGTTGAGGTCGATGTTGTCCAGCACGCGGGTGCCGGTGAAGGTCGGTTTGACCGGCGTGTAGTTGGCCCAGTCGAACTGTGGCTTCTTGGCAATCGCCGCCGCGTAGCTCAGGCGCTCGGTACGGGCGCTGCGGTTGGCGGTGCGCTCACGCACATCGACGTATTCCAGACGGGTCTTCTCGACGAAACCGGCCTTGAGCTCCTTGGACAGCAACTGCGTCGCCACACCGACCGCACGCGAGGCGTCGGTGACGTAGACCACCGCATCGTTGCTGTACTTCGGCTCGATCTTCACGGCGGTGTGCGCCTTGGACGTGGTCGCACCACCGATCATCAGCGGCAGATGGAAATCCTGACGCTGCATTTCACGGGCAACGTGAACCATCTCGTCCAGCGACGGAGTGATCAGCCCGGACAGGCCGATGATGTCGCACTTTTCTTCCTTGGCCACCTGGAGGATTTTCTCCGCCGGGACCATCACGCCGAGGTCGACGATGTCGTAGCCGTTGCAACCCAGAACCACGCCGACGATGTTCTTGCCGATGTCGTGCACGTCGCCTTTTACCGTGGCCATCAGGATCTTGCCCTTGGCTTCCGGCTTGTCGCCTTTTTCCAGTTCGATGAACGGGATCAGATGCGCCACGGCCTGCTTCATTACGCGCGCGGATTTCACCACCTGCGGCAGGAACATTTTGCCGGCGCCGAACAGGTCGCCGACGATGTTCATGCCGGACATCAGCGGGCCTTCGATGACTTCGATCGGCCGCGCGAACGACTGGCGCGACTCTTCGGTGTCTTCGACGATGTGGGTGGTGATGCCCTTGACCAGCGCATGCTCCAGACGCTTGTTGACGTCCCAACTGCGCCACTCTTCGGTCTCGGCTTCCTTGACGCTGCCGTCGCCCTTGTACTTGTCGGCGATGGCGAGGAGGGCGTCGGTGCCTTCCGGCGTGCGGTTGAGGATCACGTCTTCGACGGCGTCGCGCAGCTCCTGCGGGATCTGGTCGTAGATTTCCAGCTGACCGGCGTTGACGATACCCATGGTCAGGCCGGCGCGGATCGCGTACAGCAGGAACACCGAGTGAATCGCTTCACGCACCGGGTTGTTGCCACGGAACGAGAACGACACGTTGGACACGCCGCCGGAACTCAGCGCATACGGCAGCTCGTCGCGGATGTAGGCACAGGCGTTGATGAAGTCCACAGCGTAGTTGTTGTGTTCTTCGATGCCGGTGGCCACGGCGAAGATGTTCGGGTCGAAGATGATGTCTTCCGGCGGGAAGCCGACTTCGTTGACCAGAATGTCGTAGGAGCGTTTGCAGATTTCTTTCTTGCGCGCTTCGGTGTCGGCCTGGCCGGCTTCATCGAACGCCATCACCACCACCGCAGCGCCGTAGCGTTTGCACAGCTTGGCGTGATGGATGAATTGCTCGACGCCTTCTTTCATGCTGATTGAGTTGACGATGCCCTTGCCCTGAATGCACTTCAGGCCGGCTTCGATCACTTCCCATTTCGAGGAGTCGATCATGATCGGCACGCGGGAGATGTCCGGCTCACCGGCGATCAGATTGAGGAAGGTCACCATGGCCTTCTTCGAATCGAGCATGCCTTCGTCCATGTTGATGTCGATCACCTGCGCGCCGGCCTCGACCTGCTGCAGGGCGACTTCCAGGGCTTCGGTGTAGTTGTCTTCACGGATCAGACGGGCGAACTTGGCGGAACCGGTGATGTTGGTGCGCTCGCCGACGTTGACGAACAACGAGCTGCGATCGATGGTGAACGGTTCCAGGCCCGAGAGGCGGCAGGCCTTGGGGATGTCCGGAATCTGCCGCGGTGCGTAACCGGCCACGGCCTTGGCGATGGCTTCGATGTGGCCCGGGGTGGTGCCGCAGCAACCGCCGACGATATTGAGGAAGCCGCTCTGGGCGAATTCTTCGATGACTTTGGCGGTGTCCACCGGCAACTCGTCGTACTCGCCGAACTCGTTCGGCAAACCGGCGTTCGGGTGCGCGGAAACGTGGGTGCTGGCCTTGTTCGACAGCTCTTCCAGGTAGGGGCGCAGCTCACTGGCGCCGAGGGCGCAGTTGAGGCCGACCGAGATCGGCTTGGCGTGGGCCACCGAGTTCCAGAACGCTTCGGTGGTCTGGCCCGAGAGGGTGCGACCGGACGCATCGGTGATGGTCCCGGAAATCATGATCGGCAGTTCGATGTGCAGCTCTTCGAACACGCCTTGCACGGCGAAGATCGCGGCTTTGGCGTTGAGGGTGTCGAAGATGGTTTCGATCAGGATCAGGTCGACGCCGCCCTCGATCAGGCCCTTGGTGGCCTCGGTGTAGTTCTCCACTAGTTCATCGAAGGTGACATTGCGGTAGCCGGGGTTGTTCACGTCTGGCGACAGCGAGCAGGTGCGGCTGGTCGGGCCGAGCACGCCGGCGACGAAGCGCGGCTTGTCCGGGTTCTCGGCGGTCTTGGCGTCGGCCACCTTGCGCGCCAGTCGTGCGCCTTCTACGTTTAATTCGTACGCCAGCTCTTCCATGCCGTAGTCGGCCATGGAAATGCGCGTGGCGTTGAAGGTGTTGGTTTCCAGAATGTCGGCGCCGGCATCCAGATAGGCCTTTTCGATGCCGCCGATCACGTCCGGACGGGTAATCACCAGCAGGTCGTTGTTGCCCTTGACGTCACTCGGCCAGTCAGCGAAGCGTTTGCCGCGATAATCCTGTTCTTCGAGCTTGTAGCTCTGGATCATCGTGCCCATGCCGCCGTCGAGAATCAGGATGCGCTCTTTGAGGGCTTGCTTGAGAGCTTGAAGGCGGACGCTGCGATCGGACATTGGGACTACTCGAAAAGACCATGACGAAGGGCCGGGATCATAACAAACCTGTGCGCTTTTGGAGCACGTGCTGCTTTTGCATGAATATCGTTCATGTTGGTACGAGCGTCATACTGTAGAATCGCGGGCGTTTTTTTCACGATCGGGATCATGGGCATGTCGTACCGCGTCATCAGCATTTTCTTGCTGTTTTTAAGCTGGGGCGCCATTGCGCAGGAACCCGCGATCTCACCTTCTATTTCATATACGCGTGACATCCAGCCAATCTTCACCGAGAAGTGTGTGGCCTGCCATGCCTGCTACGACTCGGCGTGCCAGCTCAATCTGGGCAGCGGCGAAGGCGCAGGGCGTGGCGCGAGCAAGATGCCGGTCTACGACGGCGAACGCACTCAGGCGGCGCCGACCACGCGGCTGTTCTACGACGCCTTCGGTAAACGTGCCTGGCAGCAGAAGGGCTTTTATTCGGTACTCGATGCCCAGGGTAGCCAGGCGGCGCTGATGGCGCGGATGCTGGAACTGGGCCACAAAACCCCGCTGACCCCGAATGCCAAGCTGCCGGAAGACATCGTGCTCGGCCTGCAACGGGAAAACATGTGCGCGATGCCCGCCGAGTTTGACGGCTATGCCGGCGCCCACCCGAAAGAAGGCATGCCGCTGGCGGTGACCGGGCTGACCGATCAGCAATACCAGACCCTGCAACGCTGGCTGGCGTCCGGTGCGCCGATCGACGAGCAGGGGCTGGCGCCGAGCGCCAAGGAAGCCCTGCAAATCGTCCAGTGGGAAAACCTGCTCAATGCGCCGGGGGCGCGGCAGAGTCTGGTCGGGCGCTGGCTGTTCGAACACTGGTTCCTCGCGCATATCTATTTCAAGGACGGTGAGCCGGGGCACTACTTCCAGTGGGTGCGTTCGCGCACGCCGACAGGGCAGCCGATCGACCTGATCGCCACCCGCCGCCCGAATGACGATCCGGGCACTCAGGTGTATTACCGCTTGTGGCCGGTGCAAGGGGTGATCGTGCACAAGACCCACATCACCTATCCGCTGAGTGCGGCGAAGATGGCGCGGGTCAAGAGTCTGTTCTACAGCGGCAACTGGCAGGTCAATGCGTTGCCGGGTTACGGCCCGCAGAGCCGGGCCAACCCGTTCGCCACCTTCGAGGCGATTCCGGCACAGGCGCGTTACCAGTTCATGCTCGATAACGCTGAATACTTCGTCCGCACCTTCATTCGCGGGCCGGTGTGCCGTGGGCAGATTGCGACGGATGTGATCCGCGATAACTTCTGGGCGCTGTTCCAGGCGCCGGAACACGATCTTTACATCACCGACCCCAACTATCGCGGCCAGGCCACGCCGTTGCTGGCAATGCCCGGGCAGAACGACGACGTCGGCAGTGTGCTGAGCCTGTGGCACAACTACCGCAACAAGCGCAACGAATACGAAGCCCTGCGCCGCGACAGTTACGCCGAACTGCCGGCTCCGAGCTGGTCAACCCTGTGGGCCGGCAACGACAACGCGCTGCTGAGCATTTTCCGCCACTTCGACAGTGCGTCGGTGACCAAAGGCCTGATCGGCGAAGTGCCACAGACCATGTGGCTGTTCGACTATCCACTGCTGGAGCGCACCTATTATCAGTTGGCGGTCAACTTCGATGTGTTCGGCAACGTCTCCCATCAGGCGCAGACTCGTCTGTATTTCGACCTGATCCGCAACGGCGCCGAGCAGAACTTCCTGCGCCTGATGCCGGCCGATTCCCGCGAGGACTACCTCGACGATTGGTACCAAAGCAGCGGCCAGTTCAAGATGTGGCTCGACTATGAGGCGATCGACGACGACAAACCGACCGCGCTGAAACTCGATCCGAAGGACCCTAAATACGATTTCGCCACGCAGTTGCTGGCGCGTTACGGCGACCTCAATGCGCGGCCGGATCCGATCAACCGCTGTGACGGCGCCTACTGCTCGCGGCCGAATATCGACCCGGCGCTGCAGAATGCCGAGCAGGCGCTGAGTCGCCTGACGTCACGTCCGGCCGCCGGTCTGAAGGTTATCGACCAATTGCCGGAAGCAACCATGCTGCGCATCGAAACCCGCAGCGGCAAACGCGAGATGTACAGCCTGCTGCGCAACCGTGCGCACAGTAACGTGGCGTTCCTGTTGGGCGAGTCGCTGCGCTATCAGCCAGGGCTGGACACCTTGACCATCTACCCGGGCGTACTGAGCAGCTATCCGAATTTCATCTTCAACATTCCGGCCGAACAAGTGCCGGAGTTTGTCGATGCCATGGAGAATGCCAAGGATGCCGATCGTTTCGAGAAAATCGTCGAACGCTGGGGGATTCGTCGCAGTCATCCGCAATTCTGGTTCTATTTCCACGACCTGAGCCAATACATCCACGAAACCGATCCGGTGGAAGAGGGCGTGCTGGACATGAATCGCTACCAGAATCTTTGATCGTTTAATACAGGCCGACTGTCACAGCTTCAGGTAACACCGCAAATACCCTGTGGGAGCGAGCTTGCTCGCGAAGGCGTAGGTAGATTCGAAAATTACTTCGACTGACATACCGCTTTCGCGAGCAAGCCCGCTCCCACCGGGGAATTCTGGTGATTTTAAGAGTTGTGTACGGGAGCCCCTCCGATGTTGATTTCAGTGCAGGCCCTGCGAGCGCTTGCCGCGTGGACGGTGGTCTGTCACCACTTCATGCAGATTTTCTTCGACTTCAAGGCCCGCGGCCCGGTCGGGCAGTTCTTCATCGACAAAGGCGCAGTCGGCGTCGATGTTTTCTTCGTCATCAGTGGTCTGGTGATTTTCCTCTCCACCGAAAGCAAAGCACTTCCTCCGGCGCGGTTTCTGCTGTATCGGTTGTTTCGCATTGTCCCGGCGTACTGGCTGTACACGCTGTTGATGGCGTTGCTGGTGCTGTTCGCCCGGCCAATGTTGCCGGATCAGACGGTTGACTGGGCGCATTTCCTCGCGTCGCTGTTATTCATTCCTGCGCAAAACCCCGGCGGCTACGGGATTTATCCGACGCTGAATGTCGGCTGGACGCTCAACTACGAAATGCTCTTCTATGTGTTGTTTGCATGCGCGCTGGTGTTCCGCTGGCAGGTGCGCTTGCTGGTGGTCGCCGCGTTGCTGTTTTCGGTGTGTCAGGCGTTCGGCTGGCTCAACGAGTTTTACCGTTCCGACATCGTCTACGAGTTTCTGCTGGGGATCGGCATTGGCGTGCTCTATCGCCGGGGCTGGATTGGCGCCGGCCTGTGGCTGCCGCTGTTGGCGATGGGCGCTGCGATGATGGCGATCTATCACCTGGCACCGGCGCCAAGGTTATTGAACTGGGGCGTGCCGAGCGCGGTGCTGGTGATGGCTTGCATGGCGCTGGAGCGCTACGTCGAGCGCAATCGGGTGATGAAATGGCTCGGTGACTGTTCCTATTCGGTATATCTGATGCACGTGTTGGTGTTGTCGGTTGGTGGTTTTATCGCGCGACGCTACGGAATCAACCCGTATCTGATGTTCATCGTCTGCGCTCTGGCGATTGGTGTGGGGTCATGGTTGAGCTACGAATGGGTGGAAAAACGCAGCTATCAGTGGCTTAAAGCGCGGATCGAGGGCGAACCGATGCGCGCACCTGTCGAGAATCTTTCCCGACAAAAATACTAGGACTTTGTCCGGCGCAATGATTGGCGTAAACTGCGCCCAAGCCTGCGAGGAGTTTCCATGACCGCTATTACCATTACTGACGCCGCCCACGATTACCTGGCCGATCTGCTCTCCAAGCAGAACACTCCAGGCATCGGCATCCGCGTCTTCATCACCCAGCCTGGCACCCAGTACGCCGAAACCTGCATTGCCTACTGCAAGCCGGGCGAAGAAAAACCTGAAGATACCGCGCTGGGGCTGAAAAGCTTCACCGCCTATATCGATTCGTTCAGCGAAGCGTTCCTTGACGACGCCGTCGTCGATTACGCCACCGACCGCATGGGCGGCCAACTGACCATCAAGGCGCCAAACGCCAAAGTTCCGATGGTCAATGCCGACAGCCCGGTCAACGAGCGCATCAACTACTACCTGCAAACCGAAATCAACCCGGGGCTGGCCAGCCACGGCGGTCAGGTCAGCCTGATCGATGTGGTCGAGGACGGCATTGCCGTGCTGCAGTTCGGCGGCGGCTGCCAAGGCTGCGGCCAGGCCGACGTGACCCTGAAGGAAGGCATCGAACGCACCTTGCTCGAGCGTATTCCAGAGCTCAAAGGTGTGCGCGACGTGACCGACCACACGCAGAAAGAAAACGCCTACTACTGAGTAAGGTGTTCACTGCGAACACGAAAAACGGCGCCCCGTGAGCGCCGTTTTTTTATGCACTTGATTAATGAGTGCCTGTTTGTTGTGTGGCGAGGGGATTTATCCCCGATGGGTTGCGAAGCAGCCCCAGAAAAGGAACTGCTGCGCAGTTCATCGGGGATAAATCCCCTCGCCACAGGTTGGCACCCAATCCCATATGATTCAGGGTCTGTAGAGGTGTGCATGCCCCGCACGATACAGCGACGATTCGCTAAACACCTCACTCCCCAACACCCGTCCCACCAGAATCAACGCCGTACGCCGAAACCCCTTGGCCTCCACCTTCGCGGCAATATCCGCCAGCGTCCCCACCACCCAGTCCTGATCCGGCCACGTCGCCCGGTGAATCACCGCAATCGGGCAATCCGCGCCGTAATGCGGCAGCAGTTCGGCGATGATTTTCTGCAGATGATTGACCCCCAGATGAATCGCCATGGTCGCGCCATGCTGCGCCAGACTGCTCAACTCCTCACCCGCCGGCATTGCGGTCTTGTCCGCGTAGCGGGTCAGAATCACGCTCTGCGACACGTCCGGCAGTGTCAGTTCCGCGCCTAGCAAGGCTGCACACGCTGCGGTCGCGGTGACGCCGGGAATGATCTCGAACGGAATATTCAGCTCGCGCAGATATCGAATCTGCTCGCCAATCGCGCCATACAGACTCGGATCACCCGAATGCACCCGCGCTACGTTCTGGCCATTGGCATGGGCGGATTTGATCAGTTCAATGATCTGCTCCAGATGCAATTCGGCGCTGTTGACCACGGTGTCGGCCTGATGCCCCTCCAGCACCGCAGCCGGTACCAGCGAGCCTGCGTAGATGATCACCGGGCAACTGCGGATCAGCCGCTGGCCTTTGACGGTGATCAATTCCGGGTCGCCGGGGCCGGCGCCGATGAAGTAGACGGTCATGAAGAAATCCTGTGAAAAACGGGGCAGGGCAACGCTTCAGATGAAGATTGCTCATGATCAAACAGGGGGATTATCGGGAATTTACGCAGCGCCGGCCAATGCCAAGGTTGCCTGAGCGTATTTTTGCCGGGAAATCAGCAGTTTTGCCGGTGCCTGAATCAACTGCTCGGCAAGGGCCAGGGCGGCACTTTCCGCCACCCCGTAGCAACCGGTGCGCTCATAGGCGATCTGCGAATGGTGACTGAGTCGCTGCTGGTAACTGGCCAGTTCGTCGCTGCTGAAATACAACAACGGCAACGCCAGTTGGCTGGCCAGTTCCTGCAGGCCGGGTTCATCGCGTTTAAGATCGATGCTGGCCAAGGCCTTGACCGCTTCAAGTTCTATACGATGCGCCTGCAACGCCTGATCGAGTAACGCGCGCAGCGTGCTGGCCGGGCAGCCGCGCTGGCAGCCCAGGCCGACCACAAAGGTCGGCGCTGCGCGGTCATCGGTCATGCGTGGTATTGACCATCGCTTTTGCGGCGGAACAACCAGGCGCTGATCAGACCCAGGGCCAGCCAGAACGCCACATTGGTCAACTGCGAAGCGATTTTGAACTGGGCTTCCAGCGCCTCCGGGGCGAGCATCGAATGCACTTCCGGTTGCGGTGCGCCGATCACGTGCGGCACGGCGAGGATCGCCACGCCCAGCAGCTTCATCAACCAGTGGCGGCTGAACACAATCAACGCCAGGCCAACAGCGGTGGAAGCGGCGGTGCCGATCCACCAGGTTTGCCGCGACGCCAGATCGGCTGCAGCGGTGCCCGGTAGTTCAGGCGGCAGGCCCAAGGTCGGTGCGAGCACGAAGGTCGCGTAACCGGCCAGGCCCCAGAGCAGGCCTTGCGAGGTTTTGGTCGGTGCACGCAGGGTGTACAGGCCAGCGAGCATCAGGGCGAACCCGACCGCCACCACCAGATTGCCGCCGGTGGTCGAGACCACGCGTTGCCAGCCGTCTTCCGGCTCCCAGGCTTCGGCGTCATGGGTGTGAGCAGCCGTACCGGCGGCGTGTTCGTGAACGGCCACCGGTTCGGACTTCTCGAAGGTTTCGGCCTGCAGAATCAGCGGCGAGACCCAGAAGCTTTGCAGCAACGTCAGCAGCAGGGCGGCCAGCAGGCCGGTGAAGCCTGCGGTTTGCGCGATACGCTTGATCATGTCGGCAGGTCTCAGTGGCACGGGAACGCGGCGCTGTGGCGGGTATCGTGGGCGGCGTTATGCACCGCTTCGATGTGCGAGAAACCGGCGAAGTACACAAGGCTGGCACCCAGAATCGACGCGAAGATCGCGGCGGTCAGGCGTTGGCTCAAGGTGGCGGTGCTGGAGATTTTGTCGGTGTTGCTGCCGGTGCTGCTGATGATCGACATGGCGCTTCCCTCTGGAGTGTCAGCGGGTGATATAGAGCGCATGAAAACCCCTGCGAGTCGGGCACGCAAAGGTTCGAACAGCGCCCGCCCACCGCGGGTTTGTTATGTTCAGCGACGCACAATGCGCACTGTGTGTTGCGGGCCGGTCTCCGGGCTCACGAGGGGTTGGCGTCTGGCCGACCTGCAAGCGTCACCTTCCCATGCCGCGTTGGCACAGTGGATCTGACGCTTCGCTCGCTTACCGTTGCGGGGGCAGCACCGGACTGACATGGCTTTGAGTAAAGCACATGATTCACCGGTTTCCCGTTTCACCCTGTGAAGGGCACCCGTAACAAGTTGTGTAGGAGAGCATGGGGTGGGGGATTTAGTCAATTTTGGGGGTGGATCCGTTGCTGCGGGTGTTGCTGATTACGGTTCCGCCCTTACGGCGGGTCACTTTTGGCAAACGCCCCAAAAGTAACCAAAAGGTCTGTGCCCTGACGTTCGGCCCTCGCCTAGGCTCGGGTTCCTTCGCTGCGGGATTTATCCGGGGGGCAGCGCCTACGGTTTGCTTCGCTGCACCTCCTCTCGCTGTGTTTGGCTGCGCCAAACGGTCGCTGCGCTCCCACCCCCGGATAAATCCCTCCACTCAGCCTGCCGACGGGCCCGCAGATCAAAAGCGGTACTCGAGCTAACGCTCATTGTGTTGAGTGGGGCGGCTTCGCCGCATGGGGCTGTACACAATCTAAACTGTGGGAGCGGGCTTGCTCGCGAAGGCGGCCTGACAGCCGACCAATCTCTGACTGAATACAACCACTCCCGTGAGCTGCCGAAGGCTGTGATCTTTTGATCTGCTTTGGCTCTGGCTCTGGCTCTGGCTTTTGATGTGGCTTTTGATCTTCAGCCCCTTCGGCAGGCCGAGCGTAGGTGTTCATCCGGGGGTTAGGCGCGCAGCGCCATGCGGCGAAGCCGCATACATCGAGAGGAGGTGCAGCGAAGCAAACCGGAGGCGATGCCCCCGGATGGACACCGTAGCGAGGGAACACTGAGCCTCAGCGAAGTGCCGTACGCCGGGGCAAAGCCTTTTGGGTTACCTTTTCGGCGTTTGGAAAAGGTGACTCGCTGTAAGAGCGAAACCGCCAGAGGCAACACCCGAAGAAACGGATATGCCCCCCAAACCCCAAACCTCAAACCCGGCGTTTGGAAAAAGTGACCGCTGTAAGAGCGAAACCATAGGAGGCCGTTACCGCAGCAACGGATATGCCCCCAATCCAACCATTGACCGGTCACCACCCGATGCGTAGCCTTGCGCTTTCGAGGTTCTTCGGCCCACGCCGAAGCTAAGAAGGGAACGCGGTCAAAGCCGCGGCTGCCCCCGCAACTGTGAACGGTGAAGTTCGTTGCCACGCCACTGCCAGCTCAATCCACTGAGCCCGCGGGAAGGCGCAGCGAACGCCGGGCCCAAGGCCCGAACACCGTCAGCCAGGAGACCTGCCTCGTCACAGATTTCTCACTACAACCGGGCGGGGTGATCCGGTGGCGAATTCTTCCGCGCGCACGCTCGCAGCGGATCTCGTCCCGTATGCCCGCCACCTTGCCAAAGGGCATCCGATGAAAACACTGGCCAAACTCCCTGTCACCATCGTCACCGGTTTCCTCGGCTCGGGCAAAACCACCTTGCTGCGACACATGCTCGACAACGCTCAGGGCCGTCGCATCGCCGTGATCGTCAACGAATTCGGCGAACTGGGCATCGACGGTGAGATCCTCAAGCAATGCACCATCGGCTGCACCGAAGAAGAAGCCACTGGCCGCGTCTACGAACTGGCCAACGGTTGCCTGTGCTGCACGGTGCAGGAAGAGTTCTTCCCGGTGATGCGTGAACTGGTCGCCCGGCGCGGTGACCTCGATCACATCCTGATCGAGACTTCCGGTCTGGCCCTGCCAAAACCGCTGGTACAAGCCTTCCAGTGGCCGGAAATCCGCAGCGCCTGCACCGTGGATGCGGTGATCACCGTGGTCGACAGCCCGGCCGTGGCCGCTGGCACCTTCGCCGCGTTCCCCGATCAGGTCGATGCCCAGCGCAAACTCGATCCGAACCTGGATCACGAATCGCCACTTCATGAGCTGTTCGCCGACCAACTGGCCAGCGCCGATCTGGTGATCCTCAACAAGGCCGACCAGACCAGCGCCGAAGATCTGGCTCGCGTTCGCGCCGAAGTCGCTGAAGAACTGCCGCCAGCGGTGAAAATCATCGAAGCCAGCAACGGTCGCCTGCCGCTGGACGTGCTGATCGGTCTCGGTGCCGGATCCGAAGAACATATCGACAGCCGCCACAGCCATCACGATCACCATCACGACGGTGATGACGATCACGATGACCACGATCACGACGCCTTCGATTCGATCTCCATCGAACTGCCGCAAGCCGACGAAAGCCTGCTGCTCGACGCGCTGACGCAACTGGTTGTGCAGCACGGCATCCTGCGCGTGAAGGGCTTCGCGGCGATTCCGAACAAGCCGATGCGCCTGTTGATTCAGGGCGTGGGCACGCGTTTCGACAAGCACTTCGACCGCCAGTGGGGCGCTGATGAAGCGCGCGTCACCCGTCTGGTGCTGATCGGTCAGGCACTCGACGCCGCGCAACTCGAAGCGCAACTGCGCGCCGCGCTCAGCGTTTAAGCCATGCACCTGCTCAGGACCCAGCCCGGCGGTTTCGTGTCGGATGACAACATTGCCGACCTTGGACAAACCCCCGCCGAGCTGGTGATCCTGTGCAGCGGCGACTCCAGCCTGGCGTTGCTCGCCGAAGCGGCGCAGCAACTGCCTGAGGACTACCCGAGCCTGCGCCTGGCCAATCCGATGCAGGTGCAGAATCACGCCTCGGTCGATCTGTATGTCGATGAGGTGCTGCGGCACGCCAAGGTCATTCTGATTTCGCTGCACGGCGGCATCGCTTATTGGCGTTATGGCGTCGAGCGACTGGTGGAGTTGTCCGAGCGCGGGGTGCAGGTGATTCTGGTGCCGGGCGATGATCGTCCCGACCCGGAACTCAGCGACCTGAGCACGGTGCCCGCCGAAGATCGCGACCGCCTCTGGCAGTTCTTGCGTCAGGGTGGCATGGGCAATGCGCTGGACTTCTTCCATTGCCTGGCCAACCGCTGGCTGGCGCGTGACTACGCTTGGGGCGAGCCGCAAGCGCTGCCGCGCACGGCGATTTACCAGCCACAGAAAAACACCGCCGCACTGAGCGACTGGCAAGCCGAATGGCTGCCCGGTCAACCGGTCGCGGCGGTGTTGTTTTATCGATCGCATTTGCAAGCGGCGAACACCGCGTTCATCGATGTGTTCTGCCAGCGCTTGCAGGCGGCGGGGCTCAATCCGTTGCCGATCGCCGTCGCCAGCCTGAAAGAACCCGGCTGTCTGAGCGTGGTCGAGGACTGGCTGGACGAGGTCGAGGCGGCGGTGATTCTCAACACCACCGGTTTCGCGCAGTCCAGTCCAGAAGCCCCGCACCTGCGGCCGTTCCGGCGCAATATTCCGGTGATTCAGGCGATCTGCGCTCAGGACAACGAGCCCGGTTGGCGCGACAGCGAGCAGGGCCTTGGCCCGCGAGATCTGGCAATGCACATCGCCTTGCCGGAACTCGACGGGCGCATCATCAGCCGGCCGATCAGCTTCAAGGATCTGGCCTGGCGCAGCGAGCGCAGCCAGTCCGACGTGGTCTGCTACCGGGCGCAACCCGAACGCATGGATTTCGTCGCTGAACTGGCGCGGCGCTGGAGCGATCTGGCGCAGCTGCCGAACGCGGAAAAACGCATCGCGCTGATTCTCGCCAACTACCCGACCCGCGACGGTCGCATCGGCAATGGCGTCGGTCTCGATACGCCGGCCGCGGCATTGAATATCCTGCGCGCGTTGCAGGCGGAAGGCTTCCCGTTGACGGCGGAGTTGCCGGACAGCGGCACCGAGCTGATCCAGCAATTGCTCGGCGGCGTCAGCAACGACCTCGACAGCATCGACCTGCGTCCGTGCCAGCAAAGCCTGGCGATGGACGCCTATCTGGCGATGTTCAATGCGCTGCCGGAAGCCAATCGCGCGGCGGTGCTGGAACGCTGGGGCGCGCCGCAAAACGATCCGATGTGCCGCGACGGGCGGATGATGATCGCCGGGCTGCGTTTTGGCCTGACCTTCGTCGGCATTCAACCGGCGCGCGGTTATCAGGTCGACCCGAGTGCGGTGTACCACGACCCGGATCTGGTGCCGCCGCACGGCTATCTGGCGTTCTATTTCTGGCTGCGCAACACCTACGGCGCGCACGCGGTGATTCACGTCGGCAAGCACGGCAACCTCGAATGGTTGCCCGGCAAGGGCGTCGGCCTTTCGGAAAATTGCTGGCCGGACGCGTTGCTCGGGCCGCTACCGAACATCTATCCGTTTATCGTCAACGACCCGGGCGAGGGCGCCCAGGCCAAACGGCGTACGCAAGCGGTGATCATCGACCACCTGATGCCGCCGCTGACCCGCGCCGAAACCTACGGCCCGCTGCGCAATCTGGAACTGTTGGCCGACGAATATTACGAAGCTCAGTTGCTCGATCCGCGTCGTGCGCGGGAGCTGCAGCGCGACATCCTGCAACTGGTGCGCGAGACGCAGCTCGACCGCGAACTGCAACTCGACGCCGGTCTGGACAGCGACGCCGACGCAGCGATCTGGCTGCCGCGTCTGGACACCTATCTGTGTGACCTGAAGGAATCGCAGATCCGCGATGGCCTGCACATTTTCGGCGAATCGCCGACCGGACGTTTGCGCATCGACACGCTGCTGGCTCTGCTGCGCATTCCGCGTGGCGATGGCAAGGGCGCGCAATCGAGTCTGCTGCGGGCGTTGGCCAAGGCGTTTGAGTTGGGCTTTGATCCGCTGGATTGTGCGCTTGCCGATCCGTGGAGCGGCCCGCGCCCGCAGGAGTTGCAACGCGTCAGCGACGAAGTCTGGCGCAGCGCCGGTGACACCCGCGAACGCCTCGAACTGTTCGCCACCCAACTTATCTCCCAAGCACTACAAATCCCCTGTGGGAGCGAGCTTGCTCGCGAAAGCGTCGTGTCAATGGATATAAATTTATCTGACTCACCGCTTTCGCGAGCAAGCTCGCTCCCACAGGGACCGGTGTGGTCTGATGTAACGTCGATCCTGAACAGCCTGCGCGAAGTCGTCGCCCCACGTCTCGATGCCTGCGGCCCTGCTGAAATGCGCGGCCTGCTCGACGCCCTCAACGGGCGCTTCGTCCCCGCCGGCCCAAGCGGCGCGCCCAGTCGTGGCCGTCTCGACGTGTTGCCCACCGGGCGCAACTTCTACTCGGTGGATGTGCGCAACCTGCCGACCACTACCGCGTGGCGCATTGGTTTCCAGTCCGCCACCTTGATCCTTGAGCGCCACTTGCAGGATCACGGTGATCACCTGCGCCAGCTCGGGCTGTCGGTGTGGGGCACTGCGACCATGCGCACCGGCGGTGACGACATCGCCCAGGCCATGGCGTTGATGGGCGTGCGTCCGGTCTGGGCCACCGGCAGTCAGCGCGTTGATGACTTCGAAATTCTGCCGCTGAGCCTGCTCGACCGGCCACGAGTCGATGTCACGCTGCGGGTCTCGGGCTTCTTCCGCGATGCCTTTGCCAACCTGATTCGGCTGTTCGACGCGGCCGTGCAAGCGGTGGCGGCGCTGGACGAACCGGATGACCTCAATCCGCTGGCCGCCAAAGTCCGCGCCGAGCGTGAAGCGCTGCTGCAATCCGGGCTGGATGCCGACGCGGCACGGCGCCAGGCCGGCTGGCGGATCTTCGGCGCCAAACCCGGAGCCTATGGCGCGGGCGTACAGGGCGCCATCGACGGTCGCCTGTGGCAGACCCGCGAGGATCTGGCCGAGGTCTACCTGAACTGGGGCGCCTACGCTTACGGCGGGGCGGACGAAGGCACCGCCGCCCGCGAGCAGTTCGTCCAGCGTCTGAGTCAGGTGCAAGCGGTGCTACAGAACCAGGACAATCGCGAGCACGACTTGCTCGATTCCAACGACTATTACCAGTTTCAGGGCGGCATGCTCGCGGCGGTGGAAACCCTGCGCGGCGAAGCGGCGGCGAGTTATCACGGCGATCACAGCCAGCCGGATCTGCCGAGAATCCGTACCCTGAAAGAAGAGCTGAACCGGGTGATCCGCTCGCGGGCGGCCAATCCGAAATGGATCGACGGGGTCAAGCGTCATGGCTATAAAGGCGCCTTCGAACTGGCGGCGACAGTCGATAACCTGTTCGCTTTCGACGCCACCACACAACTGATCGATGATCATCAGTATGCGTTGCTGGCGGACGCCTACTTGCTCGACCCGGCGACCCGCGATTTTGTTCGTGAACACAATCCGCATGCGCTGCGCGACATGACCGAGCGCATGTTGGAAGCGCAGCAACGTGGAATGTGGCAGGAACCCGGCGTGTATAAAGAAGCACTGGAAAACCTGCTGCTGGATATAGAAGAAGACACCTGACACACCACAACATTTTGTAGGAGTGAGCCTGCTCGCGATAGCGGTGTATCAGCCAACCTATTTGTCGCTGACCCACCGCTATCGCGAGCAGGCTCACTCCTACATTGAAATGAATTCACACCGACCATGACCGAGTATTGAAGATGACCGACACCCCGCATTTCCCGCTCTCCGCCGTGGTCGGCGCCGATGACCTGAAACTCGCGCTGTGCCTTACTGCCATCGACCCGAAAATCGGTGGCGTGCTGATCGAAGGCCCGCGCGGCATGGCCAAATCGACCCTGGCCCGTGGCCTCGCTGATCTGTTGGCGAGCGGGCAGTTCGTCACGCTGCCGCTGGGCGCTACCGAAGAGCGTCTGGTCGGCACCCTCGATCTCGACGCGGCGCTGAGCGCGGGTCGTGCGCAGTTTTCTCCCGGTGTTTTGGCCAAGGCTGACGGCGGTGTGCTGTACGTCGATGAAGTGAACCTGCTGCCCGATCATCTGGTGGATCTGCTGCTCGATGTGGCAGCCAGTGGCACCAACCTGATCGAGCGCGACGGTATTTCCCATCGGCATTCGGCGCGATTTGTATTGATCGGCACGATGAACCCGGAAGAGGGCGAATTGCGGCCACAGCTGCTTGACCGTTTCGGCCTGAACGTCGCCCTCAGCGGCCACACCGCGCCAACCGAACGCGGGCAGATCATCCGCCGCCGACTGGATTTCGACAGCGATCCACAGGCGTTCTGCGCGCAGTGGGAAGCCCGGCAGCAAGCGCTGCGCGAGCGCTGCGAACAGGCGCGCATCGCCTTGGCGAGCATTGCGCTGGACGACGACGCGTTGGCGAGCATCACCGAGCGTTGCTTTGCGGCGGGTGTCGATGGCTTGCGTGCCGATCTTGTCTGGCTGCGCGCCGCCCGTGCGCACGCGGCCTGGCGCGGCGCTGCAGTGATTGCCGAGCAGGACATCGATGCCGTGGCGGAATTTGCCCTACGGCACCGCCGTCGTGAATCGTCTTCTTCCAGCCCTCAGCCACCCGCGCAGAACCCGGCCAGTAGCCAGGCCGAACCGAGCGAAGGGCAGGGCCAGTGGGGCGATATGCCCGCCCCGGCACTGGCCACTGGCGCTCGCCGCGAAGTGCCGAGCTGGCCAAAAAAGTAACCGGCATTCGTCCCCGATCCGCCGCGGGGACGAATGCCAGACCCCGCGCCGGACGCCTCGACCACGGACGCCAGGGCCAGCGCCACGCTGCGCGCAGCGGCCTGGTGAACTGGCCGGGCACGCTGCTCAATGGTCGGCCGCAGACTCGTGAAGATCTGCAGTTCCAGTTGCGTACTCGAACTCCCCATGAGCTGTGGCTGGTGATCGTTGATGCCTCGGCTTCAACGCGTCGGCATCAGGCGCTGAGCGATGCCAAGGGGTTGCTCGCGCAATTGTTCGATGATGCTTATCGGCAGCGTGCGCGGCTGGCCCTGCTGACCGCCAGCGGCAGCGCGCCGAAATGGCAGGTGCAAGGTCTGAAAGCATCGAGTGGCTTGCGCACCTGGCTGGAGGCGTTGGGGGCGGGCGGCGGGACGCCGTTGGTGGCGGCATTGACGCAGGCACAGCAATGGCTGGTCCAGCGACAAAAGCGCTTCCCGGCCGAGCAGCAGCGCTTGCTGGTGGTCACGGATGGGCGTTTGAAAGCCTTACCGTCGATGCCGCCGCTGGAGTGTCCGGGATTGTTGATCGACATTGAGCGCGGGCCCATCCGATTGGCACGGGCGCGGGAATTAGCGGCGGCGCTGAGTGCGGAATATCGGCATATCGATGATGTGTGAAGTCTGAGCGGGCCTCTTCGCGAGCAGGCTCGCTCCCACAAGGAATGTGAACGCTGCTTTACCTGTGGGAGCGAGCTTGCTCGCGAAGAGGCCACCTCGGTTCAAACGGATATCATCAAAACTTGCAGCGCTGCTCTATGCTCCACCCCAGCCCAATCACAAGGAGTGAATCATGCGGGTACTGGTCGCCAATCCTCAGGACGATTTTCGCGTCAAAGCCTACGCCGGCACCAACGGCGTGTTGCTCGCCATGGACCTCGCCGAGCCCCGACGCAAAGGCCTGCTTGGGTTTGCCATCGAGAAGCAGCAAGGTGACAGGCCGTGGTTGTTCCTGTTCAACAGCCTGACATTTCCCGGCAAGGCGCACACCTTCCCCCAGTATCACGCCACGCCCAGCGATAAAGCGCCGCTGCAGAAATTCCGCTGGGCCGATTACGCGGTTAATCCGGGCACGACGATGCACTATCGCGTGCATCTGGCCTACGGCACGGCGGATGCACCGCAACTGGGCGAATCACTGGAGCTGAGCATCACCAGTGACGATGGTCATCCGGCCAACCAGAGCGTGATATTCAACCGTGCTGTGGCCGCCAGTCAGGCCTTCCAGCGCAAGTTTCCCGACCTTGACGCGCAGATCAGCGCCAACAAGAACTTGCCCATCGAGGCCTGGCCCGACGCGGCGCGCCTGTGGCTGGAGAACGGACTGCTGGAGCGATTGCTGGGCTTTATCGAACGTGCGGTGGACGCGCAGTGGGCGCTGGACATCGCGATCTACGAGTATCAATTGCAGGCGATCATCGACGCTGTAAATGCGGCATTTGCCCGTGGGGTTCAGGTGCGCGTTCTGTATCACGCTCAGCCTGATGATCCCGATACGACCCTGAACGAAACGAACCTTGCCAAATTGCCGGCGGCGAACAAACGCGGCCGGGTCACCCATAACATCTTTCACGACAAATTCATTGTTCTCAGCCGTGTCGATGGCGCGGGTCAGCGGCAACCGCAGGCGGTGCTGTGCGGCAGCACCAATTTCACCGCCAATGGCGTGTATCGCCAGGCCAACGTGGTGCATACGCTCGACGACGTGACGATTGCCACGCGTTATTTGCAAGTGTTCGAAGAGGTCTGGGCCAACCCCGCCGACGTCGCTGCGACGCGCAGCTGGATCACCGAGCACAACCCGATGGACCCAACACAGGCGCTGTTCGCCGGGTTCTCGCCACGCAGCGGTGGTGGCGATTTGCGTGAGTTTGTCGAGATCATCGAGGCGGCGAAAAAGGACGTGTTGTTCGTCACCGCGTTCACCTTGCCGGACGCGATCCTCAACGCGCTGCTCGGCAAACCGCATGACGACATCCTGCGTTACGGCCTGCAAAATACCGCGAGCAGCATCACCGGATTTCATGCCGACCGCACCGCCGAATTCGCTGCCACAGCTTTGCTCAACACCGGGCTGGAAGGCTGGCTGAAGGAAAACATGAAAGGCCAGAAGGGCAACCTGCTGGTGCACACCAAAGCCGTGATCACCGACTTCACCACCGATGCGCCGACCATCATCAGCGGCAGTCACAACCTCAGTACGTCAGCCAGTAACGGCAATGACGAGAACTTTCTGATCATTCATGGCGACACCGATCTGGCTGATCGCTATGGCCTGGAGTTGCTGCGGTTTTATGAGCATTACCGCTTTCGCTATTTCGCGAAAAAACTCGAGCTCAAGCAGGTGAGTCCGCTGGCGGTGGATGACAGCTGGACCAACGATTATTACGTAGAGGGGGATTTGCGCCAGTTGTCACGGTTACGCTTTGCCGGACGATGATGTGGCGTGTTTGATGACCCCTTCGCGAGCAAGCCCGCTCCCACATTGGCCCCTCTTTGAACTCAGAACTTGCGTCCGACGAATAACCCCTGTGGGAGCGGGCTTGCTCGCGAAAGGGCCAACAGGAAAAACACATTTATTTTGCTCTTACAGATTTTGAAATGATTTGCCGCTGTAGAAAATGTGCCCTGAGCCTGTACGCTCCAAGGCCATTTTTCATTCAGGATTTGCATGAACACCCTCTTGGAGCCTCCCAGTCGTACCTTCTCCTCGCGCCATGGCGCGGTCTTGACGTACTCGCAGCATCCGGTTTTCCGACTCCCGACTATCGTTGACAACGCGGCTTCAGAGCCTTCGCGTTGCACTTTGCCGTGCCCGGCAGCCTGAATTCACTGAAGAGAGATCGAGACATTTATGGAATGGTTAGCGGATCCCACGGCCTGGTTAGGCTTGTTGACTCTGATCGTGCTGGAACTGGTGCTGGGTATCGACAACCTGGTGTTCATCGCGATCCTGGCGGACAAACTGCCGCCGCATCAGCGCGATCGCGCGCGGATCATCGGCCTGTCGTTGGCGCTGATCATGCGTCTGGGCCTGTTGGCGAGTATTTCCTGGCTGGTCACCCTCACGCAGCCGTTGTTCGAGGTATTCGACAAGAGCTTCTCCGGCCGTGACCTGATCATGCTGTTCGGTGGTGTGTTCCTGCTGTTCAAGGCGACGATGGAGCTGCACGAACGACTCGAAGGCCACGTCGGCCAGCGCTCGACCAACGCCGCTTACGCGCTGTTCTGGCCAATCGTCGCGCAGATCGTGGTGCTCGACGCGGTGTTCTCGCTGGACGCGGTAATCACCGCCGTCGGCATGGTTGATGAACTGGCGGTGATGATGATCGCGGTGATCATTTCCATCGGCCTGATGATCGTCGCCAGCAAGCCGCTGACCCGCTTCGTCAATGCGCACCCGACGGTGATCATGCTGTGTCTGGGCTTCCTGATGATGATCGGTTTTGCCCTGACCGCCGAAGGCCTGGGCTTCCACATCCCGAAAGGCTATCTGTACGCGGCGATTGGTTTCTCGATCCTGATCGAGGTGTTCAACCAGATCGCCCGGGCCCGGCGCAAACGTTCGATGCAAGGCCTGCGCCCCATACGTGAGCGCACGGCCCACGCGGTAATGCGTCTGCTCGGCGGGCGCAAGCTGGAGGCGGAGGAGGTCGGCGAGGAAATCTCTGACCTGCTGGATGACGGCGAAGCCCCGAGTGCGGAGCTGTTCGACCGCCGCGAGCGAGTGATGATCAGTGGTGTGCTGCAACTGGCCGAGCGGCCGATTCGGAACCTGATGACCGTACGTGCGGATGTCGACACCATCGATCTGGCCGACGACGCCGAAACGATTCGCACAAAATTGATGCACTCGTCGTATTCGCGTCTGCCGCTGATTCGCGACGGCGCGGTGGATGAGCCGCTGGGCTTCGTGCACAAGAAGGAATTGCTCAAGGAATACCTGGCCGGTGCCGAGCCGAACCTGGAGCACCTGGCGCGCAAGACCATCAACCTGCTCGACAGCTATTCGATCCTCAATGCGCTGGAGCAAATGCGCGCGGCGTCGACCCACATCGCCTTCGTGGTCAACGAGTTCGGTGACTTCGTCGGCGTGTTGACCATGACCGACATCCTCGAATCGATTGCCGGCGAACTGCCCGATGCCAGCGAAATCGAAGGCCCGGACGTGATCGAGGAGCAGGGCGGTTTTGTCGTCAGCGGCGCATTGAATCTGACGCGTGTTCGCCAGCGCACCGGGTTTGGCGCCGAACCGACCGAGGACTATCAGACCCTGGCCGGACTGGTGATGAGCCTGCTGGATCGCTTGCCGATGATCGGCGATCGGCTGCAGTACGCAGGCTGGCAAATGACCGTCAAAGCCGTTGAGGAACGACGGGTGACGCAGGTGTTGCTGGTGCGCGATTCTGCGTAAGGCAGCAGCCTTGCGCTGACGGTGCCGGCCCCTTCGCGGGCAAGCCCGCTCCCACAGTGCACGCGTCGTACACGAAATGTGTGAACAACGTTGACCCCTGTGGGAGCGGGCTTGCCCGCGAAAGCGATGTGTCAGACGCCGCAACGATTACGGGAAATGCACTGCCTCAAATCACCCGCCGATGCGCACGCGTGATTGTGCAGAGCCTGCTCAATGTGCGGCGCAACCACGGCAGGTCATGCCTTGGTTTCTGCTGCACCACCGGTGCCCTGGTCCTGCCGATATGCCGGGCAAAGTCCGCCGCCAGTGTTTCCTCCGTGCCAATCCCTTTGAGCTTCTTCAGCAACCTGCCGTTCTTGTAGAACAGCACGGTAGGCGTTCCGGTAACCAGCGGATGGCGTGGCGACTCGCTGGTGTTAAGCATGTAGATGTTGGCGCGATGACGGTACGGCTCGGCCACCTCACGAAACACCGGCCCGGCCCATTCGCAGGCGGGGCAGTGTTCGTTGGCGAAGTACAGGATCACCGGTCGCCAGGTTTTCAGGGCTTTGCGGTAGGTAGCAGGCAGGGCTGAAAAGCGAGTTGACGAGCTCATCGAAACCTTCTTGGAGAAGTGATCTAGCCGCTGCTGACGCTAATCCCATGGGCGGTTTTCTTCTACTGTCAGAGTTGACAGTAGACCGTGCGCGTTTTCGGTGAGTGCGCACTCAAATGTGGCCCGAGTACCCGAGCGATGTGGCCCACGGTAGCGCCTGAGAAAATCCGCAGCGAGTAACACCTCCCTGATGCTTTTCGCATCTCCTTGATTCCGAAAACAATTCAACCCACTACAGATTCCCCGCGATTCCTATGGCACACTTTCTGCTGTCTATTCCGTAGTAACAAACCGTGTTCCGGTATAGCGGAATAAACATCATCCTGGAGTGCTTGCCATGCATCGCCGTCCTTCGTTGTTCAAAGCGTGTGTTTTCGTTCTTGCGGCTTCGTCCGCTGTGATGGGCATGGCCCAGGCAGCCGATAGCAAGCTCGACAGTGTTCTGGCCCGGGGCAAGCTGATTGTCGGCACCGGCAGCACCAATGCGCCGTGGCACTTTCAGGGGGCGGACGGCAAGTTGCAGGGCTTTGATATCGACATCGCCAGGATGGTGGCCAAAGGACTGTTCAATGACCCAAGCAAAGTCGAGTTCGTCGTGCAGTCGTCCGACGCGCGAATTCCCAATCTGCTGACCGACAAGGTCGACATGAGCTGCCAGTTCATCACCGTTACCGCCAGCCGTGCGCAACAAGTGGCGTTCACCCTGCCGTACTACCGCGAAGGTGTCGGCCTGCTGCTGCCGGCCAACAGCAAGTACAAGGAAATCGAAGACCTGCAGGCGGCCGGTGACAGCGTTACTGTGGCCGTGCTGCAAAACGTCTATGCCGAAGAATTGGTGCATCAGGCGCTGCCCAAGGCCAAGGTCGATCAGTACGACAGTGTCGATCTGATGTATCAGGCGGTGAACTCCGGCCGTGCCGATGCCGCGGCTACCGATCAGTCGTCGGTCAAATACCTGATGGTGCAGAACCCCGGCCGCTACCGCAGCCCAACCTACGCGTGGAGCCCGCAGACCTACGCCTGCGCGGTCAAACGCGGCGATCAGGACTGGCTGAACTTCGTCAACACCACTCTGCATGAAGCCATGACCGGCGTTGAGTTCCCGACTTACGCGGCATCCTTCAAGCAATGGTTCGGTGTCGACCTGCCGTCGCCGGCGATCGGTTTCCCTGTCGAATTCAAATGATCCCGTGAGAGTGGGGCGCCTGCACGCGCCCCGCTCAAGGTACTGCTGACCATGAACTATCAGTTGAACTTTGCTGCCGTGTGGCGCGATTTCGACACCTTGCTCGCGGGGCTCGGTCTGGGTCTTGAACTGGCGCTGGTGTCGATCGCCATCGGCTGCGTGATCGGCCTGCTGATGGCGTTTGCCTTGCTCTCGAAGCATCGCGCCTTGCGGGTGCTGGCCTCGGTGTACGTCACGGTGGTGCGTAACACGCCGATTCTGGTGTTGATTCTGTTGATCTACTTTGCCTTGCCGAGCCTGGGTATCCGGCTGGACAAGATCCCGTCGTTCATCATCACGCTGTCGCTGTATGCCGGTGCCTATCTGACCGAAGTGTTCCGTGGCGGCTTGCTGAGCATTCCCAAGGGCCAGCGCGAAGCGGGGCTGGCGATCGGACTCGGTGAGTGGCAGGTCAAGGCCTACGTCACCGTGCCGGTGATGCTGCGCAACGTGTTGCCGGCGCTGTCGAACAACTTCATCTCGCTGTTCAAGGACACCTCGCTGGCCGCCGCGATTGCGGTGCCGGAGCTGACCTATTACGCGCGCAAGATCAACGTCGAGAGCTACCGGGTGATCGAAACCTGGCTGGTGACCACGGCGTTGTATGTCGCCGCCTGTTACCTCATTGCCATGCTGCTGCGTTACCTCGAGCAGCGTCTGGCGATCCGCCGATAGGAGGCTGCGATGTACGAATCTCCCAGTTGGTTGCATGAATTGTGGGTAGCACGCGAGACGTTGCTGCAAGGGTTCCTGACCAGTGTGCAGGTGTCGGCGCTGGCGATTCTGTTCGGCACACTGCTCGGGGTTGTCACCGGTCTGGTGCTGACTTACGGCAAGTTCTGGATGCGCGCGCCATTCCGCTTTTATGTCGACATTATTCGCGGCACGCCGGTGTTTGTATTGGTGCTGGCCTGCTTCTACATGGCGCCGGCGTTGGGCTGGCAGATCAGCGCGTTTCAGGCCGGTGCGCTGGGCCTGACGCTGTTCTGCGGCTCGCACGTCGCCGAGATCGTGCGCGGTGCCTTGCAGGCCTTGCCACGCGGGCAGATGGAAGCGAGCAAGGCGATCGGCCTGACGTTTTATCAATCCCTCGGTTACGTGCTGTTGCCCCAGGCGTTGCGGCAAATCCTGCCGACCTGGGTCAACTCGTCCACCGAAATCGTCAAGGCTTCGACCTTGCTCTCGGTGATCGGCGTTGCCGAACTACTGCTCAGCACCCAACAGATCATCGCCCGGACCTTCATGACTCTGGAGTTCTACCTGTTCGCCGGTTTTCTGTTCTTCGTCATCAACTACGGCATCGAATTACTCGGCCGGCATATTGAAAAGCGGGTGGCCCTGCCATGACTCAAGCTCAAGTTTCCAACGTTCAGAACGCTCAGCCGCTGCTGGACATCCGTGGCCTGCACAAGCAGTACGGCGCGGTCGAAGTGCTCAAGGGTGTCGACCTGAGCATGCAGCGCGGCAACGTCGTAACGCTGATCGGCTCCAGCGGTTCGGGCAAGACCACGTTGCTGCGCTGCGTGAACATGCTCGAAGAGTTTCAGGGCGGGCAGATCCTGCTCGACGGCGAGTCCATCGGCTATGACGAGGTTGGCGGTAAACGTGTGCGTCACGCGGAAAAGGTCATCGCCCGTCATCGTGCCATGACCGGCATGGCCTTCCAGCAATTCAACCTGTTTCCGCACCTGACGGCGTTGCAGAACGTCACCCTCGGTCTGCTCAAGGTGAAGAAAATGCACAAGGACCAAGCCGTGGTGCTGGCCGAGAAATGGCTGGAGCGGGTCGGTCTGCTGGAGCGGCGCAATCACTTCCCCGGGCAGTTGTCCGGCGGTCAGCAACAGCGTGTGGCGATTGCCCGGGCGATTGCGATGAACCCGAGCCTGATGCTGTTTGACGAAGTCACCTCGGCCCTCGATCCGGAGCTGGTCGGTGAAGTGCTGAACGTGATCAAGGGCCTGGCCGAAGACGGCATGACCATGTTGCTGGTGACCCACGAAATGCGTTTCGCCTTCGAAGTTTCGGACAAGATCGTGTTCATGAATCAGGGGCGGATCGAAGAGCAGGGGCCTCCCAAAGAACTGTTCGAACGCCCGCAATCGCCGCGTCTGGCCGAGTTTCTCAAGAGCACGCGGTTCTAATTTTTTGTTTTGTCATCAGGAGAAGTACCCATGAGCATTACTCGATACGGCACCGGCAGCACCGCCGCTGGCGGTCAGCCACGTCCCTTCGCGCGCGCGGTTGAGGCGGATGGCTGGCTGCACGTGTCCGGCCAGGTGCCGGCGGTGGATGGCGAGATCATCGTTGGCGGCATCGTCGAGCAAACCCACCAGACCATGAAGAACCTGATCGCGATTCTCGAAGAGGCCGGTTACGGCCTGGAAGATGTGGTGCGCGCTGGCGTATGGCTGGATGATCCACGGGATTTCAGCAGTTTCAACAAGGTTTTCGGCGAGTACTTCAAACCTGAACACGCTCCGGCACGGGCCTGTGTCCAGGCGAGCATGATGGTCGATTGCAAGGTCGAGATCGACTGCATCGCTTACAAGAAAAAGGTTTGAGTAAAAGGCTCTCCCTCACCCTAACCCTCTCCCGGAGGGAGAGGGGACTGATCCCTATCGATACTGAGTCTGGTGTATATCAGTTCTTTTTGCATCGATCCGGTCAGGCTCCCTCTCCCTCCGGGAGAGGGCGGGGGGTGAGGGCCTCGATCCAACTGACACAACACCTCAGGCCAGTTACCATCCCGGCACTTCTTATGGGAACCACTGACATGACCGAAGACACCATCAAACGCCGGGCCCGTGGTCTGGACCGGGCGTTCGATATCCTCGATTTCCTCAAGGAGATCGGCCAGCCGTTGCGTCCGAACGACATCGCCAATGGCATCGGCAGCCCGAAATCCACGGTCTACGAACTGGTGGCGTCGCTGCTGGAACGACGGATTCTGGAGCCGGTGGGCAAGGACGGTCACGTCTATCTGGGGCGCCAGTTGTACTTCCTCGGGCAGGCGCACCTGCGCCATTTCGACCTCAGTCGCGAGGCCGATCACGCCTTGCAGGAAATCGTCAGCCAGACCCGGGAAACCGCGCAAATGTGCCTGCTCAACGGACGCAAATACACGGTGGCGCTGATGAAGGAGGGCGAGCGGCATTTCCGCATTTCGTCCGACATCGGCGAAAACGCGCCGATCCCGTGGACCGCGTCCGGACGCTTGCTGCTGGCGCACCTGAGTGATCAGCAGATCATCGACCTGATCGACGAAGACGACTACATCCTGCCCGATGGCGAGCGCCTGCCGCTGGAACGCTTTCTGGCGGAGATCCGCCAGGCCGGCATCGACGGATTCTTCTCGTTCGACAGCGTGGCCGACACCTTCACCCATTGCTTCGCCGCGCCGGTCAAAGACCCCAGCGGCGTGGCCATTTGCACCCTGTGCATCGTCGCCCCACGGGCCGATGCGAAGAACAATTACGACGACTATCGCCGGGTGCTGATCGAGAGCGCCAACAGCCTCGCCCGGCGCATCAACGAATAACTGCGGCTGCCTGCGGCCGCGACAGTGAGGAGTTCAAGCATGACGACTGCTATCAATACCGCTGTGGAAAAGGGCGACGCCGCCATCGG
The DNA here is from genome assembly GCF_023100615.1 of Pseudomonas sp. MWU12-3103b. Lineage (NCBI taxonomy): Bacteria > Pseudomonadati > Pseudomonadota > Gammaproteobacteria > Pseudomonadales > Pseudomonadaceae > Pseudomonas > Pseudomonas sp. MWU12-3103b. The sequence continues at coordinate 66,625 of NZ_JALMEY010000013.1, forward strand.
TGCGCACCTTGTGCGCGACGTCAGCCTGCCGGCGCTGGTGCTGCACCGCGAGGCGCTGGAGCACAACATTCGCTGGATGCAGAAGTTCGTCAGCGACAGCGGCGCCGAGCTCGCGCCCCACGGCAAGACCAGCATGACCCCGGCGCTGTTCCAGCGTCAGCTCGACGCTGGCGCGTGGGGCATCACCCTTGCCAGCGCCACCCAGACCCGCGCCGCATACGCCCACGGTGTACGCCGGGTGCTGATGGCCAACCAACTGGTCGGCACGCCGAACATGGCGCTGATCGCCGATCTGCTGGCCGATGTCGATTTCGATTTCTACTGCATGGTCGATCACCCGGACAACGTCGCCGATCTCGGCGCCTACTTCGCCTCGCGCAGAGTGAAGTTGAATGTGATGATCGAGTACGGCGTGGTCGGTGGCCGCTGCGGTTGCCGCAGCGAGCAAGAAGTCATCGCGCTGGCCCAGGCGATCAACGCGCAACCGGCGCTGGCCCTGACCGGTATCGAGGGTTACGAAGGGGTGATCCACGGTGATCACGCGGTTAGCGGCATTCGTGAATTCGCCGCGTCGCTGGTGCGCCTGGCGGTGCAGTTGCAGGACAGCGGCGCGTTTGCCATTGCCAAGCCGATCATCACCGCCTCGGGTTCGGCGTGGTACGACCTGATCGCCGAGTCGTTCGAAGCGCAGAACGCCAGCGGACGCTTCCTCAGCGTGCTGCGCCCGGGCAGTTATGTCGCCCACGATCATGGCATCTACAAGGAAGCGCAGTGCTGCGTGCTGGATCGTCGCAGTGATCTGCACGAAGGATTGCGCCCGGCGCTGGAAGTCTGGGCCCACGTGCAATCGCTGCCGGAGCCGGGTTTTGCGGTGATCGCCCTCGGCAAACGCGATGTGGCATTCGATGCCGGCCTGCCGGTGCCGTTGCTGCGGTACAAGGCCGGTGTGGTGCCGGCGGTCGGCGATGACGTTAGTGCGTGCAAAGTGACGGCGGTGATGGACCAGCATGCGTTCATGAGCGTGGCGCCGGGGATTGAGCTGCGGGTGGGCGATATCATTTCCTTCGGCACCTCGCACCCGTGTCTGACGTTCGACAAGTGGCGGGTGGGGTTGCTGGTGGATGAGCAGTTGGCGGTGGTCGAAAGCATGGAGACTTGTTTCTAAGGCTTGAGACCGCGTTGCGGCCATTCGCGAGCAGGCTCGCTCCCACAAGGGAATGCATTCCAAATTGTGGGAGCGAGCTTGCTCGCGAAGGCGCCAGTCCAGACATCCGCGAATCCAGAGACAGCACAAAATGACCAGCCTCAGCCCCCTGGGCCCGAACACCCCGCGCATTGCCCTGATCGGCGAATGCATGATCGAACTCCAGCACCGCGCCGATGGCAGCCTGCAGCAAAGCTTCGGCGGCGATACCTTGAACACCGCGGTGTACCTGTCCCGCGCTCTCGGCGACAAAGCCCGGGTCGATTACGTCACCGCGCTCGGCGACGACAGCTTCAGCGACGCCATGTGCCAGAGCTGGGCCGATGAAGGCATTGGCCTCGACATGGTGCAGCGTCTGCCCGGTCGCTTGCCCGGCCTGTACTGCATCCAGACCGACGCCAGCGGTGAACGGCGTTTCCTCTACTGGCGCAATGAAGCGGCGGTGCGCGATTGCTTCACCACCCCGGCGGCGGAGCCGATTCTGGCGGCGCTGCCGGACTACGATGTGCTGTATTTCAGCGGCATCACCCTCGCAGTGTTAGGTGCGAAGGGCCGCGAACGCTTGATCCAGACCCTGATCGAAGCCCGCCAGCGCGATGCGCGGATCGTCTTCGACAACAACTATCGCCCGCGCTTATGGGCGTCACAGGAAGAGGCGCGGGCGGCCTATCGCAGCGTGTTGCCGCATGTCGATCTGGCGTTGCTGACCGTCGATGACGAACAGGCGCTGTTCCATTTTGCCGATTGCGACGCGGTGTTCGAGGCGTACGCGCAGATCGGCACGCCGGAAGTGGTGCTCAAGCGCGGCGCCGAGGCGTGTCTGATTCGTTGTGATGGCGAGGCGTTCGAAGTGCCGGCGCAGCAGGTCGAGAAGGTGGTGGATACGACGGCGGCGGGGGACTCGTTCAGCGCGGCGTATCTGGCCAGGCGTTTGCTGGGTGGCAGTCCGGTCGAGGCCGCGCAGGCGGGGCATTGGCTGGCAAGTCGGGTGATTCAGGTGCCGGGGGCATTGATTCCCAGGTAAGCGGTGGATGGCCGCTTGCTGCGCAATCGGTTCGCGGGCAAGCCCGCTCCCACAGGGGACCGCATTCCAGACTGTGGGAGCGAGCTTGCTCGCGAAGAGGCCCGAAAGCAAAGCACTCAATCGCGGAAAAACACCTGCACCAGGTGGTAGCCGAACTTGCTCTTGATCGGCCCATGCACCGTGCGCAGTGGCTTTTTGAAGATCACCGCATCAATCGCGCCAACCATCTGCCCTGGCCGTACTTCACCCAGATCACCGCCACGTTTGCCGGACGGGCAGGTCGAATATTTCTTCGCCAGCACATCGAACGCTTCGCCCTTGGCAATGCGTTGTTTTAGCTGTTCGGCCTCTTCGGCGGTTTTCACCAGAATGTGGCGGGCTTGGGCTTTCATCGTGCGATACCTGTAACGGGGTGACGGCGGGGCGCGGGATTATGCCTCAAGTGACGGCGTTTGGTTGATCATCTCGCGGATCTTGTTGGCCAGCACTTCAATCGAAAACGGCTTGGCCACCATGTCCATACCATCCTCGAGAAAGCCCTGACGCTCGGCGGCTTTCTGCGCATAACCGGTCATGAACAGCACCTTCAGCCCCGGACGATGCTGGCGGGCGATTTCCGCCAGTTGCCGGCCATTCATCCCCGGTAGACCAACGTCGGTCACCAGCAGATCCACACGCAGCTCCGATTCCAGCAGCGGCAGGGCGGCGCTGGCATCGGCGGCTTCGTGGGCGAGGTAACCCAGCTCCTTGAGCAGATCGAGCACCAGCATGCGTACCGCCGGGTCATCTTCAACCACCACCACGGTTTCCCCGCAAGTGGCCGTCGGCGCCGCACTGAGGGTTTCCACGACTGGCCGTTCCGGCTCCAGCAGGTTCAGGCGCGGCAAGTACAAGCGCACGCAGGTGCCCTGATTCGGCAGGCTGTCGAGGCTGACATGGCCGCCCGACTGCTGGGCGAAACCATAGATCATCGACAGCCCCAATCCGGTGCCCTGGCCGATCGGTTTGGTGGTGAAGAACGGATCGAACGCCTTGGCGCGTACCGACGGCGTCATGCCGGTGCCGTTGTCGCTGACCGCCAGCATCAGGTAGTCGCCGGCCTTGACCGGTTCGAGGGTGGTGATGTCGTTGCCGTCGAGGTAGACATTAGCGGTTTCGATCAGCAACTCGCCGCCATCGGGCATGGCGTCGCGGGCGTTGATCACCAGGTTGAGCAGGGCATTTTCCAGTTGGCTGACGTCGGTGCTGATCGGCCAGACATCGTCGGCCAGGCGCAGCGTGAGTTCGATCGGGTCGCCCTTGGTGCGGCGGATCAAATCTTCCAGCGAATGAATCAGTTCATTGACGTTGAGGGTCTTGCGGTCCAGCGACTGCCGGCGCGAGAACGCCAGCAGCCGATGGGTCAGCGCCGCCGCTCGGTTTGCCGACGACACCGCCGCTTCGGTGAAACGGCCGATTTCATCGGCGCGGCCGTCGGCGATGTAGCGTTGCATCAGGTCAAGGCTGCCGATAATTCCGGTTAGCATGTTGTTGAAGTCGTGGGCGATACCGCCGGTGAGCTGGCCGACCGCTTCCATTTTCTGCGCATGGCGCAACGCATCTTCGGCGCGCTCACGTTCGAACATCTCGTTCTGCAGACGCTGATTGGCCTGAGCCAGTTGTTCGGTGCGGGCGCTGACCCGCTCTTCGAGGGTTTCATTGAGATTGCGCAGGGCTTCTTCGGTCTTCTTCCGTTCGGATTCGTCGATCACGAAAATATAAAAACCGTTGACTGAGCCGTCGGCGCCGTGGCGCGGCAGGTAATTCATCAGCGCATGGCGGTTGCTGCCGTCGCGATGCGGGGTATACAGGCTGAACGAGCAGGGCCGCCCGGCCAGCGCTTCGGCAATATACGGCGCGCGCAGGAAGTAGGCTTCTTCGCCGATCACTTCGCGAATGGTACGGCCATACAGTTCCTGCGGCGTGAGGCCGTACCAGTCCAGATACGCCGCATTGTTCAGGCGAAAGCGCTCTTCGTGGTCGACGTAACTGATGAGGATCGGCATTGCATTGATGATCAGCTGCAATTCCGTCTGGCTCTGGCGCAGCGCCTGCTCGGTGTGCTTGCGCTCGGTCAGGTCCAGCGCGGCGCCGAGGAAACGCACGGGTCGCCCGTGGTGATCCTTGTAACAGCGGCCCCGGGCAAACACCCAACGCAGCTCGCCGTCGGCTTTCAGCAGGCGATATTCCTCGGCGTACTCGGTGCCGTGGGTGATGCAATGCTTGATGCTGCGGGCGATCAGCGCGCGGTCTTCGGGGTGCACGCCTTGCAGGTAGTCGCTGATCGGTAACTGGCTGGCGTGGGCCGGATCGATGCCGTGTAGTTGGGCGAAATGGGCGTCGGCGATGAAACGGTCTTCGCCGATGTCCCAGTCCCAGGTGCCGACCGCATCGGTGGCGGCCAGCGCCAGTTGCAGGCGTTCTTCAGTGTCGCGCTGGGCCTTGAGGCTTTCTTCGGAACGGCGTTGCAGTTCGAGGGCGATGCGCCGGCGTTCGTTGGTTTCAATGGCCGTCACCAGGATCCCGGCCACTTGCGTGTTTTCATCGCGGATGGGGCTGTAGGTCAGGTCCAGCCAGAAGTCGGACTCTACGCCTTGGCGTTGCAGGGTAAATCGCCGTTCGCTGTAGGTGCGCACCTGGCCTTGTAGGACGGCTCGATAAATCGGGTCGGTAAAGTCCTGAAGTTCCGGCCATATAAGGTGCGCCGGCTGTCCGAAAGCGTGTGGATGCTTGCTGCCGGCGAGCATCGCAAAGCCATTGTTGTAGATCTGCGTGAGCTGCGGCCCCCACAACAGCAGCATCGGCATCGGTGAGTGAATCACGATGTCCACCGCGGTGCGCAGGCTTTGCGGCCAGGTGCCAGAAGCGCCCAACGGCGTGCGGTTCCAGTCGGTACGGGCGATCAGGGCTTGGGCGTCATCGGGGGAGGGTGCTGCGTTCATCACATGTATCCTGAGCGTCGGTCAGTGCGTTGGCATCTACTATTCTTGCACTTGCGGTAGACGCTGTATGACCCGTTACGTCACGACAGCGGGTCATTTCTGTTCATTGAATGCTTCGCGGGTGCTTATTGCCATGGAAATCGATGCACTGTTGCTCCGTCTGTCGAGCCAGCACGGCTCGGATCTGTTTCTGTCCACGGGAGCGCCACCCAGTGCGCGTATCGATGGTGTGCTGACGCCGTTCAGCGAGCGGCCGTTCAAGCCCGGCGAGGTCGAGACTATCGCCAACTCCATGATGGACGCCGAGCAACGGCGCGAGTTCGATCGGGATCTGGAAATGAACCTGGCGATTTCCCGTACGGGCATCGGGCGTTTTCGGGTGAACGTCTTCAAGCAACGCAATGATGTGTCAATCGTAATCCGCAACGTCAAACTCGATATCCCGCGCTTCGAAGACCTGAAACTGCCGCCGGTATTGCTGGAAACGGTGATGCTCAAACAGGGGCTGATCCTGTTCGTTGGCGCCACCGACTCCGGCAAGTCCACTTCGCTGGCCGCGCTGATCGATCACCGCAACCGCCACAGCAGCGGGCACATCATCACCATCGAAGACCCGGTGGAGTATATCCATCGGCACCAGCGCTCGATCATCAATCAACGCGAAGTCGGCGTCGATACCCGCAGTTTCCATGCGGCGCTGAAAAACACCCTGCGTCAGGCCCCGGATGTGGTGCTGATCGGCGAAATCCGTGACCGCGAAACCATGGAGCATGCGCTGACATTCGCCGACACCGGGCACCTGGTGCTGTCGACGCTGCATGCGCACAACGCCAATCAGGCGCTGGACCGTATCGTCAATCTGTTCCCCGAAGAACGCCGCCCGCAGTTGCTGCATGCGCTGGGCAACAATCTCAAGGCGTTCGTCTCGCAACGGCTGGTGCGTACGCTGGACGGTCAGCGCCGGGCGGCGGTCGAGGTGATGCTTGGCACCCCGACCATCGCCGACCTGATCCGCCGCAACGAGTTGGGCGAACTCAAAGGCATCATGGAGAAGTCCGGCGAGGTCGGCATGCAGACCTTCGACTCGGCGCTGTACGGGCTGGTGGTAGAGGGCGTGATCAGTGAGGACGAAGCGCTCAAGCATGCCGATTCGCAGAACAACCTGCGCCTGCGTTTGAAACTGCACACCGAGGCGGGCCCGGCGCCCGCACCCACAACATCAGGCGATTGGGGCCTGATGGATTAACACCCCACCCCTGTGGGAGCGGGCTTGCTCGCGAATGCAATCCATCAGTCGATATCAGCGGGACTGGCACACCGCTTTCGCGAGCAAGCCCGCTCCCACAAGGGCATGAGGGATCAGTCCGACAGCTCCAGGCGATTGCGCGGCCGCTGCCTGCGCCCACCACATCAGGCGATTGGGGCTTGATGGATTAACACCCCACCCCTGTGGGAGCGGGCTTGCTCGCGAATGCAATCCATCAGTCGATATCAGCGGGACTGACACACCGCTTTCGCGAGCAAGCCCGCTCCCACAAGGGCATGAGGGATCAGTCCGACAGCTCCAGGCGATTGCGCGGCCGCTGCCTGCGCCCACCACATCAGGCGATTGGGGCTTGATGGATTAACACCTCACCCCTGTGGGAGCGGGCTTGCTCGCGAATGCAATCTATCAGTCGATATCAGCGGGACTGACACACCGCTTTCGCGAGCAAGCCCGCTCCCACAAGGGCATGGCGTGCTAATCCGACAGCTCCGGGCGATTGCGGAACTGCTCCAAGGCCTCGGGATTGGCCAGCGCATCGGTATTTTTCACCGGCTCACCGTGCACCACATTGCGCACCGCGAGTTCCACCACCTTGCCGCTGATGGTGCGCGGAATATCGGTCACCGCGACGATCTTCGCCGGCACGTGGCGCGGTGTGGTGTTGGCGCGGATCACCTGGCGGATCTGTTGTTGCAGGTGGTCATCCAGCGTCACGCCATCCTGCAGACGGACAAACAGCACCACGCGCACATCGTCCTGCCATTGCTGCCCGATCGCCACGCTGTCCAGCACCTGCGGGACTTTCTCGACCTGACGATAGATTTCCGCCGTGCCGATGCGCACGCCGCCGGGGTTGAGCACGGCGTCGGAGCGGCCGTGGATCAGCATCCCGCCGTGGGGCAGTTGCTCGGCGTAATCGCCCTGGGCCCAGACACCGGGGAACAGGCTGAAATAGGATTTGCGCAGCTTTTCGCCGTCAGGGTCGTGCCATAGACCGACGGGCATCGCCGGGAAGTGCCGGGTGCAGACCAGCTCGCCTTTTTCGCCGATCACGGCAACGCCGGCGTCGTTCCACACTTCAACCGCCATGCCCAGGCTCTTACCCATGATTTCGCCGCGGCGCACCGCCGACAGCGGATTACCGTTGACGAAGCACGACACCACATCGGTGCCGCCGGACATCGACGCCAGGCACACATCGCGCTTGAAGTCGCGGTAGACGAAGTCATAACTCTGCGGCGACAGCGCGGAGCCGGTGCAGAGCAGGGTCTTCAGGGTACTCAGATCATGGCTGTGCGCAGGCTTTAAACCGCTGCTTTCCAGTGTCGCGAGAAACTTGGGGCTAGTGCCGAAAACACTGATGCGCTCGTCGTCGATCAGGTCGAGCAAGCGCTCATGGCCCGGGTGAAACGGCGAGCCGTCATACAGCACCACCGCGCTGCCGACCGCGAGGGCCGAGACCAGCCAGTTCCACATCATCCAGCCGCAAGTGGTGTAGTAGAACAACCGGTCACCGGGGCCGAGATCGACGTGCAGCCCATGCTCCTTGGCATGCTGCAGCAGCACGCCGCCGGTGCTGTGCACGATGCATTTCGGCACGCCGGTGGTGCCACTGGAATACAACACGTACAACGGGTGATTGAACGGCACCGGGACAAACCGCGGTTCGCCGCCGGGTTGGTAGAACTCGTCCCACAACGTCACGTTGGCGTGGGTTTGGTAATCCTCGGTACGGGTCTGCGCGCGAGCGTAGGGCACGATGATCAACTGCTGCAGCGATGGCAGTTGCGCGAGGATTTCGTTGATCTTGGTGGTCTGGTTGATGTCTTTGCCGGCGTAACGGTAGCCGGCGCAGGTGATCAACACTTTGGGTTCGATCTGGCCGAAACGGTCGATCACGCCGTGTGTGCCGAAGTCTGGCGACGAGCATGACCAGATCGCGCCAAGGCTGGTGGTCGCGAGCATCGCCACCAGGGTCTGCCAGGTGTTGGGCATGCACGCGGCCACCCGGTCGCCGAGGCCGACACCGGCGGCTTGCAGGCTGGCCTGAAAACCGGCGACGTGCTCGGCCAGTTCGGCCCAGGTCAGCTGTTCGCGCTGGCCGTTTTCCGCCACGGCGATCACTGCAACGGCATCGTCACGACGGCGCAGCAGGTGTTCGGCAAAGTTCAGGGTCGCGCCGGGAAACCATTCGGCACTGGGCATCTGCGCGCCTTCACGCAGGACGGCGTCGGGCTGGGTGTGAAAGCGGATGTCGAAGAAATCGACGATCGCCTGCCAGAACGCTTCGCGCTGTTCCACGCTCCAGCGGTGCAGGTCGGTGTAGCTGTTCAGCGCCAGGCCATGGCGCTGATTGATGTCGCGGCGGAACTGATCCATGCGCGATTGGGCGATACGCTCGGCGTCGGGTTGCCAGAGGAGGTCGGACATTGGTTTGCCTCTTGTTTTGTTGTTCGAGCACGCAGGCCAGGGTGCAGCACTTAGTTCTGTGGCGAGGGAGCTTGCTCCCGATCGGCTGCGCAGCAGTCGTAAATTGCCGGGGCGGCTTCGCCACCCAGCGGGAGCAAGCTCCCTCGCCACAGGGGGCTTGCGCTGTTTACTGCGCCAACCAGCCTCCATCAATATTCCACGCCGCCCCGCGCACCTGGCTGCCAGCCTCGCTGCACAGAAACAACACCAATTCCCCAAGATGCTGCGGTGTGACGAACTCCAGCGACGGCTGCTTCTCCGCCAGCAAATCATGCTGCGCCTGCTGCGGATCGACGCCTTTGGCGGCACGATCATCGATCTGTTTCTGCACCAGCGGCGTCAGCACCCAGCCCGGGCAGATCGCGTTGCAGGTCACATTACTGGTAGCCGTTTCGAGCCCGACCACTTTGGTCAAACCGATCACTCCATGCTTGGCCGCGACATACGCGGCTTTACCGGTCGATCCCACCTGACCATGCACCGAGGCAATGTTGACGATTCGTCCCCAACCCTTGGCGCGCATGCCCGGCAGGCTCAGGCGGGTGCTGTGGAACACCGATGACAGATTGATCGCGATGATCGAATTCCAGCGCTCCACCGGAAACTCCTCCACGGCCGCCACGTGCTGAATCCCGGCGTTGTTGACCAGAATGTCGACGCCGCCGAATTCGCGTTCGGCGTAAGCGATCATGTCGGCAATCTGCGCCGGATCGCTGACATCTGCGGGGTGGTGACCGACCTTGCCGCCGAACTGGCCGACTTCGGCGATCACGCTCGACGCATCACCGAAACCATTGAGAATCAGGTTGGCGCCGGCCTTGGCCAGGCTCAGCGCGATGCCCAAACCGATGCCGCTGGTGGAGCCGGTAACCAGTGCGGTCTTGCCCGAAAGAGTCCTCATGAATACCTCACACAATGCCAGTGGCGTAGAAAGTGCCAATCACTACGAAGACCGCCAGGGTCTTGATCAGCGTAATACAGAAAATGTCTTTATAGGCTTCGCGGTGGGTCAGACCAGTGACCGCCAGCAGGGTGATCACCGCGCCGTTGTGCGGCAGGGTGTCCATGCCGCCGCTGGCCATCGCGGCCACGCGGTGCAGCACTTCCAGCGGAATGTTCGCCGCGTGCGCCGCCGCGATGAATTGCTCGGACATCGCCGCCAGCGCGATGCTCATGCCGCCCGACGCCGAACCGGTGATACCCGCCAGCAGGGTCACGGTGATCGCTTCGTTGACCAGCGGATTGGGGATTTGCTTGAGCCAGTCGGCCAGTACCAGAAAGCCCGGCAACGAAGCGATTACCGCACCGAAACCGTATTCCGAGGCGGTGTTCATCGCCGCCAGCAGTGCGCCGCTGACCGCGCTTTTGCTGCCTTCGGCGAGTTTGCTGCGGATCGCCTTGAAGCCGAACACCAACACCATCAGGATGCCGATCAGCAATGCCGCCTGCACCGCCCAGATTGCGGTGAGCTTGGCGATTTCCGTGGTCACCGGAGTGGCCATCCCCGGCAACGCGAGGCTGTGGGTCTTGCCGTACCACTGCGGAATCCACTGGGTGAACAGCAGGTTCATGATGCCCACCGCCAGCAGCGGCGACAGGGCGATCCATGGGTTCGGCAGTTTCAGGTCTTCGGCGGTTTCCGGCTCGTTACGCAGCTCGGTGCCATAACCTTCGCCAGCACGCTGGGCCTTGTTGCGTTGGCGCTGCAGGAACAACATGCCGGCGCAGAACACGAAAATCGTGCCGATCACCCCCAGCCACGGCGCGGCCCACGCGGTGGTGTTGAAAAAGGTGCTGGGGATGATGTTCTGAATCTGCGGCGTGCCGGGCAGGGCGTCCATGGTGAAGGAGAACGCGCCGAGGGCGATGGTCGCCGGAATCAGCCGCTTGGGGATATTGCTCTGGCGGAACATTTCCGCGGCAAATGGATACACCGCAAACACCACCACGAACAACGACACGCCGCCGTAAGTGAGCAAGGCGCAGACCAGCACGATCACCAGCATCGCCTGACGGGTGCCGAGCAAGCGAATCGCTGCGGCCACGATCGAACGGGAGAACCCCGACAATTCGATCAACTTGCCGAACACGGCACCGAGCAGGAACACCGGGAAATACAGTTTGATGAAACCGACCATTTTCTCCATGAACACCCCGGTGAAGGCAGGGGCGACGGCAGAGGGGTCAGTGAGCAGGACAGCGCCGAGGGCGGCAATCGGGGCGAAGAGGATGACGCTGTAGCCACGGTAGGCGGCGAGCATCAGCAGCGCGAGGGCTGCCAAGGCGATGATCACACTCATGGAGTGTCTCCAAAGATTGTTATTTTTGTGGGTGAAGCGGGTGCAGGAGAGGCTTTAGCGAGATCTGTGCCAGATATTCAAATCATTGAAATGTAAGGGTTTTATAGGTTTAAGCGTGTTGAGAGTTGAAGGGTTGTCTCCTTCTGGAGATTTTTGTTGAGAGGGCTGACGCCTTCGCGAGCAAGCCCGCTCCCACATTTGGAACGCGTATCCACTGTGGGAGCGGGCTTGCTCGCGAAGCTTTTGTTGTTGTCTTTTTGTGGAGACTTAAGTCTCTTTATTGAGACTCGGTGATGCCCAAGGCCAGCATCTTCTTGTACAGCGTCGAGCGTCCCAGTCCCAGTCGAGCCGCCGCCTCCGGCACTTTGCCCGCACATTGCGCGAGGGCAGACTGGATCAGTTGTCGGTCAAACCGCTGGCGCGCCTGGGCAAAAGTCTCTTCCGCCAACGGTGCCAGCGTCGACACCGACGGACGTTCAACCGGGGTAAAGGTGCCGATGGCCGCGCGAATATCCTCTTCGGTGAGGATCAGGTCATCGCTGAGCAGCGCCGCGCGCTCCAGCACGTTGCGCAATTCGCGGATGTTGCCCGGCCACGCATGTTGCCCGAGCAGATCCAGCGCTGCGCGACTCAGCTCATGCTGACTGCGCAGTTCTTCAAGAATCGCCTCGCTGAGTGCCGGCAGATCGTCGAGACGTTCGCGCAGCGGCGGAACCTGGATCGGCAGCACGTTAAGTCGGTAATACAGGTCGGCGCGGAACTCACCGCGCTTGATCGCGCCTTGCAGATCGGTCGAAGTCGCCGCGATCACTCGCACATCGCTCTGAATCACGTCGTTGGAGCCAACCGGTTCGAACTCCTTTTCCTGCAGCACCCGCAGCAGTTTGCTCTGCAGCGGCAACGGCATGTCACCGATCTCATCGAGAAACAGCGTGCCGCCCTGCGCGATCTGCAACTTGCCGGTTCGACCCTTGCGGTCAGCGCCGGTAAACGCGCCAGGCGCGGTGCCGAAGAATTCCGCTTCCAGCAGCGCTTCGGGAATCGCCGCACTGTTGATGCTGACGAAGGCTTTGTGCGCCCGGGGCGAAGCGCTGTGAATCGCCTGGGCCAGCAACTCCTTGCCGGTGCCGGTTTCGCCGAGCAGCAATACCGGGGATTCGGCGCTGGCGCTGCGGCGGGCACGGCGTTTGACTTCGAGGCTGGCGCTGCTGGTACCGATGAAATGGACAAAGTTATATTTGGTCTGCCGCGCCCGCAGCAACGAGCGGGTCGAGGCCAGTTCTTCCTGCATGCTCAGGTAGCGCTTGAGCATCGGCGACAGGCTGCGTAATTCATCGAACAGAGCAAACCCGATGGCGCCGATCACCGCCCCGGCATCGTCGTGGATCGGCAGACGCATCACCACCAGCGGCTCTTTCGGTGTGTCCTGCATGTCCAGCAGGATCGGCCGGCCGGTGCGCACCACTTCACGCAGCAGGCTGCCGGGGATCACGCTTTCGCAGGGTTTGCCGATGGCTTTTTTCGCCGACTCAAGACCAAAACGCCGCGCATAGCGCTCGTTCATCCAGACGATGTTTGCATCACGATCGACAATCACCGTGCCTTCGCTGGACTGCTCGATGATCTCGAACAGCGAGCGGATCGCCAGCGTGCGCACGCGTTGGCAGTCCTTGAGGCTTTCGGTGGTGTTCATGGGTTGGCGGATCCGGAGTTTGAGTTGTCTGTTCGGGCCTCTTCGCTGGCAAGCCAGCTCCCACAGGTTTCTCTGGGGTACCCCATATTTGGGTACAACCCGAATCCCTGTGGGAGCGGGCTTGCTCGCGAAGGCCGCGACTCGGTATCAAGGCAAGCGCCGATTATGCCTACCCCGGATGCGCCGCTGCCAACAGCTCTTTGGTGTAAGGATGCTGCGGTGAGTCGAACACATCATGGCTGGCACCGCGCTCAACCACTTTGCCGTCCTTGATCACGATCATGTCATGCGCCAGCGCCCGCACCACCGCCAGGTCGTGGCTGATGAACAGGTAGGTCAAACCGTGTTTTTCCTGAAGGTCGCGGAGCAGGGCGACCACTTGTTTCTGCACGGTACGATCGAGGGCTGACGTCGGTTCGTCGAGCAGGATCAGTGCCGGTTTCAGCACCAGCGCCCGGGCGATGGCGATACGCTGGCGCTGACCACCGGAAAATTCGTGCGGGTAGCGATGACGGCTTTCCGGGTCCAGGCCGACTTCCTTGAGTACACGGATCACCTGTGCATCGCACTCATCGGCGCTGGACTGACAATGCACCTCCAGCCCTTCACTGATGATCTGCGCCACGGACATACGTGGACTGAGGCTGCCGAACGGGTCCTGAAACACCACCTGCATCTGCCGACGCCACGGCCGCAATTGCTTCTGATCGAGGCCATCGAGGGCGGTGCCCTGAAAACGGATACTGCCCTCGGAATCGAGCAACCGCAGAATCGCCTGACCCAGGGTCGACTTGCCCGAACCGGACTCACCGACAATGCCCAGGGTTTTGCCGCGCTGGATATTCAGGCTGATGCCGTCCACCGCGCGTAAATATTGTTTGCGCTGGAACAGCCCGCCACCGACGACGAACTCGACCCGCAGATCATCCACTTCCAGCACGTTCTCGCGTTCGTCCCGGGGCAGGGCTTCGCCTTCCGGCTCGGCGTTGAGCAGCACGCAGCTGTAAGGATGCTTTGGCTCGGTAAACAGGGTTTCGCACGGGGCTTGCTCGACGATTTCGCCAGCCTTCATCACGCACACCCGTTGCGCAATGCTGCGCACCAGATTGAGGTCGTGACTGATCAGCAGCAGCGACATGCCCAGGCGTTGTTGCAGGGATTTGAGCAGCAGCAGGATCTTGCGTTGCACTGTCACATCCAGCGCGGTGGTCGGCTCGTCAGCGATCAGCAGTTCCGGCTCACAAGCCAGCGCCATGGCGATCATTACTCGTTGCCGCTGGCCGCCGGACAGTTGATGCGGATAGGCCTTGAGGCGCTCTTTGGGCTTTTGAATACCCACCAGTTCCAGCAGTTCAAGGATGCGCTGTTGCGCCGCTTTACCGCCCAGACCGCGATGCACCAGCAGCGTTTCACCGATTTGCTTTTCGATGGTGTGCAGCGGATTGAGCGAGGTCATCGGCTCCTGAAAGATCATCGCGATCCGGTTGCCGCGCAGTTCACGCAGGACCTTCGGATCGGCGCCGAGCAGCTCCTGACCGCGATAGCGAATGCTGCCGCTGGTTTGCGCATCGCCTTCGGGGAGTAACTGCAGGATCGAATGCGCGGTTACCGATTTGCCCGAGCCCGACTCGCCGACCAGCGCCAGGCACTCGCCGGGGCGGATGTCCAGGCACAGGTTGCGCACTGCCGGCTGGCCATGGAAGGCGACGTTCAGGTCACGGATTTCGATCAGGTTATCAGTCATGGTCACACTTCAGGATCGAGGGTCGAACGCGTCACGTAACGCTTCGCCGATGAACACCAGTAAAGAAAGAATCAGCGCCAGGGTGAAGAACGCCGTCAGTCCGAGCCAAGGCGCTTGCAGATTCTGTTTGCCCTGGCCAATCAGTTCGCCCAGCGAAGCGCTGCCGGCGGGCATGCCGAAACCGAGGAAGTCGAGAGCGGTAAGGGTGGAAATTGCGCCGGTGAGAATGAACGGCAAGTAACTCAGCGTCGCGTTCATCGCATTGGGCAGGATGTGCCGGAAAATCACCTTGCGGTCGCTCAGGCCCAACGCGCGCGCCGCTTTGACGTATTCCAGATTACGCCCGCGCAGGAACTCGGCGCGCACCACATCCACCAGTGCCAGCCATGAAAACAGCGCCATGATCCCCAGCAGCCACCAGAAATTCGGCTCGACGAAACCGGACAAAATGATCAGCAGGTACAGCACCGGCAATCCGCTCCAGACCTCCAGCAAACGCTGCCCGAGCAGATCGACCCAGCCGCCGTAATAGCCTTGCAGGGCGCCGGCCGCGATGCCGATCAGCGCGCTGACGGCGGTCAGCATCAGGGCAAACAGGATCGATACCCGGGCACCGAAAATCACCCGCGCCAACACATCGCGCGCCTGATCGTCGGTGCCGAGCCAGTTGACCTTTGATGGCGGGCTTGGCGCAGGTTGATTGAGGTCGTAGTTGGGCGTGTCGTCGCTGAACGGGATCGGCGGGAACAGCAGCCAGCCACCGTCCTTGCGGATCAGGTTCTGCACATAGTCACTGCGATAATCGGCCTGGAACGGCAATTGCCCGCCAAACTCCTGTTCGGTGTAGCGCTTGAAGACCGGGAAGTAGAGCTGGTTCTGATAGCTGACCACCAGTGGTTTGTCATTGGCGATCAGTTCACCGCCTAGCGTCACCACAAACAGTCCAATAAACAGCCACAACGACCACCAGCCACGGCGGTTTTTCTTGAATCGCGCGAAACGGCGACGGCCCAGAGGCGAGAACTTGAACATCAGGCGTTCCTCGCGGCGAAGTCGATACGTGGGTCGACCAGGGTGTAGCACAAGTCGCCGATCAGTTTTATCAGGAGGCCGAACAGGGTGAAGATGAACAGCGAGCCGAACACCACCGGATAGTCGCGAGAAACCGCCGCTTCGTAACTCATGCGGCCGAGGCCGTCGAGAGAGAAGATCACTTCGATCAACAGCGAACCGGCAAAGAACACACTGATGAACGCCTGCGGAATCCCCGAGACCACCAGCAGCATCGCATTGCGGAACACATGGCCGTAAAGCACGCGGCGCTCGCTCAAGCCTTTGGCGCGGGCGGTGACTACGTACTGGCGGGTGATCTCATTGAGGAACGAATTCTTGGTGAGAATCGTCAGCGTGGCGAAGCCGCCAATCACCAGCGCCGTCACCGGCAACACCAGGTGCCAGAAGTAATCGGCAATCTTGCCCAGGGTCGACAGCGATTCGAAGTTGTCCGAGACCAGACCGCGCACTGGAAACCAGTTCAATGAGGTGCCACCGGCAAACACCACGATCAGAAACATTGCGAACAGAAACGCCGGCATCGCGTAGCCGATGATGATCGCGGTGCTGCTCCAGATGTCGAAATGGCTGCCGTGATGCACCGCTTTGCGGATGCCCAGCGGGATCGACACCAGATAGGTGATCAGCGTCGCCCACAAGCCGAGGGAAATGGTCACCGGCATTTTTTCCAGAATCAGATCGGTGACCGTCGCACCGCGGAAAAAGCTTTTGCCGAAGTCCAGCTGCGCGTAGTTCTTGAGCATCAGCCACAGCCGCTCATGCGCCGGTTTGTCAAAACCGTACTGCTTTTCGATGTCCTTGATCAGTTGCGGATCGAGGCCACGGCTGGCGCGCGAAGTGTTGCTCATGGTTTCGCTGGAACTGCCGCCGACACTCGCACCGCCGATCCCTTGCAGATGGGCGATGGCCTGTTCGACCGGGCCGCCGGGTGCCGCCTGAATGATCACGAAATTGACCAGCAGGATGATCACCAGCGTCGGAATGATCAGCAGCAGGCGCCGCAGAATGTATGCCCACATCAGTGCGGTCCTCCGGGTCTGCCACGGCCGATTTTTTCGGCGGTCATCTGCTGGTTGGTCAGCGGCGTACTGCTGATTTCCCACCAGCTCTCGATCGCTTCGTCATTGCTGGCCTGGATCGCCGGCATGCCGAAGCGGTTCCACCAGACGGTGGAGGTGCCCGGCGGGTAATAGTTGGGAATCCAGTAGTAGTTCCATTGCAGCACCCGGTCCAGAGCGTGGGCGTAGTGCAACATGTCGCTTTGGGTCGAGGCGCGGATCAGGCCGTTGATCAGGGTGTCGACCGCCGGATTCTTCAGCACCATGTAGTTGTTGGCGCCGGGGTCGTTGGCCGATATCGAACCGAAGTAGTTGAGCAACTCGCCCCCCGGAGATGTGCTGACCGGGTAGCCGGTGACGATCATGTCGTAATCACGGCTCATCAGGCGATTGACGTATTGCGAGGAGTCGATGCGACGGATATTCAGCTCAATGCCGATCTGCTTCAGCGTGCGCTTGTATGGCAGAAGCAGGCGATCCATACCGTTCTGGCTGACCAGAAAGGTGAAACTCAAAGGTTTGCCTTCGGCGTTGACCAGTTGGTCGCCCTCGGGTTTCCAGCCAGCCTGTTCGAGCAGTTCCAGGGCTTGCAGTTGCTTGTCGCGGATCAGCCCGCTGCCATCGGTTTTCGGCGCCTCGAAGACCTGGGTGAACACTTCGTCGGGAACCTGCCCGCGCAACGGCTCGAGGATTTTCAGCTCGGCGGCGTCCGGCAACTCGCGGGCTGCCAGTGCGGTATTGGAGAAATAGCTCTGCTGGCGGATGTACATGTTGCGCATCATCTGCCGGTTGCTCCACTCGAAATCCCAGAGCATCGCCAGCGCCTGGCGCACCCGACGATCCTGGAACATCGTTTTCTGCAGGTTGAACACGAAGCCCTGCGCAGATTGCGGGGCCTCGGTGGCCAGGTGGGCTTTCTGCAAACGTCCGTCACTCAGCGCAGGGCTGTCGTAACCGATCGAATAGCCGGTGGCGGAAAACTCGCGGTTGTAGTCATAGGCACCGCCGCGCAATACCTGGCGGGCGACATCGGTGTCGCCGAAATATTCGATGCTGAAGTGATCGAAGTTATACAGGCCGCGACTGACCGGCAGGTCCTTGCCCCACCAGTCGGGGTTGCGTTCAAAGGTGATGCTGCGCCCGGAGTCGACCTTGCCGACCCGATACGGGCCGCTGCCCAGTGGTGGTTCATAGCCACCGCCACCGGCGAAGTCGCGGGTTTTCCACCAGTGCTCGGGAAACACCGGCAGGGTGGCAATGTCCAGCGGCAGGGTGCGGTTCTCGTTACTCTTGAAATCGAAGCGCACGGTCAGCGGCGCTTCCACTTCCACGCCTTTGACGTCGGCGAACTGCGTGCGATAGCGCAGGCTGCCCTGGGTCATCAACAGGTCATAGGTGTAGCGCACATCCTCGGCAGTGATCGGCTTGCCGTCGGCAAAACGCGCCTTGGGATCGATGAAGAAGCGCAGCGACAGACCATCCTCGGAGCGCTCCATCTTTTGCGCCACCAGGCCATAGACCGTGTAGGGCTCGTCCATCGAGCGTTGGGCCAGCGGCGAATAGAGCATGCCGTCGATCTGGGTGACGCCGATGCCTTTATCTATATAGGGCAGGATGTGATCGAAATGCCCGATCTCTATCGCCGAGCGGCGCATGGTGCCGCCCTTGGGCGCCCGCGGATTGGTGTAGTCGAAATGGCTGAAACCGGCCGGGTATTTGGCAGGTTCGCCATAGACGGTCAACGCATGTTGCGGGGTGGCGTTCACACCGACGGCGCCCAATAGCAGGGCCACGGCAGTGAACAGTAAAGTCGGGAAAGCCAGTCGCATTGTCAGCCTTAAAGCCGGGTGATCGATAAGCGCAATTTGTACGCGAGCGGCGCGTCAGTCGCCAGCCGTATCCTGTAACCAAAACACAACGGCCCACCAAAAGGCGGGCCGTTGGGACAGCAGTCAGGCGACGGATTAGTCCTGGCGGCTGGTGACTTCGAGCAGGTGATAACCGAACTGGGTCTTCACCGGGCCTTGCACGACGTTGATTGGCGCGCTGAAGACTACGGTGTCGAATTCCTTGACCATCTGGCCAGGACCGAATGAACCCAGATCGCCGCCCTGACGGCTGGAGGGGCAGCTGGAGTTGGCCTTGGCGACCTCGGCGAAATCAGCACCGGCTTCGATCTGGGCCTTGAGTTCGTTGCACTTGTCTTCGCTGGAAACCAGGATGTGGCGGGCAGTGGCTTTAGCCATGGGGAAATTCTCCAATCTATTTCAGTAAAGTGTGGAGCCTACCGGATTCAGTAAGCGATTTCTCTGCAAAGTTCCACTCGGTACATTGACGTACATCTACAGTTGCGCGGCTTTCAGGCGCATCGCGTGTTCGACATAGAGGTCGACGGGATCCGCGCCGGGTATTCGCGACCCGCCCGGATGGCGCAAGCTGCCAAGGTGATTGAGGGGATAGTCGGAGCGGATGACCCGGCCCAGGTGAGAACTGTAACGGCCCACGAAACCATCGTTCTGTCCGGCCTCCGTGACGAAATGGCTGGATAATGCGTGGCAGACGGAATGCACTGGATCCAGAGCCTGCAACAAATTGTCCTGCAGCGTGCCGCTCCAGGAGTAGTAGTGGACGTCATTGACCCGTTCCGCCCCCTGGCCGCCCCACGTCGAAGGCAGGCCTTGAGGGTATTTTTTGTTGAATTGACCGACGTCCGCAGTCGTCAGGGCATTGAGTGCGGCTACGGCGTTCTGCGGCAGACCTGGTTGACCGCTGAGCAGCGAGAGGAATCGCGCAAACTGTGTCGCAGCGTGCTCCGCCACCTGCTCCGGCAGGCCTCCCGGAACCAGCGCCAGGCGTAAGGCGTCAGCCAGTTCCGAGCCGTGATTGGGGCCGCTGACCGATGTCACCGAGGCGACTTTCTCCGGCGCGAGCGCAGCGGCATAACGGCATGCCAGCGCGCCCTGGCTATGTCCGATCAGGTTGACTTTAACGGCGCCGGTGCCTCGCAGAACGCGTTCGATCTGGAACATCAATTGCTGGCCGCGAACTTCGTTGTCATGGGTTGCGGACAGCTGCGGCACAAACACTTGCCCGCCTGCCTCCCTCAGCGCTTGCTTGACATCATGAAAAAGCTCGAAATGGCCGATACGGTCAAACCCGAACAGGCCATGGACCAAAAGGATGGGGTAGCGGGTTGTCGCATTCCGTTGCATGTTCCTGCCTCTTTTGCAGATGCTTGTCAGTGGTTGGTGCGTGCCACTGTAAAACAGGCCTGCGGGTCGGCGATGTCTGAAAAATCCTCTGTACTGAAAGGAAATTGGACTAAAAGCGGTACGAATTTTCGCTTCTGCTTGAGAGGGTAGTCGGAACATTTGGCAATCTTTTGCCCGGTATCGCTGGATTCTGCTTCGTAAGCCTACGTCATGCGGTGTATTTACCCTGCCGACGGAAGGCTTTGTGCTGACTTCCGCCGGTCGCTGGATGGTGTTCAATGGATTTCGTTCGACGCGGCCTTAACGGCGGCGTTTTATCCAAGGAATGGAGCTACGAATGTCTATATACGAAGCCACCGGCGATTCTTCTGTGGTACCAGCGTCAAATATGTCCCCTGTAGCGGATGAATCCGGTGAACACCGTCTTCTGAGTTTGAAGGTGGACGGCGACCACTTCGAATTCTGCTATCGACACGCGTCTGCAGCGGCAGACTCTCCAGACTCGTGGCTGCCTGCACCGATGCTTGAGGTTATGGAGGGCGGAATGCTTGATCCTTCACTGGACCATGCATTCGTCAGGGTGGCGCCTTACCCGAACATGTTGTGCGGCGACAAACTTGTGCTGAGCTGGCAAGGACTGGATGACGAAGGATTGCCCTATATTCACGAAACCACTCGTGCGGTCAGTGAAAACCAGGTGGGTCAGGAACTCGTCTTTGTCATAAAGGGTTTGCACATCGCAGCGCTGGAGCGCGGCTCGCTGGAGGTTTACTGGACGCTGTACAGCGTTGCGCTTCAGAAGCCCGTGTCATCCAGGCGTTTGCAGCTGAATGTGGGTGATCCGGAACCCGATTTGCTGGCTCCGATCCTTGAAGAAACGGTGGGCGGGACGCTCGATCCGGCCCGTGTCCCGCAGGGCACTAGCGTTATCGTGCGACCTTACGCCCGCATGGCTGTCGGGGACCGGGTCACCCTGTCGTGGCAAGGTGTCGAAGGACTGCCGGTGATCAGTGATGTGTTGCTCGTGGAGCCGTTTGCTGTCGGCGAAGCGCTGTTTTTCTGGATACCCGCAGATCGCATCGCCCCTCATCGTATGCAGGAGGTGAGCGTCAGCTACCGGGTGGAATCAAGGTCGGCGCAGGTGAGGAACTCTGCAACCTCGCGAATTCTGATCGCGCCATTGATGCGAGGCGAGCTCGCAGCTCCGCAGGTACTGGAAGCGCAAGATGGCGAACTGGAGGCAGTAGATGCCGAGGATGGCATTACCGTGGTGATCGGCAATGCCCAGGCCGAGGAGGGGGAGCTGGTTTACTTGAAATGCGATGGTGAGTATTTCAGTCACCGCGATGATCGGGACATCACCCGGGAAACTGCAGGCGAGCCCTTGGTATTCATCGTGCCTTATCGTTTCTGGCGAGAGCATCGGGAAACTGTGGTGCAGGTGTCGTATTCAGTGGAGCGGCTGGATGATGTCAGCCAGGCTTCCGAGATAACACGCATCCGGGTGCGGGCATAACCCGGTGGTGAAGTCGGAGCGATGACTCAGCCTTTGCGGGATTTTGATAAGCCCGCAAAGGCTGCTCGGATCATCAGTCTCGAAGACGTTCGGCAGCGCTCGACAGCAACTGTTCCGTCGCACTGAACCCAAGGCAACCATCGGTAACCGACACCCCGTAACGCAGTGTGGGGCTCAAGGGCTGGCAGCCTTCGAACAGGTGGGATTCAATCATCATGCCGATCAAGGAACGATCGCCCAGCAGGCGTTGTTCGAGAACCGCCTTGAACACGTCGGGCTGGCGCAATGGGTCCTTGCCGCTGTTGGCGTGGCTGCAGTCGACCATGATCCGGCTCGGAATTTTCAGTCGGCTCAGGTCGGCATGTACCCGGGCGACGCTTTCGCGATCGTAGTTAGGACCGTGATGACCGCCGCGCAGCACTATATGAGTGTCGGGGTTGCCCGGGGTCTGGATGATCGCCGGGTGTCCTTGGCTGTCGACGCCGAAGTGTCGGTGCGGATGTGCTGCTGAGCGCATGGCGTCGACGGCTGCACCTACGCCACCGTCGGTGCCGTTCTTGAAACCTACGGGCATGTTCAGGCCGCTGGCCATTTCCCGGTGAATCTGCGATTCGGTGGTGCGTGCACCGATAGCAACCCAACTGAGCAGGTCGTCGAAGTAGCCGGCCGCCATTGGTTGCAGCAACTCGGTAGCGATGGGCAGGCCCAGGCGGATCATCTCAAGCATTAATTCACGCGACAGGGTCAGGCCGCCAGCCATGTCGTCGCTGCCATCCAGGTGCGGGTCGTAAGCCAGACCTTTCCAGCCGACGGTGGTGCGGGGTTTTTCGATGTAGGCGCGCATCACCAACAGCATCTCGTCTCTGACTTCATGGGCCAGGCGGGAAAGTTTTTCGGCGTATTCGAGTGCGGATCGCGGGTCATGAATCGAGCAAGGGCCGACGACGACCAGCAGGCGATGGTCTTCGCCATTGAGGATCGCGCGGACCGCCTGGCGGTGGGCTGCGACTTGCTGGGCGAGGGCATTGCTTAGGGGCAATTGCTGTTTGAGCTGCAATGCGCTGGGCAGACGCAGGGTCAGTGCTTCGTTGGCAGAATCAGGGGTGGTCAGTGGCAGAGCAGAAACAGACGAGTTCATATTCGGGATTCCTGGGCTGGCGGCGGGTGTTTCCCGCTCACTCGGCCCTACTGGGGTGTTCGACAATTGGCCGGATTGGCTGCGTGTGTGTGCTTGCCACCTGTGGGTGACCGATCGGAGGCGGCAGGCTGTCCCGAGCGGAGGTTGCTAAATCGCCAGGCGGTAAAAGTGTCGTAACGGTAATAAGTGGCGTAGTTCATGTCGTGATTCCTCAAAGTTCTGGTGTGTTGCTGAAAAATTTGGGGCCTGAAAAAACAAAACCCCCGGTCGGGAGGCCGACCGGGGGTTGAGAATTCTCTGGTAGGCGACCCGTTTTTATGGGCGCCGGTGGGTATCAGGCGCGCCAGTGGCTAAACCAATACCCAAAATAAAAGCTGACAGGAGCGCAAACGTCATTCGCCCGGGCAGCCGCAACCGAGCGCAGGGCGCTGGCGGAACGAAGCTGTGAGAGGGCGTTGAACATGGTTTGTCTCCGATGAATGCGCCGAGCTTACTAGAGGCCCGTACGGCTGAGCAATCAGAAATTGCTATCGCCATTGCGGAGGTTACCTATCGCTTGAGTGCTGCAGGCGTTGTGACACACTGGTTGCTTTGCACAAACACCAAGGATGATTCATGTCGATGTTCACGGTCGCTGCAGCCCAGTCGATCTCCATTGCCGGTGATCTGGCGGCGAACCTCGCCCGTCATTTGCGCTTCATGGCCGTGGCGGCGGAGCAGGGCGTCGAGCTGCTGGTGTTCCCGGAGCTGTCGCTGACAGGCTACGAAGGCCAGATCGCCGCAGACCTGGCAATCGATCCGCAGGATGCTGTGCTGCAACCCTTGCGCGATTGCGCTCGCGAGCTGGGCCTCACCGCTGTCGTCGGTATGCCGATTCGCGATAGGGACAGTTCGAAGGTATTGATCGGCGCGCTGACATTAGGAGGGGATGGTTCTCTTGAGGTTTACAGCAAACAACATCTGCACAGTGGAGAAGAGCTTTTCTATGCCCCAGGTGCTGGTGGTTCGTCCTTGAGCATAGGCGGCGATACCGTAGCGCTGGCGGTCTGCGCTGACTTTTCCCACGCCAGTCACACGGCAGCGGCCGCCAATCTTGGTGCCGACCTGTACGCAGCAGGCGTGCTGATCGGGGAGAACGGCTATGACGTGGATAGCGCGATATTGCAGGGCTATGCCCAAAACCACTCAATGGCGGTGCTGATGGCCAATCACGCCGGGCTCACGGGTGGATGGCAATCGGCGGGTCGCAGCGCGTTCTGGTCTGAAAGCGGGACGCTGGTGGTGGCGGCGCGAGGGCCGGGTGAAGTGTTGGTTATTGCCCGGCGTGATGCCGGCGCATGGCAGGGGCGGGTAGTACCCGTGGCGGTAGACCTGTGACCTGGGCATTGCGTCGTGCCGAATCGGCAGATCGGGCGTTTGCCCGAGAGCTGACGTGCCAGAACATGCTGCGCTATTACATTGACCACGATCTGCTGTGGCAGGACGAAGCGTTCGACGTTGCCTGGGATGGGCGGGACAACTGGCTGGTCCTTCTTGGTGAAGTTCCTGTGGGATTTTTCAGTCTCAGTCATGATCGCCGGGCCTTGTACATCCGCGAGCTGCAAATAGCCGAGGTCTCTCGCAGGCAAGGTGCAGGATCCTGGGCGATTGATCAGGTTGTCGCTTTGGCTCGCGGCGAAAAACTGTCAGCACTGCGTTTGACAGTATTCAAAAATAATCCGGCGCAAAGTCTGTATAAGAGAAAAGGCTTCAAGGTGTGCGGTGAGGACGAGTGTTTCCTGAGGATGGAGCTCGATTTCGGTACACTTGTGCTCTGAAACCCACGGCCGGCAAGCCTTCGATGATGAATTGAAACTTTTTAAATGATGCTTGCCGCTAGGTCTGTCTGGCACTTTTTGCTAAGGTGTCCGGCATCCCAATAAGACCATATCGCGAGGTGTCTGCTTGATTAGGGTGCTAGTGGTCGACGACCATGATCTCGTTCGTACAGGCATTACACGTATGCTGGCCGATATCGATGGCTTGCAGGTGGTTGGACAGGCCGAGTCCGGGGAAGAATCCCTGATCAAGGCCCGTGAGTTGAAACCCGATGTGGTCCTGATGGACGTAAAGATGCCCGGTATTGGTGGCCTCGAGGCCACGCGCAAGCTGTTGCGCAGCCACCCGGACATCAAGGTCGTCGCGGTGACCGTGTGCGAGGAAGATCCATTTCCTACGCGCTTGTTACAGGCTGGTGCCGCCGGCTACCTGACCAAGGGCGCTGGTTTGCCGGAAATGGTTCAGGCGATCCGTCTGGTGTTTGCCGGGCAGCGATACATCAGCCCGCAGATTGCTCAGCAACTGGCGATCAAATCGTTCCAGCCAACCAACGATTCACCTTTCGACGCCTTGTCCGAGCGGGAAATCCAGATCGCTTTGATGATTGTCGGCTGCCAGAAGGTGCAGATCATCTCCGACAAACTCTGCTTGTCGCCGAAAACGGTGAACACATATCGCTACCGGATTTTCGAAAAGCTGTCGATCAGCAGTGACGTCGAGCTGACGTTGCTGGCTGTGCGCCACGGCATGGTGGATGCCAGCGCCTGATCATGACTGAAGTATTCGATTCCGGCGCCTTCCTGGCGACTGTCAGTGGGCGCCCCGGCGTCTATCGCATGTTCGACAGCGATGCGCGCCTGCTGTATGTCGGCAAGGCCAAGAACCTCAAGAAGCGCCTTGCCAGCTATTTTCGCAAGACCGGGCTGGCGCCAAAAACCGCTGCGCTGGTCGGGCGTATCGCGCAGGTCGAAACGACCATCACCGCCAACGAAACCGAGGCGTTGCTGCTTGAGCAGACGCTGATCAAAGAGTGGCGGCCGCCGTACAACATTCTGCTGCGCGACGATAAGTCCTATCCCTATGTCTTTCTGTCTGACGGCCAATTCCCACGTCTGAGCATCCACCGTGGCGCGAAGAAGGCCAAGGGCAAGTATTTCGGCCCGTACCCGAGCGCCGGGGCCATTCGCGAAAGCCTCAGCCTCTTGCAAAAGACCTTTTTCGTCCGTCAGTGCGAAGACAGCTATTACAAAAATCGCACGCGCCCGTGTCTTCAATATCAGATCAAGCGTTGCAAGGCGCCTTGTGTCGGTCTGGTCGAACCTGAGGTCTACGCCGAGGATGTACGCCATTCGGTGATGTTTCTCGAGGGGCGCAGTCATGCCCTGACCAATGAGCTGTCCACGGCAATGGAAGAGGCGGCAATCAATCTCGAATTCGAGCGCGCCGCCGAGTTGCGTGACCAGATTGCCTTGCTGCGCCGTGTTCAGGATCAGCAAAGCATGGAAGGTGGCACGGGCGACATCGATGTTATCGCAGCTTTCGTCAACCCGGGCGGCGCTTGCGTTCACTTGATCAGTGTGCGCGGCGGTCGGGTGTTGGGCAGCAAGAACTTCTTTCCGCAGGTGGGTATCGAGGAGGAGGTCGCCGAAGTCATGGCGGCGTTCCTCGGTCAGTACTACATCAGCAGTCCAGAGCGCGACCTGCCAGGCGAACTGATCGTCAACGTGGTTCCCGAAGACGCCACGGCTCTGATCGACGCCATCCACGAGCTGCGCGGCCGGGAGCTGAGCATCAGCCACCGGGTACGCGGCACGCGGGCTCGATGGCAGCAGTTGGCGGTCACCAATGCCGAGCAAGCGCTGGGTGCACGCCTGGCCAACCGGCAACACACGGCTGCGCGCTTCGATGCGCTGGCAGAAGTGCTGAACCTGGATGAGCCGCCGCAGCGTCTTGAGTGCTATGACATCAGTCACTCCAGTGGTGAGGCCACCGTCGCTTCCTGTGTCGTGTTCGGCCCGGAAGGCGCGATCAAATCCGACTATCGTCGTTACAACATTGAAGGCGTCACGGCGGGTGATGACTATGCAGCCATGCACCAGGCGTTGACCCGGCGCTTCAGCAAACTGAAGGATGGCGAGGGCAAGCTGCCGGACATTCTGTTGGTGGACGGCGGCAAAGGTCAGTTGTCGATGGCCCGTGACGTGCTCAATGAATTGGCGGTGCCGGATCTGATCCTGCTGGGTGTGGCCAAGGGCGCAACACGCAAGGCAGGCTTCGAAACTTTGTATCTCAATGATGCCGCGCATGAGTTCACGCTGCGTGGCGATTCCCCGGCGTTGCACCTGATCCAGCAGATTCGTGACGAGGCGCATCGCTTCGCAATCACCGGCCACCGTGCGCGGCGCGGCAAGACCCGCCGCACCTCGACGCTGGAAGGCGTTGCAGGTGTCGGGCCGACCCGACGTCGGGACTTGTTGAAACATTTTGGTGGATTGCAGGAGCTGTCTCGTGCAAGCATCGAAGAGATCGCCAAAGCACCGGGGATCAGTAAAAAGCTCGCAGAGTCGATTTATGCAAACCTGCATAGCGAGTAGAATGCCAACTCACCTCGTAGCCAGTTGTGCCGATGAATATCCCTAATCTGATTACCGTTCTCCGCGTCCTGCTCATCCCGATCTTCATTTTGCTGTTTTACCTGCCTTACCAGTGGAGCTATATGGCCTCCGCTTCGGTATTCGCCTTTGCGGCGGCAACTGATTGGCTGGATGGCTATCTGGCCCGCCGCCTTGAACAAAGCACGCCGTTCGGCGCGTTTCTCGATCCGGTTGCCGACAAACTGATGGTGGCAGTCGCTTTGGTACTGCTGGTTCAGGAACACGGCAATTTGTGGCTGACACTTCCCGCAGCCGTCATCATCGGCCGCGAGATTGTCGTATCGGCCTTGCGTGAATGGATGGCCGAACTCGGTGCCCGCGCTCATGTAGCAGTGTCCAATCTCGGCAAGTGGAAAACCGCGGCGCAGATGCTGGCGCTGGTGATCCTGCTGGCCAATCCCCGCGATTTCAGCTTCTGGGTGCTGCTGGGTTACGCCTTGCTGATGATCTCGGCGGGCCTGACGTTGTGGTCGATGGTTCAATACCTGCGGGCCGCCTGGCCGCATCTGAAAACCGACGTTGAAAAGAAATAAAACTTTTTTGAATCAAAGGGTTGACGGGGCATCTGAAATCTATAGAATGCGCCACACCAAGCGGGAATAGCTCAGTTGGTAGAGCACGACCTTGCCAAGGTCGGGGTCGCGAGTTCGAGTCTCGTTTCCCGCTCCAAGTTTGTACGCGGTTGTTGTTGTGCTACTAAACAGCGATCGTTTGAGGCCGAGTAGCAAAATGGTTATGCAGCGGATTGCAAATCCGCCTACGCCGGTTCGATTCCGACCTCGGCCTCCACTATAAACAAGCTCCGTAGATCCATGATTTACGGAGCTTTTTTATTTTCAGTGCACTGCAAGATTTAGTCTTGAAATCAGCCACTGTGAACTTGCTTCACCGGGACGTGATGTATATATTTCCCGCTCTGCTTCAAAGGCTCAACAAAGTCAGATTCTCTGGCCGACTGATTTGAGCACTACAACAGCGCTACCGCCCGAATGGCGAAACTGGTAGACGCATGGGACTTAAAATCCCCCGCTCGTAAGGGCGTGCCGGTTCGATTCCGGCTTCGGGCACCATCTTAAATCAAGGGTTTGCGGGCGAAAGCTGAGGCAAACCCTTGTTTGTTTCCGGGTCGCAATTCTGACATTGGTTCGCAATTCACTTTGTGGGCATGACCTTTTTACCCTTTCGATTGCGAATGTACTGCTCTGTCATCCCTACGGTGGTATGCCCAAGTTGATCCTTGGCCCGCATGATGTCGCCGCTCGATTCAGCCTTATCAGTACCAGCCTTGGCGCGTAAATCACGCATTTGAAACTCGGCCTTTTCAACACCAGCTGCCTCCCTGGCCACATCAAATCTCCTGCGCAACATTGCCTCCGTCATCGGAGTGCCGTTTTCTGCCACGATCAGCCGCGTCGAGCGGACTTTGTGTCCGGACTTCCGAGCCATGATTCGATCAATCAAAACTTTCAGCTCACCGGTTACCTCAATCCGTCGTTTGGCCTTCGTTTTCCCTGGAGCACCCAGATTTGGCCGTCGCGCACGTCTCGTTCATCCATAAGCCGCGTGTCTGTTACTCGCTGGCCAGTCAAATAGGCCAAGTCCATGGCATCGCGCAGTCCGGCGTCAGCCTTGTCGTGCGCCTCTTCCCAAGGCACAGGTCATCTCCTTGGCGATGAGCAATGTGTCTATTAAAAAGTGTCCACCATGTCTCCGGTACATACATAGTGCAGGCGAGGGGGAGTGCATTCGAGTGGTGTCGGCAGCGGGGAGGGGTTAAAGAAATGAAGGGGCTAAGCCGATAGGCTTGCGTCGGCATTGATGCCAAACATGAACGCTGGAGTATGAAATGCCGTTGGAAAGATCGCGTATTGGCGTGTTCGCCGCACTTATTGGCTGCACTCTTGCATCGACCGCACATGCTGCCAGCGAACATGAGATGGCCGTCGGTGGTGCAGCTCTCTACCAAGTCTGCGGAGAGAAGCATCCAGAAAAGGAGCTTTCTTTAGAGCAATTCATATCGCTACATCCACACATGTCGACTCAATTAGCAAACGACATTCGGGAATTCTCCTCGCAGCCAAAACACAAAGCGGAGCTTGAGCAAATGGTTGTACGCATGCGGGCCGAGGCCACCCAAGAATTACTTGAAGTGATATGTGATAGCTATTACCGAGATGCAAAGGGGCGGGAGTAGGCCACAGTTTTCTTTCGCATCGGGGTGTGATCTGGCCGGGGCTCAACCGGCATTAAGCGGATGGGGCAGTCCTGAAGACTTCCTGTTGGCACATCCGCCGCCTGAGGCTTGGCCTCAGATCACACCCCGATGCGCTCTCATAGAGAGGATCGGGTAGTTAACGACAGGCTGTCGTGGCGCTGGTTGTTTAGCCCGTAGCGCTGAAGGCTGGTAGCATCGAACTCCTTTTCGGAGCGCGCAATTACTATGCATCAGGTTGTTGAAAGGGCGTTGAACGTGATCGCAGCAGAGAGCAGCGAGCCCGAATACACTGAAGCGTTCAGCGCTGCGCGGGCAGTCGTCCTTGAGTTTGGGGAGGAAAATCTGGCTGACCGGCTTTTTGCCGATATTCCCGATTCAATCTCTTTCATGCTGGTGGCCCGGCTCTTCGATTTTCTTGCCTGGCAGACGGAGGACAACGGGTCAGCGATGACTCGCGCTATTGAGCGTTGGCTGGTAGAAGGCACCAATTTGCGCAAGGTTCAGATCGCTCTCAATCTCGACGTCTATCCGTTTCTGGATGAGCGCGAGATGGATCGAGTGCTGTCTGATGTGGCTGTATCACTCCCGGAGATGGCTGATAGATGCCAACAGATAATCAGCTCTCGGAAAAGTTGGTAGCACCTGGTCTACATCCCAAAGCCCGCTCTTAGAACCATCCCTTTCAAGGTCTTCTCGTTTTGGCGGCCTTGATTACCCTGTCCGTTGAAACATGAGCATGCACCGCTGTGCCTTGGACCCACGTCTTAGGCTTTGGCACCTTGGAGCCTCGGGGGCTTTTCACAACTTGTTTTGGCTGGATGTTTCTGGCTAGTTCCAACAAGCGCTGAGCCAGTTTTTCCGCAGGGATAGCCATTCGCATTTAAGGAGTCGAGTGCATGGAGTTATTGCAGCGCCTGCTCGACAAGATCGACAGGTTTGAATTGCTGATCGCAGGGCTGGTCGGCGCTGTCGTCGCAAGCTGGTGGTACAAAGACGATCTGGCCGAATGGCGCGCCTGGCTGATCTTCCTGATCACCGGCATCGCTTGCTCGCTGTACCTGACGAGCATGTCAGCACCTATCTGGGTGTGACTGAGCCGAAGATTGTCGCGGCATTGGCTTCCTGCTGGGCACCTTCGGCGGATCGCTCTTGCGGCCATCAACCGAGCCATCAGAGCCGCTGACCTCCGGGTGCTCATTCGCCAGCGGTTCGGGGGAGGCAATCCACCATGAGTTTTGAACTGATCAACTCTATCGCCTGCGGCTTTATTGCCTTGTGGGCGACTTGGTGTGTTCTGAGCGGTCGAGTGCGGGACGGAATCCTCGGCAAGCTGATCTATTCAGCGATCGCCATCAGCGGGTTTGTGGTGATGAGCCGCAACCAGAACATCTTCATCATCGGCCCGACCACCGCCGGGATCACGCTTCACGTCTCGCTGGCCCTTGCCGGTATGCGTCACATCTTCATGGTCATCTGGTGGCGGCGGGTGAAGGCCTGCCTGTGCCGAACGCTGAACTGTGAGCACTGCATGCGTTGTGAAAAGACGCCGGGCGGGATCGAGCGGCGCGGCAAGTAGGTCGCGCCACCATCTCATCGAAGTGGTCAGTACAGTTGCTACTCGAAACGAGCCTTCTTGATATCGCCGTGCTTGTTCTGCAGGTAGATGGAATAGGGCAGCACGACAGTGTCTGTAACCGCTGAGAGCCCCATGTCGAGAACAATAAGTGCGGGCGCAGGATATCCATCGAAACCAGTGCTTCGCCGTGGTTCCGCGTCTAGCGTGCAGTAATTAAAGACTGTACCGCTGTAGATTCGCGGAACCGAGTCACAATGGGAATGCCAACGAGCCAGTTTATTGCTAGCCACGGCATCGTCCCTGAAGGTCGTGTTTATCGTTCCGCACCCGGTCACTGAAGCGGCCGCGAGCATCAAAACAATGTATCTGAAGGTCATTGGTCGATTCCGTTCGAAAGAAATGAATGGTAGCTGTTTATCTGGAGTGAAGAATTCCAATTTTCCAGGTCGCGACACGTTTCGCGAATCAGCAAATTGTGTCGCGACACGGGAGCAGCGCATGACCGCATAAATTCATGACATTGCGGATCAGCGATCACACCTGACGGTAACGGCTGAAGACGGTGTCCACGTGCTGCCCTGTGACCTTGTGCGTTCAGTGATCGCCGGCGAAAAACCATCCGCAATCCTGACAGAGCCAGTCATGCGCCGGATCATTGAAGAGTGGTTCGGAATGGTGATGGTGCGGTAGGCGTGCCGCAGGGATACTGCGGCTTTGACTTGGTTACTTGTATGCGAAGGTAATCTTAGCGCTGACTAGAGCCTGTCCGTTGATTGTTACCTTGCAGAATTTCACGGGGGTGGATTTTGCCCCGTCGGCCTCATCTGGCTCGCATTCAAGAAGGCCCGTCTCGTCACCGAATGGCAGTTGTTCGCCCTTTGTGGCTTTACTGAGGTCTATTCGGAACGGTTGACGGTAGTTCACGCCTGCGAGAACTTGTGGCTCGCCATCGCTCAGAAAGCCCGAGCGCGGAGTGGCGCACAGAGTCCCTACAATCCGCTTGCCATCAATAATGTTGGCATCTGTGTAGCAAACAATTTTTCCAGCCTCGGTGACGAGATTAGACGGACCCAAGTTGGTCCAGGTCTCTTCTGGAATCGCGACGCATCCGAAGAGAGTTGCGGCAGCAGTCCGGGTCGATCTACCACGCTTACGACCGCAAGCTCAACCATTGCTTCGACACTGTGCTGCCCGGTGAGCCGCTGTTTATCGGCATGGACTTCAACGTCGGCAAGATGGCGGCGATGTTTTTAACCTTGACGAAAAATCAGGCCCAGCCCCGCGCTGGGCTTTTTTGTACCTGCTGTTCGGCCAGAAAACAAAAAGCCCAGGCATACCCGGGCCAGTTGAGGGAACACATTCAGCGCGAATCAACCTCTTT
Organism: Pseudomonas sp. MWU12-3103b; assembly: GCF_023100615.1. NCBI lineage: Bacteria > Pseudomonadati > Pseudomonadota > Gammaproteobacteria > Pseudomonadales > Pseudomonadaceae > Pseudomonas > Pseudomonas sp. MWU12-3103b. The sequence goes on from NZ_JALMEY010000013.1 coordinate 98,949, forward strand.
TGCAGCCTGGGCGTTTGATTGTTCCTTGCGCCTGCGCAGCCAGCTGAAGAATGCATGTACCGGGTGTAAAAACGCAGCCAGTACGCACAGTAGCATGATGGTGAAAATGGCAATCAGCGGGAGGCTTTCGTGCGAAAACATGGTGGGGCACTCCTGTAGGCACTATGTTGGAACCCGCAGGCTAGACGCTTTGAGCCATGCTTGCGATGAACGTATGTTCATCCTTGGGCGCTTGAACTGTGCTACGGAGGGCTCACCAAAATGATCAATTCCAGAGGTGCGCAAGTGCCGGCCTTCAGTTGAGGCCAGCGCCGTGCGTTGAGTGATTACGCAGGTGTGTTTTCAGCTGCGTTTCGGCAGCTTCCAGTTTGGGCGGATGAAATGGCAGGTGTAACCGTTCGGGATCCGCTCCAAGTAGTCCTGGTGCTCAGGTTCAGCTTCCCAGAAGGGACCCGCCGGTGCGATTTCGGTGACCACGCTTCCCGGCCACAGCCCGGAAGCGTCGACATCCGCAGCAGTGTCTTCGGCGATGTCACGCTGTTGTTCGTTGAGATAATAAATCGCCGAACGATAGCTGGGGCCGAGATCGTTGCCTTGGCGGTTGGGCGTACTCGGATCGTGGATCTGGAAGAAGAACTCGAGGATCTGCCGGTAGCTGATCACCGCCGGGTCGAAGATGATTTCGATGGCTTCAGCGTGGTTGCCGTGGTTGCGGTAGGTGGCGTTCGGTACATCGCCGCCGCTGTAACCGACGCGGGTTTCCAGCACACCGGGATAACGCCGCAGCAGGTCCTGCATGCCCCAGAAGCAGCCCCCGGCGAGAATCGCGGTTTCGGTTTGTCCGGTCATGATTTTTTGCCTATAGGTGACGGTGGATATGGTTCTGGTTATGAGGGCGCGTTGGCTATTTGCAAGCTTGCCTCAGGGCTACGGGCTGCTCGAACCGGTGTTTTCAACAAAAAGCCCTGACGATAAGGCCAGGGCATTGATGGGTTCGAGCGGTGAATTCGGGACAATTCACGTCGAGTGATGGACTAAAAACACGACATCAATCGGTTATACGAACGCTTGCCCGAAAAAGCCCCTTGGCAGGCGCTGCGGCCCGGCCAGCGCGGTCAGGCGTTCGATCCACTCCGAACGCCAGTTCGACGCACCATGATCAGCTTTGGTGTGGCGCGCTGCGCGGCGTGCGGCATTGCGTTGGGTCTTGCGTGCTTCTTTGTAGGCGTCTGTGTTGCGGCAGCTGCGGCATTTGACGCGATTGAGTTCCAGGCTTGAGGCAAGGTTGTCGCCCTTGTGACCACAAGCCAGATGTCCTTCTGTTTTGAAATGGATAACCATGAACCGTCTCCTGGATGACGTGTACAGGTTTTGACCGCCCACACCTCGGGGTGTTCGGTACATCGGCCAGACGGTACGCCGGTTAGCTGTCGATTATCGCTGTGCAGTCATCTGAAACGTGGCAGTGGCCGTTCGACCGGTTGTAGCGACGACAGGGTGCTGCGGATCAGCGGTGTGTCTTTTTCGATGTCGTTCAGTCGATCGCGGATGCGCAGGGCAGTCGGATGGCCGCCTTGATGATCGACCCAGTCGGCGATTTCCTTGCAGGCCGCGGCAAGTCGCGCCTGACGAGAGTCGAGCAAGGTGAGGAGGGTGGTGATGGACTCTTTTTCGGACATGGAACACCTCCGTTCAGACAAACCGTTGAGAGGCAGCAAAAAGCCCGCGGGCTGCGAGCTCTCTGCCGTTGGGGCGCTGGTCCGTCAGCTGCTTTGAGTATAGACGCCGCCTGTCAATTGCATCAGCCGGCCGATTGTCGCGCCGGCAGCGGCGAGCTGGCCGCATTGAGCCGTCGGCATTCGCGTCGGGCATCTTCCTCAAGATCGTAGCCGTCGCCGATGAAGCCGCCGGTGCGGGTGTCGTTGATCCGAAACCAGCTGCTGGCCTCAGCGGGTTCATGTTGGCTTTCCCCGGCGCGGCGGCCGTGAATGATGATCTTGTTGCAGCGTTTTACGACAAAGATGTCTTCCATGGCGTCACCACAGCAAATAGGTGTCAGATCAACTATAGAAGCCTTGGCCAATCGTGCAAAAAATAGCCAGTCAGTTCGTCGGTTGCAGCCGCCACTCTGTGGCATGCCAAGCCAGGTGGTGCGTCGGTTTTAACGCCTGTAGAAACTCAGTGTCGTGGGAAACCGCAACAATTGCGCCGGGAAACGTCTGCAATGCCTGCTCGAAAGCCTGAACCGATGCCAGATCCAGATGATTGCTCGGCTCATCGAGCAGCAACAATTGCGCAGGTGTCTTGCCCCACAAGGCCACCGCCAGCGCGGCTTTCAAACGTTCTCCACCGCTCAGTGAAGCGCTCGCTCGAGTGACCCGTTGCGCGTCCAGTTGCAGATGCGCCAGATGGCTGCGCAATTCGCTCTCACTCAACGGACTCTGCAGCGCGAGCAGTTGCTCGATGACGCTGAGACGGTCATCCAGCAGCTTCAGATGCTGGTCCAGATAAGCCACGGGAACATGGGTGATGCATTCGCCGCTGGCGGGATGCAGTTGACCTGCGAGCACTCTGAGCAACGTCGATTTGCCGCAGCCATTCGGACCAATGACGGCGACGCGCACAGGACCGCTCAGCGTGAGATTGAACGGTTGCGCCGGCAGCCATGGCAGGCACGTATCAATCAACGAGCAGACTCTGCGCGCAGCAGGCACTGCGCTGCCGGGCAGGTTCATCAGCACCGCATCATCCGCGAGCACTTTGGCATAGGCATCGCGCACCCGTGCATCAAGCTCCGATTTGCGCTGCTGATGACCATGACGCACCTGGCCCATGATCTGCCTCGCCGCACCTTTGAGGCCGGCGCGTTCGAAGCCCGAGACGTTGGCGGTTTTGGCATTGCGCAGTGAGCGGGCGGCATGCCGCTGGATGGTGTCGTGCTCGTTTTGCAAGCGCTGCTGCTCGCGCCGGCGCTCGGTTCGGCTTTGATCCAGCGTCGCTTGCGCCGCCGCCTGATGGATCTGTCGTTGCTGCTTGTAAACGGAAAAATTGCCGCCGTACACCGTAACACCCAGCGGCGTCAGCTCGACGATACGCTGCATGCGTTCAAGCAATTGCCGGTCGTGGCTGATGACGATCAATCCGCCGCGCCAGCGTTCCAGTTCGCTCATCAACCAGTCGCGGCCCGGGCCGTCGAGATGATTGGTCGGCTCATCCAGCACCAACAGGCGCGCCGGACTCAGAAACGCCCCGATCAACGCCAGCCGCGCTTGCTGGCCGCCGCTCAGCGGTTGGGTCAGCTCCGTGGGAGCAATGTCCGGCAGACCGGCGTTATCCAGCGATTGGCGCAGACGTTCGGGCAGATCCCAGCGCTCGCCGAGAATGTCGAAATCTTCTGCTGCCGCCTCGCCAGACTGCAGCCGTTGCAATGCGCGAAGGGCGGCGGCGGTGCCGGTGGCATCGGCCACGGTCTGTCCCGCTTCGGTGGTGAATGTTTGCGCTACATAGGCCAATGGAACCGAGCACGTCAGGCTACCGGCAGTCGGTTGCAAATGTCCGGCAATCAGCTTGGCCAGCACGCTCTTACCGACGCCGTTGCGCCCGACGATCGCGGTGTGGGTGTGATCGAATTGCAGATTCAGGTCGTTGAAAATCGTCTCGCCATTAGCGAACTGAAAACTGATTTGATTCAGGGAGACGAGGGCAGGCGTACGCGAGACGTGAGTCATCGGCACCTCCGAAAAATGTCGTGAAGACTGACAGGCGCCATTCAGCGCTTATCGCGATTACATTTTCAGAAGGCTTGATTGTTCACTGTCTGCGGTCGTCCGGACGGGGGAAAGGTGGCTAGCCTAGATCACCCATCCGCCGCGATCAAGACGCGTCCATCATTTGCTCGAGAAACATCGCCAGCGCCACTTCCTCGGAGCGCAAGCCCTTGCGCACCCTCGGGCGTGGCAGTTCGGCCAGCGCACCGAGCAGGAAGCGCTCGACCACGGCTGGATGGATGTAGCACTTGCGGCACACCGCCGGGGTGTTGCCCAGCTGTTTGGACACGCTCTTGACCATCTCCACCACATGCCGTTTCGCCTCGGCTTCCGACTCCCATTGCAGTTCGCGTAATACCGCCAGAGCCAGTGCGCTGCCGGCCCAGGTGCGGTAATCCTTGGCGGTGAAGTCGGCACCGGTGAGGGTTTGCAGGTAGCTGTTGACGTCGTGGGAACTGACGGTGTGCCGCTCGCCGTTTTCGTCCAGATACTGAAACAGATTTTGTCCGGGGATTTCCAGGCAGCGTTTGATGATGCGCGCCAGGCGACGATCCTTGACGGTGATCTGGTGTTCGATGCCGCTTTTGCCGCGAAACTGGAACAGGATCGCGCTGCCGTTGACCTCGACATGTCGGCTGCGCAGGGTGGTCAGGCCATAGGAGCGGTTGTCCCGCGCGTATTGGGTATTGCCGACACGAATCAGCGTGGCGTCGAGCAGCGTGATGACCGTGGCCATGACTTTGTCGCGGCTGAAACCGGGGGCGTCCAGCAGGGTTTCAAGCTGTTTGCGCAACTTCGGCAATGCCATGCCGAACTCACGCAAGCGCGAGTACTTGTCGGCATCGCGCACCTCGCGCCAGCGCGGGTGATAGCGATATTGCTTGCGGCCCCGGGCATCGCGTCCGGTGGCCTGCAAATGGCCACGCGGATCGGCGCAGATCCACACGTCGGTGTAGGCCGGCGGCACTGCCAGCGAATTGATCCGTTTGATCTCATCAGGGTCGGTGATGCGCTGCCCGGCCGGATCGAAATAGGCGAACTTGCCACGCAGCTTTTTACGGGTGAGGCCGGGTTGGGTATCGTCGACGTAATGCAGGTCGGGCGGTAAGACGTCGGCTAGTGCGGTGTCGGGCATGGCGGTGTCCTTGGCGAATCGCTCTGTTACAGCGATTGACCGCGCGCCGTGGCCGTCGTGCCAACCAATTCAGGCCAGCACGGCGACGGCCTTGATCTGCGCCCATAAATGCTGGCCCGGGTGGATGCCGAGCTGATCCCGGGAAAACCGCGTGATCCGCGCCAACAGCGGTGTGCCGCCGGCATCCAGACGAATCAGCACATGCGCGGCATTGTCCGCCGCCAGCTCGCTGACCACGGTCACCGGCAAGCGATTGAGGATGCTGCTGGCCTCGCTGTTGTGCAGGGCCAGACTGATGTCGCGGGCGTGCACCTTGCAGCGCAGGGCCTGACCGACCGCCATCGGCGCGTGAGTCACCCGGATGTTCATGGCAGTCGCCGGCAATTGCAGACTCAGCAACTGGTACTCGGCATCGTAGGCGCTGACCTGGCCTTCGATGATTACACCAGCGTCATCGCCCAACGCCATTGGCAGGTCAAGGCGCGCGAGGGTTTCGCCAATCGGGCCGCTGGCCAGGGCCTTGCCGTCGCTGAGCAGCACCAGATGATCGGCCAGGCGAGCGACCTCATCCTGCGCATGGCTGACGTAAAGCACCGGGATGTCCAGCTCGTCGTGCAGACGTTGCAGGTACGGCAGGATTTCGTTTTTACGCTGACTGTCGAGGGCGGCCAATGGCTCATCCATCAGCAACAGTTTCGGGCTGGTCAACAGCGCGCGGGCGATGCCGACACGCTGACGTTCACCCCCGGACAGGTGTTGCGGATGGCGCTCCAGCAGATGGCCGATGCCTAGCAGCTCGGTGGCTTGCGCCATGTCGACCCGGCGCTGGGCCTTGGCAATGCGTTTAAGGCCAAATTGCAGGTTGGCCAGCACTGACAGGTGCGGAAACAAACTGGCTTCCTGGAACACGTAACCCAGCGCACGTTTGTGCGGCGGGACGAAAATCCGCCGTTCGCTGTCCTGCCAGATTTCGTCGTTGATCTGGATGAAACCCTGCTCGGCTCGCTCAAGCCCGGCGATACAGCGCAGGCAAGTGGTTTTGCCCGACCCGGAATGACCATACAGCGCAGTCACGCCACGCCCCGGCAAATGCAGATCGACATCAAGGCTGAAACCCGGATAAGTGATTTTCAGACGTGCATCAATCATCGATCAGCTCCAGCCCGCGCGGGTCTTGCGGCTGGAGTAGAGCGCCAGCAACACCAGAAACGAAAACACCAGCATCGCCCCGGCCAGCCAATGGGCCTGGGCATATTCCATCGCCTCGACATGGTCGTAGATCTGCACCGAGACCACGCGGGTCTTGTCGGGAATGTTGCCGCCGATCATCAGCACCACGCCGAATTCACCAACGGTATGCGCGAAACCGAGGATCGCCGCCGTCACGAAACCGGGGCGGGCCAACGGCAGGATCACGCTGAAAAAAGTGTCCCAGGGATTGGCGCGCAAGGTTGCGGCCACTTCCAGTGGGCGGGTGCCGATGGCGGAGAACGCGTTCTGCAACGGTTGCACCACAAACGGCATGGAATAGATCACCGAACCGATTACCAGCCCGGTAAAGCTGAAGGTCAGAGTGCCCAGGCCCAGCCATTGCGTGAAGTGGCCGAGAAAGCCGTTAGGTCCCATCGCCAGCAACAGATAAAAGCCGATCACGGTCGGTGGCAGTACGAGGGGCAGGGCGACGATTGCGCCGATGGGGCCACGCAGCCAGGAACGGCTGCGCGACAACCACAGGGCAATCGGCGTGCCGACGACCAGCAGGATAGCGGTGGTCAGGGACGCCAGTTTCAGGGTCAGCCAGATCGCCGCGAAGTCGGCACTCGTCAGCGACATTTAGAGCTGGTAACCGTAGGACTTGATCACCGCAGCGGCTTTCGGACCCTTGAGGTATTCAACCAGCGCTTTGGCGGCGGCGCTGTCCTTGCCTTTGTTGAGAATCACCGCGTCCTGTTTGATCGGGTCGTGCATGCTCGCTGGAACGATCCACGCCGAACCGCTGGTGACCTTGCCGTCCTTGTAGATCTGCGACAGTGCGACAAAACCCAGTTCGGCGTTGCCGGTGGACACGAACTGGTAGGCCTGGGTGATGTTCTGGCCTTCGACGATCTTCGCCTTGGTCGCCTCAGTCAGATTGAGTTTTTCCAGCACCTGAGTAGCGGCCAGACCGTATGGCGCGGCTTTCGGATTGGCGATGGACAGGTGCTGGTATTCATTCTTCTTCAGGACTTCACCTTTGGCGTCGACATAACCATCTTTCGCCGACCACAGGGCCAGGGTGCCGATGGCGTAGGTGAAGCGCGAACCCTTGACGGTGTCGCCTTCTTTTTCCAGTTTTTCCGGCGTGGTGTCGTCCGCCGAGAGGAACACTTCGAACGGCGCGCCGTTTTTGATCTGGGTATAGAACTGACCGGTGGCACCGTACGCGGCGACCAGTTTGTGCCCGGTGTCTTTTTCGAAATCGGCAGCAATTGCCTGGATCGGCGCGGTGAAGTTGGCGGCAACGGCCACCTGCACTTCATCAGCCTGAGCGGTACCGAAGGCGAATACCGAAAGCAGGGTGGCCAGGCAGGTTGGGGCAAAACGTGGGGCACGAATGGTCATGTAACAGCTCCGTTATGGGCGAGTGCAGAGGGCAGTTATTGTTGGAGGTGGACTGCACCGATGCGAAGGGTGGAACGCTATATAGAGAAATATATAGCGAAATGCCGCTAAACAGGAAGTGCTGTTGTATACAGGATGAGGCTGTGTCACGCCTCATCCTCAATCGGATCAGTGATAGCCCAGTTTTGCCAGCGCGCCTTGCGCCAGTTCCTTGGTCAGTACGGCGCTGCTCAGCTCTCGGCCCAGCGGGAATGCCTGACCGGCCCAGAGGTTGCTGAACTGCGCTTCACTTTTGGCACGCAACGGTATCAGCGCCCCGCCGGCCAGCGGGAAGGCCGGAGCTTTCGGTGACATCGGGCCGATTTCGCGCATCACCCGATTGAGAATGCCGCGAGCCGGGCGGCCGGTGAACAGGTTGGTAATCGCGGTTTCGCTTTCCTTGGCGCTGCGCAGCGCCTGGTGATGCGAGGCGCTGACTTTCGCTTCCGGGGTGAACAGATACGCGGTGCCGACCTGCACCGCTGACGCACCGAGTACCAATGCTGCGGCGACACCGCGTGCATCGGCAATGGCGCCGGCAGCGATCACCGGCACCTTGACCGCATCGACGATCTGCGGCACCAGCGCAAAGGTGCCGACCTGACTGCTCAAGTCATCGCTGAGAAATATCCCGCGATGCCCGCCAGCCTCGTAACCCATGGCGATGATCGCGTCGCAACCGTTTTGCTCAAGCCATATCGCTTCATCGACAGTGGTGGCGGACGAGAAGATTTTCGCGCCAGTGGCCTTGACCCGATCCAGCAGGGATTTTTCCGGCAGACCAAAGTGAAAGCTCACCACCTCAGGACGAAACTCTTCGAGCACGGCGCACGCTGCCGCATCGAATGGCGCGCGGTTGGAAACCGGTGTCGGTGCGTCGAAATCGACGTCCAATTCGCGGTAGTAAGGCTCCAGCAGGTTTTTCCAGTCTTGCGCGCGCTGTTCATCGGCGGCCGGTGGCTGGTGGCAGAAGAAATTGACGTTGAACGGTTTGCGGGTGTGCTCGCGAATGGTCTTCAGCTCTTCGCGCAACTGCTCGATGCTCAGCATTGCGGCAGGCATCGAACCCAAGCCGCCGGCGTTGCACACGGCGATCACCATTGCCGAAGTCGTGGCGCCGGCCATCGGGGCCTGAATGATCGGCAGCTCGATGCCGAGCAGGTCAAGAATGCGAGTGTCAGGCCATTGGCTCATGAAAGCGGTTCTCCGAACGATGAAACGGGGCAGGGACGGCAGAGCCGGTTTTTTAACAGCAAAACCGGACTCGGGGCCAGTCTGAATTTTCAATGCAGCCATCAGCGGCGATGAAAACCGCCGCCCCCGCCGCCCCCAAATGAGCGGTTCATGACTTGCGAGGAGTTGTGAAAGTTGTTGGTGCGCTGGTTGCCGAAGTTGCGCGCAGCAGACTCGCGATTGAGGTTCTGCAGTTGCGCATTGTTGTTGACCGGCGCCGTGCGGGCCGGGCTGCCCTTGACCATCGATTGCCAGCCGTTGTCGGTTTTCTTGTAGACGTTGCCGTCGCGCCCGGCATAGACGTTGTCGCCAACCCGTGCGGCGCCGCCGTTGCGGCCTTTCACGCCGGCATACTGCGTGGTCTTGTCGGTGTTGGGGTTGTACACCGCGCCACGATTGGCGGTGACCTGGGTGCCGGTGCGAGCATTACCTGCGGTGACCCGGCCAGCGGCGATGGCGCCACCATTCGGCCCGACCACTTCACCGCTGCGTCCAGCCGCGTAGTTGCCGGTGTAGGCGTTGTGCACCGCGCCGCGTTGGCCTGCCGCCGCAATGCCGGTGCGCGAGTTATAGGACGAGCCAACCTGACCGGCCCAGCGATTGCCGGTCCAGGCGTTGTAGCCTGCGCCATAGCGACTCACCGTCGCGCGATCCCCCCACTGACGATAAATGTTGCCGGTGGTGCCTGCCCAGCCACCGGGCCCCCAGGCCACAGCACCGCCACGATAGCCATAAGCGGCGCCGCCCCAGGCCAGTGGCGCGGGGTACAGGCGCGGGCCCCAGGCGTAACCCCAGCCATAATTGCCCCACCATGGATAAGCGCCCCAGCCCCAACCCATCGCCACGGTGTTGCCGCCCCAGCTCCAGCCGAAGCCGAAACCGAAGGTCCAGCCTGTCCACGGCGTATAGCGCATGGCGACGCCGAAACCGTAGGTCACCGGTGGCCCATACCAGACGCTGCCGACCCACGGCGTGTACGGATAACCGGTGCCGTAGACCACCACGCCGGTGGCCGGATCCAGATTCGACCCTTGATAACCCGGGGTATAGCCGACCACCACGGTGTCGCCGCTGGACTCATAGACTTTGACGTAGGTGAGGTAATGCATCGGCGAACTCGGCGGGATCGAATAGATCACCGCCGGCACCGAACTGGCGACGCTCCATGGCCCGTTCACCGAAGTGGCGCTGAACCAGATACCGTTTTCCACCGCATACCAGTTGTCGTTGTCGACACGAATAATCGGCGTCGCGCTGTTGACCACGTACTGCAGGGATGTGCTGTTGATTGCCTTCAACTGTGGCTCGCCATCGAACTGCGGTGCGGTCATTTTCACTGCGCTTTTCTTGATCGCCGAGGTTTGCGGGATGGTCGCCGCGATCGCGGCTTCCTTGGCCTGTGGCGTGCCGGCGACCGAGGCCTTGACGTTCTCTTTCGGGCTGTCGTCCGGGATGTTGGCGAAATCTGCCGGCAGTTTGTCCGCCGGGGTAAACGTCCATGGGCCGCGCATGTCGGCAGCGCGAAACCAGCGCCCGGAGATCAGCACGTAACTGTTCTGGTCGCCGATTTCCTTGAAGATGTGCCCGGTGGTGTTGCTCACGTAGAGCAGGCTGGTGCCCTGAATCGGTAGCCACTGCGCTGCGCCGTCGGTGACGATCAGCTCTGTGGGCGTGGTGGCGATGAAGATTTTCGGCTGCGGCGGTCTGGCCAGATTTGGCACCTTGTCTTTCGGATCACTCTGCCCGGTCAGCAGATCGACCTGACGGCTCTGGATCGCCGCCTGTTTGGCCTTCTCCAGATCGGCTGGCGGCGAGGTCAGACGAGTGTATTCGCCGCTGAGGCTGTCAGCGACCATCCAGCCATCGAACACATGCAGGTAGTGCTTGCCCTCGGCGTCCTTGAGCAATAGCGGGCGGGTGTTGATCACCCGTTGCAGCGCGGTGCCATCGATCGACCGGTACACGGCGTCGCCATCGATGTAGACGAGCAGCGCCGGGACGTCTGAACTGATGATCGTCGGCGGGGTGTTTTCCAGCGGCGCGCTGTCGGCTTTCTGCTCGGCCGACAGCACGCCGACGGCGGCTTCAAGTTGATCGAGGGAGATGGTTTTCTTGCGACTTTCGGCATCTTTCTGCAGCGCGCCGAGCCAGACGTCGGCCTGACTGGCGTCGGCAGGGAAGTCGGCCTTGATGATCTTGTACTGATCCAGTGCGACCCAGCGCGTGGCCTTGTCGACCAGCGTGTGCGCGCTGAACTGGACGATGCCGAAGGTGGGTTTGCCGTCGGCGCCGGTGGCTTCGACGGCAGCCCGGGCATTGAGGGTGTAGCCATCCCAACTGTCGAGTTGCGGCTGGTAAACAGTCAGTTTGGCCTTGCCGCTGCTGATCACTTGCGGCCACGTCGGCGCGCTCGGGGCAGTGTCGGCAGCGACAGGTTTGCTGGCGGTAGCCGGGGTAGCCCAAGTGTTGCCAACCGTCAGCAGGCACAGCATCAGTATCGCAAGCAACGAGCGCGGGTAAGACATTGTCAGCTCCATCGACAGGGCCGCTTTCAGCAGGATGGCAGCGAAAGCACGACCGTCGAAAAAGCATAGCCGCCCGCTTCACAATTACCGGGCGGATTCGCGAATTGGCGCAAAGTCGGGTGGGGCAATGTGTTGCTTTGTGTTATTTCAGGGCACGAGGATCTGAACCCATTGATTGAGAGGCAGCCATGTTCAACGGCATTTTGATCGACAAAGACGACAGCGGTTACCGCGCCAGCCTGCAGCAGATCAGCGAAGCGCAGTTGCCTGAAGGCGACGTGACGGTGAAGGTCGCGTACAGCACGCTGAACTTCAAGGACGGACTGGCGATTACTGGCAGCAGCCCTGTGGTGCGCAAGTTTCCGATGGTGCCGGGGATCGACTTGGCGGGCACGGTCGAGGTCAGTTCGCATCCCGATTACCAGGTCGGTGATCAGGTGCTGCTCAACGGCTGGGGCGTGGGCGAGAGTCACTGGGGCGGGCTGGCGCAAAAGGCGCGGCTCAATGGCGACTGGCTGATTCCGTTGCCCAAAGCCTTTACCGCCGCGCAAGCCATGGCCATTGGTACCGCCGGCTACACGGCGATGCTGTGCATTCTGGCGCTGGAGCGTAACGGCGTGTCCCCGGATCAGGGCGAAGTGCTGGTGACCGGCGCCAATGGCGGGGTGGGCAGTTTCGCCATCGCCTTGCTCAGCAAGCTCGGTTATCGCGTGGTGGCGTCCACCGGCCGGGTTTCCGAGCATGAGTACCTGAAGCAACTGGGTGCCAGCGAGATCATCGATCGCGCAACTTTGTCTGAGCCGGGCAAGCCCTTGGCTAAGGAACGCTGGGCCGCAGTGATCGATTCGGTCGGCAGTCACACCTTGGCCAACGCCTGTGCCAGCACCCGCGCCGAAGGTACGGTGGCGGCCTGCGGCTTGGCTCAAGGCATGGATTTTCCGGCGTCGGTGGCACCGTTCATTCTGCGCGGTGTGACCCTGGCCGGAATAAACAGCGTGACTCAGCCCAAGGCGCGGCGGATCGAGGCCTGGGAGCGTCTGGCCAAGGATCTGGATTTCGCTCTGTTGCCTTTGATCAGCCATGAAATCGCCCTCGGCGAAGCCATCGACGCGGCGCCGAAGTTGCTAGCCGGACAGCTTCGCGGCAGGGTTGTGGTCGACGTCAATCGCTGACAGAGTAGGCGTCATTGCGGCCCTGTGTGGCCGCACTTCTATACAGGGAGCCGCAATTTCGATGGATTTGAAACGACAGCAAATCGACGCCTTCACCGTTGCTGGCCTGCAGGTTCGCACCACCAACGCCGCAGAGCACCAACCCGAAACCGCGAAAATCGGCCCGATGTGGGGCCGGTTTTTCGGCGAGGAGTTGGCCGAATCCATTCCCGGCAAGTCAGCCCATTCGCCGATTTATGGCGTGTATTCGGCTTACGAGTCGGATGCTTCGGGTGCGTTTGACGTTACCGCTGGCGTTGCCATGAATGCTTCAGTCAAAGACTTTGAGTCCGTGCGGATCGAAGCGGGCGAGTATCTGGTGTTCGAAGCGCAGGGGCCGTTGCCAGACGCGGTCATCTCGACCTGGGGAAAGATCTGGGACTTCTTTGCAGCCAATCCGCAGATTCAGCGCCGTTACGCTACCGACTTCGAGGCCTACACCGGCCCCGAGTCCGTGTCGGTCTACATCGGCGTGCGCTAAGACTGGGTTTCGCGTTCCAGCAACTGGCGCTTACGCTCTACGCCCCAGCGATACCCCGACAGATTGCCATCGCTACGCACCACGCGATGGCAGGGGATTGCCACGGCCAGACGGTTGGCGCCGCAGGCTTGCGCCACGGCGCGCATGGAGGTTGGCGCGCCAATGCGTTGGGCGATTTCGGCGTAACTGGCGGTGCGACCCACTGGAATCTCCCGCAACGCCTGCCACACCCGTTCCTGGAACGCTGTGCCACGCACATCCAGTGGCAAGTCGAGGCCCAGCGCTGGCGCTTCGATGAAACCCACCACTTTGGCGATCAATTGCTCGAATCCGGCGTCGGCGCCAATCAGGTTTGCGTTGCGGAACTGATCCTGCAGATCGCACACCAGTTGGTGCGGATCGTCGCCCAACAGAATCGCGCACACGCCGCGCTCACTCTGTGCCACCAGAATCGCCCCGAGCGAACATTGGCCAACGGCAAAATGAATGTCGTTGTTGCGACCTGCAGCGCGGTAGTCACCGGGTTTCATCCCCAGCACCTTGTCGGCTGACTCATAAAAGCGGCTGTTGGAATTGAAACCCGCGTCGTACAGCGCATCGGTCACCGTGCCGCCATCCGCGAGCCGTTCACGCACCCGGCGCGAACGATGCGCCGCCGCGTAACCCTTTGGTGTCAGGCCGGTTGCGGCCTTGAACACCCGATGAAAATGGAAAGGGCTGAGGCCGGCGGTTTCGGCGAGTTCATTGAGTGCGGGCACTGTTTCACTCGACTCGATCTGCCGACAGGCCATCGCCACGGTCGCGGTGTGCTGGCTGGCGACTTCAGTCTGATCCTTGCGGGTGCGCTTGCTTGGGCGGTAACCCGCCGCCTCGGCAGCTTGAGCACTTTCGAAGAACTCGACGTTCTGCGGCTTGGGCAAACGCGAAAGGCTGCTGGGGCGGCAATAGATGCCGGTGGTTTTCACCGCATAGACAAACTGTCCGTCGGCCCGCGGGTCCCGTGCAACGACGGCGGCCCAGCGTGGATCGGTTTCAACGTCGATGAGGGGTGAAAGCTTTTTCATGGCGAGTAGTCCGTTGACCTGTTTGATTCAGGTTAACCAGCGGCGATGTTGGTAACACTCCGGGCCTTGCGGTCAAACTTTTCAGTTCACCCGGCGACACGCAAGGTCAGGTTGATCCGGCGTTCGCCCAACTGCGGATGCCGCCCGGGTTTGATCGGCAGCACGCCGTGAAAGCGCAAGCGATCAACCCCGCCCCAGACCACCATGTCGCCATGTAGCAGAGGGATGCGCTGGCTTTTGTCGCTACGGGCAAAACCACCGAACAGGAACATCGCCGGCAACCCCAATGACAGCGAAACGATCGGCGCCGCGTAGGCTTTTTCGTCTTTGTCCTGATGCAAAGACATTTTCGCGCCGGGGACATATTGGTTGATCAGGCAGGAGTCTGGATGAAAGTCGGCAAATCCAGCGCGCTGTGCTGCTTTGCGCGCCAGTTCCGACAACACTTCTGGCATCGCCGGCCAGGGCTGGCCACTCAGCGGGTCGACGGTGCTGTAGCGATAACCGCTACGGTCGGTGATCCAGCCCAGGGTTCCGCAACTGCTGGTGCCCACCGACATGCTGAAACCGCCCGGGGTCATCATGTGGCGCAACGGTGCTACGGCGAGAATGGCTTCCAGCGCTGGCAACAGTTGATCGATCACCGGCAGGGCGAAGCCGCGCAACACCCACGATTGTTCGCCGATCTGCTCGGCGCGGGGTTGTTGCTCGGGTTCGTGGTCGGCGAACAGGTCGAAGGTGGTCGGGTGCATGGCGTTCATGATGCGTCGTGGAAGATGATGCCCAGAGTATGCCGATTTCCGCTGTGCAGGCGACTGACGCCGTGACGCATGGTCACTCGATAATCGCCGCGTGTGCCGCTGACCGGGCGCTGGTTGACCGCGAATATAACCGCGTCACCCTTGTGCAGAGCCACAACGTGCGGGCGCGACTGCATGCGTGGACGCTGCTCGGTCAGGACGAACTCACCACCGGCAAAATCCTCTCCGGGCTGCGACAGAAGAATCGCCACTTGCAGTGGGAAAACCAGTTCTCCGTACAGATCCTGATGCAGGCAGTTGTAGTCCTGCGGGCCGTATTGCAACAGCAAGGGTGTCGGCCGCAGCTGGCCGGCAGCCTGACAGCGCTGCACAAACTCGGAATGGGTTGCGGGAAAGCGTACAGGCACATTCATGCGTTCGTACCAGCGGTTGGCCAGTGGCACCAGGCGCGGGTAAAACGCAGTGCGCAGACGTTCGATGGCTGTCGGCAGGGGATAGCTGAAGTACTTGTATTCCCCGCGACCGAAACCGTGGCGGGCCATGATGACCTGCGAACGAAACGGTTCGGTCTGCGAATACAGGGCGCTCAAGCGTTCACAGGTTTGCGCCGACAGCAACGAGCGGACGATGGCATAGCCATATTGATCCAGATGCTGTTCGAGGCTTGCCCAATCGAGCGCATCCAGCCGAGACGGGGACATTGACATTCTGACTCCTGAACCCTTTGGTCGAGGCTGTCAGTCTGGGCAAATACCGGCGGCAGAACACTCCGCCGCTTGCGGTCGAATCCCGAGTGTTGCGTTACAGGGCTTTGCTCACGGCGATGTCGCTGATCACGTCTTCGGTGGTGCCATGGATGGCGTCCAGTGCGGCCTTGGCCTCTTCGACGGTGCCGTTTTCCAGTTGCGCGAACTCGAAACGGCGTTCACCGTTGAGCTTGTATTTGATGACGTATTTGGTCGTTTGGGCCACGGTCGTGCTTACCTTTGCGTTAGGGGCGACTCAGCTCAGTTTGGAGCTGGAGCGGCGGATGATCTTGATCGAGTGGGTCAGGGTCGGCTTGCGCGTGACGCTGATGGCGCGACGGTTGACGGTGTCGATGGTGATGTTCCAGAAACCGGTGCTCGGCGCGGTGATGCGCGCAGGAAACGTGTCGAAAGCGCCGCCGTGGTAGGTGTGGCGGCCGCCGTTCTTGAACGCGCGGAAGTTGGCGTCGTTCATCAAGCGGATGTTGCAGGTTTGCGAGCATTGGATGACGACGATGTCGTCTTCGTTGAGGTGCTCGCGCTGGTGAATGAATTTCATGGGCGCCTCCAGAAGGGCTTTTTCTACAAAATCAAAACGATAGCATGTGCGATTGGCGCAGTTTATCAGCCCGAACGGGTTATTATCCCGCCGTCGAGCGCTGCTTTGACAATTAAAAACAGTTATTCGCGATTCCATGCGGGTTTAATGGAGTAAGCCTCGGAGAAAAATGGCATTACTGCTGTCCGAGGGTCTTTATGGGAGGTATTTGTATGAAGTGGGGTGTGGTGTGTCTGCCGTTGATGTTGGTCGTGGGTGGTTGCGCGAGTGTTTCCGAAATCAACGAAACCTTGCCCACCATGAGCGTGATTTCCGGCAAGAAACCCCATGAGTATGCTCAGTGCCTGGCCGACAAGCTTGCCAACAGCCGAGGCGCGCTGCAGATGCAGCCGCACAAGGATGGCGTGCGAGTGATTGTTCCCGGGAAATTTTCCACCGGCGCGGCTGCGGTGTTTGATATCGAAGACCGTTCCGGCGGCAGCAGCATCAAGCTGCATGAGCGGATGTCCAATGTGCCGGTTCGTCCCCGTGACGTGCAAAACGCCGCCAATGCCTGTATTTCCGGCTGATAGAATAGCGTCCATCAGCACCGATGCCGTCACAGTCTTGCTGTGGCGGCATTTTCATTTCTGGAGTCGCGCATGAAGCGAGAGCAAGTACGGGAACGGCATGCAGAGGGCCTTATCTCTGCCACGCATGTGATTCAAAATCCGGCGAACTCGGGCGAGTGGATCGTGTTTTTCAAGAAGAGCGCCGGTCGCAGCTATTTTCTGGTGGACGATAACGACGAAGTCGAATCCTTTGCCCGGCTCGACGACCTGATCGAGATCGTGCGCGGGCTCGGGATCAAGTTCGCCGAGATCCACATGTAAGGTCTATTTGCAGACCACCACCACACTGCGGTTCTTGTAGTTGCCGACATCGACTCCCAGGGTCTTGTCGCTTTCCTTGGGCGCCGGTGTGCCGTCGGTACCGACGATGCGATAGCCGGTGCCCGCGCAGGAGGCGTCAGCCTTCTCGTAGCAGGTGGCCCAGGAGTTGGCTTCCCCGGAGCAGTCGATGCTCAAGCCCTGTTCGCCGTTGTTCAGGTAGGTGGTTTCCGAGGTGGCACAGCCACCGAGGGCCAATACCGCGATCAGCGGCAGCATTCTGTTCATGTTCATAAGTGTGTCGTCTTCAGCGAGGGAGGGGCTAAACGCTCTGACAGCGCCAGCATGAAAAGGTTATAGCGATTGGCCACTTGTTTTCATCAGGCTGCGCGCGGCCACAAAAAAGCCCTGCACAAGGGCAGGGCTCGGCGCATGTCGCAACAGATCAGTCCTGATCTTTGCCACGGCGTTTGGACGACGCAGGGGTGTCGGTGAATACCGACGCTACATCAGTCGCCAGCTGCTCGCTGTCGAAAGGACCGGCGATGTGTTCGCCATTGGTCGTGGTCAGGTTCCACTTGCCGTCTTTCTTGTCGATCACATACCCGTTGATGATTTTTACCGCGGCCATCTATCTGTCTCGTTCGCTGGTTCAAAGGCGCCATGATACCGACAAATCCTCACATTGGGGGATGATGAGCGTATGGTGATGCAGCGCATTTGCGTGTTTGAGCTACTCTGTTTTCGCGGGTCGAAGTCGCCAACGGAACTATCGGCGAGAATATTTCTCTATGTTGGCATCGGTTAGCCAGTGCGGGGCATTGTAAGGTGCACGCCGCCTGATTAGACTGCGCCGAAACTCGTACACACAGCCCTTTCAAGGACTTATATGATCAAGAAATGCTTGTTCCCAGCAGCCGGTTACGGTACTCGCTTCCTGCCAGCGACTAAAGCCATGCCCAAAGAAATGCTGCCGGTGGTAAACAAGCCACTGATCCAGTACGGCGTTGAAGAAGCTCTGGACGCTGGCCTGACTGAAATCTCGATCGTGACCGGTCGTGGCAAGCGCGCTCTGGAAGACCACTTCGACATCAGCTATGAGCTGGAAAACCAGATCAAAGGCACCGACAAGGAGAAATACCTGGTCGGCATCCGCAAGCTGCTCGACGAGTGCTCGTTCTCCTACACCCGTCAGACCGAAATGAAAGGTCTGGGCCACGCGATCCTCACCGGTCGCCCGCTGATCGGTGACGAACCGTTCGCCGTGGTACTGGCGGACGACCTGTGCGTCAACCTCGAAGGCGACGGCGTACTGACCCAGATGGTCAAGCTGTACAAGCAGTTCCGCTGCTCGATCATCGCCATTCAGGAAGTCGATCCGCAGGAAACCAGCAAGTACGGCGTGATCGCCGGCGAGATGATCCGCGACGACATCTACCGCGTACACAGCATGGTCGAGAAGCCTAAGCCGGAAGACGCGCCGTCGAACCTGGCAATCATCGGTCGTTACATCCTGACTCCGGACATCTTCGACCTGATCGAACAGACCGAGCCAGGCAAGGGTGGTGAAATCCAGATCACCGACGCCCTGATGAAGCAGGCCCAGAACGGCTGCGTCATGGCCTACAAGTTCAAGGGCAAGCGTTTTGACTGCGGTGGCGCCGAAGGCTACATCGAAGCCACCAACTTCTGCTTCGAGAACTTCTACAAGACCGGCAAGGCTTACTGATAGCGCCGGACCTGCATCGCGAAGGGTGTGAAAGCACCCAAGTGAACGCATCCACAAACGCCCCGACTTGTTCGGGGCGTTTGTTTTTGTGCTGGTACAATCCTTGATTCTGGTGGTGCAATTTACTGGCGCCCTGTGAGCGCGCTGGCTGCTCTTGCAGGGAGGAGGGTACGTGCGAGCATGCTGGCTGCTCCGATTTCCCTCAGGCGGTACAGTAGAGCCCCATAAAGCGGGCTACCTGACCGCCCAAAACGAAAAAAGCTCCGTATCTTGCGATACGGAGCTTTTTCTTTATGCGTTACACCGGTTGCGATCTCTCGAAACCGATGCCTTCCGAGCGGTTACTGCTGCACGACATTCGCTGCGGCAGGGTCGACCTTTTTCGGCTTCATCAGGCTGAAGTCGATCAAGGCGCGCTGCTCGCGTTCGTACGGGTTGCCGATCATCAGCGGACGCGGTTTGAAGCTGTCGCTGACCAGACTCTTGCTGCGGTCCAGTTCATCGAAACTCAAACCGGCCATGTCCGCCCAGGTGTGGATCAGGTGCGAGCTGCTGTACGGCCGGCCCAGGTCGGCGGCGAAGTTCCAGTCGTGGTTCTCGCGCCATTTCGGCGACGCCCAGGCCATGAACGGAATGGTGTACATCGGCGCGGTCGGTTTGTTCTCGTTACGGCCGAGGGTGTTGTGGCCGGCGGAGTCGAACACGTCTTCACCGTGGTCGGAGAGGTACAGCAAGAAACCGTTCGGATCGGACTTGGCGTAGTCCTTGATCAGGCTGGACACCACGAAATCGTTGTACAGCACGGCGTTGTCGTAGCTGTTGTAGGTCGGCACCTGATCGTCACGTACGCCGGCCGGCACGCCGGTACGGTCCTGGAACTTGTCGAAGGTCGGCGGATAGCGGTACTGGTAGCTCATGTGAGTACCGAGCAAGTGCACGACGATCAGCTTGCGCTGCGCCGGGTCGGTCAGCGCCTTGTTGAACGGCTCGATCACGTCACCGTCGTACTGCGCGGCGTTCTGGTTGCGGTTGTTGTTCAGGTACACCTGCTCGTCGGCCTGCTCGGAGAAGGTCGTGAGCATGGTGTTGCGCTTGGTCATGGTCTGCTGGTTGGTGATCCAGAAGGTCTTGTAACCGGCCTGTTTCATCATGCTGACCAGCGACGGCGTGGACAGGTACAGATCAGGGTTCTCTTCGTCGGCGAAGGTCAGGACCTGCTGCAGCGCTTCAATGGTGTAAGGGCGCGGGGTGATGACGTTGTCGAACACCGCGAGCTGATCCTTGAGCTTGTCCAGTTCCGGCGTGGTCTTGCGTCCATAGCCGTACAGGCTCATGCGCTGACGGTTGGTCGACTCGCCGATCACCAGCACCAGTGTCGATGGTTTATCGGCATCGGTCACCTTGAGGTTATGCAGCGGCGGCACTTTGCTGGTGCTGTGCAGCATGTCCTGCATGCCGGCCAGGGTGTCGAGGTAACGGTGGTAAGCCACCGCCATCTGCCAAGGCACGGCTGGCTCGATGCGGTCTTCGAACTTCTCGAAACCGCCGGCGAAACTGCCGGTACGTTGGGTCTGTTTGATCAGCGGGTAGCCGACTACGGCGAAAACGATCGCGATCGCAGCCACGAACGCGCGGCCTCGGGGCATGTACACCGGGCGCAGGCGGGTCCACAGGAAATAGGCGAAAGCGGTATGGGCGAGGAACGCCGGGATCATCCACCAGGCAAAGTACTGGGTCATGTATTCGCCGGCTTCAGAGATGTTCGACTCGAACATGATGAAGATGACGCTTTGCGAGAATTCCTGCTGATAGATGAAGAAATAACCCAGGCTGGCCATTGAGCAGGCCCACAGGACGATACCGATCAGCGCGGCCAGCAGTTTGGTGCGTTTGGGAAACGCCAGCATCGGGGCGAGCCACAGCGCGCTCATCACGAAGGCCTGACGGAAACCGCTGAAACCGGAGGTGCCGGTCAGCTGAATCAACAGTTGGGTGATGCCCGAGAAATACCAGAAGAAAGCGAACAGCCAGAGAACCCCGGCCCAGTCGAAACCTGTCGCAGTCGTTTTGCTGCGTTTGAACAATGCCATTCAGCACTCCAGCTCATCGTCACAAACCACCGTCGGAGCGCTACATCAAACCGACGAACGGAAGCCGCGCGCAAACGCACGGCCAGAATGGGCCGGAGTATCACCAAGGCAGTGTGAAAACTTCGTTAGTTGCCGATCAGGGGCAGGGGAGCATCATGTCGGGAACGACAGGCGCCGTTCCCGAAGCTGGCGGGGCAGGTCAGGCGTGCGGATGGCGCTGGACCACCGGCAGAGGTTTGGGCTGAGCGCCCTGGGTCAGCGAGCGCAGCTGCGCCAGCTCCTGCTTCAACTGGTCGCGCTCGTCTTTCAACTGGCGCAATTCATCGCGACGGATCGTGACGTACAGGGTTTGTGGCGGCATTGCTGTGTGTACTGTGCCCATTGCTCACCTCGCAAATGGCGTGTCTCAACTGCAAATCGTCCCCGCGTCGGGGCTACTGACTTGCTATCGGCGCCAATTTTGATTTCTTTTGCCCGTGAATGGAACTTTTTTATTTTTCATGGTCGGTGTGTCTTCGGCAGGATTCGGGGCGTTATCACTCTGGATCGGGCACAATGCCCGGAAACTTCATCGCAACGCTCTGGACTAACCTCCATCAGTCGCGTTGGGCTATAACCAATGACACACATTTATTTGTAGTAAGGAGCATCAGCACATGCAACTCGGGATTATTGGACTGGGCCGCATGGGCGGCAATATTGCGCGACGTCTGATGCTCAACGGTCACACCACCGTTGTTTACGACCGCAATACCGCTTTCATCGATAACCTGGTCGCCGAGGGCTCCACCGGCGTTGCCGACCTGCCCGCTCTGGTGGCAGGCCTGGCCAAGCCACGTGCCGTATGGGTCATGTTGCCGGCCGGCGCGCCGACCGAAGACACCATCAACACTCTGAGCGACTTGCTGGAAGCCGGTGACACCATCATCGATGGCGGCAACACCAACTATAAGGATGACATTCGTCGGGCGAAAACCCTGGCCGAGAAGGGCCTGCACTACATCGACGTCGGTACCTCCGGCGGCGTCTGGGGCCTGGAGCGCGGCTACTGCATGATGATCGGCGGCGACGCCGAGACCGTGAACCGTCTGGACCCACTGTTCGCAGCGCTGGCGCCGGGCATGGGCAACATTCCGCGCACCAGGGATCGCAAATCCGAGGATCACCGCGCCGAGCACGGCTACATCCACGCCGGTCCTGCCGGTGCCGGGCACTTCGTGAAGATGATTCACAACGGCATCGAGTACGGCATGATGGCCGCGTTCGCCGAAGGCTTCGACATCCTCAAGACCAAGTCCAGCGAGCGTCTGCCGGAAGATCAGCGTTTCGACCTGAACGTGGCCGACATCGCCGAAGTCTGGCGTCGTGGCAGCGTGGTCTCGTCCTGGCTGCTCGACCTGACCGCCGACGCACTGGCCAGCGATCCGAAACTCGACGGCTTCTCCGGTTCGGTGGCTGACAGCGGCGAAGGTCAATGGACCATCGAAGCGGCCATGGAGCAGGCGGTGCCGGTTCCGGTGCTGTCCAACTCGCTGTTCTCGCGCTACCGCTCGCGCGGTCAGGGCACTTTTGGCGACAAGATTCTCTCGGCCCAGCGCTTCGGCTTCGGCGGCCACGTGGAGACACCGAAGAAATGACCCATACGATCCGCAGAAAATCCAAGGCAGAACCCGCACCACCGACCACGCTGTTTTTGTTCGGTGCCCACGGCGACCTGGTCAAGCGCTTGCTGATGCCGGCGCTGTACAACCTCAGTCGCGACGGCTTGCTGGACGAAAATCTGCGGATCGTCGGCGTTGATCACAACGCCATTACCGATGAAGCCTTCGCGCAAAAACTCGAAGACTTCATCCGTACCGAAGTGGCGGCGAAAGTCGGCAAGGGCGATCAGATGCTTGATCCGGCCTTGTGGGCCAAGCTCGCCAAAGGCATCAGCTACGTCCAGGGCGACTTCCTGGACGACAGCACTTATTCCGCGCTGGCGGCAAAAATTGCCGACAGCGGCACTGGCAATGCGGTGTTCTACCTGGCCACCGCGCCACGTTTCTTCAGTGAAGTGGTACGCCGTCTCGGCGCCGCCAAGTTGTTGGAGGAAACCCCGGAAGCATTCAGAAGGGTGGTCATCGAGAAGCCGTTCGGCTCCGATCTGCAAACTGCCGAAGCGTTGAACGCCTGCCTGCTCAAGGTCATGTCCGAGAAACAGATCTATCGGATCGACCATTACCTGGGCAAGGAAACCGTGCAGAACATTCTGGTCAGCCGGTTCTCCAACAGCCTGTTCGAAGCATTCTGGAACAACCATTACATCGACCACGTGCAAATCACCGCGGCGGAAACCGTCGGCGTCGAAACCCGTGGCAGTTTTTACGAGCACACCGGTGCGCTGCGTGACATGGTGCCCAATCACCTGTTCCAGCTGCTGGCAATGGTCGCCATGGAACCGCCGGCCGCGTTCGGCGCTGATGCGGTGCGCGGCGAGAAGGCCAAAGTGGTCGGCGCGATCCGTCCATGGAGCGTTGAAGAGGCGCGAGCCAACTCGGTACGCGGTCAATACCGCGCCGGTGAAGTCGATGGTAAAGCGTTGAATGGCTATCGCCAGGAAGCCAACGTGGCGCCTGACAGCAACACCGAAACCTACGTCGCGCTGAAAGTCATGATCGACAACTGGCGCTGGGTCGGCGTGCCGTTCTACCTGCGTACCGGCAAGCGCATGAGCGTGCGCGATACCGAGATCGTCATCTGCTTCAAACCGGCGCCGTACGCGCAGTTCCGGGATACCGAGGTCGACGAGTTGCAGCCGACCTATCTGCGTATTCAGATCCAGCCTAACGAAGGCATGTGGTTCGACCTGCTGGCCAAACGGCCGGGGCCGGCGTTGAACATGGCCAACATCGAGCTGGGTTTTGCCTACAAGGATTTCTTCGAGATGCAGCCGTCCACCGGCTACGAAACGCTGATCTACGACTGCCTGACCGGCGACCAGACGCTGTTCCAGCGCGCCGACAACATCGAGAACGGCTGGCGCGCGGTGCAGCCCTTCCTCGATGCCTGGCAACAGGATGCGAGTGTGCAGACTTACGCTGCCGGGGAAGACGGCCCGCAAGCCGCCAATGATCTGCTGACTCGCGATGGTCGCGTCTGGCATGGTCTGGGATGAGTGAATCGATCCGCTTTTTATTGAGTGACATGGACGGCACGCTGCTGCTGCCCGATCACAGTCTGAGCCAGCGCACCATTGACGCCGTTCGTTCGCTGCGCGAGGCCGGCGTGTTGTTCAGTCTGGCGACCGGACGCCCGCCCAAGGCCATGTTGCAGCAGATCGAAGCCTTGGGTGTCGATCTGCCGACCGCCGCCTTTAATGGCGGCACCATCGTCAATCCGGATGGCAGTCTGTTGGTGGCGCATTACCTGCCGGTGCCGACCGCGCTGATTGCTCTGGCGTTGTTCGCTGACCAACCGGATGTGGAGATCTGGGTGTTCAGCGGTGGCGACTGGTTGCTCAAGGATCCGCACGGGCCGATGGTGCCGCGCGAACAGCACGGCCTCGGTTATCCGCCGGTGGTGGTCGAGAGTTTCGAGCCGTACCTGGAGCGCATCGACAAAATCGTCGCCACCAGTAACAACACCGATCTGCTGATCGAGCTTGAGGCGCGCCTGTTAGCCAAAGTCAGCGGCATGGCTCAGGTTTCGCGTTCGCAACCGGTGTACCTGGACGTGACGGCGCTGGAGGCCAACAAGGGCACCGCACTGGCAACCATTGCCGCGCACCTCGATATCCCGCTGGCGCAGACCGCCGCGATTGGCGATGGCGGCAACGACCCGGCGATGTTCCATTGCGCGGGATTGTCGATTGCCATGGGGCAGGCGGAAGAGGCGGTGAAGCGCCAGGCTGACGTGGTCACCGCGCCAAACACCGACGACGGCGTGGCGCAGGCGATCGAGAAGTACATCCTCGGTCGCTGATTCACCCGGAAACAAACTGTGGGAGCGAGCTTGCTCGCGAATGCGGTGCATCAGTCAACACATCAAGTGCCTGATACTCAGCATTCGCGAGCAAGCCCGCTCCCACAGTTTTAATCGCGTGTAGTCAGAGCTATTGGCTGAGCGCCTGCCAATGTGGGAGTGAGCCTGCTCATACCGGTTGATCGAGAGTTGCCAGCGCCATTGGCTCACCGCCCTGACAATGTGGGAGCGAGCTTGCTCGCGAATGCGGTGCATCAGTCAACACATCAAGTGCCTGACACTCAGCATTCGCGAGCAAGCCCGCCCCCACAGTTTTAATCGCGTGTAGTCAGAGCCATTGGCTGAGCGCCTGCCAATGTGGGAGTGAGCCTGCTCATACCGGTTGATCGAGAGTTGCCAGCGCCATTGGCTCACCGCCCTGACAATGTGGGAGCGAGCTTGCTCGCGAATGCGGTGCATCAGTCAATACATCAAGTGCCTGACACTCAGCATTCGCGAGCAAGCCCGCTCCCACAGTTTTAATCGCATGTTGTCAGAGCCAGTAACTTACCGCATACCAGCCGAGCAACCCCATCACTACGGTGTACGGCAACGCCATCCACACCATCCGCCCGTACGACAGGCGCACCAGCGGCGCAATCGCCGAGGTCAGCAGGAACAGGAACGCCGCCTGACCATTGGGCGTCGCCACGCTTGGCAGATTGGTACCGGTGTTGATCGCGATCGCCAGGGTCTCGAAATGCTCGCGGCTCATGTGCCCGGACAGGAAAGCCTGTTTCACTTCGGTGATGTAGATCGTGGCGACGAACACGTTATCGCTGATCGCCGAGAGCAGGCCGTTGGCAATGAACAGCATGCCCGGCTGTTGCTCCGCCGGCAGCGCCAGCACCCACTGGATCAGCGGCGCGAACAGTTGTTGATCGTGAATCACCGCGACCACGGCGAAAAACACCACCAGCAATGCAGTGAACGGCATGGCGTCCTTGAACGCGCTGCCCAGACGATGCTCGTCGGTGATGCCGGTGAACGCGGTGATCAGCACGATCACCATCAGGCCGATCAGCCCGACCTCCGCGACGTGAAACGCCAGGCAACCAATCAGGATCAATGCGGCAGCGCCTTGCACCAGCAGGGCGGCACGCTGACGCGGGGTGCGTTCGGCGTTGTCTTCGGCGGCGTAATTGGCCAGCACGGCGCGGACGTTGTCCGGCAGCAGGGTGCCGTAGCCAAACCAGCGCAGTTTTTCCAGCAGCACGCAGGTCACCAGACCCGCCGCCAGCACCGGCAACGAAACCGGCGCGACTTTCTGGAAAAACTCTGCGAAGTGCCAGCCCATTTCATGACCGATCAGCAGATTCTGCGGCTCACCCACCAGGGTGCAGACACCGCCGAGTGCGGTGCCGACCGCGCCGTGCATCAGCAGGCTGCGCAGGAATGCGCGGAATTGCTCCAGGTCTTCATGGTGCAGGGCCGGCAGATGGCGGTCGTCGCTGAATTCGCTGTCCTGACGCGGATCATTGCCCGAGGCCACGCGGTGGTAGACCGAATAGAAGCCGACCGCCGCGCTGATGATCACCGCGGTTACGGTCAAGGCATCGAGAAACGCCGACAAAAAAGCTGAGAGAAAGCAGAACATCAGCGCCAGCAGCGCCTTGGAGCGCACGCCCAGCAGCAACCGTGAGAACAGAAACAGCAGCAGATCCTTCATGAAGTAGATGCCCGCGACCATGAACATCAGCAGCAGGATCACCGGGAAGTTGTGCACCAGTTCATCGTACAGGGCCTGTGGTGAGGTCATCTTCAGCAGCAGGGCTTCGATCAGCAACAAACCACCGGGCATCAATGGATAGCACTTGAGGGCCATGGCCAGGGTGAAAATGAATTCGATCACCAGCAGCCAGCCGGCGGCGACCGGGCCGACAGTGAACAGCACCACGGCGTTGAGGATCAGGAACCCTACGATGCACGCCTTGTACCAGCGGGGCGAGTGCCCGAGAAAATTATGCGCGAACGCCTGGGCCAGTGAACCGGACATCGGTTGCTCCTTGTATTAAGAAGCGCGCAAGTTGCCGCAAGTGCCTGGCAAGTTCAAGTCTGGAGAGTTATTGATTCAGATAGCGCGCGACCATGGCACGGTAGTTGCCGTCGAGCGAGTAGCCGCCGACAAGAATTTTCCGGTCTGGCTGGATCGCGAGAGAATTGGCGGTATCCAGGCTGCGGCCCAGGCGCGTGCGCAACCAGCCGTGGCCGTTGCCGAAGCTTCGGTCGAGATGGCCATCAGCTTTATAGCGAGCAACGATGAAGTCGGCCTCGACGCCGCCGATCGTTGCACCCACCGCCATGATCCGACCGTCCGCCATGCGTTGCGCGGCGCTCCACTGGCAACCACTGGGACCGATTTCCAGCAGATGCGGGTGGCCAGTGTCGTTGCGCCAGTCCGGGCGGCCATTAGGGTGCAGGCTCAGCGCCAGGCAGCGGATCGGATCGCGACTGCTGCCAAAACAGTGCAGATGTTCCTTTGACTCGATGACCTGACAGACCATCGCGCTTTTGCCGTTGGCTTTGAAAGCCAGGAAGCCATCCACCGCGAAGCGCTCATCAAGACGCCCGTCAGGCAGGTAGCGCGCCACCAGCCCCTCCTGGGGAAAATCAATTGAGCCGGCGACAAGGATCCGCCCGTCCTTCTGCAATACGAGGCTGCTGAGCCACGTGTTGAGCAGCAAATGTCGAATCATCACGAAACCGCGGCCATTGAAGCTTGCATCGAGCGTCCCGTCTGGCGTCAGGCGGATCAGCATTCCGGCATGGTCGGCGAGTTCGAAATGGTGATTGGCGATCAGCAGAATATGCCCGTCTTCCTGCACGGCGATGTCACAGGCTTCAGCACCCGGTACGCCGGGAGGCAGCCAGCAATCGCGGGAACCGATGGACAGGTCGCCGGGCAGGCGCACTACTTTGCAGCCATTTTCACCAAAGCTCAGGTCGGGGATACCCTCGGTGCTGAACAGGGCAAGGGCGGGCAGGGTGCGATGGGCATTTTGATAATGCAGCCCGGCCAGCAGGATTCGTCCGTCGGGCAATACCTGGACCTTGCCACCGGTGGCCTCAAAACCGCGTTCGAACTCGCCAATCACGCTGCCATGCTGGCCGAAAGCGAGGTCGGCCGAACCGTCCGCGAGTAGGCGTGCCAGACCGAAACGACTGCCTTGAGCAGTGCCGACCTTGGCGGCGACCAGCACGCGCCCCTGTCGATCCAGTGCGACACCCTGAGTCATGCTGGAAACACTGCCGGCGAAATACACTTGGGCAACGCCAGTATTGGCAAATTGTTTGTCGAGTTGCCCGGAACTGTTGAGTAGTGCCGGGCGCGCAAAGGCGTTCTCGGGTGACATGCATGCCTCTCCTTGCAAGTTGACCAGGCCCGAATGGGCGGTAACTGCATGAGCGGAACATTCAATCCCTGAATACACGCAAGTTCAACTGACAGAACTAACAGGTGGAGGGTCGCACTGTGCCATAACAGTGTCTTTTTGAACCAAACGAAAGCCTGCCAAGCAGTGGCGCCTGGCAGGTTGAAGAAAGTTGTACAGAAGTATTGAAGATAAACAGCAGCGGATAACTAACAAAGAAAAGAGCGGATGACGTGAAAGTCATCCGCATCAGCCTCTGATCAATGTGGCATCGACCACGATTGCAGCAGGTAACCTTCTTTGCTCAATTCGGCGCGGGCCTGTTGCAACAGCAGTTCCAGTTGCGCTGGATCGGAGTAGGCGCTGCTCGGAATCTGCTGGCGACCGATGTGCGAGTTGGTACGATCAATGACGGTCAGGTTCAGTTCGCCATTGCCGTCTTGAGGGGCCCAGGCCACGCACTGAAAGGGTTTGAACGCGTGGTTGGCAATCAAAAGAGCTTCGTTGATACGGAGCGGGGCGGTCATTGGGGTCTTCTCTCTGTCGTGCCCAATCAAGTGATGTGCCGTCGGTTGGGCTTACCGTTCGGCTGGTTACTTGTACTGATGCACGCAACCCCGTGGCAGGTCACACACGAAACAAAGAAATTTCAACTTAATTGCTCAGGCTCAACATTCCGAACGTTTTTGAAAGCCTGGTGAAAGATAGCAACTCGATAGCTGACTAATAAACTTGCTTCTTATAACTCGTTAGCTTGTACACCTATAAGCAATCGATACAAGGCCCTGTCAATTTCTTGCTAATGTTACAGTCGGGTCTGCCAAATGACTGTTTTTACAATAATTTCCTTAAATTTGGCGCCAAGGAACAGTCATGATCGAAGCGCCAGCGTTACGACGTTTATTGGTAGTCGACCCTTGTGACGACTGCCATCGCCTGTTACCCGGATTGCGCGCGGTGGGCTGGGATGTCGACAGTTGTACCCTGGAAAATGCCGCCGATCGGACATGCGATGTCGGGCTGCTGCGACTGCAACCTTTTCACCTTGAACGTCCCGAAGCGGTCAAGGAACTGATCAGCCGTAGCGGCACAGAGTGGATCGCAGTGTTGAACCAGGAAGTCCTGCGGTTGCAGAACGTCGGTGACTTCGTCTGCGAATGGTTTTTCGATTTCCACACCTTGCCGTTCGATGTCTCACGGGTTCAGGTGACCCTGGGCCGCGCGTTCGGCATGGCGCGTTTGCGCGGGCAAGGCACGATTCACGTCGACCAGCCTGAACACGAGTTACTCGGCGACAGCAAGCCGATCCGCGAACTGCGCAAATTATTGAGCAAACTGGCACCGACCGAATCCCCGGTACTGATCCGCGGTGAAAGCGGCACCGGTAAAGAACTGGTGGCGCGCACGCTGCACCGCCAGTCCCAGCGCCACAGCAAGCCGTTTGTGGCGATCAATTGCGGGGCGATTCCCGAACACTTGATTCAGTCCGAACTGTTCGGCCACGAAAAAGGCGCTTTCACCGGTGCGCATCAGCGCAAGGTCGGGCGCATCGAGGCCGCGAATGGTGGCACGCTGTTTCTTGATGAAATCGGCGATCTGCCGCTGGAATTGCAGGCCAATCTGCTGCGTTTTCTGCAGGAGAAACACATCGAGCGCGTGGGTGGCAGTCAGCCGATCCCGGTTGATGTGCGCGTGCTGGCGGCCACCCACGTCGACCTCGAAGCGGCGATCGAGAAAAAGCGTTTTCGCGAAGACCTGTATTACCGCCTCAATGTGCTGCAAGTGGTGACCGCGCCATTGCGCGAGCGCCACGGTGATCTGTCGATGCTGGCCAACCATTTCTCGCATTTCTACAGCCACGAAACCGGCCGCCGCCCGCGCAGCTTCAGTGAGGATGCGTTGATCGCCATGGGCAAGCACGACTGGCCAGGCAACGTTCGAGAACTGGCCAACCGAGTGCGACGGGGTCTGGTTCTGGCGGAAGGCCGACAGATCGAAGCCCGGGACCTGGGATTGCTCAGTCAGCACACGATTTCGACGCCGATGGGTACGCTGGAAGACTACAAGACGCGCGCCGAACGCCAGGCGCTGTGCGATGTGTTGAACCGCCACAGCGACAACCTTAGTGTGGCGGCGAAAGTACTGGGCGTGTCGCGGCCGACGTTTTATCGCCTGCTGCACAAACACCAGATTCGCTAGAGACCAAAGCCCAAAAGATCGCAGCCTGCGGCAACTCTTACAGGGATTAACCCTGTAGGAGATGCCGCAGGCCGCGATCTTTTGCTTTAGAAGTAGTACGGGAATTTCAGGCTGAAGGAAAAGTCGGGGGCATCCGGGGTCATGCCGATCGACAGGTTGGGCACGATAGTCAGGTTGTCCGTGGCGGCAATGGTCATGCCGACGTTGAAGTAGCCTGCGTTGGCGTCACTGGACACCACCGATTGCCAATCCCCGCCATCGGGTTTGAGTTTGCTCCTGCGTTGCACCAGATCAGACATCGAAAACGACATACTCATCTTTTCGTTCAGTGCAAACGCAATACCGGCGCCGATCTGGAAGCTGTCGCCAATGCTGACCTTGCCCGGGGTTTTCTGGTTGACGGTCGAGCTGATGTCGTCGAACGACTCCTCCAGGTTGTGGGTGTAGGACAAGCTGCCGAACAGCACTGCCGGGTCGAACGTCTTGACCAGCGAAACCCCGGGTGTGATCGACCAGACACCGTTACCGGTTGGCAGTGTGTCAGGCACGAACAGGTTGGAGTTGGCGTCGGTCTGGCGCAGTTTGATGCCGAACGGATCCTTGCCGGTTGGCGCCTTGACCCGCAGGGTGACCACGGCGTCCGGCGTGTTGACCGACTCGTCGAGGAACTTGTACGCGATGCCGAAGTTGACGTCGCCGATGGTCGGATCACGCGAAACATCCTGTTCCGTCGTGACGTTGGACGCACCACCGTTGCCGCCACCGGACTGGTAGGTCGATTCGCGGTAAACCACCGGCACGTTCACGTCGAACTGCCAACGGTTGTCGAAGTTGTAGCGCCCGGTCAGGTCCAGCGTCCAGGTGTCGGCCTTGATCCGGTCGAGGTTGATGTTGCCCAGAAAGATCGAGTCCAGCGCGAGGAAGCCGTTGAGGATCAGCTGTCGGGTGTCGTAACGCGAGTAGGTCACGCCGGTTTCAAAGCTGAATTTACCGCCGCCGAAGAAGCCGCTGGCTTCGTCGTAGAGGTTGGACACACTCTGTGCCGGTTGCGAATCGTCGGCCAGCGACTGGCCGTAAGAAGCGCCACTGCCCCCGGCGGCGCCCCCCGACGCTGCTGCCGCGCCAACTCCGGGAGCCCCGGTACCGGTCGCGACTTTTGGATTGCCTTTCATGTCAGACGGCGACTTGGCCAGCCGTTTGGGTTGCGGGGCTGCCGGTTGATCTTCGACCTGACGGACCCGTTGTTCGAGCACCGCCAGGGCCTTTTGTTGCACTTCGTATCGTTGCTTCAGCTCCAGAAGTTCCTGTTTCAGGGTCTCCACATCTGCGTCGGGTGCTGCTTGCAGCATCGCCGCGGGTAGAAGAGTACTCAGACATACAGCGGCACGCAGTGATACTGATCGATACATGAATAAGCCGTCCCTTTAAGCCCAATGATCGAGACTCAGCGTAGTTCAATATCCGATATTGCGTAGTGCCCTGAGTTGAGTCAGGTTGCAGTCCAGTGCGCCGGGGCTGATGCCGTTATTGTTAAGCACAACATTGAGTTGGGTCATGTTGTTGACCACGTTGGCGCTGCCGAGCAGGCGGGTGTTCTGCAGCAGGCCACCCTGGGCCACTTGTTGCAGGGCGGTGCCTTGATTGCCCGAGGCCTGAATGGCCATTTGCACGCCACTGTTGGTGGCGGAAACGGCGACACTGCCAGCGGCATTGCTGGCCCCGATAGTCTGCCCGGCCATCAGGGCCTGGCCTTGTGCGGGTGCCAGCGGCGGAGGGGTGTTGGCTTCTTTTACATTGATGGCCACATTGTTGCTGGCGGTGTTGCCGTCGCCGGCGGCGCGTACGCTTTGGGTCACGCCCTGGCTGCTGTTGAGTGCCGCGCCACCAATGACATTGCCAGTGCCCGGAGTCGGGGTGCTGCCGTTGCCCTGTTCCTTGATGGTCGAGACATAGAATTCCGGTTTGATCGTGGCGGCCTGGATTTGCATCGACGTCGCAGCGCCGATCAGATCACCGCTGGCGTTGCGCCAGGTACTGCTCATGACAATGCCGAAGCTGATGATCCGCCCCGGCATGACATAACGACCGCGAAGCTGGGACAGCTCCTGATCCTGAACTTCGATGGGTTTGAATCCTGCATTGGCATAGCCTGACGCGCTCGCTGCCAGGCAGGCGGCGGCCAGCCAGTATGAGGTTTTCATCTGCTGCTCCCGGGACATCCAGCCCCATTCTTTATAATCGGCGATTAAAAGAAGTCGCTCTGTATGAACCCGAAGTCCATCAATTCGGCATCTCTGACAGGGTTGAAGTTATCCAGCTTGTTCTTCGCGGTCAGCGGGGTCGGCGGCATGCGCAATGCATTGGTTTTGTCATAACCGGGGCCGACGATGGCGAAGACGATGCCGTTCCAACCTTTGACAAAGTCATCATGGGCGTAGCGTTTATGGCCTAAGACTGGATCTCCGATATAAACCCAATCCTTGTCCGAACGCTGCAGCACCACGAAATGCTTGTAGCCGCGAATTTCCATCAGTACCACCACCGGGATTGTTACGTCGTCGAGTTTTTCCGGTGGAATCTTGTAGCCCCTGGCGCGCATGCCGATGCTTTCTATGTAGCGTTTCATGTCCAGCATGGAGAAACCTTGAGTACGCACAAGGTCCTGGTCAGCGTTGACCAGCATGCCTTTGATGATGTGCTCTTCATCGACGTCGAGCCAATAAGCCTGGCGCAGTACCGTGGCCAGTGCGGCGGCGCCGCAGCTGAAATCGGTTTTTTGTTCGACGATGTCGGCAAACTTGCGTTCACGAATGCTTTGCACGTTCTTGTAGACGAGTACGCCGCCGGGCAGGGCAGCGACGGGCATCTGGGCAGCCTGGGTCAGGCCGGACAGGCAAAGCAGGGCGATAAAGGCAGTCTTACGCATGATCGATACGCCTTTGCGGACTGAGGAAAAGCCCCGTTTCCGGGGCTTTCGTTTCGATCGCGATTACATGCAGGCTTTGCAACCTGCAGCGATGGACAGCGAGTTGCTTTGTTGGTTGCCAACACCGGCAGCGTTGTTGAAGCCACCGTTACCCGACCAGTTGTTGCCTACGTTGGTCATGCTGGCGTTGTTGGTAACTGGGTTTTTCCAGCCGTCTGGGGTCAGCACTTGTTGCGTGGTTACACCAGCAAGACCGAAGGCACCCACAGCTTCGAAGGTGGCTTTCTGATCTTTGCTGCCGCCATTGCCGCCATGGCCTTTGTCGTCGTTGCCATAACCGCCACCGCCGTGGCTATCACCTTTGATGGTAGCTTCGCCCACGGCGCCGAATACGCCGACGGCGGCGACAGTGCCAGTGAGGGTGTCTTTTTTGTAGGTCTGAGTGCCGTTGTTGCCGACTTGCAGACCGGTAGTGCTTTGGTTGGCAGCAGCAGCGGCTTGCGCTACACGACCACCGGACACCGCGATTGCCAGGTTGTTTTTCTGTTGGTTGAAGTTGCCGGCAGCGTTGTTCACGCCAATGTTACCCGAGCCACTGTTGCCGACGTTGTTCATGCCGGCGTTGTTGGTGCTGGAGTAGTTGCCAACGGTGTTGTTGCTGTTGACTTGAGTGGCGCTGGAAGCGGACACCGCAGAGCCGAAGATGAAGCTTTCGTCAGCGGTGGCCAGAGCCGCGGCGTTGTCTTGCTGGTTGCCGTCACCGGCCACGTTGTTGGCCCCGATGTTGCCGTTGGCGCCGTTAAGCGAGCCACTGATGCCGGCGTTGTTCTGGGTGCCCTGGTTCAGGACGGTGTTACCGCCGTTGTTTTGCACGTCGAGCACTGCAGCACCGGCACCTGCGCCGATTTGCAGCAGTTCTTCCAGGGTAGGGCCTTTTGGTGGAGGAGGGTTGTGACCGTGACCACCGTTGTTACCATGATCATTGCCGCCTGCTTGAGCCGCCATTGCCATTACTGCTGCAAGTGCGAAAACCAGTGGTTTGAGAGCCATTGTAGTTTTCATGGTGTTTCTCCATCGTGCTTATTAGTTGGTTAAGTGTTGGTACTTTCTAATTGCACTGCTTTTGTTGTTTGGGTCAGTCAGCGACCCGGATGCTCAGGGTGTTAGCCATACGGTTCCCCACCCCGGCACTCTGGTTCACCTGAATCACCCCTCGGCTGCCGGTGAAGGCCTGATCACTTGTCGTGACCTGGCGACTGCCGGGTGAGGTGCCAGTTGCTCCTGAGCTCGGTAAAAGCGCCACGTTCTGTTGCGACAGGGCGCTGTCGTCAACGCTTTGCGGGGCAGCACTGATGCTGACGCGCGTCACGTTGGCCATCTGGTTGTTGGCACCGGCGCCCTGGTTCACGCCCAGGATCCCGTTGCCATTACTGAAAGAGGTGCCGCCAATGGTGGCGCTGGCGTTCATCGACGGGTTGGCAGGGGTATCCAGCTTTTGCCTGACGATGGTGGTGGCACTGGCATTGGTGCCAATGGCGATCGCTTTGGTGTTGGTCTGTTGCATCTGGTCGCCGGCGGCCTGGTTGACATTGAAGTTGCCGCGGTACTGCACACCGGTATCCTGGATGTCTGCGTTGTTCACGGAACTCGGATCGGCCATGACGCTGGCACAGCTGAAGAGGGCAAGCAGCAGAAGGGAACGATTCATCTCATTGACCTCCAGCCATGCGAGTCAGCGGCGCCAGACCGGTGCTCAGCGAGCGATTGATCGTGTTGGAGATCGTGCCGCCACCGCCGCCGCCGTGACCGGCACTCATGCCAGGCAGGCCGTTGGGGTTGGTCAACACATTCATGCCGGGCATGTCCGAGTTCGGCGTGATCATGTTGCTGCGGATCGAAGCGCCGCTGGCGACACTGGCAAAGTCGCCATCACTGAGTTCGGTGCTGGTCATCGCTTGATGGATTCGATCGGAAGGGTTGGCGTTGACCGTGGTTGGATACGGGTCTTTGCCACCGCTGCGCCCGATTGCAATAGGCTGGACGTCGCGGTTGAGAACGATCACGCCATTGCCTTCGGCCTGAACGTTGAAACTGATGAATGTGCTGGCGGCTGATCCAATCAGCAGAAGGCAGGTCAGGCCTTTATTGATATTCCCCACGGCGGCAATTCCTTCTTCAGTGGGCTGGCTCTTGTCAGCGTTGGGAAGGAGAGAGCGAAAGCTGTGCCGCTTTTGAGTTGTCTATTGTTTTCAACGGGTTGGCGCTGCGGCACGCAATCTTGATACATAACCTGTTTCAGCGCTGAAACAGTCATGTCGACAGCGGCGGGGGCATGGGCGGTGCAAAGCTCTGGAACAAGGGTTTGCCGGGGACTGTTTCACCGGCGTAACAGATACCCTGACAGAATGATGAAGGCCATTTAAACGGCTGCTTTGCGCGGGGGTGGGTGTTTCAAGAATGGACACTTGGGCTCCGAAAGGAGCTGTTTGCCAGGTCAATCAGCCATTAAACGCGCCACGGCTTCGAAAGCCTGAGACCGCCGCTCATCCCAATCGCCCTGAATGATCTGCAGCGGTTGCCGTTGTTGTTCCAGCCAGTCGCGAGTGGCCTGAAAGAACGCCATGCGTTCGCTGAGTTGCGGCTGGCAGCGTTGGCCGTCGTCGGTCCAGTCGATCTGCTCCGGCGACAACAGCAGATGCAGGTCGTAATGCCGGGCCAGCAGCTCGGGTTCCAGCCACGCCGGGCAGTCGCCAAACAGGGTCTGGCTCCAGAGGATGTTGCTCAGCAAATGGGTATCGAGAATCAGCAATTGCGGTTGCTGCGCCCGTGCCTGATCCTCCCATTGCAACTGCCCACGGGCAATAGCGGGGATGTCGTTGAGGCAGGTATCGCGTGGATTCTGCTCGATGAACCAGCGCACGTATTCGTCCACCCGCAGGCCGCCGAAGCGCGCCTGAAGGCCAGCGGCCAGCCAGCTCTTGCCGGTGGATTCCGGGCCGGTGAGGACAACTACCTTCATCGCTGCAACGCCGGATCGGCGCGCCATTCGCGCCAGCCTTGCACAGCAATCAGGGTGAACAGGGCATACAGCGCGGCGGTGAGGTACAGACCCTTGTACAGGAACAGACCGACGAAAATCACATCCAGCACGAACCACAGCGCCCAGCATTGCAGGCGTTTCTGCGCCATCCACAATTGCGCAACCAGGCTGAACGCCGTCAGCGCGGCATCGAGCCACGGCTGCGCCGCGTCGGTCCAGTGCGCCATGGCCGCACCCAGCAGCAGGCTGCCGAGGGCGCCTACGCTCAGGCCGAGCAGTATCGAGCGCTGATCCAGGCGCGTGACTTCACGGCCGTCATGCATCGTCCCGGCGCGGGTCCACTGCCACCAGCCGTAGACTTGCAGCGCGGCGTAAATCACTTGCAGCAACATGTCCGAGTACAGCTTCACGTCATAGAAAATCCAGCTGTACAGCAACACCATGACCAGGCCGATCGGCCAGCACCACGGATTCTGTTTGACCGTCAGCCAGACGGCGATCACACCGAGGGCGGCGGCAAACAGTTCAAGCCCGGACATGGGGGTTCCTTGGGGGAATTGACGAGGGAGCGGATTGTACCCAAAAACCTGTGGGAGCGAGCCTTGCCGATTTTGACGGGGCACCTGGTCCACCTGTGGGAGCGAGCTTGCTCGCGAAAGCGTTTTATCAGTAACGACTCTATCGACTGACACCAAGCCTTCGCGAGCAAGCTCGCTCCCACAGAGGGGGTTAGGTCAGACGCGGAACTGGCGCAGAAGCTGGTTCAGCTGTTCACTCAATTGCCCCAACTTCACGCTCGCCGCACTCGACTGCTCCGCCGCCAGCGCCGTACTGTGCGACAGACCGGCGGCCTGCGTGACGTTCTGATTGATGTCCTCGACCACATGCGCCTGTTGCAGCGTGGCGCTGGCAATCGAGGCGTTCAGGCCATTGAGATTGCGCAGGGCCTGGCCGATGGCATTCAAGCTCGCGCCGGCCAATCCCGCCTGTTCGATGGTCAGTTGCGAGGCCTTGCTGCTGTCGCCAATGACTTTCACCGCTGCTTCGGAATGATTCTGCAGGCGTTCGATCATGCTTTGAATTTCCGCGGTCGACTTTTGCGTGCGCTGCGCCAGCAACCGTACTTCATCAGCCACCACCGCAAAGCCCCGGCCCTGTTCCCCGGCGCGGGCCGCTTCGATGGCCGCGTTGAGCGCCAGCAGGTTGGTTTGCTCGGCAATCGAGCGGATCACTTCCAGCACACTGCCGATCTGCGTACTTTCGGCCGCCAGGGTGCGAATCACTTCGACCGCTTGGTCAATGGTTCCGGACAACTTGTCGATCTGTTGCAGACTGCCGTCGATGTTGATCTGGCCCTGCTGCGCCTGAGCTTCGGCATCGCGCATTTCAGCGGCAGCATGTTCGGCGTTCTTCGCCACATCCTGCACGCCGTAGGTCACTTCGTTGATTGCGGTTGCGACCAGTTCCATCTGCTGCGATTGCTGTTGGCTGCGCTGCTGGGCCTGAGTCGCATCGTTGCCCAGTTCGCTGGACGACTGACCCAGCGCACTGGCCGAAACCTGCAGGTCACCGATGACCCGGCGCAACTTGGCGGTGAAGGCGTTGAAGTGATGCGCCAGTTGCGTGACTTCGTCCTGACCGTGGGTGTCGAGGCTACGGGTCAGGTCGCTCTCGCCGCTGGCGATGTTGGCCATGGCGTTCACGGTTTCCTGTAACGGACGGACGATGCTGCGGGCAATCAAAATCACCAGCAGGGCCATGATCACGGCGATCACCAAACCAATCACCGAAGCCTTGATTAACTGCCCCCGGAACTCGCTCTGCACATCATCGACGTAAACGCCCGAACCGAGCACCCAGCCCCACGGCTCGAACAATTTTACATAGGAGGTTTTCGCCACCGGTTCGCTGGCACCGGGCTTGGGCCAGCGGTAATCGACCATGCCGGCGCCTTTGCTTTTGGCGATCGCGACCATTTCATTGAACACCGCGAAACCGTCCGGGTCGCGGATCGACGAGAGGTTCTGGCCTTCGAGTTTGGGGTTGGTCGGGTGCATGACCATCACGGGGGTGAGGTCGTTGATCCAGAAGTAATCGCTCTGGTCGTAGCGCAGGCCGCGAATGGCGGTCAGCGCTTGCTTCTGTGCGGCGTCGCGGGTGAGGGTGCCAGCGGTTTCCAGGTCGTGGTAATAGGTCAGCAGGCCGCTGGCGGTCTGCACCACATGCTGGGTTTTCTGCGCTTTGGCGTGGTACAGGTCATCGTGGATCTGCTTGAGCATCAACACGCCCAAGGTCAACAACATGACCACCGCCACAATCAAAATGAGCCACAAGCGTCGGCTGATCGACACACTGCGCAAGCTGTTCATAACGCTGTCACTCCGATTTCTTTTTCTTGTAATAAATCAACGCCAGCATCCAACCACGTTTGGGTGGTCAGGCATACGCGACCCAAGTCGAATAACGCCGCAGCACTATTAAGGCTTGTCTGTTAGGATTTCGGCCCCGCGCGTGAAAACCTGAATCCAAATTGATATTTCACGGAATTTTGACCGTTTCGTGTGGATCCTGTGCGCGCGGAATCGGTACAGCTACGCTGAACGCAGTGAACGTTAGAAAAATATTATCGGGGCATGCCCGCGTGCATCGCTCTTTGGGGGATTGATGGATCTTTGGACCGCCTTGCAGGCACTGATTCTTGGAGTTGTAGAGGGGCTGACGGAGTTTTTGCCCATTTCCAGTACTGGACACCAGATCATTGTTGCCGACCTGCTCGAGTTCGGCGGCGAACGGGCCATGGCGTTCAACATCATTATTCAGCTCGGCGCGATCCTCGCGGTGGTCTGGGAGTTTCGTCGCAAGATTCTCGACGTGGTGATCGGCTTGCCGACCCAGCCGAGTGCGCGGCGTTTTACCGCCAACCTGCTGATCGCGTTTCTGCCAGCGGTGGTGCTGGGGGTGATTTTTGCTGACCTGATTCACCAATACCTGTTCAATCCGATCACTGTCGCGACCGCGCTGGTGGTGGGCGGTGTGATCATGCTGTGGGCCGAGCGTCGCCAACATGAAGTGCACGCCGAAACCGTGGACGAGATCACCTGGAAGGACGCGCTGAAAGTCGGTTTCGCGCAGTGTCTGGCGATGATCCCCGGTACCTCGCGTTCGGGCTCGACGATCATCGGCGGCCTGCTGTTTGGCCTGTCGCGCAAGACTGCGACCGAGTTCTCGTTCTTCCTGGCGATGCCAACCATGGTCGGTGCGGCGGTGTACTCCGGTTACAAGTATCGCCATCTGTTTGTGCCGGCGGACTTCCCGGTGTTCGCCATTGGTTTCATCACCGCGTTCATCTTCGCCATGATCGCCGTGCGCGGTCTGCTCAAGTTCATCGCCAGCCACAGTTACGCGGCATTCGCCTGGTACCGGATTGTTTTCGGTCTGGTGATTCTGGGGACCTGGCAGTTCGGCTGGGTGGATTGGTCGGCGGCGAAACCATGAGTGATTCCCGCGCGCGCCGCCCGGATGGACGACCGTCCGGTGGCGGCATTCAGCATCTGAAACTGAAACTGGCGGTGCTGCTGATCGTCTGCGCGCTGCCGCTGTTCGGCTCGCTGTCGATGTGGCTGCGCGACATCTCGCTGGTGCCGTTGACCGCTTATGGCGTGGTCAGCGTGCTGGCGTTTTTCATGTACTGGGCAGACAAGCGCAAGGCCCGCGCCGATGCCTGGCGCACACCGGAGAACATCCTGCATGCGCTGGAACTGGCCGGCGGCTGGCCCGGCGCGCTGATCGCCCAACAGGTATTCCGGCACAAGACGCGCAAGGTGTCGTTTCAGATTCTGTTCTGGGTGATTGTGGCGCTGCATCAGGTGTTCTGGATCGATCAGTTGTTTCTCGGTTCGAACCTGCTGTCACTTTTTTAAGCTTCACACATGACCCATGTGGGAGCGGGCTTGCTCGCGAAAGCGGTGTGCCAATGGACGAATATGTTGTCTGACACACCGCTTTCGCGAGCAAGCCCGCTCCCACCAAAATCAAAAAGCTAGAGCAGTAATCCGATCTGGGTCTTCTTCGGCAACTTGCCCACCACCAACTGATGCGAACGCTGCAGCAATCCCTGCAGTTCCTCGGCACCCAGCGGGTAGGGCGGGTGCATGATGATCCACTGCGCCCGCGCCAGATAAGGCGCAGGGTGAATGCCCGGGCGGTCGCAATGGCCGAGAAACAGGTCCTTGTCGACCTTGAACGCCAATGAATCCCCGCGCAGCCCTTGCAGGGCAAACATCTTGTTGTCGGCAATCGAGAACACCCGCACGCCGCCCCATTTGTAATCCTCCCGCGCACCCGGCAAGGCCAGGCAGAAGGCGGCGACATCCGCTTCGTTCATTTTTCCCTTGTTCATAACAACCGCTCCCCACACGCATTGAACGATTCGACCAGATGATCGATCCATGCCCGCACCGCCGGCATCACCCCGCGTCGATGCGGATACACCGCCTGCAACCAGCCGCCGGGCAACGACCACTCGGGCAACAGTTGCACCAGCGCGCCGCTCTCAAGGTCGGCTTCGCAATACATCATCGGCAGCAGGGTAAAACCCTGGCCGGCGAGCACACAGGCCTTGCGCACGATGAAGTCATCGATGCCCAACCGCGCCTCCATGTTCAGTTCGACGCTGTTGCCTTGCTCATCCAGCAAGCGCACATGCACCATGCGATCGGCCTCCAGCGCGCCGAGCACCGGCAGGTTCTTCAAGTCCTGCGGATGAGTGATGGTTTTGCCCTCGACAAAAGCCGGGCTGGCCACCACGACCATTTGTGCCTGGCGCAGACGCCGGGTGACCAGCAAGGGGTCTTCATCGCCCAACTCGCGTACACGCAGGGCCACATCGAAGCCTTCGGCGACCAGATCCACCCGGCGATTGAGCAGCACCACCTCCAGTTGCACCTGAGGGAATTTGCCGAGGAATTCGCTGATCACCCACGGCAACATTTCCCGCGCCAGACCGGTAGGACAGGATACGCGCAGGCGGCCACGTGGCTCGCTGGACATGCTGGCGACCGCTTCGTCGGCCATCTCCGCTTCCAGCA
This sequence comes from Pseudomonas sp. MWU12-3103b, assembly GCF_023100615.1. Lineage (NCBI taxonomy): Bacteria > Pseudomonadati > Pseudomonadota > Gammaproteobacteria > Pseudomonadales > Pseudomonadaceae > Pseudomonas > Pseudomonas sp. MWU12-3103b. The sequence continues at coordinate 140,384 of NZ_JALMEY010000013.1, forward strand.
ACATCGCCTGACAGTGACGCAAGTAGCGCTCGCCAACCGCGGTCAGGTTCAACTGGCGCGTGGTGCGTTGCAGCAGACGGGCGCCGAGGCGCTCTTCGAGTTCGGCAATGCGTCGTGACAGTCGAGACTTGGGAATGCCCAGCAAACGCCCGGCTGCGGCGAAGCCACCGGCCTCGACCACCTTGGCGAAATAGTAGAGATCGTTGAGATCCTGCATGAAAAGTCCACCGTTCTATCAGTGGGACGAACTATCGCATTGTCGGCGGCTAATCAGCTATTGGTTTCTTCCGTAGGATTGTCTCCATTCCGTCGCCGCCGGCGATTCTTTACAGGAGATTCCACATGAAACTGCTGCACATCGATTCGAGCATTCTGGGCGACAACTCCGCTTCCCGTCAGTTGAGCAGCCAAGTCGTCAAAGCCTGGCAAGCCGCCGAGCCAACCGCCGTGGTCACCTACCGTGACCTGGCCGCCGACGCCATCAGTCACTTCTCGTCGACCACCCTGGTGGCTGCCGGTACCACTGCTGAGCTGCGCGACGCCGCACAACAGCACGAAGCCGAACTGAGCGCCTCGACCCTGGCCGAATTCATCGCTGCCGACGCCATCGTCATTGCCGCGCCGATGTACAACTTCACCGTGCCGACCCAGCTCAAGGCCTGGATCGACCGCGTCGCCGTTGCCGGCCAGACTTTCCGCTACACCGAAGCCGGCCCTGAAGGCCTGTGCGGTGGCAAGAAAGTGGTGATCGTCTCCACCTCCGGCGGCATCCATGCCGGTCAGGCGAGCGGCATCGCTCACGAAGAATATCTGAAGCTGGTACTGGGCTTCCTCGGCATCACCGACATCGAAATCGTCCGTGCCGAAGGTCTGGCCTACGGTGAAGAAGTGCGCAACAACGCGATGAGCGCTGCTCAGGCGAAGATCAGCGAGCAGTTGTTCGCCGCCGCGTAAGCATTGCGTAAAGACCAGCTGCCGTTCAGGTAGCCCCTCAAAAAACTCTGTATTCTGGTTCTGCAAGGGCCAGATGCGGAGTTTTTTGTTTCTGACTGTTGCATAATCTGGCCCGGGTTATGCAGTCAAACGATCAACGTCTGAGTGCACCGTTGCGCCGGATCTCCGAACCTCAGGGTTTGGGGCGTGTCGGAACACAAAGGATCTTTCGATTGAGTAACACAGGGTGGGCCATCCCATGATGCGTCTTTGTGCAACGTTACTGATTTGCCTGCTCGGCAGCCTCGGTTCAGTGCATGCCGCGCCCGGGCGACACCCTGTCTGGAGTGTCGGTTACCACGAAATGACATTCCTCGATCCGCTGGATCTGCAACCGATGCGCGCCATCGCCTTCTATCCTTCCAGCGACCGCGAACACAGCAGCCTGCTTGAGGGTTACACCGTCGAGGCCGGCGCCGACACCAAGGTTGCCATCGGTCGTTTTCCGATGCTGATGCTGTCTCACGGCAACACCGGCACGCCGCTGGCACTGCATGACCTCGCCACCTCGCTGGCCCGCAAGGGCTTTGTGGTGGTCGCGGTGATTCATCCCGGCGACAACTCCAAAGACCACAGCCGCCTCGGCACCCTGAGCAATCTGTATGGGCGGCCGATCCAGATTTCCGAAGCAATCACCGCGACCCTCGGCGACCCGATGCTCTCGCCGTTCGTCAACGCTGATCAGGTCGGGGTCATTGGTTATTCTGCCGGTGGCGAAACCGCGTTGATTCTCTCCGGCGCGCAGCCGGATCTGGATCGCCTGCGCCGCTACTGCCAGGAACGCCCGGACGACCATGATGCCTGCAACACCCAGGGTGAACTGATCGTCGACCGCGACGATTTGCAGCCAGTGGCCGATCCGCGTGTGCATGCGCTGCTGTTGATGGCACCGCTAAGCCTGAAATTCGGCCGTAGCACCCTGGCGGATGTGCATGTGCCGGTGCTGCTGTACAGCGGCGATGGCGACAAGCTGGTGGCCTTCGACAAAAACGCTGCTGCTCTGGCGCGCAAACTGCCAACCGCACCGGACTTCAAATTACTGGCCGGGGCAGGGCACTTCGTATTCATGGCGCCGTGCAACGAAGAGCAGATCCGCGCCATGCCGGCGTTGTGCACCGACGCCGACGGCGTGGATCGCGAAGACATTCACCGCAACCTGATCTCCGAGGCTGGGCAGTTCTTCTCGCGCACGCTGGGCAAGCCGAGCCGGGCGGGGATGCAGACTGCGGATCAATAAACGACTCAATCCCCCTGTGAGAGCGGGCTTGCTCGCGAATGCGATAGATCAGTCACTCTATATTTTGACTGACCCACCGCCTTCGCGAGCAAACCCGCTCCCACAGTGATTTGTACGAAATTTCAGGATGTCGAGTGGCGCTTGAGCAGCAAGGTCAACCCCAGCCCGATCACCGACAACAGCGCCGCACTGAAGAAAATCCACGCATACCCCAGGTTCAACGCCACTGCGCCCATCAACGGCCCGGCAATCGCCAGCGCCAGATCAAAGAACACCGCGTAAGCCCCCAACCCCGAGCCACGGCTGGAACTGGGCACCTGCTTGATCGCCTCGACCCCTAGCGCCGGATACACCAGCGACAAGCCAAACCCGGCCAGTCCCGCGCCGATCAGGGCGAACGCGGTAGAGGGCGCGAGCCATAGCAACACCAGTCCGACGGTTTCGATGCTCATGCAGGCAATCGCCGAATTGAAGCCACCAAAACGGCTGATCGCCGAAATGAACAGCAGCCGCGACAGGATGAAACATACGCCGAACACCGTCAGGCAATACGCCGCGCCGCTCCAGCCACGGTTGAGGTAATAAAGGGTGATGAAGGTGGTCAGCGTGCCGTAGCCGATCGACGCCAGAGTCAAACTGGCCCCATACGGTGCAATCCGCCCGAACACCGCCCAAAAAGGCAGCCGTTCGCCGCGCACCACCGGCACCGAAGGTTTATTGCGGATCAACACCAAGGCCCCGGCGGCCAATATCGACAGAGCGATGCCCAGGCTGGCAAAGCCGTAATCGGCGACCATGACCACGCCCAGTGGCGCGCCAATGGCAATCGCGCCATAGGAGGCAATGCCGTTCCAGCCGATCGACCTCGCTGTGTGTTCGACGCCGACCTGGCCCATGCACCAACTGATGGTGCCGACGCCGATCAAGCCCTGTGCGACGCCGAGAAGCAGGCGCCCGACGATCAGAATGATCAGGCTCGGCATCGGGAAGTCCTGCAACAGCGTTGAGATCAGCGTCAGCAGCCCGCTGAGCACAATCCCCGACAAGCCAAAAACAATCGCCCGTTTGGTACCCAGCGTATCCGACATGCGTCCGGCCATCGGCCGACTGAGCAGGGTGGCCAGATACTGCGAGCCGATGACCAGCCCCGCAATAATGGCGCTGAAACCCAGCTGCTCATGCACATAACCGGGCAGCACCGCGATCGGCAGGCCGATGCACAGGAAGGCGACAAAGGTATAAAACACGATGGAGACGATCTGCAGGGTGATCGCCAGGGAGCTTTGCGGAGGCGGTTGCTGCGCAGACATGTGGACTCGTTCGCGGGCGGCGGTGGGAGAGTGGGCATCATGGCTGGGTGCTGGAATAAAAGGAAGCAGGCTAACTATTTTTCCTGGCTATTCCGATTGTTGCTGGTGTCCTCATCGCGAGCTGGCTCACTCCTACAGGAGGGGGCGCATTTCAAATGTAGGAGTGAGCCTGCTCGCGATGGTGTTGGTGCCCGCATAAATATTGGCTCCGAAATGCAAAAAGCCCTGTCACACCGACAGGGCTTTCGCTTGAAGCTTGAAGCTGGAGGCTCGAAGCTGCTCTTAGAACACCACACCCTGACTACGCAGGTAGTCATCGTAAGTGCCGCTGAAGTCAGTCACGCCGTTGGCGCTCAGCTCGATGATGCGCGTCGCCAGGGACGATACGAACTCACGGTCGTGGCTGACAAAGATCAGCGTGCCCGGGTAGTTTTCCAGCGCCAGGTTCAGCGCCTCGATCGATTCCATGTCCAAGTGGTTGGTCGGTTCGTCCATGATCAGCACGTTCGGCTTTTGCAGGATCAGCTTGCCGAACAGCATGCGACCTTGCTCACCACCGGAAATCACTTTGACCGACTTGAGGATCTCGTCGTTGGAGAACAGCATGCGGCCCAGAGTGCCGCGAATCATCTGCTCGCCCTGAGTCCACTGACCCATCCAGTCGAACAGCGTCACGTCGTCTTCGAAGTCGTGCGCATGGTCCTGAGCGTAGTAGCCCAGTTCCGCGGCGTCGGTCCACTTGACGCTACCGGCATCCGGGGTCAGTTCGTTGACCAGGGTACGCAGCAGGGTGGTTTTGCCGATACCGTTCGGGCCGATGATCGCTACGCGCTCGCCCGCTTCAACCTGGAAGCTGAAGTCTTTGAACAGTGGCTTGCCGTCGAAGCCTTTGGCCATTTTTTCGACCATGACCGCCTGACGGTGCAGCTTTTTGTTCTGCTCGAAGCGTATGAACGGGCTGACGCGGCTGGACGGCTTGACCTCGGCCAGCTGGATCTTGTCGATCGCCTTGGCGCGGGAAGTGGCCTGTTTGGCTTTCGAGGCGTTGGCCGAGAAGCGGCTGACGAACGATTGCAGCTCGGAAATCTGCGCTTTCTTCTTGGCGTTGTCCGACAGCAGTTGCTCGCGGGACTGGGTCGCCACGGTCATGTACTCGTCGTAGTTGCCCGGGAACAGGCGCAGCTCGCCGTAATCCAGGTCAGCCATGTGCGTGCACACGCTGTTCAGGAAGTGACGGTCGTGAGAGATGATGATCATCAGGCTGTTACGCTGGGTCAGAACGTTTTCCAGCCAGCGAATGGTGTTGATGTCCAGGTGGTTGGTCGGTTCGTCGAGCAACAGCACTTCCGGATCGGAGAACAGCGCCTGCGCCAGCAATACGCGCAGTTTCCAGCCTGGCGAGACTTCGCTCATCGGGCCGAAATGCTGTTCCAGCGGAATACCCAGACCCAGCAGCAGTTCACCGGCGCGGGATTCTGCGGTGTAGCCGTCCATCTCGGCGAACTCGGTTTCCAGCTCGGCCACGGCCATGCCGTCTTCTTCGCTCATTTCCGCCAGCGAGTAGATGCGATCGCGCTCGGCCTTGACCTTCCACAGCTCTTCGTGACCCATGATCACAGTATCGATCACGGTGAATTCTTCGTAGGCGAACTGGTCCTGGCGCAATTTACCCAGACGGACGTTCGGCTCGAGCATGACCTGACCGCCGGACGGATCGAGGTCGCCGCCGAGGATTTTCATGAAGGTCGACTTGCCGCAACCGTTGGCGCCGATCAGGCCGTAGCGGTTGCCCGCACCGAATTTGACCGAAACGTTTTCGAAGAGCGGCTTGGCGCCGAACTGCATCGTGATATTTGCTGTGGAGATCAATTACTTTACCTATCAATGGGTTGCGAGCCGCACATTTGGCGCTTGGGCCATTCCTGGGGCATTTTGGAGCTTTTCCATCTCGCCCCAGTCACCGCTGGAATTCAGCCAGCGGGCATAGGTCGAGAGCAGCATTTGGACGCTGTGTCCAAGCTGTTGGGCAATAAAGGCGGGATTCATGCCAGACATTATGCATATTGTCGCATAAGTATGACGGCAGTTGTACGGCGGCCGATAACGAACCTTCAGCCTTTCCAGTGCCGGCCCCCATTGTTTGTGCAGGTCCGAGGTCTGTCTGACGTGCTGGCTCATCTTGGAAGGGGGGAACACGTAGGGAAAATCCTTGATCGCCCCGGTGCCAGCCTTCCGGCGCTCCGCGTACTGCTCTGCAAACGCCAGAGCGTGCAGTGCGCGATCATTGAGCAGCACATACCGATTTTTCTTCGTCTTGGTGCGCTCCTTGATCACGCCCTGGGCGATCGCGCGACAGACGTGAGCTTGGCGCTTCACCCTGTCCACAGCATCCCAGCGGAGGGCGATGATCTCCTGCGGCCGCATGCCGGTGAAGAAAGCGAACTCGAAGAAGGCCGCGTAAATCGAACTTGGCCAATGCTCTGTGCTGTAAAGCTCCGCGATTATCTTGTTAGCCTCTTCCAGCGTGAACGGATCAGGCTCACCCTTCTTGCGCTTCGGCGCGTCTAATAGCTCGGCCGGGTTCTTCCCGATGAGCTCTTCTCGCACAGCATCATCCAGAATGGTGCTCAGTCGGACGATGGCGTTACGTTTCACGCCTGGCGACGACCACTCAATCTCCCCTACGATTTTTCGCAGCAGCATCGTGCTGATCGCCGTCAAGCGAGTGAGTGCCAGGTATGGCATCCAGTACAGGTTCAGCGCGCTTTTGTAGTTCAGGTGCGTCCCTTCCTCAATTTCCCTTCCGCTCAGCCAGGCCTGCGCATACTCCCCGAACAAAACCTCCTTGCCCCCGGACAATGCCGACCCGGGGAACAGTTCTGCGTATTTCGCTTCGTTGAGCAGGCCATGCTTGATCAGGCCGACTACTTGATCTCTAAGACTGGTGGCAGCCTTGATGCCCGCTTTCGTGGTGGGAAGCGCGAGTGTTTCGGATCGACGCTTACCGTCCCAACTAAAACGGATCCGGATGGTGTCGCCCCTGATTTCCAGCCCGGCGGGCAAACCCAAAGGCTTTCGAGCCATTCGTCGTATCTCCTGATGCTGTACATGATGTTGTGCCCGAACTTGTTCCATACCCCTTCGGGGATCTGGTTTCTGCTGCGTCGGGTCTGCAGGGCCTTCATGGTTGTGCCGAGGCGTTCGGCCATCTGCTTTTCGGTGATTTTGTCGGGGTCTGGTGCTTGTAGAACTTGCAGCTCTCCAGGCATAGCGGTGTCCTCTGCCCGGGGCGGGCGTAATTGCTCCATGCCGCGCGTGGCGGCAGAAGGTGGTGATGGGTTATGCGCCGGCCTTGGCCAGAGCTGCGTCGGCAACTGCCATTGCGGCTTGAGCGTCGTTCACGTAGGCGGGATCGAAGTAGCCGGCCAAGTGGATGGTCGCCTGACAGGCGCGCAGGTTCTCGCGGGTGAGCTTCAGCGCGGCGACGAGCTCTTCGTGCAGTCCGCGTTCCTCGCGGCCGATATCCCAGAAGCGCTGGCCCCAGTGTCCGGTCGGTGGTGGGTTGCTGTTCTGCGCGCCGAGCGCCAATGCACCGACTACAGAGTCCAGCAGGTCGCGCTTGTAGGCGTTGTCACCATCAATGCTCAGGCCTTGGCGGCGCAGCGCGTCGAGTGCGTTATTCAAATTCGCCTCGGGCGACGGCAGCACCAGGTCAAAGTCGGCCTTGCCTGGCCGGCAGGTGATGACGAACATCTGGCAGTCGAGCGGCAGGTGCTGGGCCATATCCATGATCGCTTCGATAACGGCTTCGCGCAGGTGGTGTTTTTGATCGGACATACGAATTCCTCGCCCGCCGTACACCGGCAGGCTGTTGAGTTGGGGGAGGGGTTACTGCTGGATCAGTTCGGCGGGGACGTCGACCGTGCCGCCGTGTTTGGCGAATACCACTGCGCGGAACACGGCGACAGTTCGGGTTTCGCCGGGCTGGCGGTTGAACGGATCCCGGGCCGTATCGGCCAGCCAGGGTGACTGGTGGCCACGCTCGACCCAGACGCCGTACTTCGTGATCAGTTGCTCGGCGTCGGGCAGGGCGAAGAGATCCAGCTGGCCCGCGACGGGCTGCTGGTCACCCTCGATTGCGTTGATTACCCAGTCCAGCGCAGGGCCGGTCAGTTCCTCGGTGCGGACGCTGACCAGGCGGCTCACGACTTGAGATCTCCGACTTTCAAGCGCTCTTCAAAAAAACTGAGCTTGCGCCTCATTCCACGGACAACCCTTTCCTCAAGATCCACCGATCCCAGCAAAATGGTAAGCGACTCAGCCTTCGCTTTGACCCATGCTGCGTGGGCCTCTAACTCCGAATCGAAGTAACCCAATGCCTTGCGATGCTTTCCTACATTGCACTGAGCCCGATATCTCCCGGAGGCCTTGTGAAAGCTCGCACCAACGAGGCTCGAGCCTTTTTCGTCACACTTCGTCCAGAATACGTTCACGCTTTTCGGGACGAAGCAGCAGGTGCTCGGTGAGTAATGAGAGCCATCGCCAAGGATGTCTTTGTCCAGCTCATTACCATGCCATGGCATTGTTTCCATCCAGGCTTTGAAGTTCGAAAAACGCCTCCACTCATCACAAACAGTGGTGTTTCTGTAGGTTGGATTTCTGGGTTTGAATTTATCGCTGTAACACCGCGTTAGCATGTGTGACCAGCGCCGGTAATAAGGGCAATCGAACTCGGTGATGTATTTTTTTATTCCGTTATCCAGGCACGACCTGTTCGCCTGAATTTCGTAATCGGCATCGTTTATGCCCCATCCACAAACCAATTTATTCATCGCCATGGACCTCGATAGATCAGGTAGGCCATGTAGAGCGGGGCGAAGATCATGGCGCGACCCTCGCTGCGATAACCTCATCGATTAGCGATTGTGGGAGCCGTGCTGCGAATGCTCCTTCTGACCAGGACAGCGGTTGAGACTGGCGAATCATCTCGTTCAGCAGCTCGAACGCCGCAAGCAACTGGTCATCGTTGATCTCGCCGTCTTCCGGCAGGTCGTCGCAGAAATGGTCTGCCGGGTCGATTTCACTTGGATAGTTCGGCTCACAGATGCAGAGCTGCAGGTCGGCCAGGTCGATATCGCTGTCGACCAGGTAGTCGCGCAGATCGTCTTCATCGAAGAAGTACCGGTCACCATCAAAGATAACCAGCGGCTCGCCGGCCCAGTCCTTGATCGGCATAGCCGCAAATTTTGCTTGGAGCCGGGCGTGGCGGCATTCATTGCAAGAACTGCTCACCTCATAGATCGGATGTTCAGGATTCACGTCGCAGCGGCGATGAGTTGCGCCGCAGTAGCGGGCAAGGTTTTCGTCGGCGCCGAAAAAGCGACCGTCAGCGGAAACCCAACCGGTTACCGTTTTGAGGCTGGCCGCTTCCGGGGCGTCGTACATGATGATTGGCTTTTTTGCAGACATGACTTCGTCCTTGCCGCTATAGCGGCTGACTTTGAAGGGGAGGGAGTAGAGGTTTTTGAAGCTACGGCTACTATCGATATGAGTCAGTTATTGCGGTGGCCCAGATGCTCAACGAGACAGATAAGGTTGGACAGACGTTCAAGCGTGCGTTCTTCCGCGTCGACGGCGTGGCGATGTACTTCTTTTGGGCAGTTTGGATGGGGTTAGCAGTCTGGCAGCTATTTGATCCAAGTAAGCCAAAAGGCGTGTCTCTCATTTTTGTTGTGGGTGGCATGATGAACCCTTTTATTTTTCTCCTGTTCGGCGTCATGCGCACACCCGCTCCCTGGACTGCTTTACTTATCGTCGGGCTGAATGTTCGCTTCCTGATATTTGGCTGACTTTGAAGGGGGTGGGAGTAATTTTTGCGGGCGGAGTACAGATGTACTCTTATCGGGATCCGGCTGATTCGGTGGCTGGGTGTGTCGCGTTCCAGCGCTCGAAGGCTTCTTGGGTGGTGGCTGCTTCAATCTTCTCGTTGCACTGATTGCACGCCGCCACACCGCCCGAGGCGCCGACATCGCGGTGACCTTGCTTGCACGGGTTCATGTGCCAATCATCATCCTGTCCCGACTCGGTGCTGGCGGAAAGCTGGGCATCGATATCAGCCATAAGCTCCGCAGGAAGGTCGAACTCCGCTTCGTCCGGATCACAATGCTGCTCTCGGACGGCCATCACACAGCGCCGCAGCAACCCTGCCTGATCATCAATCCGCTGATCCGCTGCGTTCAGGCGCAGCTGCAGGGCGTCACGCTCGGCGGTTACCCGGTCGAAGTCGCGCAACAGGTCTTGCGCCACGGCATGGAACTGGCTTCGAGACATCGCACTCGCCATGGCGACCGCGATCGGTGCCTGAATCGCTGTCCTTGTTATTTCGCTCATCATGCACGCTCCATCAGTTGTCTGAATTGGTGTAGGTGCGCCAAGGCACCTTCACGCCGTTTACGAGGCATCCCCAGTCACCGCGCCACTTGCTGGTGATGAAGAGAGTGATGACGCCGCAGGGGGATACCTGGTCGATGCGGTGGTATTCGCCGTGCAACAGCTGTGCGGTGTCGCCCGGGCGCCGGTCGATGTACTCAGTGGCCTGGAAGGCAGCGTCGAATGACTGGCGCAGCTCGGAGGCTTTCATCAGTAACTGGTGAAGTGCCGGATCATCAGGTCGAAGCAGTCGCTGCTCCGTGTACCAGCCGCGCAGGATGATCGTCCGAGCGTTCCATGGGTGGTCGTGCAGATCCCGATCGGCGTCCTCGCGCATGATGTGGTGAATGCGGAACGACCACGGGCACCACCAGAACCTCGCCTTGTGCGTCTCCCTGCTGTACGGGTTGAATAGCCACCAGCGGCCCATGTACATCTCGGTGCCGTCGGCGGACATGATGTGCTGGTAGGGGGTGAGCTTGGCGCGGGCGATGAGCCAGTCGGCGATTGCTGGGCGCGCGAGTACCTTGGCGATGATTCGCCAGAAGATGTTCAGCATGGATGGTGTCCTATGCCGGGGCATGCCCGGGCGGTGGAGGGTGGGTTATGCGGCTTCGGCTTGGCGTTCGGCGGCGCGCCACGGATCGTTGGCCCGTGCCAGTGCAGCCATCGGCGGCGGGCTGACGCTGTTGCCGCACATATGCACTTGCTGGGTCTTGGTGAACGGCTTGCCGTCGGCGCCGTGGCTGATGATGTAGTCGGCAGGGAAGCCCTGAGCCTTGTACAGCTCGGCCGGTTGCAGCATCCGCAGGCAGATGTCGATGATCACGTAGGGCGTGCCCTTGATGGTGACCGTAACCAGGCCCAGCCGATCCTTGGTGGTGATGGTTGGCGCTGGCGCGTCTGCGGCGCTCATGTTCTCGGTGCCGTAGTAGCTGATCAGAAATGCCGCGACCCGCAGCGCACCGGCTTCAACTTCCGGCGAGAGCTGCAGTTCGACCAACGAACTCTTGCCGCCACCGCCGGCCGTGATGGTTGGTGCTGGCTCTTCCACGCCTTGGCCGACGCTGGCGCCGAACTGACGCTCCATGAAGGCAGTGACCAGCCCGTGGTGAGTACCGCCGGCGCTGATGGTGTGCAGTGGGTCGGCGGTGTCCCGCGCATCGCAGTTGCCGCGCAGGTGCACCAGGTTCGCGGTCACCAGCTGCTGCTGGCTCCCGGTGTTGGTCACTGTGGTCATCGGATCGTCGACGCTCTTGGCGTCGGTGGTGTTGAACCCGCCGCTCATCTGGGCCATGAACACGGTTGAGATGCCCATGGCGTGCGCTGCGCCGGCAGGGCGCTGGTAGTTGCCGCCACTTGTAATGGTTGGCAGCGGTTCGCCAAGCGCTTTGCCTTCGTCCGCAAACCTGAACTTGACCAGGTGGGCCGCGGCGAGCGCGCGGTGACCACGCGTCATCAAGGTGCCGAGAGGCTTATCCGCAGCTACCGGGTTTCCGGCATATGCCGGGCCACCGGCACCAACCAGCACTGGGCTGATCAATGTCAGCTCGCCGCGATTTGCGCAGGTGACCGTAGGGAGAGGGTCGTGGGGGTTGTTGACTCGGTCGCTGCCTTGGTGCGTGGCTGGCGCAATGATCGGGCTGGCCATTGCGAATGATCCGCCGCGCGGCCAGGAGGTCACGGTGCGCAGCGGTTCATGCGCAGACTGCACGCTATCACCGGACCAGTTCGCGATCGGCACGATGAATGGGTCAGCGGCATCAATGACGAACTTCTTCATGCCCTTGGCGATTCGACGAAGGGTCGCCGGTGCCAACGGCTTGGCCCGGTCGAAAATGCTTTTGCTCGGGATGGTCCAGTCGATGCACTCGGCGGCGGTGCGCCACTTTTTTTGGCCCTTGGCCGGGTGCTTCGCGTGGGTCGGCTCGGGCCATACAATCGGCTGACCATCGCAGCGGGCGATCATGAACAGGCGTTCGCGGCTGGTAGGTGCGCCGAAGTCGCAGGCCTTGATCACTCGCCATTCAACTGCGTAACCCAGACGCTGCAGCTCTGCGACGAACACAGCCCAAGTCTGCCCGCGGCGTGCCGGATCCGGTACCAGGAACTGCTGGCTGACCGGTACCACTTCGCCGGGCTCGGCAACGCCGCCGCCGAGTTTCACAACCCGGCCAGTGGTCTTGCAGCGCTTGGCTATCAGCGGCCCCCACTGGAGGATCTGTTTCACGTTCTCCAGGCTGATGACGCGAGGCTTCTTCTTGCCGGCCCACTTCAGCCCGATCCACGACAGGTTCCTGATCTCGCGCTTGCGCGGCTGCCCGCCGGCGGCCTGGCTGTGGTGCGTGCAATCCGGCGACATGTGGAACCAGCCCACGGCCTTGCCGCCACATTCCGTGTCGGGATCACCATCGAACACGTCGGTGGTGTAGTGCACGGCGCCCGGGTGATTCACGGTGTGCATGCTGATCGCCGCGGCGCTGTGGTTTTTCGCGACATTCACCGCGCGGCCCAGGCCCATCTCCAGCCCGGTACCGGCGCCGCCGCCACCGCAGAAGAAGTCGACAACGATCTCATCGTCCTGAGTGCTGAAGCCGAGTCCGTATTGAGTTTTGAAATCGAAGGGGTGTTTCTTCTGTTGTGCGGACATAGGGGATCCTCGCCGGCTGGCGTGATTCGTAGAAGTGGGGTATTTGTGTTCGGCCCGGCATGGAGCCGGAGATAGGAGAAGCAGATGGCAAACCAAAATCAGCTCGATGCTGTAGAACAGCTACTGATGGCTTTGTTGAACACGCCAGAAATGAATCTGGTGTCGAGCAAGGTTTTTGAAAAAGCCCAGGCCGCGTTGATGGGTAGTGATGGCCCGCCAGGCACAAAGCAAAAAACCGATGCAGCTAACTATTTGGCTCACCTGAAGCTGCAGTTGAAGTAGTAGATCTACCTAGGCTTGACGATTTCGTCGTCAGGCTCTGGCGGGTCATCAACGAGCGACTTCAAGCCGGCAGCCTGAATAATTCGCGACACCTTTTCAAATACAACAAAAGGTGTCGTGACACACTTGAGCATCTTGGCTTGTGTTTCGAAGTCAGCCGCGATCAGGTTCCGCAGCAGGTTCTGATACACCTCCTGCTGGTTGTTGAAGCCGTGGGCGACCATGACCCGCTTGAGGTCTGGCTTGAACACCCCGGCCACCTCAACCGTAAACTTCTCGACGCCCAATGCAGCATCCTTCGCTGCTGCCTTCTCGCGCTTTTTCTTCTGCTTGATCGCTTCCTTCGTCGGCTCCTGTTCTTAAGCCATGGCCTACCTCTTCAATTCCGCTGGCCGGCAAGTCCAGCCAGGTCTGTCGGCGGCGCGTGGCCGCCCGGTTGATGGTTCGTCTCACGCTGCAACCTTCACCTGATGCCAAGCGCCGACCGATGCCAGCAGCGCCGATAACCGTGCTTCGGGCACCGGCGTGTCACCGGGCACGGCCAGCCAGCCCATGCCGACGCGGTGATTGGGGTTGCAATCGGCCTTCACCTCTTCGTAGAAATGCTCAAGGACATCCGAGAGCCTTTCCACCAGGTGCACGCCGTCGGGCTTGATGTCGATCGACTTGATGTATTGGGCGCCGTCCTGACGAACGCAGATGCCCGCGATGTAGATCGTCCAGCGGTGCGCGACATCGCAGAGTGCGTCGGAAACCGCTCTCGACAGGATTTGCTTGCCGTTCTTCCAGTTGATCATGACCTGAAGGCCGCTTGGATCGATGTTGATCACAGCTGCGTGGTGGGTGTTGACCAGGGCGCGCATGCTGCGCTCGATCTGCACCCGACGATTGCATGGTTTGCGCTTGCTCATATCGAGTCCGCCATTTTGCGCAGAGTCTTTCGGTCAGCGGCCGATATCGGCTTCGGGCGCCGCTTGAGTACCGTTTCAGGGTCTATTTTGTTTGAGCGGGGCGGCGGCAGCGGATTGCGCGGCGGGCTCTTCAGCTTGTCGATCCGCCCGCCGGCGGCCAGGTACTGGGCGACCTGGTCATTGATGGCTTCCGCGTTCTGCCGCTGTTGCTCGATCAGGTTGAGATGGTTGCTGATCATGCCGCCACCTTGACCAGCTTGACGCCGGCCATGCTGAACTTAGCGCCCTGGGCGGCGACCATTGCGTCGAGTGCCTCCCAGTCCACGGTCAGCACCGAAATAGGGGCTTGGCCGTAGGCGACAGCTTTGATCAGCGACTCCAGATCGAACACTTCGGCCTGCAGGTTCACCGGCGCAGCGGTTGTAGTCGATGGTTTCGAGGCTGACTGAACCGGCGCCGCAGCTTTCACTGGTGCCGGGCTGGCAATTGGAACCTGTTCGACCGGCGCCTTGGCTTTCGCCTCGTCTTCGATTCGCTTCAGCTCCTCCTGACGGATCTGCTCGCGCTGATCTTCGGCTTTCTGCTTCTCGGCCTTCTGATGTTCAGAGATGCGCACCTTGATCAGTGCGACCAGATCGTCGTTTGCCTTCATCACCAGCTGCTGAACGTCGTTGAACAGGAACATGTAGTCGGCTGCGAGCTCGCCCAGGCTGGCCAAGTTGCTCCGGATGCTGTCGCCGACCTGGCTTGCGGCAATCTTTGCGCGGGCCAGCTCGGAATCGGCAGAGTCGCGCAGGCTGCTGATCGTCTTTTTGCCTTTGATGGCTCCGGCGAAATCAGCAGGCACCGCCGGCATGCGCGCTTTGCCGCCCAGTGAAGCATTGATCTGGTCGATGTGGACCTGCAGCGCCTTGGCTGCATCCATGACGATGTCTTCACGGATGCTGAGCTTGCGAGCCTTCACCAGTTTGTCGAGCATCAGACGCTTGGCGCGCGCCTCGGCGCTGATCTCGTCAATGGTGCGGAACAGCGCGTCAATGCTTTCGGTTTGGCTCAGCGCGTGCTGCTTGGCGGCTTCCAGTCGCTCCTCGACATCGCCACACCACTTGACCGTTTTTTCGGCGTCAGCGAAGTGCTGATCGGTTTCCAGCACAGTGTTGATCGAACCGAAAACGGCCAGCGAGTGAGCCTTGAACTGCTCAAGGTTGCTCGCCGTGACCATCCCAGTAACCTCGATGCGCAGAGCGGGCAAGGATTCCGGCGTTTTACCAACAGCCTCCGGCACCACCTCGGCGGGAGTGAAGTCCTGCAAATCGGCTTGGAACTGTTTCCAGCCTGCGACGAGCGTTGCGGCGCGGCCGGGCACCGGCGCGTATTCCATCGACACGAAGTTTTCCTCGGTGCCGTCGGAGCAGACGAAAATTACTTTCTCGGCGCCGCTCACCAGCAGCTGTTGTTCGAGCTGCCAGTAGTAGTGCGGATCCAGCGTACCCGCGCGAACGTCGGCAGCAAGTTGCTCGTTCCACATTTTGTGTTCGAACAACACGTCGCCGAGGATGGTGCAGCCATCGAGGGATGCGAGCAGATCACCTTCGGTGCCGACGACGGGAAACAGGTCCTCGCCAATTCGCCCCTCAAGAATCGGCCGAGCGAGCGCCTCCGCTTCGTGCCCTTTGTCGAACAGATTTTTCTGCACCCACCACGACACGTCCCGATCGAGACCGGTCTTCTTCGCGTGCAGCAGTTCAGTGCGCTTCATCTGCTTTGAGGCGCCCATCATTGCCGGCGCTTCTGAAGCCGTGAAGTAGTTGGCGCGGAGCGCGTGCCAGGCTTCGGAGCCCTGAGCGACATTGTGGATTTTCATTCGTGGTCTCCTTCAATCGGCGCGAGCGCTTTGATCTTGGCGATCTGCTCTTCGCTCAGTGTGAATTTGCTGCTGACAGTTGCGATCAGGTGATCAGGGGCGGAGCGGCCGGCGTCGACAGCGACTTGCCATTTAGGCAAGTTCTCTGCGAGCTTCTCGTCGGGGTAGGGCGGAAGTTCAGCTGGTGCCGCGCCACGCGCCGGTGATACGTCGCGAATGGTTGGTGCGGTTTCTTCCAGCTCATCCGGGCTGTACACGCCGAGGATCACGTCCGGGCAGTAGAGACGCGACCAACGTTTGGTGGCGAGGTATGCCAGTTGCTGGCGAGGATCGTCTGCCCAGAGCGTGCTGTTGCGGGTGCGGGCTTGGGCCAGCAGCAGCTCAAGCACGCGCGGCTCGTCTTCGCCGCGAAAGGTCGCCCAGACCTTCACGCCCAGCCCTTGCTCGTCCTCAAGCTTCCAGCCCGGGACGCGGTACTCACCTTTGTCGCCGTTCTTGATGGTGAATTTGCCGATCACCTTTTCCCAAGCGCCGTACCACTCGTAGTGCAGGCGATCCAGCACCGGTGCGCAGGTAGTGATCACCGCGTTTACGAGCTGCGCTTCGTAGCCCAGCACGCCATTCACCAAGTGCGTTTTCTGCGCCACGGCGAACGGGTTCATCTTCCACTGCATCGACTGCATGACGACCGCCAGACAATCCGCAGGGTTGCCGTTGAAGTGCTTCGGCAGCGTAGCGCGGCCGGTGGCCATGACTTCGGCCAGGCGCATCATCTTGTCCAGGCTGTCGCCGTCCAGCACCAAAGCGCTGGTGCTGGTTGCTGCGTGCGGAAGGACGTGGAGGTTTCGGTCGTGCGCCACCGGCGCAACGCTTTGAGCGGACATGACTGTTCCTTGCCGCGCGGTGCGCAGCGATTGAATGCTTGGTTTATTGAGTGATGCGGTCGGCGAGGGCGCTGAGCAGCATCAGGAAGGTGAAAACGCCGAGGGAAGAGAACGCGCCGCGCCAGATGATCAGGCGGCGCGCCCATTGGCGACTGGTCACTGGAACACCTTGTAGGTGGTCGATTTTGGAACTTGGCAGGTGCCAGGCTCGCTATTGACGACCTTGAGGGCGCCTGCGCCTACCACCAGAACCACGACGAGAATCCAGTAGACGAGATTCATGGCCGAGCCCTCACAGCGATGCGCCCGCCTTTCATGGTCACCGACAGTCGCTGTGGGAGGTTGTCGACCAGATCCTCGCGCTTGCGGCCGATGACCTCGTTGAAGGGGAGGCCGAAACCGAGGACGGCGATCTTGCGCTCGATATCTGCCAGTTGCTCATCAACCAGCGTTGTGACGATTGGCGTGGTCATGCTGCCAGCTCCTTGCGCTGCCGACTGATCTTCAGCAGGCGGGCGCTGTAGTGTTTGAATTCTTCTGCGGTTATGGCGTTGGCTGTGAAGTGCTGGATGATCAGCCCCTCGGCCAGGGTTTCGTCGATCTGGCGGGCGCCGGCGTGTTCAGCAGCTTCCAGAGCCTTATCGATGGCGATGTGAGCGCTCATAGGTCGCTGTCCACATCGTCCTCGGCCGCTTCGCGCTCAGCAGCAACAGCTTCAGCGGCGTGAGGGCGGAGGAAGTTGGCGGCGATCGCCTCAAGCTGTGTGACCGGGCTGTTGCTGCCCAGCAGGTGTTTGGCGTGCGTCAGCGCCTCGGCCGGACTGCCAACCACGACGGCCAGCACCAAGTTGGCGAACGAGTCGCGATCATCGAACCCGTCGATCTGTCGCTGATTCAGGTGGTGCTGCAGGTGTTCGGCGTACTCCGCTGAGGTCACCTTCCGCACCGGGCCAAGCCGGCGCTTCCATTCCACATCCGAGCCGCACACCAGCTGTTCAGCGGCGCTTTCCAGCCATTCCCGCTGTTCGTCTGGCTCGCTCACCGCCGGAGGCAATTGCGCGTCGTACATGGCCTGACAAATCTTCAGTGCTGCGTTCATGCGACCTCCGGCCAATGGCGCTCAATGCTCTGTTTTGCGTAAATGGACAGCTGCTGGTAACTGTTCACGCCGCCGCAGCCAGGCATGGTTCCTTCCAGCTCGACGCAGGCGCGGATATCGCAGCGGCGCGAGCAGACCCAGCCGCCGTAATGGCAGCGGTGGACTTCACCTTTCGGCTCGGGGTGATAGGCGAGGCCGCCTTTCCACGATGGCGAGCCGCGCAGCTTCAGCCCGCAACCTCGGCAAACTGCTTGTGTGTCGGTGCAGTTGTGCATGACGACCTCCAGTGTTTGGGGTTAGGCGGTGGCCGGAATGGCTTCACGAAAGCGCGAGGGGCTCCAGTCGCACGACTCATCCGCAGGGATGTGGCCGAACATCGCGGTGCAGCGCTTGCAGTGCACGCAGTCGCCGCAGGTCTTGCCCTCGGGCAGGTTCATCTGATCAGCGTTGTCTGCCGACCGTGGATACGGCGCTCGTTGCTCGGCCATGATTTGCTCCATGTGGTTGATCCAACAAAACTCGGATGCACTCGTTCGCTCCGCTGGTTGCCGTTGGGCGCGGAGGGGAGTGCATTCGGGTGGTGTCGGAGAAGTGGCCCGGTCTCGCTGCTGGCGACAGACCGGGTTTGCATCATCAAGTTGTCTTCGTGCGCTGGGGTGGCCTACCTCATTCGGCCGATGCGCGGTGACATCGACGGCCTACTGTCCGCTGCCTGTATGAGTGATGGGCGCCAGCCTTCAGGCTTGCCGCGCCGCGCAGGTGAATCGCTCACTTTTACATGGCTGCCATTCCTCTGATTGAAGGTAACTGCCGAGCATCCTTCGGCAGTTGGTTGTGATGCAGGTGGGCGGTTATAGGCCGCAGTTTCGTCCGCATCGGGGTGGGATCTGACCGGGACTCAACCGGTATTGAGCGGATGGGGCAGCCCTGAAGACTACCTGTTGGCACATCCGCCGCCCGAGGCTTGGCCTCAGATCACACCCCGATGCGCTCTCATAGAGAGGATCGGGCAGTTAACGACAGGCTGTCGTGGCGCTGGTTGTTCAGCAGTCGTATGGAGGCTTTTCGCCGATTCGCTTCAGCTTTTCTTGCTGGAATGCCTCGGCGATATCGAAGGCCTTGGTCACGATCAGCTCGGGGCGGTCATCGTTGGCAGAAATGAGGCCGATCATCGCTGCGATTGCGTAGCTTTCGACTTCTTCATGTTCATTGCGAGTCATCGTGGTTCTCCGGTTGATTTCCCGTCTGGCCCTGTCGCCAAGGCCAGCCAGTGAAATCTGTTTTCCATTCCATGCGCGGCGCCGCGGTTTCCCCACCTGGCCGGCGTCACACATTTCGTGTTCGGTGTTCTTCGCCGGCTGGCTTGCATGGTTTGGCGTCCTCCCATATGGGGAGTCCGGCAGGTTCCAGAGCCTGCATGGGGATCGAAGTTTGTGTTTCGCGCTATGCCCGTTTCCGGGGATCGATCCGCGAAGATTCCTGACTGTTAAAGAGCGGCGGGTCTCTTGAGGCCCTGTCCAAGTGCAAGTGGACTTGCATTTATAAAAGCATGCTGGTGTTTTGAATGCAAGCAAACTTGTATTTATTTTTAATACTGTATGCGCATCCAGTAGTTAGGAGTTGGGCATGAGTAGCCAAGAAAAGAGCCGGTCGCAGAAGGATCGCCAAGTGTTAACCGGCCTGGAGCGGCTATCGCTCAGGGTGTCATCGATGATCAATCACCCGGTCGCGCAGATTCAGCGATGGGTGACGATCCATCGGCTGGACACGGATGGAGAGAGGGAGTGGGAGGAGGTGATGGGATTGTTGTCAGAGACGGAGTGCATAGACATGACATTCAATGACGACGACTCAGTGACGCTCAGGTGGGATCCTCAAGGCGAGGAGGAGAGGAGCGCCGAGGTGGAAAATCTATTTGAAGTGGCGCTGGAGGAGCCCGCACCGTTCTAATCGACAGAAAAAGCCCGCTAATTTGCGGGCTTTTGTAATTCATTGTTAGCTAAATCTAGTAATTCAGTCGTAGTCGATAATTATAAGCACGCTTTTTGCGGTGTCGTATAAATTAATTATCGAGTATGAGAATAAGGAAAAAAGCAAAACCGGATATACAGCGGCCAGTTCTTTTGACTGCTTGACTAGCTCGGAGTCGGCAACAGTAAGCAAAATCACCGATATAACAATTAGGGCGATTTGTTCTTTGATCGATAGCAGCATCTCATTTTTTGTCGCCTGAAAAGCTTCCGACCCAGCGCCAGCTTTATCTATTAACTCTCGTATTTTAGTCAGAACAATGCCCATTGTTCCCGAATTGATAGCGAGTAGCGCGATCAACAAAGTGATTAGGTTGCCTTTCAAGAAGGTGATGAGGAACTGGCTCTGACAAAACGATTGCAGCAGCTGGCATAGATATCCTATACCTAGTGCAATTAGCGTATTTGTCAGTACCTGCTTTATCATTTCATCAGTTCCTTGAGTATGTTGGCGATATCCTCCGCCGATCCATCCAGTTTAGCATCTCCTATCTCAATTTCCTTAACTTCATTTGCAGTATTTATTTTCTTCTTAACGCCGCTTAAAGTAATTGAAACACTGCCTCCGCCGTCACTCGTGTAAGATGCTAGTCCGTCTACTGTCGGGTCGGCCTTATCGAGCACTAGCGAGGCGCCTGGGTCCGCTTCGATTGCAAGCGTGCTTTTCACGGCGTTAGTTTTCTTCGCAAATGAGCGCAGGTCCTCGGGAAGGGCCTTTGAGATTGACGCCATGTTAGGAGTAACAAGCTCGAACTCAACCTTTTTGATTTTTCCGCGATGTTTTTCGACAAGATCCCAGAAAACACGTTTTTCAATCAGAGGCTCTACTGATGATATTAGCTGGTGTCGAGCTAATGGCTCTTCAATAGACTTCATAATTATTTTTGCAACAGCTCGCGAATGCTGAAAGGCTTGAAGTCTGTGTTGCACTGCAATGAGCTGTATTTCTGGATCGTTCCAGATGGCTACTAATATTTTTGGCCAGTTGTCAACGGATTTTACGCTGAAGTCCTTCGTTTCGAGATTTACTGACCTATTTACTGCCACCCTAAATAGAAAGAAGTCTTTATCTTCGTAAAGTCTTTGAACATTTATTTCGGCTCTTTCGCTTTTGAATGCAGTGGGCAGCTTTAAAGCTTCAGCAAATATCCGATTTTTCTGCTCTATCAAATCGTCGACTGATTTAGGGCCGTATAGGTCACCTTGAAAATATCGATCTCTTGGAAGTAGCTGATACCTGAAGAGATTAAAACGAGTCTTTGACATTGTTAACTTCCTGTCGAGGCCTTCGCTTCCCTGTCATGCGGTTATGCGTGCCAATTTAATTGATAGTTAGGCTTAGCATTACACCAGTTGGGCATTCCAAACGAGGAGTACGCGAGCCTGTATAAAGGTTTCGTCTGCTCTTATCGTCTGCGGTGGGTGCCGTTCGTTATCTGAAATCATCTTGATCTGATCATCACCGACCCACTGGAGACGCTTGATGTAGAGGTGACCTTCCCAGGAAAACATGTAGATCCCATCCCCCACGAATTCCCGGATGCTGATGTCGACCAGGAGCGGATCGCGATGCTTGATCGTCGGCGCCATCGATTGGCCCCAGCCGGTCACCATTTTCAGATGAAAATGCTCTTTGAATTCGACACCCATCTCGCGAAGGTGCTGGGGGCTGACTCGGACATCCTGCAGCATCTCGGGATAGTCGTGCGGGATCTGGCCGCCACCCATCGCAGCGCGAACGTCGTAGTGCGCGATCCACACCTCATCACCCACGGCGCCCGGACGGTAATAATCGACCTCAGCCGAATCCCCTAGCACTACGTGCAGGGCAGCATCTTTCACCGCGTCAGCAATTTTCGTCCGAGCTTCATCGCTTAGGTTTTTCCCGTGCTTGGCCAGCATCGCGCTTACCAGGTCGGCGGATGATTTTGCCTCGGTCAACTCCTGAGCCTGGGCGCCGTTCTTGCGCCGAGGCGGCTCGCCTTTTCCTGACAAAAGCCAGTCGACCGTCGTGTCATAGCCGTCGGCAAGCGCGATCAGGTTCTCGTTTTTGATGTTCTCGGTATCGCCGGCGAACCACTGCCGCACAGCCTCATAACTGATGCCGCAGGTGGTCGCGATGTCACGCTTCACACTCCGCACGCCAATGTCCGGCTTTCGAGCAAGAACAAGTTTTGTGATTCGTTCAGTCGTTTTCATGGCTGCAATCTACAAGAGTGCTTGTCAAGCATGCTTGTTTTGAATACACAAGCATGCTTGAATATGAGGAAGAGCAAAGGAGGTCGGTATGACCAAGTCGCAAGCAATCAAGCATTTCGGCTCCATCTCCGCCCTGGCAAAGGCCCTCAGCGTTACCTATGAGGCAGTCCGTCAGTGGGAGGTGGTGCCCGAGCTGCGCCAGTACCAGATCGAGCGAATTACCAAGGGCGCCTTGAAAGCCAGCCAGCAAGACGCTGCTGCGTAGTCATACCTCTGGTTCGATAGACGTTTTTCCATTTCTGAAACCAGGAGCATCGAAGCATGTACATGGACCCCAATCAAAAGCGCGCCATCCCGGTGAAGGTTCGATTCGAACCAGTGCTTGATCGGATTCTGCGTAAGGCCGCGACCAAAACCCGTATGCAGCACGCCACCTACCTCTACGAAATCATCGAGTGGGCAGTGGCCAATGGCGTGATCGAGGAACTGATGCAGGACAAACAAGAAGATATCGCGGGCTGAAGCCCCTTTGGAGGGCCAAATGACCGTAGAGCTGGAAAGGCTGCCTCCTCCGACTCGAAAGCGAGTGGAGGAATTGATGCGCGTAAACGGCTGGACTTTCAGCCATGCCGTCAACGCAATGATGGAAACCGCGATTGCATGCGGTGCGCTCTCAGAAGTGGGGCGAAAGAAAGCCAAGGTGCTGAAGTTGGTGCCCCCAATGAGGGCCTCTGGCAGGGACTCTTAAGGGTAATCCAGAGGGCCTCTGCCAAATTCGAGACGAAAAAAAGCCGGGGTAGTGACCCGGCTCTCTTAAAACGCTTGTGGAGCAAATCATGCACCAATCAAACCAAACGATCAATACCCCGGCCAGTGTCGCGACACAATTTGGCAACGGTGAAAACGTGTCGCGCATTGTTTCAACCATCGCCCTCCGCGACATGATCAACGAAGCGCGACAGCAGGCAGGCGAGCCAAGGGTCCGCAATGACCATTTCCTTTCCCGGGTTGAGGACGAGTTGGGCGACGATCTGGAGGGGGTGCAAAAATATTACACCCCTCTGCACGGTAACCAGGTGGCGACTTACGGGCTGACTCTCGACCAATGCATGCTGGTAGGGATGCGCGAATCGAAAGCAGTGCGCCGTTCCGTCCTCCAGAAACTCAAGGAGCTGGAAGGTCCTCGGGTTATCGCCACGCTTCCAGACTTTTCCAATCCTGCAGCGGCTGCCCGTGCGTGGGCTGAGCAGTTCGAACTTCAGCAAGCGGCCAATCAGGCCCTGATTGAGGCCGCGCCGAAGATTGCCTTCGTCGAGCGCTACGTCGAATCAACCGGACTCAAGGGCTTCCGCCAGGTGGCGAAGCTGCTCAAGGCCAACGAATCGCGCTTCCGCGAGTTCCTGCTCGACAAAAAGATCATGTACCGCATGGGCGGCGAGTGGCAGGCCTACCAGCCTCACATCGACGCTGGCCGCTTTGAGGTAAAGGCAGGCACCACTGACGGCGGTCACGCCTACAACCAATCCAAATTCACTCCCAAGGGCGTCAACTGGATTGCCGGTCTGTGGGCGCAATACCAATTGAGGGAGGTCGTGTAATGGCCGGGGACTGGATCAAGTTCGAACTCGCAACCATGGACAAGCCCGAGGTTTGCCAGATCGCCGACCTCGCAGACATTGATCAGGATGCAGTGGTCGGAAAGCTCATGCGTGTGTGGGCGTGGTTCGATCAGCAAACCGAAAAAGGTAACGCTCCGAGCGTTAGCAAAAAGTTACTCGATCGTTCGGTAGGCGTTATCGGATTCTGCGATCACATGAAAGCCGTGGGTTGGATGGATGAGTGTGACGGTGTAATCAGCCTTCCTCACTTCGAGCGTCATAACGGGAAGACCGGTAAAAACAGGGCTTTGACGGCAAAAAGGGTGTCGAATCACAAAACCAAAAGTAACGCTGGCAGCGTTACTCCTGCGTTACCTAAAGAAGAGAAGAGTAAAGAACCTCTCTCTACGCACGAGGCTGTCGATCCTCGCATGCCCAGCGAAATGACCTTGGACTGGCATCCTGATCAAAAGCTTCTCAAAACCTACTCGGTGCATTCAGGTGTAGCGCCGAACCTGTTCACCGAAGAAGCGCGACGTGCATTCACAGCCCACTACGAACCGCGCGGTCAAGTGAATACCCAGGCCGAATGGGTGCAGATGCTGGTGAAGTGGGTGCTGAACGACCGCAATCGCGCGGCGGCCTCGAATGTGAAACCGTTCCCGACTCGCCCAAGTGCTGAGCCTGACTTCGACAGCACCAACTGGGCCCGTGACTTTGTGGTGGTCCCATGAAGCCGGCCAACCAACTGATGGCGACCATGGGCAACCTGCCGCCTGCAAAGCACGTCCAGCCGCTGCAAGTGACTCCGCAGACGGCAGAAGTGGTGAATGACCTGTTCCGCCGGCTGCGCGGGATCTTCCCGGCATGGCGCCAGGCCTGGCCATCCACCGAAGCACTCGACGCCGCCAAGGCCGAATGGATCAAGGAGTTCGCCGACGCTGGTATTCGCTCCCTGGAGCAGATCGAGTTCGGCATCCAGAAGTGCCGCAAGCTCAAGAAGCCTTTCGCGCCGAGCGTTGGTGAGTTCATCGCCATGTGCGTGCCCGGTCCTGAAGACTTCGGCATGCCCACACCGGCCGACGCTTGGCTTGAGGCGCTGATGGGCACCTACAGCCACGAAGCGGTGAAGCTCGCGGCGGAAGCCACCGGACTGTTTGACCTGCGAGCGGCAAAGCAGGAAGACAAGGGCCTGCGGGCCAGATTCGACCGTAACTACGAGGTGATCCTGCGCCGCGCACAGACCAACCAGCCACTGGACGGGAAGATCGCCGCGGGCATCGGGCACGACAGCCAGAAAAGCGAATTGGAACTGGCCGAGGAATTCGCCAGCCAGCGCCAAGCACGACTGCTGGCCACTCAGGGCGTCCCAACCACCGGCGCCGCCGCACGGGCGCAACTGCTGGCCAAGTTCGGCAGAAAGGACACGGAGAAACGGACATGACCATCGACAAACAGAAACTCCAGTCCCTGCTGTGGAGTGAGGTCGCTGCCTGGAAGGCTGACTGCGCGGAGTGGAAGCGCAATACCGATGCGCTACAGGAATTCTTGGGGGATAAGACCGTGGAGGAGGTGGCGCTGGATCTGCTGGCCGAGAACGACCGACTGACAAAGCAGCTCGGGGAGATGATCGACGGTCTCCCGAGCAAGGTTGGCCGTCATGACTGACAAGATCAGTGTCAACTGTCAGGCCAAGCTCTCCGAGGCGATCACCAAGCTCAGCGCCATGTTCCGCGACAAGAAGTTCGTGGTGGTCTCGCTGCGCCCAGGCAAGGATCGTACGCTCGACCAGAACCGGCTGTGGTTCGCGATGTACAAACGCATCTCCGAGATGACCCAGATCGGCGACGCCGCCGACGCTAGGTGCTACTGCAAGCTGCACATCGGGGTGCAGATCCTGCTGAACGAGGACGCCGGTTTTCAGGCTGAGTGGTATCGGGTGATGCGGCACCTGCCATACGAGGCGAAGCTCGCCCTGATGGGGGAGTGCAAGCTCTTTGGTCCTGACGGGTTTCCGGTGACCAGCCTGTTCAATCGCGCCCAAGGCGTTGCGTACACCGACCGCATTGTCGCGCGCTTCGCTCCGCAGGGCGTGTACTTCGATGATCTTCTGAGCCAGGAGGCCGCATGAAAAATGGAAATGATCGCCCGGTGAATTCCGTGGCGGCGCGGGTCGTGTCGCGCGGTGAGTCGTTTGATTATCACGTAGATGAGAAGCACGCCGACTCGGAGCTTCCGCTTTCGATCCGGCAGCCGACCGATCTTGAGCTGTGCTTGCCAGGTTTCTTGAACCTCGTAGGGGTTAAGTTCGGTCGACTGATCGTGCTTGGCATATCGGCCGAAACAAAGGCTCGGTGGGTTTGTAAGTGTGTATGCGGCTACTACGTCCTGAGAACGGCGAAGGCCATTAAGGCTGGAGCTAAGGGCTCATGTTGCAACCGCTGCAAGCTGCTGGCCAATGCAAAAAGCGCTGAGTACTTCCGTCGCACGGGGAAGCGTGTCAATTCGGAGGATTTTCTCTGATGAGAACCGAACCCCCTATCAAGAAGCCCAAGCCAAAGAAGTGCAAAAACCCTGCATGCGGTATCAGCTTCCCGCCGCAGCGCTTGGGGCAGGCGGTGTGCAGTCCGAAGTGCGCTCTGGCAATGGCACCGGCGAATAGCGAGAGAGCGAGCAAAGCCATCGCCCAACTCGGTCGCCGCGAGATCAAAGTCCGCAAAGAGAAACTGAAGACCAGAGCTGACCACCTGCGCGAAGCCCAGGCCGCGGTGAACGAATACGTCCGCCTGCGTGATGCGCACCTGCCGTGCATCAGCTGCGACTCAATGCCGAACGACAGTGACCTGATGACGGGCAGCCGCTGGGACGCTGGCCATTACCGATCCGTCGGCGCCTGTCCGGAGCTGCGCTTCGAACCCCTGAACATCCACCGCCAGTGCGTGAAGTGCAACCGCAACCTGTCCGGCAACGCGGTCGAGTACCGCATCCGGTTGGTGCAGCGCATCGGCGCCGACAAGGTGGCCTGGATTGAAGGGCCTCATCAGCCCCAGAAGCTCACCGTCGAAGAAATCAAAACCATCAAGGCCGAATACCGAGCCAAGACCCGCGAACTGAAGAGGGCTGTAGCATGATCTATCCAGGCGTTCTGAACGCAGTTGTCTCCGCCCTCGCGGCTGAGGCCATCGACAACACCAGCAAACAGGCATGGCAGAAGCTGTACAACTCTGCCGACGAAGAGGAGGGCGGCGATCTGGCGACACTGGTCCGTTCCCGTGGCGCCGACACCATCGACCGCACGCAGGTGGACTGCTGGGTGTCTGCCCGGCTGCACAGTGCGCTCGAGCCGAAGCACTGGGATGCGCTTGTGGCGAAGTACAGCACCCACAAGGGACGCAAGGTGCAAGCGATCTCAGCGTTGCAGACCCTCATCAACACCCCGGCCCCGAAGCTGTTTCTGTTCAAGGCGACCACTGCCTGGGCTATCCCGCAGCTGAAGGGGGCGCGGCCGAAGGTGGCCACGTCCGTATCCGTCGAGATCCCGCTCGATGCACCGGAGTGGCGTCGCGAAGCAGTGGTGAGGGCTGCGCTGGCGGCAGGCCAGGCCAAGGCGAAGAGAGACGAGTCCCGATCGGCCGACATGATCGTGCTGAAGGACAGCTTCTACGACATGAACACCTGGGACAACGACGGGACGCCGGAATCGACTCGACGTCGGTGGCGGCAGGATATCGGCAAGGCTGCTGACGTCTTGGTCGACGAGGCTCTGGCGCACGCTGCCGACATTCTGGAGGTGGAAGGTTTGCTGATTGAACAAGCTGCATGATTGCCTGTTGACATCAGTGAGCGGATGAGCGAAATTAACCCCATCCTGTCATTCCTGCGCGTATCGAGGAGTGATAAACGAAACCCGGCCACCGCGCCGGGTTTTTTATTGCCTGAAATTCGCCGCCATAGCTCCAGTGGTAGAGCAGTCGCCTTGTAAGCGAATGGCCCGGGGTTCGAATCCTCGTGGCGGCACCACATTGGCATGTAGCTCAGTCGGTAGAGCAGGCGGCTGTTAACCGCCCGGTCGGAGGTTCGAGTCCTCCAATGCCAGCCAGCAACACTGTAGCCAGGACAGCCTTCGGGAAGGCCTGGACGTCGATAGCCGGATAGTGCGACGTACGGAATCAACGCCGGCAGCCCGCGCACCCTGACCTCAAACTTGCTTTCGGGGTGGCGCGAGACTGGATCAGCGAGATCGATGCATAGGGGCGTCGACGTTGGGAGAGTCTTTGGCAGACAGCTCGGAAAGACGAGCGCACCTATTCAGGGCCTCTGCACTTGCAGGGGCCTTTTCGTTTCTTCATGCCCACGGAGTCGAGCGCATGGATTTTTTGCACCGCCTGCTCGACAGATTGGATCTGCTGATCGCCGGCCTGTTCGGCGTCATCGTCGCCAGTTGGTGGCACAAGGACGATCTGACCGATTGGCGCGCCTGGCTGATCTTCCTCACCACTGGAGTGGCCTGCGCCCTGTACTTGACCGGTATGGTCAGTGCGTACCTTGGCGTGACCGAGCCGAACATCGTTGCCGGTGTGGGCTTCCTGCTGGGCACCTTCGGCGGATCGCTGCTCGCAGCCATCAACCGGGCCATCAAAGCCGCTGACCTCTGGGCGCTCATTCGCCAGCGGTTCGGGGGAGGCAATCCACCATGAGTCTTGAACTGATCAACTCCATTGCCTGCGGCTTGATTGCCTTGTGGGCGACCTGGTGTGTTCTGAGCGGGAAAGTGCGGGACGGCATCCTCGGCAAGCTGATCTATTCGGCGATCGCCATCAGCGGGTTTGTGGTGATGAGCCGCAACCAGAACATCTTCATCATCGGCCCGACCACCGCCGGGATCACGCTTCACGTCTCGCTGGCCCTTGCCGGTATGCGTCACATCTTCATGGTCATCTGGTGGCAGCGGGTGAAAGCGTGGCTTTGCCGGACATTGAACTGTGAGCACTGCATGCGTTGTGACAAGGCACCGGGCGGGATCGAACGTCGATCCAAGTAAGTCGCGACACGTATCGCGAATCAGCAAATTGTGTCGCGACACGGAGGAGTGAATGGATAGGCCAATGCCGCCGGCTTCACTGCTCGACCTGTCTGAGCTGTCCAGCTTTGGCATTCGCCTGATCCCGGCGCCTGAAGTTTGGGAATGGCTCCAAGCCGAGATCCTCGCTGACACCGGAAGCATCCACAACGAAGAGCACGCCCATCTGATCGATGCGGACATTCGTGTGATGTGGGCGTCTGCTGCCTTCACGAAGAAGGGGCGCACGGTGGTGGGCCAGGCAGAGCAGGTAGCGTTCCGCGCCGGTGGCTGGCAAAAGGCCCGGATGGAACAGCAGATGCTGGATTGGTTCGGCGACGTGCCGGCCTACATCATCACCCTGGCCGCCGACTACTGCGCCGACTGTTCCGACGCTGACTTCTGTGCGTTGGTCGAGCATGAGTTATTTCATATAGCTCAAGAGCTTGATCAGTACGGGGCTCCAAAATTTACAAAAGAGGGCGCGCCAAAGCTTTGTATCCGCGGGCATGATGTCGAGGAATTTGTTGGTGTCGTCAGGCGATACGGCGCATCAAAAGACGTCCAGCGAATGGTTGACGCGGCGAACGGTTCCCCAGAGGTCTCAAAGGCTTCGATTGCCCGGTCCTGTGGTACTTGCATCAGAGGAGTTGCATAGGTGGAAGAGCAATGGAAACAGATTCTGGACTGGCCCAACTACGCGGTCAGTGATCGTGGACGAATCAAGAGACTTACGACGCGAAACAGCGGAGTCGCTGGAGCAATTCTTTCGCAGTTCCTGGTCTCCGGGTATCCGTCGGTGAACCTAACCGATTCCGGAAAGCGAAAATCCGTGCGTGTCCACCGCCTGGTTGCTGAAGCTTTCCTGCCAAAGCCAGTGGACGCCACCGAGGTAAATCATATTGATGCCTCTCGATCCAACAACGACCTGCTCAATCTGGAGTGGGTGAGCGCCTCAGGCAACCGGAAGCATGGATATGACCATGGCGCCAACGCCGCTGAAGGTGAGCGCAACGGCTATTCCAAGCTTACTGAAGATCACGTTCGCGTCATTCGCGCGACCAAGCCGCTGACGAGATCGGTTCAGGCTGAGTTGGCTGATCAATTCGGCGTGTCGATGGCGACAGTTAGGGATGTGGCAGCAAGAAGAACATGGGCGCACATCTGAAATGACGCCGAAATCGAATATATCGAGGGCCTGCGGAACCTGTCTGCTCAAGTCGGCCTGATTCCTGACAGGTCCTGACGGATGAAATTCACATGGCAGCACTACGAAGCGAGGTCAAAGCCTTCATTGTTCAGGCTCTGGCCTGCTTCGATACACCCTCTCAGGTGGTGGAGGCCGTCAAGAAAGAATTCGGCATAGATGTCAGTCGCCAGACCTGTGAGGGGCATGACCCAACGAAGTACGCAGGACGTGGCCTGGCACCGCGCTGGGCGGACATGTTCCATGCCTGCCGAGAGCGATTCACTGCCGAGACTGCGGACATCCCGATCGCCCATAGAGCCTATCGGCTTCGCGCATTGGGGCGGATGGCTGAGAAGGCCGAGAGCATGAAGAACATGGCCCTCACTGCTCAGCTACTAGAGCAGGCGGCCAAAGAGGTTGGCGACATCTACGTCAATCGCCAGACCAAGAACGAGAACCCCCACGACAACGTGCCGCCCACGCGAGTGCAGGTCGACGTGGTGGATGCGAGGAAGCCTGATGCCGACGCTTAACGTCCCGCAGGCGCGCTTCCTCCAGATGGAGAACAAGTTTCGCGGCTTTGTTGCCGGTTTCGGTTCGGGTAAGACGTGGGTAGGTTGCGCCGGTATCTGCAAGCATGTTTGGGAGTGGCCGAGGATCAACTCGGGATACTTCGCGCCGACCTACCCGCAGATCCGCGACATCTTCTTTCCGACGATTGAAGAGGTGGCTTTCGACTGGGGCCTGAAGGTCAAGACGAAGGAGAGCGACAAGGAGGTCGAGTTCTACAGCGGCGGACAGTATCGCAGCACGACCATCTGCCGTTCGATGGAGAAGCCGCAGACGATTGTCGGTTTCAAGATTGGACATGCGCTGGTGGATGAGTTGGACGTCCTGCCCGCACTGAAGGCTGAACACGCCTGGCGCAAGATCATTGCCCGTATGCGCTACAACGAGCCGGGGCTCAAGAACGGCGTAGACGTGACCACGACGCCGGAAGGCTTCAAGTTCGTATACCAGCAGTTCGTGAAGCAGTTGCGCGAGAAGCCCTCGCTGCAAGGCATGTATGGGCTGGTACAGGCCAGCACGTTCGACAACGAGTTGAACCTGCCACCCGATTACATTCCATCCCTGATGGAGTCTTACCCGCCGCAGCTGATCCTGGCCTATCTCAACGGCCAGTTCGTCAACCTGAATGCTGGTTCGATCTACCACGCGTACGACCGGAAGCTGAATGGCTGCTTCGATGCGGTGGAGCCCGGCGAGCCACTCTTCATCGGCATGGACTTCAACGTCGGCAAGATGGCGGCAATCACGCACGTCAAGCGTGCAGACGGGAAGCCTCGGGCAGTCGACGAGCTGATCGATGGCTTCGATACCCCGGACATGATCCGGCGCATCAAGGAGCGCTACTGGCGCTACAACGGCAAGGACTACGAGAAAACCTGTGAGATTCGAATCTATCCGGATGCCTCGGGTGGCTCCCGCAAGTCGGTAAATGCCAGTGAGACAGACATTGCCATCCTGCGCCAAGCGGGATTCAGCGTCATCGCACCAGATGCGAACCCGCCGGTGAAAGACCGCATCAACGCCATGAACGCGATGTTCTGCAACGCCAATGGCGAGCGGCGCTACCTGGTAAACCCGCTGCGCTGCCCAACATATGCGGACGGCTTGGAGCAGCAGGTATGGGCGCCGAATGGCGAGCCCGACAAGAAGTCAGGCGTCGACCACGCGAACGACGCTGGCGGTTACTTCATCCACCACGACTACCCGATCATCAGGCCGGTCACGCACATTCCTGTCACATTCAGCTTCTGAGGCCATCCATGGCGAATTTCAGCACTCCCCGGGCAGAGTACGCACAAGCCCTGCCTGGCTGGCAGTTGGTGAAACGCTGCGTAGCCGGTGCGCGTGAGGTGCGCAAGCACGACGAATACCTGCCGATGCCAGACCCGGAAAACAAATCTCCGGAGAACCTGGCTCGGTATAAGCAGTACAAGAAGCGGGCGATGTTCCTCAATATCACCGATCGCACGCGCACTGGTCTGATGGGGGCAGTGTTTCGCAAGACGGCGGAGCTGTCACTGCCGACTGCGGTGGAGTACCTGAAGGAAAACGCCAGCGGCGACGGCACCAGCCTTGAGCAGTTGTCGAAAGAATCGGTTGGCGAGTGCCTGGATAGCGGGCGAGGCGGCTTTCTGGTCGACTTCCCGACCGTGGCCACTGAAAGCGGTGTCAGCTCGATGGCTGATCTCGCTACCAAGCGCGCCTTGATCCACCATTACGACGCCCTATCGATCATCGACTGGGACGAGCAGGTGATCGATGGCGTGAAGCGTCTGGTGTACGTGAACCTGCGGGAGTGCGTATCCGAGTTCAATGCCGCCGATCTGTCCCGCGAGACGTACACGCAGAACCGGGTCCTGCTGCTGGTCGATGGGCGATACATTCAGCGCGTCTACAAGGAGGGCGAAGAAAGCATTGAGGAGACGCAGCCTACCGACAAGGCCGGCCAGCCCTTCGATCACATCCCGTTCAGCTTCTACGGCGCCCAGAACAACGACGCCAGCATCGACAAGTCTCCGCTGGAAGACCTGGCCGACGTCAACATCCTGCACTACGGCAACAGCGCCACGGTGGAGGAGAGCGGCTTCATCAGCAGCCAGCCGACACTGTTCATCACCACCAGTATTGAAGCCGACGAGTTCGCGAAACTGAACCCGAACGGCATGCACATCGGTTCGCGGCGCGGACATAACCTCGGAAAGTCCGGATCCGCAGTCATGCTGCAGGCAACCGAAACCCAGCTCGCCAGAACCCTGATGAAGGACAAGGAAGAGCAGATGCTGATGATCGGCGCCCGTGTAGTCCAGAAGGGCAGCGGCGCCGAGACGGCAGAGGCTGTTCGAATCCGGTACAGCTCCGACAACAGCGTGCTGGGGACTATTGCCGGCAACGTATCCGAGGCGCTGAAGCGAGCCATCCTCGACGCCGAGCGCTTTATGATGGATGCGCCGGACGAGAAGGGCACGGTGTTCTGGCTAAATCAGTCGTTCTTCGACGAGACGATGACCGCGCAAGACATCGTTGCCCAGGTGCAACTGTGGCAACAAGGCTTCATTGCGAAGTCGGATGTCCGGGTGAATCTGCGTCAGGGCGGTGTGCTTGAAGCTGATCGCACCGACGAGAAGATCGACGAAGAGCTGGCCAGCGCGCCACCGGTAGGCGGGAACGATGAGTAATGAAGGCTTTCTTGAGGACGCCGCCACGCGGCACCAGATTTACGTCCAGCGGTATGCTGGCGGAAACCTGAAGCGTGTGGCGTCGTTCATCAGCAAAGCCATCAAGACCGCTAAGCAGCGCGTTTCGGAGGGCCTGAGCGCTTACGGTACGCGTCGGTACAACTCTCAGATTGAAACGCTTCAGGGCGACTTGCGGGGCATCTACGACGACCTCAAAGGGCGCACGCAGCTGGATCTCAGCGAGTTCGCAACGTATGAGGCGCAGTTCAACGCGACGATGCTGGGCAAAGTGGTCCGGGCGGTGGTTCAGCTCCATGTGCCATCGGCCGAGATGATCTCCGCCGCGGCCTTGGCCGATCCGCTGCAACTCGAAGCACGCAAAGGCATCCAGCGCATCAGCATCAGTGGTGCGCTCGACCAATTCGGAACCAAGAAGGCCGCCGAGATCATCGGCGAAATTCAGATCGGTTCGAGCCTGGGCGAAACCAGCCAGCAGATCAGCCGCCGACTGACCAGCATTCACCAGTTGCAGCAGGATCAGGCCGGCACACTGGTCCGCACCATGACCAACCACATCGCCAGCACGGCGCGAGTGGAGACGCTGAAGGCGAACGACGACATCCTCGCAGGAATGCGCAGGGTGGCGACCCTGGACTCGAAGACCACGCTGTTCTGCATGAGCGTCGACCAGACGATTATCCCGTTGGATGGGCCGAAGCCGCCGTATCACTGGGGCTGCCGCACAACGCTCATCCCGGTGCTGAAGGACGAGTTTGCGCGTGAAATTAAAGGCTCGACGCGGCCCTCAATCGGCCCTGACGGGGTGACGCTTGTGTCGAGCAAGACGAGCTATCAGGTATGGCTGGCTCGTCAGCCGGCGGCCTTCCAGCGCGACATCCTCGGGCCGAACCGGTATGCGCTGTTCAGCAAAGGTGAGCTAACCCTCGACAGGTTCATCGACGATAACGGCAAGACGCTGACCCTCCAGCAACTGCGCGAGCGTGAGCCGATGGCGTTTGAAAAGGCTTTTGCATCGTAGAAGAAGGAGCGCACGACTGTGTCACGCGCTCCTGTGCTTTAGGCATGGCCTCGATTAAACCAAGCGGACGGAATCTTCTGGTCCGGGGCGACGGGATGTTGCTTGCAGTACTCCTTCGCCTTGTCATACACGATCTCCAGGCAATTCACGCTGCGGGAGTAGGGGAGAATTTGTGCTTCCAGGATCGCCTGCTCACGCTGGAAAATCTGGCCCGGTAACAGGCGAGCCTGGTTGAAGCGGACTTCGCGGAAAAGTCCAGTATCGACCAGCTTGTCCGTTACCTCGTTCACCGCTTGCATCGTGTTGCGGTACGACTCGGAGATGAAGCAGGTGCGAATGAGCGCTTCCAAGGAGAAGAGCTCTCGACCTTCGAACTCGTGAAACGGCTTCGCCCGCTTGTTGATCGGAAGGCTCTGGATTCCACAACGCACCCAGTACTCAACGAACCGCGGCAGATCGATGGCAGCGCTTGCTCCTGCATTCGGCAGTGGGATCGAGAGGGGGATTGGGTGGTCGACGTGGCCGGTCGGCTCTGCTCGCGCAGCGCCGAAGACGTCAGCGTACTCAGCGTACGGGATGACGGCAAAAATTGGCTGGCCATCCTCACCGAGAATGAATTGGTGTTTCAACATTTCTGATTACCTCACTATTCGGGTTAAAGGAGCAGCGAAATGTCGCTCCTTGAGTAAAATATATCACTCCCTGAGTGCTCCCTCAAGCTTATCCAGTTTATCTACTAGAGGCCGGCCAACCGCCGGCCTTTTTATTCCTGCAGGCAGGGCCTGCCCAACGTCTCTGGGAGACAGCAATGACCTTGAAATTCCAACTGGACAGCCTCGAAGGCGTCGACGAATCCATCCAGGCCCTGTACGTCGAGAAGGACGGCAAGTTCGTCCTCGGCATTGAAGGACTGCCACAACCGGAAGATGTTTCCGGCCTGAAATCCAAAGTCCAGGAGCTCCTGGACGAGAAGAAGGCCGAGGCCGACAAGCGCAAGGCTGCTGAAGAGCAGGCTCGACTGGATCGAGAAGAAGCGCTGCGCAAGTCCGGCAACGTCGAAGAGCTCGAAAAGTCCTGGTCCGAAAAGTACTCCCGCCGCGAAGCTGAGCTGACCGGCCAACTCGAAAGCACGAATGCCACCCTTCAAGGCCAGATCCGGGATCTGACCGTGGGTCGTACTGCGACCGAGATCGCGACCACTCTGGCCATCCCTGGCAGCGCCAAGGCATTGCTTCCCCACATCGAGCGCCGGCTCAGCGTTGAGCAGCGCGACGGAAAACCAACCGTCGTCGTGCTGGACGCGGCCGGCAAGCTCTCGGCGGCAACGCTGGATGAGCTGAAAGCAGAATTCACCAACGATCCGGCCTTCGGTCCGCTGATCGCTGGTAGCAAGGCATCGGGCGGCGGGGCCGGCGGTGCTGGGAAAGGCGGCGGGGCCGCAAAAGGAAACATCGGCGGCACCAAAGAGGAACGACAGGCCGCAATCGCGAGCCGGTTCCCAGACCTCCCTCAGAAATAAGGAAAATCACTCATGTCCCTGTCGCAAATGCAGGTCTTCAACGAATACGTAATGCCGGCGACCATCGAGACGCTGGATCAGATGCTGGTGGCGTTCAACGCTGCCAGCCGTGGCGCCATCCTGCTGTCGCCTGACGGCTTCACCGGCGACTTCCTTCAGGAGTCGTTCTTCCAGACCTTGGCTGCTGCCCAGCGCCGCGTTGATCGCTACGCCGCCAACGGTGCAGCGCCGATCACCGACCTGACCGAGCTGAAAAACTCCTCGGTGAAGGTGGCCGGTGGCTTCGGTCCGATCCGCTACGAGCCATCGCAGATGACCTGGCTGGAGCGACCAACCGCTCAGGGCATTGAAGTCGCTTCGCGCGCGTTCGCCGAGATCCTGCTGAAGGATCAGTTGAACACGGCGATCGCCGCACTGGTTGCCGCGATCACCGCTCAGGCGGCAGCCGTCAACGACGTCTCTGCAACCGCCGGCATCAGCCAGGCCGCGTTGAACAACGCTCACGCGAAGTTCGGCGATGCGAGCCAGTCGCTGGTCACCCAGATCATGCAGGGCACCACCTACCACAAGCTGGTCGGTCAGGCGCTCACCAACAGCGAGCAGCTGTTCCAAGCGGGCAACGTCCGCGTAGTGGACATCCTCGGCAAGATCTCGGTGGTCACTGACGCGCCGGCGCTCATGCAGACCGGTACGCCGAACAAGGAAATCGTCCTGTCGCTGGTGCAAGGCGCGGCGATGGTGCACGACGGCCGCGACATCATCAGCAACGTCCAGACCACCAACGGCAAGGAGCGCATCGAGACCACGCTACAGACCGATTACACCTTCGGCCTGGGTCTGAAGGGTTACACCTGGGACACCACCGCCGGCGGCAAGTCTCCGACCGACGCCGAACTGGCGACCGGCACCAACTGGGACAAGACTGCCACCAGCATCAAGCACACCGCCGGTGTTGCTCTGATCGGTGACGCCTCCAAGTAACCCCTGACTGTTGAGCCGGGCTTTGTACCCGGCTCCGCGAGGACATGATCATGAGCAACAAAATCTGGTATCTGCCCGGTCCGTTCCACCAGTACCGGGAAAACGTAAAGGCGCTGGCCAAGGAGCGCGGCTTGCGCATCGTCGATGCGAACGTCACCGAAGACCGCGAGGGTGAAGCCTTCGATGTGCCTGAAGTGACACTGCGACAGGCTGCTCCCGCGACGGTTCTGGTGATCGATGGCCAAAGCGGCGGGGAAGGCGCGGCGCTGCAGGAGCTGATCGACAAGTTGAATGCAGAGCGCGACAGCGTCGTGCTGTTGATCGAAGCGACCGAGGGTCTCGCTCCACTGGAACATCCTGGCGCCGGCGAACTGCCGATTCGGCTGTTCGATGCATTGACCTCTATTCACGAAGGCATCGCCTCACTGAAGAGCAAGCGCGATGAGCTGCTGGGTGAAGTTGATTCGCTCCGCGCAGAAGTCGCGCGGCTGACTCCTGGACCGCAGAACAACGGCTCAGCTCTCGATGATCTTACCGTCGTGCAGATCAAGGAACAGCTCGACGCCAAGGGCGTGACCTACAAGGTCAACGACTCGAAGCCTGAGCTGCTCGCTCTGCTGAAGGCCAACCAGTAGCACCCGGGGTTTCGGCCCCACTCATTCAAGCGGAGGCCTGATGGCTACCTACATCACCGTGGCGGACGTGGACGCCGAGCTCGGACCTTCATGGGCACCAGACTACAAGAAGGCCCGCGCCGTGCTGCAGGCGAATGCCTATCTGACCTCGCTCAACCTGGTCGGTGTCGATATGGACGCCATTCCAGAAGGGGTGAAGCAGGCCGGCGCCGAGCTGGCGGTAGTCGCTTCCGAGGGCAAACTTTACCAGCAACAAACGGAAGGATCGCTGGAAGCCAAGACGGTGAAGGCCGGATCGGTGACCACCAGCAAGACGTTCGCCTCGATCGACACCAGCAAGTCCACCGCGCTGCCCGATGGAATCCAGTTCGCGCTAGGGCTGCTCGCGCCATGGCGTGCCAGCGGCTTCAGCTTCAACGTGTACAGGTGACCCATGGGCCTACGTGAAGAGATCCAGGCGGATCTGGCCGAGGCCTTCGACACTGATCTAGCGGACGCCGTGAAGCCATTCAGCGGCGGCGTGACGCTGCCGGGAACGTGGGATCCGGTCAATGAGGTGGCGGGCGACCCTGTTGTGATCGCCTACACCGGCAGGGGCGTGTTCGACGCCTTCAAGATTGCCCAGGTCGACGGCGTGAATATCCGCGCCACCGACCAGTTGTTGATCGCACTGACCAACGAAACGATCGGCGGGGTTCCGGACATCGGACACAAGATCAACGATTTCGACGTGGTCAACGTCCAGACCGATCCGGCCGGCGCCCATTACGAGATCCAGCTGAGGAAAGTCTGATGGCCAACAAAGCGGGCTGGAGCCATAGCCTCACGGAGTTCGCCGACCAGGCAGGCGAGGACATCACTCAGATGGCTCGCGTGATCGCGACCGCCATGCTCACGGAGGTAGTGAACCGTTCGCCGGTCGGTAACCCTGACCTATGGCAGGCCAACGTGGCGCTGCGCACGAAGAACGTAGCGCTGGCTGATGCTTATGACGCGAACGTCGACGCACGCAACGCTGCGCGCACCGGTGGCAAGGCCTTAAAGAAGCTGACCAAGCGGGAGCGCGAAGAGAACTACTTCGTCAAAGCGCAGGCGGCTGGGAAGGGGTACATCGGCGGCACATTCCGAGGCAGTCATTTGGTCTCGATCGGCGCTCCGGACATGACGGTGACCGACAACATCGACCCGTCTGGCCGCGAAACGATCAGCAAGGGCAGCATGCTCATCAAGGCATCGGGCCAGTTTCCCGTCATCTACATCCAAACGAACAGTCCCTACGGCGAGATGCTGGAGCTGGGGCATTCCACGCAGGCGCCCGGCGGGGTTTATGACCTTGCCTTCATCGGCGTATCCGAGGCCTATACATGACCTTCGAGCAAATCAGGGCGCTCATCACCGCGCGCATGGTCGCCTTCACTGGCATTGACCAAGCGCGGATCGATTACCCGAACCAGCCGGAAGTGTTCACGCCGCCGGCGACCGGCCTCTGGTGCCGGCTGAATATCCAGTACGCCTCGGCCTTCATGGCTGGAATGGCTGACCGGCCGCACACCCGCAAGCCCGGGCAGATCAGCATTCAGTGCTTCGCTCGGGAGCGCACTGGCACCAAGGCCATCAATGAACTGGCCGACGCGCTCGAAGCTCACTTCGCCTATTGGCAGTCCGGTGACCTTGAATGCATGGAAGCCAGCCAAGTGGTCGCCGGCGAGTTCGAGGGCTTCTACCAAATTAACGTCAACATCCGGTTTCGAGCCGGCTGAGAGGGAAAATGCAAAGCGCAGATTATGTGCCAGGCGTGTCTGGCTGGAAGTTCACCAAAGGGTTGCTCGAGATCAACGGAGGGCCGATGGGCCCGGTCAGGATCGGTGATCTTGATAAGGAGGAGTCTGGCTCTCCGTCCGCAGCAGAGCCTTCGCCAAAACCATTCATCATCGTTGATGGCGTGACGTACATCCGTCAGGAGTCGATCGACGAAGCCGGCATTCAGAATCCGAAGTTGACCCCGCAGTGGAGCGTGAAAACCGAGCTGCTCAATGGTCAGTATGTGGCTGCTGGCATCGGGCTGGGTATTGCCTCGCAGTTTCTGGTGAGCGCGGATCGCTTCGCAGTCAACGATCGAGATGCTGAGCAAGCCCTCGAAGAGCTCGCAGGCCTCATTTCCCAGACGGAGCTTGTCAGTGCGATGGCTGCGCAGGCTGAGCAAATCAAGCCCATTGCCGAAACCGTTCGCGAAGTCCTCCGCGAGGAGCTCCAGCCTGGCGGGATCCTGCACCGCAAGTAACCAGCCCATTGGGCCAGCCAACCCCGCCTTGAGCGGGTTTTTTTATGCCCGCGAATAGGAGGCTCCAATGAGCTCTGGCGCAAAAGTCGTTTCACACATCATCCCCGAGGTGACGCCGGGCGTTACCCCGACCGGCACCTGGGACACGCTGCGCCTGACCGGCAATGCGCTGACCCCGACCGTCAACACCCAAGTCAGTGACGAGATCACCGACACTCGGCTGAGCCAAGGCTCGGTGGCCACCAGCATCGATATCGGCGGCGATCTGACGGCGGAATTCTCGTTCGGCTCGTTCGATCAGCTGCTGGAGGCCGCGTTCTACGGCAATTGGGCCGGTAACGTGCTGAGCGTCGGTGACACCCGCCACACCTTCAGCATCGCCAAGGGTTACGACGACGTCGGCGTCTACGGCGTTTTCAAGGGTGCGCACGTCTCGACCTTCGCGCTCGACATCCCGTCTGACGGCAAGATCACTGCCACCTTCAATATGGCGTGCCTGGACTACACCGACAGCGAGACCTCGATCGTCGTTTCGCCGAACGCGCCGACCACCACCCCGTTCCTGTCGAACAACAACGTCGGCACGATCCTGGTGAACGGCCAGTCTCTGGAAGGCGTGGCCTGCGTCTCGGCCATGACCGTCAACCTCGACAACAGCCTGCAAACGCAGCGCTGCCTTGGCTCAGACAGTCTCGGCCCGGGTGCACACATTGCGACCGAGGCGGCGATCACCGGCAGCATCACGCTCGCCTGGTCGAAGCGGGCCTGGGAGATCTGGAAGAACACCTTCACCCGCGC
This sequence comes from Pseudomonas sp. MWU12-3103b, assembly GCF_023100615.1. NCBI lineage: Bacteria > Pseudomonadati > Pseudomonadota > Gammaproteobacteria > Pseudomonadales > Pseudomonadaceae > Pseudomonas > Pseudomonas sp. MWU12-3103b. The sequence goes on from NZ_JALMEY010000013.1 coordinate 180,615, forward strand.
CCCGATTGGTGTCGTGTTCCCGATCACCGACAGCCTGGGCAACAAGTACACCTTCAACTTCCCGGCGGTGGAAGTGGACGGCGAACTGCCGAATGGTGGCAAGCGCGATCTGATCGAGGTGACGCTGAATTACACCGTTGCCAAGGTCAGCCCGACCATCACCCGTGTTCCGTTTGTGCCGGTGACCAGCGTATCGGTGGCGCCTACGACCGCCTCCATCGCGGTTGCCGCGACTCGTCAGCTCACTGCGTCGGCATTGCCGGCCGAAGCCGCGCAAAACGTCACTTGGTCCAGTTCGGCGCCGAGCGTCGCTACTGTCAGCTCTTCTGGCCTGGTCACCGGCGTTTCCGCTGGTTCCGCGACGATCACCGCCACCAGCGTGTCGGACGTCACCAAAACCAGCACGACGGCGATCACCGTCACTGCATAAACCTGCTCGACCTTTGGCAGCCCTGGCATTCACGCCGGCCGGGGCTGCCCTTTTATTGGCGCGGCGTTGAGGAATTACCATGGCTCTGCAACTGGGCAAAAAGAAGCCGGCCGTCACCGGCGAGCGCTGGGCGAACTTCGACAAGGACACCAAAGTGCTGCTGGCCGGCATCGACAACCCTGAATACCAGGTTGCGCTGGAGCGCATGCGCCGCCGTATTCAGCGCAACGATGCGCGGTTTGAAGAGGGGCAGGTGGGCGTGGTCGCCGGCGAGAAGACCGAGCACCAGAACCACTCGATGCTGCTGGCGAGCTTCATCGTGAAGGACTGGGATGGCGTACTCGACGCCGAGGGCAACCCGATCAAGTACAGCCCGGCGATCGCCGCCGAGCTGCTGGAAACCAACATCGAGTTCTTCGTCTTCGTCCTACGCGAGGGTGCAGCTGCCGCCAAAGACGCCGCTGAAGAGCGAGCTGAGTCGGTGGGAAAGCAGTCTGCCGCTTCGAGTGGGAGCAAGAGTGGGGCGGGGAAAGCGAAAAGCGCCGTGCGGTCTACGCGCGCCTGAAGCTGGCGGTACCGGATGAGCCGGAAAATGATCCGATCACCGCCTATCTGCTGAACCTCTACCGAAACGTGTGCCGAGGGCGCCGTTACATCGCCGGCATGGCTGGCGCCTTTCCACTGCCACTGTCGGCCCGGGAGATCTCCGACTGGCTTGAATCGCATCCGTCGCCGCTGCCGCGCGATGAGGTTGACGACGTGATGTTTGCTTTGGATGCGGTGTGTTTGGCTGGCGACGAAGAGTGATTTTGTCGAGGTCCTCCGGTTGGTGGTAGATTGCTGCCATTACTTCAGGGAGATTTGGCATGCAAAACGATACCGGGCCGCTTGGGATGCTGGTTCTGTTGTTTGTGGTGTGGATGATCTATTTCATGCCAACGCTTAACGCTTATCACCGCAAGCACCCGAACTTCAACTCGATCCTTTTGCTGAATCTCTTCCTCGGCTGGACGCTTATAGGTTGGGTGGTCTCGATCGTATGGTCGGCATCTTCCATTGCACCGATTGAGCCGATTAGGGTTCGCCCGGAAGCTGAGCCAGCCGAGGATAAGTATCAGAAGATCGAGCGCCTCGGCAGCCTAAAAGAGAAGGGGCTGCTTACCGAAACTGAGTACGAGGCTGAAAAGGCCAAAATCTTGCAGAGCTGAATGCCTGCACAAATAACCCGCTTCGGCGGGTTTTTTTATGCCCGGAGAAAAGGTATGGCTCAAACGTCACGCTTGGTTTTGGAGATTGATAGCCGAGATGCAGAGCAGAAAGCATCGGATACCCGGAAGGCTTTGGAGGCTCTCGAAAACGCCGGGCTTCGCGTCAAGCCAGCTATGGACAAGGCCGGAACCGGGATGGAAGGTGCCGGGAAAAGTGCCGATAAGGCTACAAAGTCCTTTGCTTCTGAGCGAGATGAAATCGAATCTCTGCTCGGCAGGATCGATCCGCTAACCAAAAAACTTGGCGAGCTTGACCGCCAAGAGCAGGAACTGGCACGCCATCGCGCGGCTGGAAACCTTGATCTGGATACCTACTCGGACTACCAATCGAAAATCAGCGCCACTCGGACCGAGCTAACCCGCTTCAACGACTCCATGACTCGCACGGGCAACACAGCGAAACAGACGGCCGCCGCGATGAGAATGCTGCCAGCGCAGTTTTCCGACATCTTCATTTCGCTTCAGGGCGGGCAGGCGCCGCTGACGGTGTTCCTGCAGCAGGGATCCCAGATCAAAGACTCCTTTGGCGGGATCGGTGCAGCCTCGAAAGCATTGGGCGGCTACCTGATGAGCCTTGTGAACCCATTCACCGTAGCGGCGGCAGCAGCGGGCAGCCTGGCCCTTGTCTACTACGACGCCGAGAAAGAGGTCAGCGCCTTCAATAAAGCCCTGTTTTCTGGATCTGCGAACTCCGGTCAAACCTCTGCGAGCCTTGCCAAGATATCAAAAGATACCGCAATCATTACCGGAAACCTCTCCCAGGCCAAAGACGCGGTTGTAGCTCTTGCAGCCAGCAGTGGCCTGAGCCAGGTGCAGTTCAAGAATTTGGCCGAGGCGTCCGCTTCGATATCTGAATTCACTGGAAAAGGCGCCGGCGAAGTCGCCAAGTCTCTTGGAGATATGGGCGACAACGCCACCAAGGCGGCTGAAAAGATCAGCGCACAGTATGGGTTGCTCACGTCTGCCCAGTACGAGGTGATCGTCGGGCTCGACAACCAAGGCAAAAAACAGGAGGCGCTTGATTCGCTCAGCGAGTCGCTTAATCAAAATGCTCAGGAGCGGCTGAAAAAATATCGCGAGTCTCTTTCGGAAGTCGAGCGGGACTGGAACGATATCGGTACCGCAATTAGTAATGCTTACTCCAACGTAAAGAGCTCACTGTTTCCCGACCTGAATCAGGAAATTGCGAATCTGGAGAAGGTGCTGGAAGGCCGCAAATCTGGCGGTTTTCTTTCGAACTTCTTCAGTGATGAGCTCGGTCCGGATAGCCAGTCGACAAAATTCATTGAGGCTCAGCTCAAGTCGCTGAAGCAGCAAAGAGACGTCGCAGCGTCAAAAGCCGAAATCGATGCCACAGCAAATCGCCAGAATCAGGACCGCATCGCTGCCGAGAGCAAGTGGAACGCACTCTCGAAAAAGGAGCTGGGCGATCAGGCCAAGCTGGCGAAGGACATCGCCGACGCGAGAAGGCTTGGGGTAGAGGCTGGCAGATCTCAGGCTGAGATCGACAAGGTCGTGGCTGATATTCAGGCCAAGTTCGACAAGAGCCAGCCGAAGACAAAGGCCTACACAGAAAATGCCGGCATCAAGGCGCTCGATCAGGCCAAACAGCAATACGCCGTCCTTCAGCAGCAGACCTCACTCATCGGCGTGCAAAAGGGCGAGGTCGATAAGCTCGGAGCTGCCGGCCAGGCGCTTGTGAAGTGGGAGCAGGAACTCGCGGACATCAAGGGTAAGCAGACCCTGACGGCTGATCAAAAGTCGTTGTTGGCAAACCAGGAGCTGATCACCGCTCAACTGAAGAAGAACGCAGCGCTCGAAAAGGAAAACGCGCTGCGCAAGATCGCTTCCGACGAGACTCAAAAGCTCGCCGCATTCCAGACCAATCTCGCAAGCCAATTGGCGAAGGCCCAGACCGGGCTGGACAACAACCTGGCCGGCATGGGAATGGGAGATCAGCAGCGGCAGCGCCTGCAGGAACAGCTCAATATCCAGCAGCAGTACCAGTCTCAACTGGATGCACTGGAGCAGCAGCACAACGAGGGGCGAATCAGCGACAGCCTGTACAGCCAGGAAACTGAAGCCCTGCGTTCGGCGCTGCAAACTCGCCTCGCGATGCAGCAGCAGTATTACTCGGACGTCGACAAAGCCCAGTCGGACTGGTCGCTCGGCGCCTCGTCGGCGTTTCAAACCTACTCCGAGCAGGCCCGCGACGTTGCCGGCCAAACCCGCAACCTGTTCACCAATGCCTTCAGCAACATGGAAGACGGCATTATCCAGTTCGTGAAGACCGGGAAGCTGTCGTTCAAGGATCTGGCGGACGGCATCATCGCCGACCTGATCCGCATCCAGGTGCGTCAGGCGGCGGTTGGCATCTTCGGTACGCTGTTCAGCGGGCTGGCTGGTGCTGGTGCATCTGCTGCTGGCAACGGTTTTGCTGCCGGCTCTGCTGCGGCGACATCGTCGAGCCTGGGAGCATCGGCGGCCGGTTACAGCTCGAAGTACGGCTTCTCCGACGGTGGTTACACCGGCGACGGCGGCAAGTTCGAGCCGAAGGGCGTGGTGCACGGCGGTGAGTTCGTGGTGCGCAAAGACGTAGTCAGCCAGCCTGGCGCCCGGGAATTCCTCGAGCGCATGAACTCGAACACCAAGGGCTATGCTGACGGTGGCTACGTTGGTGGTGGGGCATCTACTTCAAGAGCAGCTACGTCTTCTGCATCGATGAGCCTTCCACCGATTGAGCAGAACTTCTATTTCCAAGGCAGCCCTGATTCAAACACCACCGAGCAGCTGAAGCAGGCTGCAGATGATGGCGCGAACCGCGGCATGAGGGGCGGCTACGAGATGATGCTGCGCGACCTCAAGCAAAACGGACCAGCAATGCAACTGATAAGGAGAAATCGATGAAGGTTTCCGATTTAGATACGGGGAAGCTAATCGAAGTAATCAACCGTGCAATCTTTCCAGTGGTTTTTGAGGGGGTAGACGCCCAAACACCTCCAAACGAGTTGCGTGATCGTGCAAACCTAAACTCCGAGATCATGGGGCGGATCATGGGGGTTCTCCTCTGCAATGATGAGGTTGGCGAGGAGGTCTTTGATCTGATTGATCGAAGCGTGGCGCACATGAAGACAGGACACGCTGAATCGTTTGGCGAATTGCTGGGTCCGGGCGGCTCATTGAGCAAAATTCACAAGCTCTAAACACCGCCGATTTTTCCAAGGAGTACCGCATGGCTCTCACGTGGCCGGCTTCGCTGCGCCCGTCAGAAATGACGTGGGGCATCGTCAACAACAGCAGGGCGTTCACGTCGACACTTTCGAACGCCCAGCAAATCATCGGCTACCCGGGCGCCTACTGGCAGTGCACGCTGACCTTCGGGCTATTGACGAGGGTTCAGGAACGCGAGCTGTCGGCGTTCCTTGGGAGACTCGACGGCATGATGGTCACCTTCAACCTCCCAGCTTTCACCAGGCGCAGGACGAACAGCGTCGGCGCACTGACTGTGGTCACCGGTAACGCTCAGGCGCGGTCGATGCTCATCGGCGGCGCAACGGCGAACGCCCCGGCTTTCAGCGCCGGCGACTACATCACCATCGCCGGCGAGATGTTCGAAGTCACAGATCCTGCATCAGCAAATGCGCAGGGCAGGGTGACCGTGCTGCTCAACAAGCGGATCCGCAAAACGCTCACGGCCGGTACTGCTGTCGAGTACCTCAACCCCTACTCGGAAATGCGGATGACCTCTGACACCTGGTCCATGTCCGTGCGCCCCGTGGTGTCGAACGGCAGCTATCAATTCAGGGAGGCTTTCTGATGCCCTCAGCATTCCCGTTCAGCCAGAACGTGGTGAACATCATTGCCACTGGCCGGTTCATGCCGGTCTACGCCGTGCAGCTCGACTTCGTTGACGGCATGGTTTTCGCGCATACCGGCACCGGCGACCTGGTGGTTGACGGCATCACCTATCAGGGAGTGGGCAACTTCGGCCAGGTCAGCCAGTCGCAGGAAAGCGACAACTCCGGTTCGCCGATGTCGGTCGAGCTGACGCTCAGCGGCTTGGATGCCTACATCCTCTCCGAGACGAACGTGCGCGGCTGCCGCGGCCGGATGGCCAAGGTCCTGTTCGTGGTGTTCGACGAGGCCGGCAACTACGCGGCGGACATCCTGTTTTCCGGCCGGATGGATGCAGCCAAGTTCTCGTTCGCCGGCAATGGCCAGGACGGCAACAGCATCACCGTGCCCGTGGTCGACCGGATGGCTGAGTGGAGCCGCACCGGTACCGAACGCTTCACCGACGAAAACCACCGCGCGCGCCATGACGGCGACCGGTTCTTCTACGCCATCGCCCAGATGTCCGAGTGGCCCATTTACTGGGGCTCGAAGAAGGACGCACCGACATTCACCTATGGAAGTTAGCCATGCGCTACCGAGACTGGACAACCCGTCTGAACGACGTGATCAAGGCCGCCCAAGAGCGGCCTTTTTCATGGGGAGAATTTGACTGCTGCCTGTTTGCCGCTGACTGCACGGCGGCGATTTGCGGCGTCGATCCGGCCGAGAACTACCGCGGCAAATACACCTCGGAAACCGGCGCCAAGCGGCAGCTGAAAAAGCAGCACGGCAGCCTTGAAGCTGCATGGGACGCCCATTTTGCGAGGGTCCCGCTGACGTTCATCCAGCGCGGCGACGTGGTGATGTACGACGCGCCCGGCGGCCGGAGCATGGCTGTTTTCTGGGCTGGCGATTATTGGGCAACAACCGACGACGGCGCAGCCCGTGTCGTATGCGAGCCACTGGCCGCGTGGAGGGTTGAATGAGCGGCGGCGTCAGAAAACTTGCCTCGGTCGTGGTTGGTGCGGTTGTTGGTTTTGCCCAAGGCGGCCCGTGGGGTGCGGTCGCCGGCGCTGCGCTGGCCTTCTACGCATCGGAGCAGCAGGAAAAGCTCAACACCAAGTCGCCATTGCGCGACAACGAGCCGTCGGCGCAGACCGTGCGATCGTCGAAGGCTCCGGTTCGCTTCATCCTCGGCCGAGTGTCCACCGGCGGCGTGCTGGTCTGGGCGCAAGAGCAGGCCGGTGCGCAGGGTGAGGGTGAATGGCTGCATCTGGTTTACGTGCTTTGCGAGGGCCCGATCGCCGCGCTTGAAAACATCTACCTGGGCGAGGAAGAGATCGGCAGCTACGGCGCGCAGGCGACGTATGAGCTGGTGGTCAATCCGACTCAGGTGAACGCTTTCCTGAAGGCCAACTGCCCAGACTGGAAGGACAGCCAGATCGGCAGGGGCCTGTCGTTCGTTCGGGTATCGCTGCAGTACAGCGCAGAGAAATTCCCGTCAGGCATCCCGGATACCCGTTTCGTGGTGCGCGGCCGCAACGACGTTTACGACCCACGCACCGGTACCGCCGTCTACAGCGCCAATACCGCGTTGCATCTGCTCTGGTTCCTGCGCGCGCGTTGCGGCGTACCGGACGACGAGATCGTGTTCGAAACCTTCGCCAGTGCTGCCAACGTGTGCGACGAGGCCCTGACGAATGCCGATGGCTCAACCAGCCAGCGCTATCGCAGCGGCTGCGTGATCGGCGCGGACGAGCAGCGCACGGGTGTGCTGCAGAAGCTTGAAGCGGCCTGTGGTGGTCATCTGATCCGTGTTGGTGGTCGCTGGATGCTCCAGGCGGGCGCGTATTACGGCCCGTATGACTTCGAGATCACCGAGGATATGGTGATCGGCACTGTCTCCGGCAGTACCGAGCCGACCAACGACTCGGCGATCAACACCGTCCGGGGCACGTTCATTGATCCGTCGCAGTCCTGGACGGAAACCGACTACCCCGAGGTCAGTGTCGCTGAATGGATTGTTGAGGACGGCGGCGAGGCGGCAGAAACGCTGACTTATTCCTACGTCACCGATCCTTACCAAGCCCAGCGCCTGGCGAACATGGAGTTGCGCCGGCGCCGCGCGGGCGGGGCGATCAGTATTCCGATGAACTTCGCAGGCTACAACTGCCGGCCGGGGCGCGTGGTTCGGGTAAACCTGCAGTCGCTGAACATCCTGGGTGAGTTCATCGTTTCGGACTGGTCCATGGGCGACAGCGAGGGCTGCACCGTCCAGGTCAAACAGTACGAGGCAGCAATCTTCGATGATGCGGTGGGCCAGCCGTACAATCCGATCGGCTTCATCAATCTGCCGGCCGGCGGACTCGGAACACCAACCGCTTTGACGTGGACGCAGGACACGACCGCTGAGGTAACTCAGGGTGTTCTTTCGTGGCTGCCACCTACTGGCATTGTGAAGGAATACATCGTCATCGTCCGCCAGGGCGCGACAGCTATCCAGTCGCACAACGTACCTGCCACCTCGACGGAGATCGCCATAAATGGTCTTCCGTCTGGCAATTACACGATGAGCGTAGCCGCAGTCGGCCCGATGGCGCGGTCTGGTGAGGCCACGATCACCGTCAGCATCAACGGCCCGCCCATTCCGGAAAGCTGCGTGGTTCAGTCCTCGATCGACAACATCGTGCTGATCCCAAGCAACTCGCAAAACGGCCTGAATGGAGGGACTTACGAGTACTTCTTCAGCACCTCGCCGACGGCAACGGCTGCTGATGCTGAGTATCTGGGGCAGGGACTTACTTTCACTCATACCGGGCTTGGGTTCTGGACGAACTACTACTATTTCATCCGCTCATCCAATGCCTATGGGAAAAGTTCCTTCCTTTATGTTCCGGCTCAGACCTCAAACGATGTGTCGGCATACCTTGCGGCGCTGGCTGGGAAGATTGGTCGCACAGAGTTGGGACAGGAGATTGTCGACGAAATCGACAAAATCCCAGGCTTGCAGGAACAGATCGATGCGCTCGACGGATTGAAGGGATACAACCCTGACGATACCTACGAAGAGTACGACCTGGTCGTGCAGGGCAAGCGCATCTATCAGGCCACCGGCCCGGTGCCGAAGGAGACGCCCCCGCCGAACGCTGCCTACTGGCTCGACGTGGGGCAGACCGTGCAGACTGCCAACGGGCTTGCCCAGCAGGTGGCCACCAATACCACCAAGATCACCGAGCTTGACGGTGTGGTCACGGCAGAGGCGACAGCGCTTCAGGCGCTTCGCGCGGCTTCGCGAGATGACAATGGCGAGGGCGAACTGGCGGACGCTCTGAAAGGCTGGTCCAGCACTGCTGCGATTGCCACAGAAGAGAAGGTCAGAGCCTCCGAAAACGAAGCCTCCGCTCGACGCCAGACTGAACTGACCGCGGTGGTGGCCGAAAACTCGGCAAACGTCACGCTGCTTGAAGAAGTAGTGGTCACGAACCAGCAGGCAACTGCTCAGCAATTGAGCCAGCTCAGTACCACCGTCGGAGATCAGCAAACCGCCATCCAGCAGAACACGTCGATCGTAAATGACGTGAACGGCAGGGTATCGGCGAGCTGGTCTGTGAAGATGCAGTACAACTCTGGAACTGGGCAGTACATAGCGGCCGGGATTGGCCTTGGCATTGAAAATGGCCCGGCAGGGCTGCAGAGCCAGTTCCTGGTGAGTGCCGACCGGTTCGCCATCGTCAACACCATCGCCGGCGGGGCGATATCAGTGCCGTTTGCGGTGCAGGGCGGTCAGGTATTCATGAACTCGGCCTTCATTCAAGACGGCAGCATCACAATGCTGAAGATCGGCCAATACCTTCAATCCGACAACTATATCCCTGGAACACTTGGCTGGAGGCTGGATAAAGCCGGCAACCTAGAGTTCAACGGTCCAGCGCCGGGTGGAGGTCGTTTAACGATGACCAACCGAGCCATCAAGGTTTTCGACCAAAACGGGGTTAAGCGCGTGCAACTTGGAGATCTCGACGCATGACTTATGGAGCGAGAGTCTGGGACGAGAATGGCAATCTAGGGATGGACACTAACAGCTTCACCTACCAGGTGTTGTGGCAGGGCGTGATTGATTTCAGCGGTACCACGCCCAGCTACACGCTGAACATTCCGGGTTTCAACCCTGCCAACTGCGTTTTCATGATCATCCCGACGAGGGCGCAGGATGTGCAGTCATCGGAAGCTGATGGCTTGGGAAACAGCAAGTCTTACCCGTATGTGACCACCTCGGCTGGCCAAGTGATTGTGAGGAACAAGAACCCATCGGCGAGCGCTTCGACGACCGCAACGCGAATTGTCGCCAAAGGCTACGCAATTAGGTACGGGGTATGACTTACGGCTTTCAGAGCATCAACGACAACGCATTCGTCCAGATCGATTCAGAAGCTCCACGATTGTGCGTTTTGACGAAGGGAAGTTACTCCGGAACCACCAACGCATCCGGCGTTTTTGCCAGGGCTGTCACAAGCCAAGACCCACCGATTGTTTTCATCCGACCAAATCAGACTGGCGCCATTCAGGTGCCGATATCGGTCTGGTTCACAGGCGGGCCAGGTAATTGGACTGGTTTCACCATGAAGGCATCAAACGTGGACTCGACGCTTAGCGGGCAGTATTTCGTCGCCGCGTGGGCTTCCATGGGGACCGCTGCCTACGGGATGAGGCTATGGGACGGCGCCGGAACGCTGATTTATGACAGCGGCGCACCGGCCGTGGTTGTGACGTTCGCCGCCGGCAACTGGACGTATGTCGGGAGTGAGGTGCTTGTGGTGGGGCGCCGGTACATCTGGACAATCAATAAGGCGTTGGGAGTCGGCGAATACATTTCCTTGAACCCATTCGCGATGAACTGCCACAACGACGCAACCGGTGGGGGCTGCGCCTTGGGCGTCGACTATGCGGGCGGTCGAATCATGATGTACAGCCTGGCTACGACCGCCTGGACCGATCAGGGCCACCGGCCATTTCTCTGCGCCAAATTGCTGACCTGAGCCCAACTTCTTCTGGAGAACCTCGATGCCCTGGTACAAAACCGGGACGGTTTCTGTCGTCCAAAATTCCAATGCGGTGATCGGCGCCGGTACCGCCTTTATTGCCAACAGCCGAGTCGGTGACGCGTTCCGCGGTCCTGACGGCGGTTGGTACGAAGTCACCAACATTGCCAGCGACACGGCGATGTCGATCGCGCCGCCTTACCTTGGGGCGACTGCGCCTGCCGGCAGCTACGCGCTGGCGCCAATGCAGGGCTACGTCAAAGACTCCGCTGATGCATTACGGGAGCTGGTCAATCAATGGGGGGCAAAGCTCGCTGCACTCGGCACCACTGGCAACTACGAGATCTTGCCGCCGAACAAGGGTGGTACCGGGATCAATGACTTGTCAGTATTTATGCAGGGGCTTCTCAACGACTCCAGTGATGTGGCTGCGCGAGCTACGTTATCAGCTGCTAAATCAGGGGCGAATGCTGATATCACATCCTTGTCTGGACTGACTACACCGCTAAGTGCGAGCCAAGGTGGCACCGGCAAAACCACGCCCGTCCTTGAGGTTGGGAGGGGATATATCGACGGCTTCACTTTGGTTTACAGCGGGCGTAAGAGCATCACCGTAAAAGCCGGATCAGCCTACGTGCCTGGGCCGGCAAAGGTGTTGACGCTCCCCGCCGACAAGGCCATGACCATTGTCCCTGTGCAGAGTGGTTTCACCCACTTCTACCTCTTCGATAACAGCGGCACGGCCGACGTTGAGACCTCAAATGTAGCACCGGCGGCTTACTACAACACTGCCCATCAGAAGACAGGTGACCCGTCCCGCCGCTATCTTGGTAGCGTCCTGGCTTCGAGTGCGGGCGATATCTGGTCGTTTCGGCATGATATTCGTGGTTCGACGATTACCTACACCGAGGGTGCCCCGACTCAAGCGCCGTTTACTTTATTTTCCGGCGTAACAGCGCCTTCGCCTGTCTCGGCGAGTACGCCTACGGTGGTGCCATCCACCGCCACAACCCTAATTGGCGTTGTATCGCTTTCGCCGGGTGCCTACTTCAATACTTGCATTGCTGAGCAGGCCAGTGCGCCCGCTGCGGCGAACTGGATCATCGCGGTCGGCCCGGCCCTTAATTGTCCGATTCCAATCCCACTGTCCAGGGCGCCGGCAACAAATGGGAATTTCCTTTTCGTGGTCTACCCATCGGGGACTGCGTCTCTCTATGTCACGGGCTACATCTTCGAAAGGTGAACCATGTATTTGATAACTGAAAAGAGCTGGCTTGCGGTTTCTGATCCTTACCCGATCCCGCTGTCACCCGAGGAATCACTCGTTGAGGCGCTGCCGGATTGGCTACTGGAGAAGGCAAGACTTGATCAAGTTGAAAGGCAGGCGCGGGAGGCTTTGAGCTCACTTCAAGTCGCAGCGAACCAAATCATTCTGCCGCTGCAGGATGATGCGGACCTGCAAGAAATTACAGCTGGAAATCTTGAGAGGCTAAAGGCCTGGAAGCGTTACCGAAGCGCGCTGGGAAAGGTTCCTGAGCAAGCAGGATGGCCGCAGAACCCAGAATGGCCGAGTGCGCCTGAGTAAATTGAGTAGCACGTCAAACCCGCCACCGAGCGGGTATTTTTTTGCCTGGAGAAAAGTGATGACTGCAACCGAAAAAGACCGCGACATACTCGCCCGCACCTTGTGGGGTGAGGCGCGCGGGGAGAGCACCGCCGGCCAAGTGGCTGTGGCCTGGACGATCCGCAACCGAGTGTTCGACGGCAAGCCCAATTCGTGGTGGGGCGAGGGCTACGCCGGCGTGTGCCAGAAACCGTACCAGTTCAGCTGCTGGAACAAGACCGACCCGAACTATCAGTTCCTGATCGGCGTGAAGGAAATCCCGTTCCGCGAGCTGGCGCAATGCCGAATCGCTGCTGACCAGGTGATCGACGGCAAGGTACAGGATCCTACCGGCGGCGCCACGCATTATTACGCCACCAGCATCAAGGCGCCGGCGTGGTCGGCGAAGGCGAAGCAGACGCTCAGGTTGGGCGGACACGTCTTCTTCAAGGACGTGCCGTGATGGTCGTGCCGTGGAAAACCGTGGGCGCGGTGGTGCTGGTGCTGATCGGCGCCGGCAGCGCCTGGCAGTTTCAGGACTGGCGCTACGGCCAGCAGTTAGCTGAGCAAGCGCGGCTGCACGCCGACACCCTCAACCAACTCACCCAGGCGGCCGCCACCGCGCAGCAGGCCGAGCAGGACAAGCGTCTTGCGCTCGAGCAGCGGCTGGCGGCGAGTGAGCAAACCCACTTCAGGAAAATGACCGATGCCCAACGTGACCAAGATCGCCTGCGCGATCGCCTTGCCACTTCTGATCTGCGGCTGTCAGTCCTCCTCGACGCAACCGACGCTGCCAAAGGCTGTGGGGTGCCTGCCCCCGCCGGCGCCGGCGGCGTGGATCATGCAGCCGTACGCGCCCAACTTGACCCAGCGCATGCTCAACGAATTGTCGCCATCACTGACGAGGGTGACCGGGGACTGATCGCGCTGCAGGCATGCCAGGCGTATATTCGAGAGCTCACTCGCTGACTGGGCGGATCAGGTCGGAGCCCTGATTTCGGACATTCCCCACCGCGCGGTCGACTTTGAACCATTCGAACACTTCGGTCGGCTCCCCCTGATGAAGAACCATCTGCTCCGCACGCTCTTTCTGCGTTGCCGGGTCCAGCCATTCACGGGCGAGCTCTGGTGACAGTACGACCGGACGCCGGTCGTGGATGTCCACCATGCCGCCGGCGCTGTCGGCGGTGATGATCACGAACCCGTCGTGCTCGCCCGGCCCGTCCTCGTCGTTCGGGTATTGGCCGATGGCGGCACATAGGATCGGGGACTGATCCCGATGTCGGATCAGGTAGGCCTGCTTCTTCGGCCCGCCTTCATCAACCCACTCGAACCAGTTGTTGATGGCGATGATTGCTCGGTGCGGCCAGATCGCGCGGAAGAACGGGCCGTGGGCGACTTTCTCGACCCTGGCGTTGATCGGTGCGGCGCGGTCTTTGGCCCAGTGCGGTCGCCATCCCCACCGAACCATGTCCGCGTGCAAGAATTGGCCTTCTTGGTGAAAAAGGGCGAGCTGGGCGGTCGGCGCGGCGTTGTACCGATCGAAACGCTGATCCCCGGTCGAATTGACCAGGGCGTTCGGCATGCTCAGCGCTGCCACGAAGTCGTGAATGCCACTGTACTGGGATAGTCGTCCGCACATTGCCCGATCCTCGCATGGTTTCTTCAGCGTAGACCCGCGGGCGCGGGCTTCGTCACAAAACCTTTTCCGGAGCAGGTTGGGCAGTCTTCCCGGGCGCCAAACTGATCGAGGCAGGCAGGGCACATGCAGAAGGCCGCCGACTCAATGTGAGGTCGCACCTTTTCAAAAGTGCGTAGGTCTCGCTCTTCTTTGGCGATTTGAGCCGCATCAACCAGAGCGCGGTAAACGTCCGGATCATCCATTGGCTTGTAATCAACCCCTCGAACAACCCGCTCGGTTTCAACGAGCTGGTACCGGCGCCCATTCAGTTCCAGAAACAGGCCCGAGATTGTCCCGATCTTTCGGGAAAGCCCCAAGGTCAGCCGCACTCCGTCCGCGCCAGAGTAAACCTTGCCGTCGTAGGGAAACGAGGCGCCGCGTGGTTCGTCGCTTTCGAAGTTGAAGATGGAACGGCTGATATTGCCAAGCAGCCTGCCGGTGTCGACCTGCACGACATCGTAGGTCGACGCTCCGCGGTACTGGCCCGGCGAGTTTTGCAGCTCTTCTACAGAATGCCAGTAGGCGGCGTCTGCCATCTCGTTCATATCGAATTGCTCAAGCTGATCGATCAGTCCCTCTGTATGTAGCGCACCAGCCATTTGATGAAGCGTTTCCCGATGTGCCTCCGGGTTTTGCATGCGAAAGTCTTGGTCGTCGAGAGTCGCGCGCCATTGCTGGAGCCGGAGAGATTTGGCTTGGTCGAAATTCATGGAAGAAGATTCGCTGTACAGGTGCTGTATGTATGTACAGTAATTGAGGCGGGGCAGGTGGGCGAGGTCAGCTCGACGAACTGCATGTCAGTCGTCGATTCGAACTAAATACTGAGCGGTAAGACGGGGGGATTGCATGTTCCCGGTCTTCCGAGGCCACTCCATGCGCACTAGGAAATTTCCTACAAGATGACGGGAAGCAAGCTACAGGCCTAACAAGGTTTTCCACCGAAAATCTCACCCCCGTACTGGCGTTCGCACCAGTAATTACTGAACTCGCAGTCTGATGGTCATGGTTCGATCAGGCGCATTCACGAGGGCCTGAGAAATGGAAATTGGATCACGATTACTGAGCTATGTGTGCTTGTCAGCCCTGATGCTGGCTTCGGCGCCTGCGCTAGCCGTTTGCACCTGGGTTTCGGGTAACAACGCCCCCAAGCAATTGACACTTGCCGCCGGTACAGTGTTTGCGCCGCGGGACGTTCCGATTGGTACGACACTGAATACCACATCGACGATGCTTCAACTTAACTTTGGCGATACGCTGAGCTGCTATGGATCTGCCACATACAACACGACCCTTATCGGCCCCCTCGCTCTAAATGTGCCCGTCGATGTGTTGAGTGTTCCAAGCAATGCGCTGCTACAAACCAACGTGCCCGGAATTGGTTTGGCAATTTATATGACAGGCTTTGCATCAGCTTGGCAGCCACCGGTGGGCAACCCGTCCCGTTTCATTCCCTTCAACATGAGTCGCACAGCACCGTCAACGGCGACCATGTCCCAGGCCATGATGCGTTACGCGCTGATCAAGACCGGTGAGATCGCCCCGGGCACGCACAGTATTAACCAGCTGGTGGCCACTGGATCATCTGACATGGGGCATATGTTCGATTTAAGCTTCACTGCCACTGTGACATTAGCCGGTTGCTCGATGCCCGCAGCCCCAGGCAACCAGATTGATGTGCCTATGGGGAATTGGGAAAAACGAGTGTTTAACGGCAAAAACTCCACCACAGATGCGCAGCCTTTCGCTATCACCCTCAATTCCTGCATCGCGGGTAGCAACTACCCGAAAAATGGGGCTAACGCTTATTTTTCGGGCAACTTCGCCAACATTCAGATTGACGGCAACAGGACCTCAACGATTATTGACGCGGACAACGGCATACTGAGTCTAACGAGTGATTCCACCGCCAAAGGCGTGGCAATTCAGATATTGCAAGACGGTGGCACTCCGATGAATCTCGGGAGACCGGTGCAGCTCAATCGTGTTCTCAACGGAACCACTACGGTTCCTCTTAAAGCGCGTTATATCCAGACGGGAGATGGCCCCACTCCAGTGCCGGGGAGTGCTAACGGTGCTGCCAGTTTTTCTGTGACATACCGCTGATACCACCTCGGTCGCTGACACTTTCACAATGACAGGGGGTGCTTTCGATAGCGGTCACTCGGGCGCCATCAAAACCGCCAGTGTCATCTTGATGAACTCCTCGTTTTTGTCGATCGTCCAGAGTGCTCCGCGCACGTTCTCGGCGACATCTGCCGATCCGCGCTGCTCGACCCAGTTGGACAGCTCCATGATGGCGGCTTCGAGGGCGAGCTGGTTTTCGTTGATCTTGAAGAGCAGGGAGGGGAGCAGGTCAGAGTTTTGCATTTGGCGTCCTCAGTGGAAGACCCCAGATTAGCAGGGATGGTATTTTAGTTCGGCAGAACGCCGGAGGCTTGGGCCAATTTTTGGGCCAATGGTGCGAAATGATGGGGGTTGGTGCGGGCGCAACCCCCTGTAAATGCTGGCTTTAACCCTCAGAAAGCCCCGATCAATACTGCATCGTGATGTTAGCTGTAGAAATCAAAGGTTTTTCCTGCGAAGCGTTCTGAGTAGCGAGGGTGCGGCTGGAGCGCTTGGCCCGAGTCGAAGTGCGCTGAAGCGGGACAGTCCCGTCATCAACCAAGGGGGGCGCGTAAAGTTTGGCGGCGATTGTACTGGTCTGGCTCTTTAAACGATAGGGCGATGACGTCGCGCCTGCTGTTTGGCAGATTCAGCGGACAGTTTTTCACAGATCAGGTTCACTATTGGTTACAAAGTATGGCTAAAATGCCATCCGATTACCCAATAGCCGCTAACGGCATGGGCTCAAGGAAGTGCCACCGGGATAGTATTTGTATTCATGCCACTGCATCAGACCCTGGGCCTCCGGCCGGCAGGCGCGCAGTTTGTTCACTTTTGACGTGTGACGATTTCCGTGAAACTCATCATTGCCGCTATTTATGTCATTTCGATTGCATACGTTCACCTTCGTGGACGTGTGCGTCACAAACTGGGCCGTCAACTGAGCGATCACTCGACGTTTCTGGCCCCGATCAACTGCTTCCTGTACCTGTTTTCGAAGAAGCCGAACAAGCCGTATCTCGATCCGTCCGAGTTTCCGGACCTGAGCCCGTTGCAGGCGCATTGGGAAGAAATTCGCCAGGAAGGGCAGAACCTGCTGCGCGCCGGTGAGATCAAGCGCTCGAATCAGTACGATGACGTCGGTTTCAATTCGTTCTTCAAAAGTGGATGGAAGCGTTTCTACTTGAAATGGTACGGCGAGAGCCATCCGTCGGCGATGAAGCTGTGCCCGCGCACCACTGAGCTGGTGCAGAGCATCGGTTCGATCAAGGCGGCGATGTTCGCCGAGCTGCCACCGGGTTCGAAACTGGTTCGCCACCGTGACCCGTATGCCGGTTCGTACCGCTACCACCTGGGTCTCGACACGCCGAACGACGCCGGTTGCTACATCAATGTCGACGGCGAGAGCTACCACTGGCGCGACGGCGAGGCGGTAATGTTCGATGAGACATACATCCACTACGCCGAAAACACCACCGACAAAAACCGCATCATCCTGTTCTGCGACATTGAGCGCCCGATGAAATATCGCTGGGCGGCGGCGTTCAACAGTTGGTTCAGCCGTACCGTGATGTCGGCGGCCGGTGCGCCGAATGACGCTGGTGACCGCACTGGCGGGATCAACCGCCTGTTTACCAAAATCTACAAGGTTCGCCTGCGCGGTAAAGAGCTGAAGAAGCGTAATCGTGCGCGTTACTACATGGAAAAATGGGCGATCTTCGGCGGTTTGCTGGCGATCTTCATTTTGATCTGACCTCCGCAATTCGCCTTTGCTGCTGATGAGTCTCTCAAAGCCAACCTGTCAGCTTGCTGACAGGAACCGGTTCTGACTATTCCCCAGAAGCCTTTTTGGTCTTCCTCGCCGGCGCAGCCTTACTGGCAGGCTTTTCTTTTGCCTTCGCTTTGGCCCGCGCTTTACCGCCCAGGCTGCGTTTAAGCAACTCGGTCAAGTCGATAACATCCGCAGACTTGCGCTCCTCCTCGCCACCCACGGTCTCGACATCCTCGATCTTGCCTTCATGGGCCTTTTTCTCGACCAGGGCCATGATCTTGTCTTCAAACTCGTCCTTGTAGTCCTCCGGGCTCCAGTCCCCGCTCATGTCCTGCACCAGACGTTTAGCCATGTCCAACTCGCCCTTGGCCAGTTGCGGTTTGGTCACTTCGCTGCCCAGCTCCAGCTCATCAAGGCCACGCACCTCCTGCGGCCAGCGCAGTTTGACCAGCACCAGCGCCGATTCCAGCGGCATCAGTGCTGCCAGATATTGCCGAGTGTGCAGGACGACGCGGGCGAGGGCGACCTTGTTGGTTTTGCTCAATGTTTCACGCAGCAACGCGTAGACCTTGCCGCCGCGCTTGTCAGGTGCGAGATAGTAGGGTGTGTCGATGTTCTGCAGCGGGATCTGCTCGGCATCCACGAAGGAGAAAATGTCGATGGTCTGCGTCGACACCGGGTGCGCCGAGCGGATCTCTTCCTCGCTGAGCACCACGTAGCGGCCCTTTTCATAGGCCACACCTTTGACGATGTGCTCCTTGGTGACTTCCTTGCCGGTGACCTTGTTTACCCGTTTATAACCCACCGGATCCATGCTGCGGCTGTCGAGCCAGTCAAAGTCCACGCCGTGCGAAGAGGTTGCCGACACCAGCGCGACAGGGATGTGTACCAGTCCGAAACTGATCGCGCCTTTCCAGATTGCCCGAGCCATGGTGAGTTCTCCAAGTGATGATCAGGTGACCTGTGGCGCAGTGCGAAAGTTTCCGGCATTTGCGTGGCGCGCGGCGTTGCCGGTCAAGCCGTGTTACATCTTGTTTAAGGACGACGGGTTAACAAATCCGAACCCGGGGCGTAGCGTGGACTCGAAGGCTCTATCACCTGTGCACCGCGAGGCCACCCCATGAACCGAATACTGCCAGGCATTATCGTTCTGCTCCTTGGGGCCGGTCTGGCGCATGCCGACGTCGCGGCACCGTCCGCGCCGCTATTGCTGGCGCAAAGTCCCACCGGCACCAACAACAATCCCTACAACAGCCCGATCCGCCGGGCCAATCCCAACAGCATGCAGGGCACGCAGCCCAGCGCGCCGGCGATTCGCGGGCCGAATACGGTGCCGGTACCCAGTACGCCCACCGTTGGCAACGGCGGGATTGGCAATGGTCAGCAGCAACGTTCGGTCCCGAGTACGTCGCCCAGATTCATCCCCAACCCACCGCCACGCGATGGAGACCGCAACCGTTGAACGGCGGGACTGCGTCCCTGTCAGCCTTTGAAATGAACAAAAGGAATCGTGCATGTTGCGTAAAACCCTTCTAGCCACGCTGTGCGCCAGCGCGCTGATCAGCGCTCCAGCTTTCGCCGCTGCTCCACAAGAGTTGCAAAGCGAGCAGGGCACCCTTGAAGTCACCACGGTTACTCAAGGCCTTCAGCACCCTTGGGCGCTGGCGTTTCTGCCAGATCGTCAGGGCATGCTGGTGACCGAGCGGCCGGGAACCCTGCGGCTGATTACAGCCGACGGCAAGCGTTCCGAGCCCATCAGTGGCGTGCCGAAGGTCTGGGCCAAGGGCCAGGGCGGTTTGCTCGACGTGGTGCTGTCGCCGGACTTCAAACAGGATCGACTGGTGTACCTGTCCTATGCCGAGGGCGGCGGTGCCGGGGACAAGGCCGGTACGGCGGTGGGGCGTGGGCGGCTGTCGGATGACCTGAAGACGATCAGCGATTTCAAGGTGATCTTCCGTCAGGAGCCGAAACTCTCGACCGGCAACCACTTCGGCTCACGACTGGTGTTCGACCGCGACGGTTATCTGTTCATCACCCTGGGCGAAAACAACGACCGACCGACCGCGCAGGATCTCGACAAGCTGCAGGGCAAGGTCGTGCGGATCTTCCCCGACGGCAAGGTGCCGGATGACAACCCGTTCGTGGGCCAATCCGGTGTGCGTCCGGAAATCTGGTCGTACGGCCAGCGCAACCCGCAGGGCGCGGCGCTCAATCCGTGGAATGGCACTATCTGGGAAAACGAACACGGCCCCCGTGGCGGCGATGAGGTGAACATCATCGAGCGCGGCAAGAACTACGGTTGGCCGCTGGCGACCCACGGCATCAACTATTCGCTGCAACCGATCCCGGAAGCCAAGGGCAAAAGCGTCGAAGGTGCGGTTGACCCACACCATGTCTGGGAAAAATCCCCCGGTGTTTCCGGCATGGCGTTCTATGACGCTGATCGCTTCAAGCCTTGGCAGCAGAACCTGTTTATCGGCGCGCTGGTCAGTCAGGAGCTGATTCGTTTGCAGTTTGACGGGGACAAGGTGGTGCATGAGGAACGGCTGCTGGGTGAGCTGAAACAGCGGATTCGCGATGTGCGGCAGGGGCCGGATGGCTATCTGTATGTGCTGACGGATGAACAGGATGGTTCGTTGTACAAAATCGGTCTGAAATAACTTCACTTCAGACACTCAGTCTCAATTGTAGTGAGGGGATTTATCCCCGATGGCCTGTGCAGCAGGCCCTTAAAAATTCAGGAGGGCCCGCTTCGCGCGCCATCGGGGCGGTGCGACGTTTCGCTAAATCCCCTCACTACAACGGGTCAGCCAGAGATTTCATTCCGGGCATACAAAACCACCGCCGCGCGCAATTTGCCACGCCCAAACCGGCTCATCTTCTCAAACTCGCCATGGCTGACCGGCACATGCTGGCAGTCCATCGGCTGACGATGCTGGCTGTGATCGACATCCGGATCGTGCAGATACACAAAGTCTTCATCGCAGTCGGTCACCATGACCCAATGCGGTGATTTGGAACGGGTCAGGCGATAGCTGCTGATCAGCACCAGAGGCTGTCCGCCAGCCTGTAACAACTTCGGCAAATCCAGGTGGGTGCCAATCTGCCGATCGATGTCGGTTTCGTGCATTTGCGCAGTGAACTCCTCGTGCACCAGGCGCATGACGTCTTTTTTATGCTCATCGCGCACGCCATCGAGAAACAACGGTCCGGTCATACTCAGTTGTAGACGCACCCGAAACCCCCGTCGCCAGGCCGCCAGTGCCAAGCCCTGGGGGCTGCAGCCACCATGGCCGGAGGTCATGAACACCGTGGTCGCTTCACGCCAGATCTGCAATTCCTCACGCCGCTCCAGCAAGCGCTCAGGTTGCAGCGCGCCCATGGCCATCAGCAGGCAAGCCGGGCCACAGGTGAACTCAGTGGTTTGCGGGTAATAGGGCACCTTGATGTTGCGCGAATCACGATGCTGAACAATGCGCTTTTCCAGGCGCAGCGCATCGGCGTGGTCCTCGTAGTAATCGTGAATCAACGCAAAGCGTCGGTAGCCGTTGCGCTCGTAAAGCGCGATGGCGGTGGGGTTGTCGATACGCACTTCAAGACGCAGGTATGCGCAGTCATGCTCGACGGCGCAGGCCTCGATACGTTGCAGCAACTGTTTGCCCAAACCGCTGCCGCGAGCCTCGCCAGCAATGGCGATCGAGTACAGGCGCGCCAGCGAGGTGCCGCGATGAAACAGCACCAGTGCGTAGCCGAGCAATCGACCGTCGATCTCGGCGACCATTAGCTGCGCATGGGCGCGGGTGATCATCCACTGAAAGCTGCGGCTGGTGAGCCGGTCGGTGGTGAAACATTGCATTTCCAGGGCCAGCAACGCTGGCAGATCTTCAACTACCGCCAAACGAAAAACAGCATTCATATGACCACCGTAAAAGTTGCGTAACGAAACGGGACTTTCGAAAAACTTCGTGCTTAATAGAAATGGTCTTGTTCTCCAACGGATCAATCTCTATGTCAGCGGTACAGGGTCATTGGCGCGAAGTATCCGAGCAAAGTTTGCCGGCGGCAACTTTTTTAAATCCAGCCATCAGAACTTCCAGTCAAGTGTTGATTATCGTCGAACGCAAGGAAGACTGGGCCTCGTACTTTCCCAGCGAGGACATCGTCACGGCTCAGGAATACCTCGAGCAAACCCGTGACAGCGAGCCGGGCAAGCGGGTGCAGGTGATCAATCTGTGCCGCAGCTACAAGTACCTGGGCCACGGTTACTACTGCTCGCTGCTGGCTGAAGCCCGCGGCCACAAGGTGATTCCATCGGTACGTACCATCAGCGAGCTGACCAAAAAATCGCTTTACGGTCTGGCACTGGACGATCTCGATAAAACCCTGGAAAAGGCCCTCAGTCATCACCTTTACAGCGATACCGAAGGTTTCACCTTGACTCTTTACTTCGGCAAGACGCATATCGAGCCGCTGCAGGATCTGGCTCGACAGTTGTTTGAAGTGTTCCCGTGTCCGATTCTGTTAGTTGAGTTTCGGCGAACTAACGGTTGGCACATCGAGGGCATAAAGTCCGGCGCTCTGCACAAGTTGCGTGATGACCAAGAAGATCAGTTCGCCAATGCGCTGGACGGCTTCAGCCGTAAAGTCTGGCGGGCGCCACGCTCGCCACAAGTGGCGCGCTACGACCTGGCGATCCTGCACGATCCGCAGGAAGCCTTGCCGCCATCCAACGCCAAGGCGCTGGAAAACTTCGTGCGGGTCGGCAAACGCATGGGCATCGACGTCGAACTGATCGAGCGCAGGGATTATGCGCGGATCGCCGAGTACGACGGCTTGCTGATCCGCGAGACCACCAGCGTCGACAACCACACCTATCGCTTTGCAAAAAAAGCCGAAAGCGAAGGGCTGGTGGTCATGGATGATCCGACGTCGATCCTGCGCTGCACCAACAAGGTGTATCTGACCGACCTGCTCAACAGCCACCAACTGGGCATGCCCGCCACCGAAATTCTCTACAAGGAACGACCGGAAGACTTCGAGCGGGTCGGCGAACGCCTCGGTTTTCCGCTGGTGCTGAAGATCCCCGATGGCTGTTTTTCTCGCGGAGTGATCAAGGTCGAAAGCCAGCAGGCGTTGCTCGAAGCCACCGCCGAACTGTTCGAGCACTCGGTGTTGCTGCTGGCTCAGGAGTTTTTCTACACCGAGTACGACTGGCGCATCGGCGTGCTCAACCGCAAACCGATCTTCGCCTGCCAGTACTTCATGTCCAAGGGCCACTGGCAAATCTACAACCACAAAGCCAAGGGCCAGGACATCAACGGCGAGTGCCGCACCCTGGCGGTCCATGAGGCGCCGCGAGCGGTGGTGGAACTGGCGGTCAAGACCGCCAACCTGATCGGCGATGGCCTCTACGGGGTGGACCTGAAACAGGCCGGCGACAAAGTGGTAGTAATCGAGGTCAACGACAACCCCAACCTCGATGCCGGTATCGAAGACGCCTACTTGCAGGACGATCTGTATTCACTGGTGCTGGAGGAGTTCGTGCGACGGCTGGAGCTCAAGCGTCGCGGCCAGGCCTGGTGAAGCGCCGATGATCAGCAGTTTCGCATTGAGTCATGGCGCGTTGCAGCGGGTCGAGCGGCTGGACGCCGAGGTGATGCTGTTCAGCAATCCCGATGCGGCCGAGCGCGATTTGCTGCACAGCCACTACAAGGTCGACGAACACGCGTTGGCCTCGGCGCTGGACCCGGACGAGGTCTCGCGAATCGAGTTTCACCCCGATCACTTGTTCCTGATCTGGAAACGTCCGGAAAACTATTCCGGCGGTGGCAGCCTGGCGTTTGAGGTGTCGTCCTGCGGCCTGCTGTTCGCGCCCGGGCAACTGCTGGTGATCGCCACCGACGACACGCCGCTGCACGGCATCGGCACGCGCCAGCCGCTCAATGCACCGCTGGATGTGCTGCTCGATTTGCTGTTCAACAACATCCATCACTACCTCGGCCATCTGAAGGTGATCAAACTGGTGGCCCGCGAGCTTCAACAGAAATTCAACGCCTCGATGCAGAACCAGCATCTGGTGCAGATGTTCAACCTCAGCGAAAGCCTGATCTATTACATCAATGCCCTGCACAGCAACGGCGCGGTGCTGACGCGGCTGCGCAATCACGCGGAAAAACAGCATTTCGGCAGTGAAGCGATCGGGCTGATCGACGACCTGATCATCGAGAATAACCAGTGCTACAAGCAGGCGGAGATCTACTCCACGGTGTTCTCGGGGCTGATCGATGCGCGCGGAAACTTGATGAATAACAGCATGAACAACTTGCTGCGCAAGTTGACGTTGATCAACGTAGTGTTTCTGCCGTTGAACCTGATTGCGAGCATTGGCGGGATGTCCGAGTTCAGCATGATGACGGCGGGTACGCCGTGGTGGATTTCCTACCCGGTGTTTCTGCTGGTGATGTTGCTGGGGGCGGGGGTAATGTTGTTTGGGCTGCGGCGGTTGGCCCAGTGATCGGTGGTGACTTGGCCGACGCCTTCGCGAGCAAGCTCACTCCCACAGTGGATTGCGGGTTGGCACGGGATCTGTGCCTGATACAAATCCCTTGTGGGAGCGGGCTTGCTCGCGAAAGCTATTTCAGCAGCACCGGAGACTCAGGATCAGCTCGCCGGATCTGGCACAATCACTTTCCGGCGCTCCCGAACCCCACGCACCACCAGATACAACAACGGCCCAATCGACACAAACACCGCCGTCAGCAACAGATACGGCACCACCGACCAGATCGACATTCCTCGCGCTCGCGCATCCTTGACCATCCATACCCCGGCCAGCGTCGCCAGCAGATACAGATCAATCACCACCTGCGCCGTGTCCGGACGCGACATCAGGCTGATACCGAAGTCGATCAACGACTGTTCGGCCTGGAGCATCACCGATACGGTGTAGCCAGTAAACGCAATCAACGCAGTGAGGGGCAGGGCGACAGACATCATGCATTCCTTCCTTGGGGTGATGAGCAGAATCGCCAGCCTACCTTGGCGTCCGCAAATAAGCCATTGACTCGCCGGCCGCCGCCGGGCTAATTTCAGGCCCATGACTTCCACCGTATTGCGCTGCCAGCCAAGCATTATTACCGCCATTCCTCATTTGGCGGGCTAGCTCACGACTGCAGCACCCAACCCGCCCTAGAGGCGGGTTTTCATTTTCTGTCTACGGGGTTCTGATCAAAACGTCAGGAGACGATCATGCCGCACAGCCCCGACCAGCAAACCCTGCTTGAGCAGTACGTGAAAAAGATCCTCGCCGCGCCGGTCTACGACATTGCCGTGCGCACGCCGTTGCAAGCGGCGCCGGCGCTGTCCGAGGCGCTGGGCAACCGGATCCTGCTCAAGCGCGAAGACCTGCAACCGACGTTCTCCTTCAAGATCCGTGGCGCCTACAACAAGCTGGTTCAACTGAGCGATGCGCAGAAATCGCGCGGGGTGATCACCGCTTCGGCGGGCAACCATGCCCAAGGCGTGGCGCTGGCAGCGCGCGAGCTGGGGATCGCGGCGACCATCGTCATGCCCTCGACCACCCCCGAACTCAAGGTGCTTGGGGTACGAAGTCGGGGTGCCGAGGCGCTGCTGTACGGCGAGAGTTTTCCGTTTGCCCTGGCCCATGCGCTGCAACTCGCCGAGCAGACCGGGCGCACCTTTGTCTCTCCATTCGACGACCCGGACGTGATCGCCGGCCAAGGCACGGTGGCCATGGAAATCCTCCGTCAGCATCAGGGGCCGCTGGATGCGATCTTCGTTCCGGTGGGCGGGGGCGGGCTGATCGCCGGCATCGCGGCGTACGTCAAATACCTGCGACCGGAGGTACGGATCATCGGTGTCGAATCGGAGCATTCGGCCTGCCTGAAGGCGGCGCTGCAAGCGGATGCGCGCGTTGTGTTGCCCAGTGTCGGAACGTTCGCCGATGGCGTGGCGGTGGCGCAGATCGGCGCTTATGGATTTGAGGTGTGCCGGTTTTGCGTGGACGAGGTGGTCACTGTCAGCAATGACGAGCTGTGCGCGGCGATCAAGAATATCTACGACGATACCCGCTCGATCACCGAGCCTTCCGGGGCATTGGCGGTGGCCGGCATCAAGCAATACGTGGCGCGCAGCGGTGTTCGCGAGCAGACCTTCGTCGCGATCGACTCGGGTGCGAATATCAACTTCGACAGCCTGCGCCACGTCGCCGAGCGCGCCGCAGTGTGCGGCGTGCCGGCGTGATACCGCTCAGGGCAGCAGTGGGCGCAGGAAACTGCGCTCGTAGCTGACGATGAATTTCTTCTGCACCAGTGATTCCACCAGCGCCGTGCTTTCCGGGTCGGTCAGCGCGATGTGCCGGTAGCTTTCGTAATCGGCCAGCGAGGGAAAGCTGAACAGGCAATAAGCGATGTTGCTCGCGCCCTCGGAGGGCAGAAAATAGCCGTGATGAGTACCGCCCAAGCGCTCGACGATGCCCAGCCAGGCCTTGGCGTAGGCCTCGAATTCGGTCAGTTGGTACGGATCGATCACGTATCGCACATGGCAGGTAATCACGGTTGGTGCTCCCTGTTTCAGATCATTCCACGATGGCGGTGCCGACCTTGTCCGAAGCCGACCAGATGCGATAGCGCACCTCGACATCTTTCGGCGCGTAAATCACCAGCGGCAGCTTGCTGTTATAGCGCAGCATGAAGCCGTCACCGACGACCGGAACAAACGCGCGTTTCTTCGCGGTGCCGGGTGGGCAGGCCATCATGGTACTCATCGGGCCAATGACTTTTTCCAGACGGTAGAACGGATAGCCCCAGCCTTCGAGGTTTTTCTCGTCCAGAGCGCCGCCCAGGCGCTGGCGATTGCAGTCGACTTCCAGGGTTTTGCCGGCGAGCACTTCAACCTGGAAGTTCTCCTCCTGATCCTGTTTGGGTAGGTAGATGACTTGGCGGGTGAAGCCGTTTTCCGCCTTGGGATACGGCGCGACGTCTTCGAGTTTGGCCGCGTGGGCGAGGGTAGACAGGCCGGCAACGAGCAGACCGATTGTCGCGCGAGCGCGTAAAGAACCCATGAAAGCCTCCTGGCGGGTGTAGGGTGGATGTCGGGCATTCTCACTGTCATCAGCGATGAATGCAAACCGGCGTCGACTTGCAAATTGCAGTGCTCAGGAAGGTCGATCTTGCATTTTGCAACTGGCCAACTGCTGGCCAGCGCGCCAAGTGCTTGATTTCATGAGGGTCGAAATGACCCGATGAAAGGCACGTTTTATGCGTCGCTTTGGTGCAGCGCACCGGCTTCGGGCGCCTACACTCCAATGGGCATTTCGCAGTACAACCGTTTGCCGCACCAGGGAATCAGCGGGGACACACCCGTGCAGGGGCAGCAAAAGCGGTCAACGTGAAGAGTTGATTGGCAGTTTCATCAATAAGGAGAGGTTCACCATGTTTCTGTCTGCCTTGGAACTACGCAATATCATTGAAAGCAGTTTTTTGCCTAAACGCTGCCAGTGCACGCTGTCGCCAGACCTGTCGATGACCGTCAAGGTCTTCGGTGACCACCAGACTGACCAGGTTGATCTGCACGTCAGCGGTATCGACGCCAGCCATCTCAATGGCTGTCGCGAGATCAATGAACTGATTGCCGGCCTGCGTTCGGATCTGGCGCAACAAACCACACCACAGCATTACAGTCCTCGCTCCAGAGCGCTTTAACTCACCGTTTCACCCAGTTCGACCGTCACGCGCCGGGCCTGCACAAAGCCAAGGCCCAGCGCGAACTCGACCAGCACCGCGAGCAGAATCCCGGGGCCGGCATGGCCGTTGAGCCATTCGCCAAAACCCAGTACCGCCAGACCAAAACAACCGAATATAAACCCGTTGCTCAGGGCATTGCGACCCAGCGACGGCGGCGCGCTGCGCACCAGATAAAACATCACCCCCAACGCCGCAAACAGCACCGCACTGCGCCGCGCTACAAAACCGGCAGCGAACGAATACTCAATGCTCCAGATCGCCAGCAACACCTGCGGGAAAAAGCCCCAAGCCAGCGCCAGTACGAAACACAACAAAGACGTGATGATCGACAAAGTGCGAAACGACAACTGCATGGCGAGTCCTTGCGGCAGTGAGAAGTGACCCCGAGCATAACCCGCGAGCCCTTCACCGCCTACCGCAAAGCCGCAAATCAGAGCCTTCTGTCAGTTCTGGAAGCTGCAGGCGTCAGACATTTTCCGGTAGGTGATTTCCGCCGGCTTGCCTGCATTGTCGATGTACTTCATGTCGGCGGTGATGACCTTGCACTGCTGAGTCTGTGGCTCGGTCAGGGAAATCACTTTGTTCACATGCAACGGCATGCCGTACTGATAGGGAACGGGCTGGGTAGCAGCGTTGGTGTCATTGGCCTGAGCCAGCCCGGCGAATGCGGTGCAGGCGAGGGCGGAGGTAAACAATAGCGTGCGAATGTTCATGAATTGGACTCCCGTGCGACGGAATAAGCGTTCGGCGCCATACAGCCGAACCTGCCGCACTCGGCGTCAGCCAGGAGCTGAGGTGTGCGGTTCAGTACAGTCTTGGACTGCGGCGTTAAGCGATGGTTAACCTCGCTGAACGCCGGCTGTCTGGCAGAGGGATGATTTCTCGGGAATGCGGTGCCGATTCCTACAAGGATGGATGCTTTGTCTGCTTCCGGCGGCGGGAACGGGGCGGTTATGGTTTGGCGTCGCTGCAAAATCAGCGATTCGGGTTTGGTCACCTGAGAATAATCGATTGCATATGTGCCATCATTTGCACCGCGGAGTTCTTTGACCGTGTAGTGCATTGCTGTGGTGGCCGTGTGCAGGACGCCTTCGGGCGAGCTGAGTTGATTGTTCTCGGTTGACCAAGCCTGTACACGGTCCGCCTCCCATCGTTTGGTCACGGTGCTGGCGGGTTACTTTCGAAACAATCGAGTAATCAATATGCGAATACTAAATCCGCTTCCAAACCGCTATCACCCGCTCAACAGCGGCGTCACCGACAGCGCGCCAATGGTCATCGACACCCAAGCCAACCCCCAAGACATCCTCGAAGCTGCCGTCCAGCGCATCCGCGCCTGCAGCGACCTGCTCGAAACCCTGCACTGCTTGTGCTTCCGCCATGGCGATGTTCAGGACATTCCACACATTACCCATGCGCTGTATCTGCTGGCGCAGGATGGCAATGATTTGCTGCAGGTGGCACAGCAGCAGATGCTGGATTGGAAGGCGCCGGTTTGAAATTCTAGAATCAGGGTTGGAGGGAAGTCAGACGAGACTTCCCTCCAACTGCATAGGCCGTTTGCATCAAACCATTATCGTGATGCCGCCTCAAGCCATGCTTGTCGTGGTGGATCGTGGAATTTGTGCCAATCGTACCGACTCCTGATTCTCCCGATGCTCAGCCCAACGATCGATATGCTTTTGCAGCTCCGGCAGTGCCGTGCAATCGCGTAGATTTCAGCCAATGTCAGCTTTGTAGAGCTCAAGCGTGTAATCGTCAGGAGTGTTTCTTCAAGCGCTTTCAGTTCCTTTTAGTTATGTTTTAGTGCTTGCCTGATTGCGGTAGCCCTGGTGGAAATCGCTTTTGCTGTCGGTGACGTCGCTGGTGACGTTTTCACCGAGCACTTGCGGTTGTTTGCCTTCGTGGAAGACTTCCAGCTGCAGCCACAAGTCGTTCCATTCGGCGCGCGGGTGTTCGGCCAGGGTCAGGAAGTGGCCGCTGGTCAGGGTTGGTTCGTCACCTTTGCCTTCGGCGAGTTTGTAGTCGCTGCGATGACGTTCAAGGGCGCGGGTCGAGAGGAATTTGCCGCGCTCGCGGGTGGTGAAGCGGCCGGGGTAGTCATAGTCTATTTCTGCATACTTCTCCCAGAGTCTGAAAGTTAACTCTGAGCGAATGGCAGGGCTACTTATTCTTCGCCTGACCAATACCAAATCGTATCGCCCCATTTCGAATCACTGAAGCTCGGCATGATTTCACCTTGATTGAAGTGGCGACGGGATTCTGCCTGAGAGGGGGTGAACCAGTAGCCTGTTTTGCTACATGGTTGTCCCGCGTCTATACGGGAGACTTCAGCAGCATTGGCGGGTTTGTAGTTTCTTGCATATTCCACTAAATCTTTCGGGTAAACCATGTGACTAATGTTGCTGTCATCTATCCCATAAAGAAACGCTATAGCTCCGGCTTCAAGCGCCCAGTACCCAACGTAATTTCCTTCGTCGCCATCACTATGCGTATCATGCCAAGGCGCCTGTTCAAAGGCTGGATACCAATTTTTGCAATAGGTGTTCAGGTGGTTGGAAGCCTCCTGTTTATCTTCTGCGTAAATTGCTTGGATTAGTGGTGTGTAAACGTCGTGATACCACTGATCTATATCTTGACGATCAGGAAGGACTTTGATTAGTAGATCTTCATATAGAGTGTCTACGCCAGCATACCCTGCATTATCGATTAGTAGTACAAAACGCTTTAATAAGTCAGTACGGTGAAGAAGAATGCACAGGCTTATCACTTGCACGCATTCTTCGTACTCATCTAACCAGTCATCTATAGTCAGAGGGGTGATGTTAGGTATTTTTTCGTAAATTGCGAGCTTTTCCTGTAATTCTTCGTAGCTTTCAATCAAGGTTTCCAATGGGGATTCTAGGTTTTTGATATCTTCGCCGGCGGTATAGAGCATAAAAATATTTCCCAAGTAAAGCGTTTGGAAGTTTTTTGCTCTTAGCGATTTTTCTTGTGCAGGAGAATCCGCCTTGAAAAGTTTATCCTTCCAAAAAACAAACTGGTCTTCGTATTCTTTCTTGAAGTTTTCGTACATTTTTTCGGTCAGAAATTTTTGTCGTCTTTTCAAGCTCTCAAGCCTCAAGTTTTAGGGATTCAAGGTTGCCGAACTGTTTAATTAAAGATCGCTCTCGTTTGTTGATTGCTGGTAGTTCACGGCCTTGAGTTTGCGGAACACCGTCTGATCGTCGCCGAACACCTGTTTGTGCCCGCTGCTGCTGTGCTGGAAGTGGAAGTGAATGCCTTCCTCTTCGCACAGGCGCTGGATGAAATGCAGGTCGGACTCGTCGTACTGCACGCAGTAATCGCGCTGCGGATACTCGGCGTTGAGCTGGAAGCTGTAGGCGTCGGCCAGAATGCCGCGATCTTCCAGCACCTGGGCGATGATCTTCGGCACCGTGAGGTTCTGGAAAATCTGCCTGCTCGCTTTAAATGTTTTCCTTTCATACTCAGCGCCTGAAAGTTGGCGCTGAGTAAGTAGCTAGGTTACTTATTCTTCGCCTGACCAATACCAAAGAGTATCGCCCCAACTCGAGCCGCTGAAGCTCGGTAAAATTTCTCCCTGATTGAAGTGTCGACGAGAATCTTTTTGTGCAGGGGTGAACCAGTAACCGGCAACACTGCAAGGTTGACCTGCCTCAAGCCGAGCGGGTGATTTAGAAAAACTGTCGTCCTGATCGAACCGAGCGTACCAACGTACAGTGCTGTCTTCTTCGAAACAATTCCCGTAAGGAGTATATGTATGCAATTGATTAGGTGTGGGGATACGCAGTGGTTTAAAAACGCGATTTACTGCGATATACGCCGTCGGCAATGGCTCATTAATAGGGCCTAGATCGGGAAGTTCGCCGGCGCGAACAATCAAACCATATTGATATTTCAGTACTTCTACGTCGCCACGACCGCTAAACGAATGATTTATCGCATCTATACCGCCCAACTGTTCCGCAAATCGATTGCCTACGACGGTATACCAATTTATTCCTTTAATATGGTCAAGCAGTTCTCGTTTGAAATTTGTCACCAAAGAGTCAACTTCAAGGCCAGTGAATTGCTGAGCCAACTGGTATTCCATGGGCATATAGCTATCGAAGTCAAAGGGCAAGATGCTGGATAGTCCGCCATATCCATGCTCAGCCTTGACTTTGTCGGCTAGGTAAACAATCCAGTCTCGATAGCGTGCAGCTCCGTCGGGAGCTTGCAGTATGTTCCATGGCAATGTCATTTTGATAAATGAGCGTTTTTGATCGCCATGTACTTCAAAAGAATTCAGTGCAGACAGGTTGTACTCGCCGGCTTCGTTAGCCGTCGCAGCGCTACTGATGTGCCATTCGTACTGCTCATTTGGACCCGTCTCGAGGATTTTTGAGATTTTTTTATCGAAGCTCGCATCAGTAAGCTTTTTATATCGATCATCAAACTGACCTTTAAGATGCTGACCAAATTCCTCTTTGAATCTTGCGAAACACTGCATGACGGCCTGTTTGCTTTGCAGCGTATAGCCTTCTTTGAAATATAAGGTGACGATCAATCCTAATCTGACAACCGGAGTACCATCCGGTAATTCAAACATCAGGTCAGGAGCTCGCTCAGTCAGTTTTTCCAATGTGTTCATAGTTTTCTCTGTTTATCCGGCAGACACCGCTGCAGTCACGGCCGCGCCACCCAAAATACTCGCTAACAAGGCCCAAGACACTTGTGCTAATCGGACGATAACCAGTATGGCGGCAACTATTGCAGCAGGAACCCCTGCTGCTACGAGTGCGGTCCCAATGGCGAAGGCAACGACCACCGTGGCTACAATGGTTCCGACACCAATCAATACTTGCATCCAGTCAATTTCTTTTAGCTTTTCAAGGGTCAGATCTGTGTAATGCTGAATCTCTTTCCACGCAGCGCGAAGTTGTTCATCCGTCCAACTAATGATTTGAGCGCCCGTTTCACTGACCCACTCCCAAGCTTTTTTAGACTCGCGTCTAATCCATTGCCCTTTAACTCCAAGCCAGATGGCAGCATCTTCCAGGTGTTGTTGAACCTCATTCGAAAGCGTACGAATGCCTTTAGCTCCCTGTTCCAGTAGTCCATCTACAGCCTCTTGTACCTGCTGGGTCCAACTCTCAACGTGTGCGGGTTTGGGGGTAGCTGTCGGACCGTACGCTGGCACCGGAACAGGAGCCGGTCGAGGTGCTTGTCTTGGTCCACCTGCAGGTGGTAGTAAAACCGGCCATTGTAGAGGATTAAACTCTCCGGTCGGTTTATGTTCTTTATTGTATTGTCTATCGCGTTCGCGTTCACCGTCATCACGACAATCATTTATTTCCAAGACCGAGAAACGATTAGAGTCGCCTGCTATGTCTAGATAGGCTTCACGCTGAGCCAGACCAAGAACATCTCCGGGAAATTTCACTTCTACAAGTCTTGCCAGATTATCTGGGTGGTGAACGCCTTGATGGTCTACCCCGGCTCGTCCGGGCCAGCGCAGGCTGCGACTTTTGACGATTATGACGTCCGGGCGCCGTAATAGTCCTTTCACTGATCCTTTCGGAAAGGGAAATAGAGTGTGTCGCCTCAAAGGATCAGGATTCGTGTCGTTACCAACCCATGATGAACTCAGAAATGGTTTGGGAGGAAGGGATGCCATGTCAAAGCACACTTCTGCTTTATAGTCCCAGAGAAAATCCCAGCGGTATTCGTCTGCGCGAATTAATCCGCTCATGACAAGCTGTTTAAGCTCCAGACCTGTCACGCCACCATCTTTGGCTTTCTTTATAGATAATTTTGGAAATCGCGAGGCATAGTTTGCTTTCTCCATCAAATAAGGCTTATTTTCAGGATTGGGCAGTGGCGCCTCTTTGATCGTACCTTCAATACTGGTGCTTGTGCATCCTTGCGGCGTCTGAGGTGGTTGCATGATTGCCATGTGTCAGCCCTCCAAATTGGCGTTTTTGAAGTCCAGGATCATTTCCTTTGGCGCACTTTCACCTGCCCTTATCAGTTGCTCTTCCGGCTCAGGCTTACGAATTGGTGTTAACAGTTCTACTTCAGTCGGTTCAGCACTATGAGCCAGGAAAGTTTTTCCTTCTTTGTTTGTGTAGCCAGAAATCAGCGTGCCGTCGGCCAACTTCAATGTGTAAGGGCTTCCTACTAAAGGCTTTCCAGTTTTCTCGTCCTGAAGCAGATACCTCGCTTTGTGACTGCGCGGGGCACTCTCAAGTAACTTCCCGAACCTATCCTTGTCAGCCAACCCCGGAATCAACGGCACCAAAATCCCGATCCCGGTCCCCACACCCGGCGCACCACCGGTATTCACCTTCACCTCAGCCCCGCTGATGGTCACTCCACCCGCATCGACCTTCACAAAGCTCCCACCCGCCTTGGCGGTCAGCTCCATGCCACCCTCGATCACCACTTTCTCACCCGCGTGATAGTGAATCTCGGTCCCAGCCTCCACAAACTGCGCCGTACCGACCTTCACATGCTGCGTCACGCCCACCGTCAGGTGGTCATCCGCGCGCATTTCACTGATGCGATCCAGATGGGTAATCCGGTGTTCCTCAACCTTGAACTCGCTCAGGGCATTGGCCTCAACCGTGTCATGCCGCTCATTGCCCACGCGGATCTTCTGGTCGTGCTCGATGTTCTCGTCCCAATCGCGCTGGGCATGGATGTAGATTTGCTCGGCACCCTTTTTGTCTTCAATCCGAAACTCGTTGTAGCCCTTGCCGCCCGGGGAGCTGAGGGTTTTGAAGGTGCTGCGGGTTTTGTTCGCCGGCAGGTCGTAGGGGACGACGTTTTCCTTGTGGTACAGGCAGCCGGTGACGAGTGGCTGGTCGGGGTCGCCTTCGAGGAAGGTGACGAGGACTTCCATGCCGATGCGCGGGATGGCGATGTCGCCGTAGGCGGCA
>NZ_JALMEY010000014.1:0-206770 GCF_023100615.1 Pseudomonas sp. MWU12-3103b
GGGAGAGGGAGCCTACGGAGTTGTATCGAGTTGTACATCGACCTGAAAGACCGAGTCGATTACGGATTCGGTGAATCACCTTCATAGCGGCGTAATTCGGCATCCCCAATCAGCGCCCCTCTTTTTCGGGGAGAGGGAGCCTACGGAGTGGTATCGAGTTGTACATCGACCTGAAAGACCGAGTCGATTATGGATTCGGTACATCACCTTCAGGTCGGCGTATTTATCCGGCATCCCCCAATCAGTCCCCTCTCCCTCCGGGAGAGGGTTAGGGTGAGGGGCTCTTTGGCTGAGTCAGTACACGTCGCGGCGATAGCGGCCCTGTTCGATCAGACGTTCGACTTCGGTGGTACCGAGGATGTCGTCGAGTGCCTGATCGACGCCGGCGGCCATGCCCTGCAGGCTGCCGCAGATGTAGATCACCGCACCGTCAGCCAGCCATTTCTTCAGTTCGTCAGCGAATTCGCGCAGGCGATCCTGCACGTAAATCTTTTGCGCCTGATCCCGCGAAAACGCCAGGTCCAGCCGCGCCAGATCACCATTGATCAACCACTCTTCCAACTCCGCCCGGCAGAGGAAATCGTGCTCGCGATTGCGTTCGCCGAACAGCAGCCATTGACGTTGCTGACCGTCGGCGATGCGTGCCTTGAGCAGGCTGCGCAATCCGGCGAGGCCGGTGCCGTTGCCCAGCAGAATCATCGGCACCGGTTCGTTTGGCAAGTGGAAGCCACTGTTGCGCCGCACGCGCAGGCTGATGCTGCCGCCCACGGGCGCATGCTCGGTCAGCCAGCCGGAGCCGATGCCGAGGCTGCCGTCGCTGTGTTGTTCCTGACGCACGATCAGTTCCAGCACGCCGTCGGCGGCAATCGAGGCGATCGAGTATTCGCGCATGGCCAGCGGCACCATCGCATCCACCAGCGCTTGTGCATGCAGGCCGACCAGATGCGCGCGATGCTCGGGCAACTGGCGGCTGGCGAGGGCGATTTCCAATGGCTCTTCGAGGCCGTTGATCTTCACCGTGGTTTCGCCACGAATGCCGAGGCCGTCGAGGAAGTGTTCGATTGCCCACGCACAGTTACGCGGCAACACTTCCACCAGATCGCCGGCCAGCCAACTGCTGGTGCTCGGCGCCTTCAGGCCCAGCAGGTACACCGGCGCGCCGCTGCTGTCGGGGTTCATCAGTTCGCGGCTGACCAGCGTCCAGTTGTCGTAGCTCGGCGCTTGCCAGGTGTCGACCGGCGCTTGTCCGGTCAGCTGTCCGAGCTGGGTTTGCCAATGACGCAGGGCGTAGGGGTCGCCGCTGTCGACTTCGACCGGGGCGAACAGGGTCTTGCCGCCGTGCTCGCCCAGCCACTGATGCAGGCGTCGGGCGAAACCGCAGAAATTCTGGTACTGGCGGTCGCCGAGGCCCAGCACCGCATAGTTCAGGCCGTCGAAGCTTGCAGCGTTGCTCAGCACTTTGCGCTCGAAACCGCGCGCGCTGTCCGGTGCTTCGCCGTCGCCGAAGGTGCTGACCACGAACAGCGCGTTATTCGACTCACGCAGATCCTGCGCGCTGACGTTCGCCAGCGGCTGCACCTTCACCGGCAACCCGGCGGCTTGCAATTGCCCGGCGGTCTGCCACGCCAGTTGCTCGGCAAAACCGCTCTGGCTGGCGAAACCCACCAGCCATGCCGGTGCATCAGCGTTCGGTGCCTGAAGACCTTTGCGCGTGTCCTGAATCTGCTTTTTCTTGCGTCGGCGATCCAGATACAGCAGCCAGCCAGTGATGAAAAACAACGGCATGCACACGGCGGCGAGGGTGACGAGGATCCGTCCGACGAGGCCGAAATAGCTGCCGACGTGCAGCGCGTAAATGCTGGTCAACAGCTGCGCCTTGAAGCTCTTGTCGGCGTAGCGATCGACGCGTTTGACCACGCCGGTGGCCGGGTCGAGGGTGATCTGGTTCAGCGCGCGATCATGCGGCGAGCTGTCGAGCAGATAGAACACGGTCGCCGGTTGCCCGGCCACTGGCGGCATGCGGATGTTGTAGGCCGACAGGCCCGGGCCGGCAGCGCTGTAGATGCTGCTCCACATCGCTGCGTAGTCGGCAGTCGGTGCCGGACCTTCCGGCGCCGGCCCGCGACCGCCGCGCACGCGCTCGTTTTGCGGCGCATCGGAAAGCAGTTTGGTCAGGCCCTTGTTGTACCACTCGTACGACCAGGACAACCCGGTCAACGCCAGCAGCAGATACACCAGCAGGCACCAGGTGCCGGCCACCGAGTGCAGATCCCAGTTGAAGCTGCGGCCCTTTTTCTTCCAGTCGAGGGTCAGCCACACGCGCCAGCTGTTCCACTGGCGCGGCCAGCGCAGGTACAGCCCGGAGAGGCAGAAGAACAGCAGGATCAGGGTGCAGGCGCCGGTGATGTTGCGCCCGGTATCGCCCATGGCGAGAAAGCGGTGCAGTTGCAGCATCAGGCCGAAGAAGTCCTGGCCCACGGCGTCGCCCATGAACTCGCCGGTGTATGGGTCGAAGTAGCGCATCTCGCCACGGCGTTCGCCTTTGGGCGGGGTGAAGTAGACGCGCGCGGCGTTGCCACTGTCGGTTTCGACCCAGAGCATCCCGACTTTCTTGCCGGAGTTCGCTTCGATGTGTTCCACCAGCTCGACTGGAGGCAGGACGCCAGCGACCTGTTTTTCCACCTGCAACACCGACGGGTTCAGCGCCCGCAGGATTTCGTCCTGGAACGAATAGGCGGCACCGGTAATGCCCATCAGGGCCAGCACCAGCCCGGCAGTGATGCCGAAAAACCAGTGCAACTGGAACAGGGTTTTCTTCAACACGTCGCTCGCCTTGTCCGTTCGAAAATTGTCATCACGGCGCGCATTATGCCGTGGGTTGTCGAGAGCTTCTTTGATTACGCACAAAGGCCCCGTTCAATCTAATGAACGGGGCCGGATCTGCTGATTGCATTAACTGTGGGAGGGGGCTTGCTCCCGAATGCGTCGTGTCAGTCGATATCTATTTCACTGACACATCGCCTTCGCGAGCAAGCCCGCTCCCACATTTACCGCATCAATCAGAAGTGGAAGTTGGTGCTCAACAGCGCCGTACGGCCCGCCGCCTGGTTGGCGAAGTGGGTCGAGAAGGCTTTGTCGTAGTAGGTTTCATTGGTCAGGTTCTGCACGTTGAGTTGCAGGTCGACGTTCTTGCTCAGCTTGTAGGCGGCCATCGCGTCGTAACGTACATAGGAATCGACCATCGTGGTGTTGGCCACGCTGCCGTAGACGTCGTCGACGTAGAACGCGCCGCCACCGAGGGTCAGCTTCGGTGTGACCTGATAAGTGGTCCACAGGCTGGCGCTGTTTTTCGGCGTGTTGGGCAACTCGTTACCGTTGTTGATTTTGTTGGCCGGCAGGTCACCGCCGTCCACCTGTTCGCTGTCCATGTAGGCGTAGCCGGCGAACACTTGCCACTTGTCAGTGATCTTGCCGCTGGCCGACAGCTCGATACCTTGCACGCGGGTCTTGCCGGCGTTCTCGTAGGAGGTGGTGTCGACTTGTACGCGAGCGTTTTCTTTCTCGGTGCGGAACACGTCAGCGGTCAGCGACAGACGATCGTTCAGCAGATCCCACTTGGTGCCGATTTCGTAGTTCTTGGTGGTTTCCGGCTCCATGTCGCTCTTGAGCAGGTTGCCGTTGCGATCCGGGGTGCCGCCCAGCGGGTTACCTTCCTGGCCTTCACCGAGGGTGTTGCCCGGTGGTGTCGCGGAAGTCGCGTAGGAGGCGTAGATGCTGCCGTTTGGCGCCGGTTTGTAGACCACGCCGAACTGACCGGTGACGAATTCGCTGGTGTCATCACCTTTGGAGGTGGTGGTGCCGGCGTTGTTGTAGGTCTTGTAGTCGGTGTCGAAGTGGTCGTAACGCAGGCCCATGTTCACCAGCCACTGCTCGGACAACTCCAGGGTGTCGAACGCATACAGCGCGTAAGTGTTGGCCTTGGTGTCGGTGCCGGCGTAGTTGCGCGAGATCGCGCCGTTCCACGGATCGTTCGGGTTCGGGTTCGACAGCGAGGTGCAGTTGTAGCCGCTCGATGCGCCAATCATCGACGGGGTGCAATTGGTGGTCGCGGCGCTGGTGCGCGGCGTGGTGTCAGTGTTGACGTTGTACGAGGACTTCTGGCCTTCCTCGCGGGTGTATTCGACACCGGTGGAGAAGCTGTTCTTGAAACCGGCGACGTAGAAATTGCCGAACAGATCAGTCTGGTTGGTGGTGGTCTCGGTGTTGCTGACCCGCGTGTTGGCACGGCGCCAGACGCTGCCATTGTTGACGTTGCCCTTGCTGTCGTCCGGCTGAGTCAGGATGTAATCCTGCATGCTGGTGCCGTGGCGCAGGGTGTTCTTGATGGTCAGCGAGTCGCTCAGGTCATGCTCGATGGCGAAGGTCGCGGTGTCGGTGCGGCCCTTGCGGAAGTCGCGATCCAGACCGTAGAAGTTGCTGTGATCACCACCGGCGTACGGCTTGTCCGGGTTGGACTTGGTGCGTGCAGCCGAACCACCGGCCGGGATGGTGTAAGGAATGCCCGAGTCCGGGGTGTCGTTGCTTTCCAGATGGTAGTAGTCGAGGTTGACGCGGGTGTCGGTACCCAGGCCAAACGCCAGGGACGGCGCGATACCCCAGCGATCGTAGTCGACCTTGTCGCGACCGGCGACATTGCTCTCGTGGCTCATCAGGTTCAGGCGGCCGGCAGCGGTGTCGCTGAACTGGTAGTTGCCGTCCAGGGTGTAACGCTGGGTCTGGTCGGAACCCCAGGTGAAACCACCATCAAACGAATTGCCCAGGTGCGCTTTCTTGCTCACCAGGTTGATGCTGCCGCCGGCTGCGCCGCGACCGCCGATGGCGGAGTTCGGGCCCTTGCTGACTTCGATGTTTTCCACGGCAAAGATTTCGCGACTCTGCGAACCGGTGTCGCGCACGCCGTCGAGGTAGGTGTCGCCCTGGGCGTCGAAACCACGAATGAACGGGCGATCGCCCTGCGGGTTGCCACCTTCACCGGCACCGAAGGTGATGCCCGGCACGGTGCGCAGCGCGTCCTGCATGTTCAGGGCGCCGGTGTCTTTGAGCACTTGTTGCGGGATGACGGTGACCGAGCGCGGCGTGTCGACCAGCGGCGCGGTGTACTTGGGCGAGGAGGCTTTTTCGACCTGGTAGGACGTCGAGTCCTGCGCTTCGCCGGTGATGGCGGTGGCGTCCAGGGCGATGGCATTGCCAGAGGCTTTGCTATCGGTCTTTTCCGCGGCGAAGACCATCTGGCCAGCGGAGCCGGCGGTGATGGCAACACCAATGGCCGAAGCAAGCAAACGTGGTGAACTGACCGGCAATTGAACCTGTTGACGTGACATTTTTATTCCCCTCCCCAAGGATTTGAGGTCGCGGAATATAGGGTAAACAGGTATTCGTATCAATTGCGAAACATTGTTATTCGCGACGAATTTACATTCTTTACAATTTAACCTTACGGTTTTTGCCGATTCATCCGTCGTGCGGGTTTTACACGGCCAATAAGAATCAATACCATTGGCACCCCTTTACCATCAGGTACGTTTGCCATGCTGCTGCACATTCCCGGCTTGTTCGCGAAAGACGAAGTGCAGCGCATTCGCGAGGCGCTGGAGCAAGCGGATTGGGCTGATGGCAAGATCACCGCCGGCTATCAGTCGGCCAAGGCCAAGCACAATCTGCAACTGCCGGAAGGCCATCCGCTGGCCAAGGAAATCGGTGCAGCGATGCTCGAACGCTTGTGGAAAAATCCGCTGTTCATGTCGGCCGCGCTGCCGCACAAAGTATTCCCGCCGTTACTCAACTGCTACACGGCGGGCGGTAGTTTCGACTTTCACATCGACAACGCCGTGCGTCAGCCCAAAGGCAGCATCGAGCGGGTGCGCACCGATCTGTCGGCCACACTGTTTTTCAGCGAACCCGAGGATTACGACGGCGGCGAGCTGGAGATCCAGGACACTTTCGGCACGCAACGGGTGAAACTGCCCGCCGGCGACATGGTGCTGTACCCCGGCAGCAGCCTGCACAAGGTCAATGCCGTCACCCGCGGCGCGCGTTATGCGTCGTTCTTCTGGACGCAAAGCCTGGTGCGCGAAGACAGCCAGCGCGCCTTGTTGTTCGAGATGGACGGCGCGATTCAGCAACTCACCCAGGATATGCCCGATCATCCGTCACTGATTCGCCTCACCGGGACCTATCACAATCTACTGCGGCGCTGGGTCGAGGTATGAGTTTCCTGCTGCGTCGCGAGGAAATCCTCAGCGGCGAACAACTTAGCGCCATGCTCGGCGAAAGTCCGGCCCGTGCCGCGCAAGCGATTTTGCTCGCGGCGGGTGAGGGCGAAGTTGAAGCGCAGGCGTTGCTTGGACAGATTCTTCTGGATGGACAGGGCATCGCGCAGGATCAGCCGCTGGCGCTGCGCTGGTTCGGCATCGCGGCCGGGCGCGGGCATTTGATGGCGCGCAACATGCTCGGGCGTTGTCATGAGCATGGCTGGGGATGTTCGGCAGATGCGGCGATTGCCGCACAGCACTATCGGATCGCGGCGCAAGCCGGACTGGATTGGGCGATGTACAACCTCGCCAATCTGCTCGCGACCGGGCGGGGCGGGGCGGTGGATCAGCAACAGGCGTTGGCGCTGTATCGGCGCGCGGCTGAATTGGGCCATGCGAAATCGATGAATCTGCTGGGGCGCTATCTGGAAGAAGGGCAGGCGTGCCCGGCGGATCCTGTGGCAGCGCGCGATTGGTATCGACGTTCGGCTGAGGCTGGGGATTTTCGTGGGCAGTTCAGTTTTGCTGCAGTTTTGGCGGACGAGGGGCGGATTGATGAGGCGGTCGATTGGCTTGAGAAAGCCTTGGCCGGCGGCAATCTGAATTTTCTGCGGGTGGCGAGTCAGGCACTGTTAAGTGCGACAGATCCCGGAATCCGGGGGATGGCATCCAGATATCAGCTTCGCGCCGATGAGTTAAGCCGCACTGCATAACCCCTGTCGGAGCGGGCTTGCTCGCGAAGGCGTCGTGTCAGTCATCATCATCCGCACTGGCCCACCGCATTCGCGAGCAAGCCCGCTCCCACAATGGATTGCATCGACATACAAAAAGGCCCATGACACGTCATGGGCCTTTTGCATTATGGCTTCAGCGCTTACACGTAAAACGATTTCAGCGGCGGGAAGCCATTGAATTCGACGGCGCTGTAGCTGGTGGTGTAAGCACCGGTCGACAGCCAGTACAGACGATCACCGATGGCCAGGTTCAGCGGCAGACCGTACTTGTAGTTCTCGTACATGATGTCGGCGCTGTCGCAGGTCGGGCCGGCGATGACCACTTCTTCCATCTCGCCTTTCTTCTCGGTCCAGATCGGGAACTTGATCGCCTCGTCCATGGTTTCGATCAGGCCGGAGAACTTGCCCACATCGGTATACACCCAACGCTCAACGGCGGTGCGGGATTTACGTGCAACCAGTACCACCTCGCTGACGAGAATGCCGGCGTTGGCAATCAACGAACGGCCCGGCTCCAGAATGATTTCCGGCAGGTCATCGCCGAAGTCTTCCTTCAGGAAGCGGATGATTTCTTCGGCGTAGGTTTCCAGGCTGTTGGTGCGGGTGATGTAGTTGGCCGGGAAGCCGCCACCCATGTTGATCAGCTTCAAGTGGATGCCGTCTTCTTCTTTCAGGCGCTCGAAGATCACTTTGACCTTGGCGATCGCCGCGTCCCAGACACTGATGTCGCGCTGTTGCGAACCGACGTGGAACGAGATGCCGTACGGCACCAGGCCCAGGTCGCGGGCGAGGATCAGCAGGTCCATGGCCATGTCGGTCTGGCAGCCGAACTTGCGCGACAGTGGCCAGTCAGCGGTGGTCGAGCCTTCGGTGAGGATGCGCACATAGACTTTCGCACCCGGCGCAGCCTTGGCAATGTTGCGCAGGTCGGCTTCGGAGTCGGTGGCGAACAGGCGCACACCCTTCTCGTAGAAGTAGCGGATGTCCTTGGACTTTTTGATGGTGTTGCCGTAGCTGATCTGGTCCGGGCTGACGCCACGGCTCAGCACTTTGTCCAGCTCATAGATGGAGGCGATGTCGAAGCTCGAGCCTTTCTCTTTGAGCAGGTCGATGATCTCGACAGCCGGGTTGGCCTTGACCGCGTAGTAGACCTTGGCGAATTCGAAACCGGCGCGCAGGTCATCGTAGGCCTGGCTGATCATCGCGGTGTCGATCACCACGAACGGGGTTTCCTGTTTGTCGGCGAACGCCTTCATTTTCTGAAAGGTTTCGCGCGCGAAATAGTCTTCGACCTGGATCGACATGCTGGAGTGCTCCTATGGGCAAACGGGTAAAAACATGGGTGTAAATGAACGTCCTCCGTATCCCCACTTTGGTTCGCCTACTTCCCAAGGCATGTCGCCGAAAGCAAAAAGGCCACGGGCGTATCTGCCCTTGGCCTTGCTGTCTCGTCGTCAGTACTTGAGCCGGATGGATCGTTTCCAGCATGGACGTTCGGCGCGAACTTTAGGGCGTGAGGGGCCTGAGATCAACTAAAAATGTCGCGTTTTTGCACGCTTCTGACGTACGTCGCGGATATCACTCTTTGTAGCCGACCGAGATGACGGACAGATGTTCCCCGAGGATTTTCATGTGTTAAAAATACCTGCACGTTCGCGGCTTTTGTCGGCTAATTAGCCGGGAAGTGTGATCGGCGCAACATCGGCGACGTTGGCGGCGAGAGGTGGATGTGAGGGGGATTTTGGCCGTTTGGGAGCGGGAGTTTGCAGAGGTTCTGTGAACGCAGCTGTTGAGATTCTTTTCCGCCCTGCGAATCATCAGGAAATTGCGCGAATCCTGTGGGAGCGGGCTTGCTCGCGAAGACATTTTCACAGCCGACATCACCGCCGACGGCCACTACGCATTCGCGAGCAAGCCCGCTCCCACAGGTTTGGAGTTTTTACGCGATTACAGCCTCAGCCGGCGAGACGATATTGGTCTTCATCCCGCGCGAACGCCCCGAGCTCAGATAGGCTGCGATCGACTCCTGCGTCACCTCACCGAGGAACACCCGCTCGGCATCCATCACCGGCAGCCACGAACGGTTGAACTCGTACATGCGCGACAGCAGGATGCGCAGGTGTTCGTCGTACGCCGCGGTGGCGTTGAACTCACGCAGATACTGCGCGCAGGTGCCGGTCTGGCGGTGCAGGTCGCGACGACGCACATAGCCCAGCGCCTTGTTCTCGGCACAGGTGACCACCACGTAGCGGCGATCATGCTCGTCCATCAACTCCAGCGCATCGGCCACCGGGGTTTCCGGGCTGACCGAAGGCGCATTGTCGGCGGCGTCTTCGGCCTTCACCAGCAGCAGGCGTTTGAGGGTGCTGTCCTGGCCGACGAAATTGCTGACAAAGTCGTCCGCCGGGTGTGCGAGCAGGGTGTCCGGGTGATCGATCTGCAGCAGTTTGCCGGCGCGGAAGATCGCGATCTTGTCACCAAGCTTGATCGCTTCGTCGATGTCGTGGCTGACCATGATCACGGTCTTGTTCAGCGCGCGCTGCATCTCGAAGAACTCGTTCTGGATCATCTCGCGGTTGATCGGGTCGACTGCACCGAACGGCTCGTCCATCAGCAACAGCGGCGCATCCGCCGCCAGTGCGCGGATCACACCGATGCGCTGCTGCTGGCCGCCGGACAGTTCACGCGGATAGCGATGCAGATACTGCTTGGGTTCCAGTTTGATCATGCTCATCAGTTCGCGAGCGCGGTCGTGGCATTTCTGTTTGTCCCAGCCGAGCAGTTTCGGCACCACGACGATGTTCTCTTCGATGGTCATGTTGGGGAACAGGCCGATCTGCTGGATCACGTAGCCGATGTTGCGGCGCAGGGTCACTTCGTCGAGGTCGGTGGTGTCTTCGCCGTTGATCAGGATCTTGCCCGAGGTCGGCTTGATCAGGCGGTTGATCATTTTCAGCGTGGTGCTTTTGCCGCAACCCGATGGCCCGAGGAACACAC
The DNA here is from genome assembly GCF_023100615.1 of Pseudomonas sp. MWU12-3103b. NCBI lineage: Bacteria > Pseudomonadati > Pseudomonadota > Gammaproteobacteria > Pseudomonadales > Pseudomonadaceae > Pseudomonas > Pseudomonas sp. MWU12-3103b. Next base: position 10,043 of record NZ_JALMEY010000014.1, read on the forward strand.
AGATTTCGCCTTCATTGACGGTCAGGCTCACCGAGTCCACGGCTTTGACATCTTTGCCGTTGCTCTGGAAGGTCTTGCTGAGGTTTTGAAGTTCGATCATTTGAGGAGTCCTTTTGGAGTCAGCGTACGTTGCAGCCACTGCAGGAGAAGGTCGGCGAAGATCGCCAGAAGACTGACCAGCAGCGCGCCGACGATCAGCATCGACATGTCGCTGCGGCTGATGGAGGCGAGGATCAGCACACCGAGGCCACCGGCGCCGATGGTCGCGGCGATGGTCATTACGCCGATGTTCATCACCACCGCGGTGCGTACGCCAGCGAGGATCACCGGCACCGCAATCGGCAGCTCGACCATGCGCAGGCGCTGGCCGAAGGTCATGCCGATGCCGCGTGCAGCTTCACGAATGCCCGGCTCGACGCCGGTCAGGGCGAGATAGGTGTTGCGCATGATCGGTAGCAGCGAATAGAGGAACACTGCGGTGATCGCCGGCATCGGCCCCAGGCCCTGGCCGAATTTGGAGTAGAACGGCAGCAGCAGGCCGAACAGGGCAATCGACGGCACGGTCAGCAGCACCGTGGCGCTGGCCTGCAAGGGACCGGCGAGGCTCGGGAAGCGCGTCATCAGAATGCCCAGCGGCACACCGATGAGAATCGCCAGGGTCACGGCGATGCCGACCAGGGTGATGTGCTGCCAGGTCAGGTGCATCACCTGCTGCCAGTCGAGGTGGGAAAAGGCGTTGAGAAATTCCATGACTTTTCCTCCTTAATTGAGTGGATGCTGGCGCAGGAAATCCGCGGCGACTTTCGATGGGCTTTCGTGATCGACATCGACCCGCGCGTTGAGCTGGCGCATGGTTTCGTCGTCGAACAGTTGCGCCAGCGGCTTGAGTTGCTCGGCCAGTTGCGGGTGCTTGTCCAGATACGCCTGACGCACCACCGGCGCGGCGGTGTAGTCGGGGAAGTAGTGTTTGTCGTCTTCCAGCAGTTTCAGGCCGAACGCATTCAGGCGACCGTCGGTGGTGTAGACCAGACCGGCAAACACCTGGCCGTTGCGCAGCGCGGTGTAGACCAGTCCCGCGTCCATCTGGCGGATGTTCTTGCGGGTCAGGTTCATGTCGTAGAGCTTGACCATGCCGTCCAGACCGTCGGAGCGGTTGGCGAACTCGGTGTCCAGCGCCACCAGGTGATTGGTCTTGGCCTCATCGCGCAGCACCTTGTTCAGGTCACTGATGGTGTTGATCTGCGGATACTCCTCGGCGACTTTTTTCGGCAGGGCGAGGGCGTAGGTGTTGCTGAATTTCGACGGGGTCAGCCAGACCAGGCCTTTTTTCGCGTCGAGTTCTTTCACTCGGGCGTAGGACTGTTCGCTGTCGAGTTTCTCGGTGACATGGTTGTAGGCCACCAGCGACACGCCGGTGTATTCCCAGAGCATGTCCAGTTGTCCGCTTTCGTGAGCGCTGCGGGCGAGGTTGCTGCCCAGACCGCCGGTGATCTGCGCGTCGTAGCCTTTGCTGCGCAGATATTGCGCGGTGATTTCCGCGAGCAGGGTCTGCTCGGTGAACACCCGGGCGCCGAGGCGAATGAGCGGTTTTTCCGCCGCCTGGGCAAATCCTGCGAACAGCATGATGCAGCCTAAGATCAAGCTAAATCGTTTCATAAGTATTCCTTCGCAAAAGCCTTAAGACGGGCGCAAACCGCGTTCCAGCCAGAGACGGCTGGCGAGGGTGACCACGCCATCGAGCAGCAGGGCCAGCAGCGCGGTGCACGCGGCGCCGAGCAGCAGTTGCGGCTGATTGTTCAGGGCGATGCCAGGGAAGATCAGGCTGCCGAGGCTGTTGGCGCCGATCAGGAATGCCAGCGGCGCGGTGCCGACGTTGATCGCCAGTGCCACGCGCACGCCACCGATGATGATCGGCACGGCGTTGGGCAATTCGACTTTCCACAGCACCTGGCGCGGGGTCATGCCGATGCCGACGGCGGCTTCCTTCAGCGAACCCTGAACGTTTTTCAGGCCTTCGTAGGTGTTGCGCACGATCGGCAACAGGGACGCGAGGAACAAAGCGAAGATCGCCGGACCACTGCCGATGCCGAGAACCCCCAGGGCAATCGCCAGTACGGCCAGCGGTGGCACGGTGTTGCCGATATTGAAGATCTGCATGAAGCGTTCAGCGCGGCCGACCATGGTCGGGCGACTGAGGAAGATACCGGCGGGGATGCCCACGACCAGGGCGGCCAGCATTGAAGCGAGGACGAGAATCAGATGAGCTTGCAGGTAAAACAACAAATCGTCGCGGTAGTGTTCGATCGTGTTGATGCCGATCCAGTGGATCAGCAGGGCCAGGAGCGCGATAACCACCGCACCTCCCATCAGCCCTTTGCCATAGCGGATAGCCACAGGCGGACTCCTTTTTTATAGTCGGCGAACGCTCTCCCGTGTGGCATGCCAAGCCTTGGCTGCCGGGAATAAACGTTCGCGAGAAGCAGCTCCTTCAGCACCGGCAACAAGCGGTCTGAAAGCGAGCCATGAGCGCAGCCTCGTCAGGCTAACTTGCTGATTTTTCAGCCCCTGACGAAATGTCGTAACAGGGGATGGACGTCTCCGTGCTTTAAAAGGTTCCCATCTGGGGCAGCATTTGGCCACCCTTAATGTGCTCAACGGTTCGGTTATTGCATCGAGTTGGGCTATAATCGCGGCCCTTTTTTGAATCACCGCCAGGCGATTTCCCATGACCAACCAGGCCGCCGAAGTCGCGAAACGCCGCACTTTCGCCATTATTTCCCACCCCGATGCCGGTAAAACCACGATCACCGAAAAGCTCCTGTTGATGGGCAAGGCGATTGCAGTGGCCGGTACGGTGAAATCCCGTAAATCCGACCGCCATGCGACATCCGACTGGATGGAGATGGAGAAGCAGCGGGGTATTTCCATTACCACGTCGGTCATGCAGTTCCCGTATCGCGAACACATGATCAACCTGCTCGACACCCCGGGCCACGAAGACTTCTCCGAAGACACCTACCGCACCCTGACGGCGGTCGACTCGGCGCTGATGGTGCTCGACGGCGGTAAAGGCGTTGAGCCACGGACCATCGCCCTGATGGACGTCTGCCGTCTGCGTGACACGCCGATCGTCAGCTTCATCAACAAACTCGACCGTGACATCCGCGACCCGATCGAACTGCTCGACGAAATCGAAGCCGTTCTGAAGATCAAGGCAGCGCCGATCACCTGGCCGATCGGTTGCTACCGCGACTTCAAGGGCGTGTACCACCTGGCCGACGACTACATCATTGTCTACACCGCCGGTCACGGTCACGAACGCACCGAAACCAAGATCATCGAGAAACTCGACTCCGACGAGGCGCGCGCGCACCTGGGCGACGAGTACGATCGCTTCCTCGAACAGCTGGAACTGGTGCAGGGCGCCTGCCACGAGTTCAACCAGCAGGAGTTCCTCGACGGTCAACTGACTCCGGTGTTCTTCGGTACGGCATTGGGCAACTTCGGTGTCGATCACGTGCTCGACGCTGTAGTTGACTGGGCCCCGCGTCCGCTGGCCCGTGTCGCCAACGAACGTACCGTGGAGCCGGTGGAAGAGAAGTTCTCGGGCTTCATCTTCAAGATCCAGGCGAACATGGACCCGAAGCACCGCGACCGTATCGCCTTCATGCGTATCTGCTCCGGCAAGTACGAGAAAGGCATGAAGATGCGCCACGTGCGTACCGGCAAGGACGTGCGCATCGGCGACGCCCTGACGTTCTTCTCCTCCGAGCGTGAACAGCTGGAAGAGGCGTACGCCGGCGACATCATCGGTCTGCATAACCACGGCACGATCCAGATCGGCGACACCTTCAGCGAAGGTGAAGTCCTCGGTTTCACCGGTATCCCGCACTTCGCCCCGGAGCTGTTCCGTCGTGTGCGTCTGCGTGATCCGCTGAAGTCCAAGCAGTTGCGTCAGGGTCTGCAGCAGTTGGCCGAAGAAGGCGCGACCCAGGTGTTCTTCCCGGAGCGCAGCAACGACATCATTCTTGGCGCCGTGGGTGTGCTGCAGTTTGATGTGGTCGCCAGTCGTTTGAAGGAGGAATACAAGGTTGAGTGCTCGTATGAGCCGATCACTGTTTACTCCGCGCGCTGGATCGAGTGCAGCGACAAGAAGAAGCTTGAGGAATTTTCCAACAAGGCGGTGGAGAACCTCGCACTGGATGGCGGTGGGCACCTGACCTACCTGGCGCCGACGCGGGTTAACCTGGCGTTGATGGAAGAGCGGTGGCCGGATGTGAAATTCCGTGCGACGCGTGAGCATCATTAAGCGCTGAGCTGGGTTGTCTGGAGCCCCTGAGGTGTAGGCCTTGGGGGCTTTTTGGGGCTTTGGTCTTGGCGGCCTTTGGGCCGACCAGGTTCTTGGTTTTTTTGTGTACATATCCGTTTTTTTGGTAACGGCTACTAAGGGTTTCGCCCTTACGGCGAGTCACCTTTTCCAAACGCCGAAAAGGTAACCCAAAAGGCTTGCTCCTACGTTCGGCCCACTCGCTGGGGCTCGGGGTCCCTTCGCTGCGGGATTGATCCGGGCGCAGCGCCTACGGTTTGCTTCGCTGCACCTCCTCTCGCTGTGTTTGGCTTCGCCAAACGGTCGCTGCGCTCCCACCCCCGGATCAATCCCTCCACTCAGCCTTCCGATGTCGCCCATGGATCAAGATCAAAAGCTTTCGGCGAGCTGACACTCGGCCATTTGAGTGGTGAAAAGCATGCGCCTGGCTTTAGCTTTTTCTGTGGGAGCTGGCTTGCCAGCGATGGCGGCCTGACAGCCGACCAATCTCTACCTGAATACACCGGTTTCAACCTGTGGGAGCGGGCTTGCTCGCGAAGGCTGCCTGACAGCCGACCAGTCTCCAGCTGACCGCACCCATTCCCACTGTAGGAGCCAGCCTGCTGGCGATGGCGGCCTGACAGCCGACCATTTTTTCTAATCCAATTGAGCGACTGAAGGAAGCTCCTTGCAGGGACTGTAGGACGAATCCGTATTTTGAGATCTCAAGGTTCTTGAGCGCGACAACCGGCGCGCTGGACGTTAGTGTTCCAGGTCACGCCAGTCGCTTTGAGAGGTCAATGGAATGACGCGCAACCTCATCCATCTGCTGCGCCCCAACGGTTATTTCAGTCTGATGGCCTGGGTGCTTGCGGCGTTGCTGTTCATCAATCGTCTGAGCAGCATGGTCAAGTTGTTCATGGCGCTGTATCTGCGTCAGGAGCTGGGGCTGGCGATTGAAACCGTCGGCTGGTTGCTGTCGGCCTATGGTGCCGGGTTGTTGGTCGGTTCGATGCTGGGTGGTTTGCTCAGTGACCATGTGCGTACGGCGCGGCTGACGGCGGGGTTGTTCTTTGTTTCTGTGTTTGTGTTGATTCTGCTGGGGCTGGTGACGCAGGTACCGCTGCTGGCCGGTTTGCTGTTGCTCAGCGGCACCCTCGACGGGGCGATTCGAACGCTGCATCAGCGGCTGATCATGGAGTATTGCGAGCCTGCGCAGCGTTCGCGCGCCCAAGCCTTGAGTCGTGTTGCAAGAAACCTTGGCATGGCCGCCGCAGGTGTGGCGGGCGGGGTGTTGGCGCAGACGGATTTCCGTTGGGTGTTTTTTGTCAGTGCGGCGATGACGTTGCTGGCGTTGCTGTGGTTTGTGCGCACTACCTGGCACCGTGAGGTGCTCGAGCTCGATGAGGTGACCGAGGCTGGCACTGGCACACCGTTGCGCGACACGGCGTTCCTTTGGCTGCTCGGTGCGGCGGTGTTGCTGGGGATGGCCTTCGACACGGTTTACAGCACGCTGGGCAACTATCTGCGTGACTACTACCACTTGAGCACCGAGGCCATCGGCTGGCAGTTCGGGCTTAACGCGATGCTGGTGGTGGCGCTGCAGATACCACTGACGCATTGGGGCGAGCGCTGGGGCTTGCGTCGGCAATTGCTGGCGGGTTGTGTGTTGCTGGCGGTCGGGTTGGGAATGCTGCCGTTTGGTTCGGGGCTGTTTTACGTGTGTTTGTCGACGGTGATCTGGACGTTGGGTGAAGCTTTTTTCATGCCGCCGATGAATGTGCTGGTCATGCGGCATGCGCAGGGCAGCAAAAGCGGCCAGTATTTCGGCCTGTTTTTCATGAGCTGGAGCGCCAGTGCATTGCTGTCGCCGGTGTTGAGTGGTCAGTTGTATGGTCGCTTCGGCGGCCACAGTGTATGGCTTGCAAGCGCGACACTGGCGTTGTTGACCTTGCCGCTGATCTGCCTGGCGACGCGCTCATCGACCCAGGCCAAAGTGCTGGCCACCAGCAAACGCACGGCCTCGCTTAGCTGATTCGGTTATAGCGGTTATTCACAAGTGATCTCCCGTACCGGGGCATTTCCCGGGGTTGGTCAGCGTCCTATCTGGTGAACCGGACTGATCGGAACTAGATTTCATTCAGCGCCGGATCGGCACCCCAGGCTTCAACCACGAAAGGATGGAAATGGCTATGAGCATTTTTCAACGCATTGTGCTGTTGCTTAAGGTTTTGGTGATGTTGACGCTTGGCACTACGGCGGCGTGGGCAAGTTCTGTCACACCATCACAGGGGTTTAACGCAGCCCACGGACAAGCCGGTGTGGTCATGCTGGCCAAGTCTGAATCCGAACCAGGCGATCAGGATCAGGGCGGCAGCAAGGATGATGACGACTCGACCACTGACGAGCCGGACACTGACGATGACGAAGGCGACAGCCAGTCGTAAATCGCCGGCAAAAGAAAACCCCTTCTTCCCCCGACTGATGCGCAATCGGGGGAGAAGGGGTTTGGTTAACGCTTTAGCGACAACTCAAGTTCCCTGTGGGAGGGGGCTTGCTCCCGAAAGTGGTGTGTCAGTCACCATTATCAGTGACTGTCACACCGCATTCGCGAGCAAGCCCGCTCCCACACTTTCGTCCGCCGTTAATCAGGCGGCGCCGTCGAGGAATTGCTCGGCGTAGTGGCAGGCCACCTGGCGATTATCCAATTCACGCAACAACGGCTCTTCAGTGCTGCAACGCTCGGTCGCGTACGGGCAGCGCTTGTGGAACGCGCAGCCCGGTGGCGGGTTCAGCGGGTTGGGCAATTCGCCGACGATCTTGATTTTCGGCTTGTTCGGGTCCGGGTGAATGGTCGGGGTCGCCGACAGCAACGCCTGGGTGTACGGGTGCAGCGGACGTTCGTAGATAGCGTCTTTCGGGCCCATTTCCACCGGGCGACCGAGGTACATCACCATCACGTCATCGGCCACATGTTGCACCACCGCCAGGTTGTGCGAAATGAACACGTACGCCGTGTTGAACTCTTGCTGCAGATCCATGAACAGGTTCAGCACCTGGGCCTGAATCGACACGTCCAGTGCCGAGGTCGGCTCATCCGCCACCAGCACTTTCGGTTGCAGCATCATCGCCCGGGCGAGAGCGATCCGCTGGCGCTGACCGCCGGAGAACATGTGCGGATAGCGCTGGTAGTGCTCGGGACGCAAGCCGACCTGCTTCATCATCGCCTGGACTTTTTCGCGGCGTTCAGCGGCGGACAGGTTGGTGTTGATCAGCAGCGGCTCGCCGAGTTGGTCACCGACTTTCTGCCGTGGGTTCAACGACGCGTACGGGCTCTGGAATACCATCTGCACGTCTTTGCGCAGTTGTTTGCGCTGGGCCTTGTCGGCGCCAGCCACTTCCTGGCCGGCGATTTTCAGCGAGCCGGACGACGGCTCTTCAATCAGGGTCAGGGCGCGGGCGAGGGTGGATTTGCCGCAGCCCGATTCGCCTACGACAGCGAGGGTTTTGCCGGCTTCCAGTTCGAACGACACGCCGTTGAGCGCGCGCACGGTGGCGTGCCCCTTGAACAGGCCACGGGAGACTTCGTAGTGACGGGTCAGGTCGCGGGCGGTAAGTACGACGGCCATTACGCCACCTCCTGGTTCAGCGGGAAGAAGCAGCGGGCGAGGCTGTGGCTTTTCGGATCAAGGGTCGGACGTTGCGCGCGGCAGGTGTCCTGCACGTATGGGCAGCGTGGCGACAGCAGGCAGCCCTGCGGGCGGTCATAACGGCCCGGGACGATGCCCGGCAGTGTCGCCAGACGCTCGGCGCCCTGGCTGTGTTCCGGAATCGCCTTGAGCAGCGCTTCGCTGTACGGGTGCGCCGGGATGTCGAACAGTTGCGGCACCTGACCGACTTCAACAGCCTGGCCGGCGTACATCACACAGACGCGCTGAGCGGTTTCGGCCACGACCGCGAGGTCGTGAGTGATCAGCACCAGGCCCATGTTCTGTTCTTTCTGCAACGCCAGCAGCAGATCCATGATCTGTGCCTGAATGGTTACGTCGAGTGCCGTGGTCGGTTCGTCGGCGATCAGCAGTTTCGGTTCGCCGGCAATCGCCATGGCAATCGCGACACGCTGGCTCATACCGCCAGACAGTTGGTGCGGGTAGGCGTCCATACGGCTGGCGGCGCCCGGGATCTCCACTTTTTCCAGCAGTTCGATGGCGCGTTTGCGCGCTTGCTTGCCGGACATTTTCAGGTGCAGGCGCAGCACTTCTTCGATCTGGAAACCGACGGTGTAGCTCGGATTCAGCGCGGTCATCGGGTCCTGGAACACCATCGACAGGTCTTTGCCGACGATTTGCCGACGTTGACGATTGCTCAGCTTGAGCATGTCTTTGCCGTCAAAGCTGAGCGAGTCGGCGGTGACGATGCCGGGATGCTCGATCAGGCCCATCAGCGCCATCATGGTCACGGATTTACCCGAACCCGATTCGCCAACGATTGCCAGGACTTCGCCTTTGTCGACTTTCAGGTCGAGGCCATCGACAACGGGTGTCGCGGTTTTGTCGCCGAAGCGAACGTTGAGATTCTTGATTTCTAGCAGTGACATGGGAATCTCCTCAGGCGGCGTTCTTGAGTTTCGGGTCCAGCGCATCGCGCAGGCCGTCGCCCATCAAGTTGATTGCCAGCACGCTGAGCAAAATGGTCAAACCAGGCAGACTCACGACCCACCAGGCGCGTTCGATGTAATCGCGGGCCGAGGCCAGCATGGTGCCCCATTCAGGGGTTGGCGGTTGTACGCCAAGGCCGAGGAAACCCAGGGCGGCGGCATCGAGAATCGCCGAGGAGAAGCTCAGGGTGGCCTGCACGATCAGCGGCGCCATGCAGTTCGGCAGCACGGTGATGAACATCAGACGTGGCAGACCGGCACCGGCCAGGCGCGCGGCGGTCACGTAGTCGCGGTTCAGTTCGCCCATCACCGCAGCACGGGTCAGACGCACGTAGGACGGCAGCGATACCACAGCAATGGCGATCACGGTGTTGATCAGGCCAGGGCCGAGGATGGCGACGATCGCCACAGCCAGCAGCAGGGACGGCAGGGCCAGCATGATGTCCATCAGACGCATGATGGTCGGGCCGATCATTTTCGGGAAGAAACCGGCGAACAGACCCAGCAGGATCCCCGGGATCAGCGACATCACCACCGACGACAGACCGATCAGCAGCGACAGGCGCGAACCCTGAATCAGCCGTGACAGCAGGTCGCGGCCCAGTTCATCGGTGCCGAGCAGGAACTGCATCTGCCCGCCTTCGAGCCATGCCGGTGGCGTCAGCAGGAAGTCCCGGTATTGCTCGCTCGGGTTATGCGGGGCGACCCACGGCGCGAAGATCGCGCAGAAAATCACCAGCAGCATGAACAGCAGACCGGCAACCGCGCCCTTGTTCTTGGAGAAGGCTTGCCAGAATTCTTTGTACGGTGACGGGTACAGCAGGCTTTGATCCGCGTTTGGGGCGGAAGTGGCTACTGAGGATGTTGGAGTGCTCATGGTATGGACCTCAGCGCTGATGACGGATGCGTGGGTTGGCAAAGCCGTAGAGGATGTCCACTACGAAGTTGACCAGAATCACCAGGCAGGCGATTAACAGGATGCCGTTTTGCACAACCGGGTAGTCCCGGGCGCCGATGGCTTCGATCAGCCATTTACCGATGCCGGGCCAGGAGAAAATGGTTTCGGTCAGGACTGCACCGGCCAGCAGGGTGCCGACTTGCAGGCCGACCACGGTCAGCACCGGAATCAGCGCGTTGCGCAGGCCGTGCACGAACACCACGCGCGAGGGCGACAGGCCTTTGGCCTTGGCGGTACGGATGTAGTCTTCACGCAGCACTTCGAGCATCGACGAACGGGTCATCCGCGCGATCACCGCCAGCGGAATGGTGCCGAGCACGATGGCCGGCAGGATCAGGTGATGCAGGGCGTCGAGGAATGCGCCCATGTCATCGGCCAGCAGCGTGTCGATCAGCATGAAACCGGTGCGCGGCTCGATGTCGTAGAGCAGGTCAATCCGCCCGGAAACCGGGGTCCAGCCCAGGCTCACCGAGAAGAACATGATCAGGATCAGGCCCCACCAGAAGATCGGCATCGAATACCCCGCCAGGGAGATGCCCATCACCCCGTGGTCGAACAGGGATCCTCGCTTTAGAGCCGCAATCACCCCGGCCAGAAGACCGAGGATGCCGGCAAACAGCAGGGCGGCCATGGACAGTTCCAGGGTCGCCGGGAAGAGGGAGGTGAACTCGGTCCATACGCTCTCACGCGTACGCAGGGATTCGCCGAGATCGCCGTGGGCCAGTTTGCCGATGTAGTCCAGGTACTGGGCATACAGCGGTTTGTTCAGACCTAGGCGTTCCATTGCCTGAGCGTGCATTTCGGGGTCGACCCGACGTTCGCCCATCATCACTTCCACGGGGTCGCCCGGAATCATGCGAATCAACGCGAAAGTCAGCAAGGTGATGCCGAAAAACGTGGGGATCAACAACCCCAGTCGGCGGGCAATAAAACTAAACATCTTGTGTGGTACCTCATCAGCCGGTTAGGCGTGCCCGGCGACCCTGGGGTCAGGGAGGCCGGGAGTTTCTTATCTACTTCACCTGGGTAGTGGCGAAGTTATTGGTTGTGAGAGGGCTGATGTGATAACCCTCTACGTTGTTGCGCATTGCGGTAAACATCCGGGTGTGGGCCATGCTGATCCACGGTTGGTCCTGATTAAACAGCACCTGGGCCTGTTCGTAGAGTTTGGCGCGTTCGGCCGGATCTACTTTAGCCCGTGCTTCGTCGAGCAGGGTCTGGAATTTCTCGTTGCACCAGCGCGCGTAGTTTTCGCCGTTCTTGGCTGCTTCGCAACTGAGCATAGGCGTCAGGAAGTTATCCGGGTCGCCGTTGTCGCCCGCCCATCCGGCCGACACCATGTCGTGCTCGCCGGCCTTGGCGCGTTTGAGCATTTCGCCCCATTCCATGACGCGGATGTCGATCTTGATTCCGACCTTGGCCAGGTCAGCCTGCATCATCTGCGCGCCCAGCATCGGGTTCGGGTTGGTCGGGCCACCGCCGTTACGGGTAAACAGGGTAAACACGGTGCCTTCCGGAACCCCGGCTTCCTTGAGCAGGGCGCGTGCCTTGTCCAGATCGCGTGGCGGGTTCTTCAGGTCGTGGTTGTAGCCCAGCAGCGTCGGCGGGTACGGGTTGACCGCCACGCTGGCGTTGCCTTTGCCGAACAGCGCGTTGACGTAGGCTTCCTTGTCGAACGCGATGTCGATGGCCTTACGCACGCGCACGTCGCTCATGTATTTGTGCTGGGTGTTCATGGCGATGTACGAGACGGTCATCGCGTCCATCTCGTCGACTTTCAGGTTGCTGTCTTTCTTGATGCTCGGGATGTCATCCGGTTTCGGATACAGCGCGATCTGGCACTCGTTGGCCTTGAGCTTCTGCAGGCGCACGTTGTTGTCGGTGGCAATCGCCAGGATCAGCGCGTCAGCCGGGGCCTTGCCACGGAAGTAGTCCGGGTTGGCCTTGAAGCGCACCTGCGCATCCTTGGCATAACGCTGGAAGATAAACGGACCGGTGCCGATCGGCTTGCTGTTCAGGTCGGCAGTTTTGCCAGACTTGAGCAACTGGTCGGCGTATTCGGCCGGGTAGATCGAGGAGAACGCCATGGCGATGTCGGCCAGGAACGGCGCTTCGCGGCGGGTCAGGGTGAACTTGACCGTGTTGTCGTCGACTTTCTCTACGCTTTTGAGCAGTTCCTTGAAGCCCATGCTTTCAAAGTACGGGAAGCCCACGCTCGACAGTTTGTGCCACGGGTGATTCGGGTCCAGCTGACGCTGGAAGCTCCAGACCACGTCGTCGGCGTTCATGTCGCGGGTCGGCTTGAAGTATTCGGTGGTGTGAAACTTGACGCCTTTGCGCAGGTGGAACGTGTACGTCAGGCCGTCTTCACTGATGTCCCAGGATTCGGCCAGTGCCGGAATCACTTCGGTGGTGCCGGGCTTGAAGTCCGCCAGACGGTTGAAGATCGTTTCGGCCACCGCATCGGCAGTGACTGCAGTTGTGTACTGGACCATATCGAAGCCTTCCGGACTGGCTTCGGTGCAGACCACCAAGGGTTTGGCCGAGACGCCGATGGCGGCGCTCAACAACGCGGCAGCGACGGCCGCACGTAGGGGAAGCATTTTCATCGATAACCCTCTGCAATCGGTTGAAGACAAAAACCGAACGGCCGACTCGTCATGAGTCAGCCGTCGGTTGGCGGTTTTTACAGGATGTTGAACGGGATGGTGGTCACGAGACGGAACTCGTTGATGTTGCCGTCAGCCTGGTGCTCGCTCGCGCGGTGAGTGGTGTAAGTCGCGCGAATCGCGGTGGCCTTCAGAGGGCCGCTCTGCACAGCGTAAGAGGCGCCGATGCCGTATTCGTAGTGGCTTTCGCCGTCCATCAGGCTCAGGTCGCCGCGCTTGTCACCTGGGACGGTGTAGGCAGTACCGGTGTAGTGAGTCCCGTCGATGCCCCAGCCGCGAGCCTGATAGATGTTGAACTTCAGGCCTGGCACGCCGTATTCGGCCATGTTGATGCCATAGGCGATCTGGAAGGATTTCTCGTTCGGGCCGTTGAAGTCCGACAGCAGCGAGTTGGCCAGGTAGATGCCGTTGGTTTCGTGCAGGTAGTCGAAGTACTCGTCACCGTTCACTTGCTGGTACGAGAAGGTCAGGCTGTGGGCCTGGTGGGTCAGGCCGAACGACAGCGAGTAGGTGTCGTTGTCGATGTTGCCCATCAACTTTTTGCCTTCGTCGACGGTTTTGTAGTAGTTCAGGCCGGTGGTCAGGCTCAGTACCTGGCTATCACCCAGTTCGTGGGTGGCGCCGAAGTAGTACTGGTTCCAGAAGTCTTCGACATTGGCTACGTACAGGCTGGTTTTCAGACTCTTGAGCGGCTGGTAGTTCACGCCGCCGGTGTAGACCTTGTCAGTTTCCGCGCCGTTGGCGTTGTACTCACTGCGGAATTTCGACAGGCTCTGCTCGGTACGAGGCGAGACGCGGTCGAAACCGGCCAGGTCGAACGACAGGTTGTTGAATTCTTCGCTGTGCAGGCTGATACCTTCGAAGCTCGAAGGCAGCGGACGGTTGCCGATGACGTCGACGATCGGGGTGCTGAAATTCTGACGACCCGCGGTCAGCGTAGTGTTGGAAACACGGAACTTGACGTTGGCCAGACCCAGTTTGCTCCACTGGTCGACAGCGTCGCCGTCGGAGTGCGCCAGGGTGCGGTTGGAGCCGCCAGCAATGTCCTTGCGGTCGCGGTCGAGAGCGATGGCGTTGTAGGCCGCCACCTCGGTGCTGACGCCAACGGTACCTTGGGTAAAGCCCGAGGTGTAGTTGACGATTGTGCCCTGCACCCAGTTGATACGGCGCGGGGTCTTGGTCCGGACCACTGGCGAAGTATTCTTGTCGCTGTTTTTCACGTAGCTGAAAGTGTCGTCGCGACGACGCAGTTCGTTGGCATACCAGTTACGCGTGGTGCCGCCCAGACTTTGTCCATCGATAAAGCCTTTGGCCTCGCTTTGGGCGCTGCTGCCGGCCAGGGTGGTCGGTACGAATTCCTGACTTGCAGGTTCTGCGTACGCCGTAGCGGTGATGCTGCTGATGGCCAGGGCCAGTATCGCGGTGCTGCTCAGTTTCATGGGTGAAGCTCCTTTACTTTCTTTTTATGCCGGCTTTTTTGGGTGGGCCGGTTATTGGTTTAGAACTCATTTCACACATCGCAAACGTTTGCAAAATGCCGGATCGGCGAATTTCGGCAAAGCGCTTGCGTGAGGGGATAGACAGTCCCCTCAGCGTTGCGGCTAATCGGTTGGGTTAATCGATACTGACGCCTGAAAACACATTGCGACCGAAGGGGCTGACCTTGAAGCCTTCAACCCGGGCGCTTAACGGCTGGTTGACCGTCGAGTGGGCGACAGGCGTGATCGGCACTTGCTGCTTGAGCAACTGCTGCGCCTGTTTGTAGAGCGTGGTGCGCTGGTCGCGATCGGTGACGACCTTGGCCTCTTTGATCAGCTTGTCGTACGCCGGATCGCACCACATGGAATAGTTGTTGCCGCCAATGGCGTCGCAGCTGTACAGGGTGCCCAGCCAGTTGTCCGGGTCCCCGTTGTCGCCGGTCCAGCCGATCAGGCTGATATCGTGCTCGCCATTCTTGGTGCGCTTGATGTACTCGCCCCATTCGTAGCTGACGATCTTCACTTTCAGACCGATCTTGGCCCAGTCAGCCTGGAGCATTTCGGCCATCAATTTGGCATTCGGGTTGTACGGACGCTGTACCGGCATCGCCCACAGGGTGATCTCGGTGCCTTCCTTGACGCCGGCAGCCTTGAGCAGCTCGCGGGCTTTTTCCGGGTTGTAGGCGGCGTCCTTGATGCTGTCGTCGTAGGACCACTGGGTCGGTGGCATGGCGTTGACCGCCAGTTGCCCGGCGCCTTGATAAACAGCGTTGAGAATCCCCTGTTTATTCACCGCCATGTCCAGCGCCTGACGTACTTCGAGCTGGTCGAAGGGCTTGTGGCGCACGTTGTAGGCGATGTAGCCGAGGTTGAAGCCCGGCTTGGAAATCAGCTGCAGTTTCGGGTCGACCTTCAGTGCTTCGACATCGGCAGGGCGTGGATGCAGGGTGATCTGGCATTCGCCGGCCTTGAGCTTCTGCACGCGTACCGAAGCGTCGGTGTTGATCGCGAAGATCAGGTTCTTCAGCTTGACCCGGCTCGGGTCCCAGTAGTGCTCGTTACCGGTGTAACGGATATTCGAGTCTTTCTGATAGCTCTTGAACACGAACGGCCCGGTGCCGACCGGCTTCTGGTTGATGTCGCTCGGCTTGCCTTCGGCCAGCAGCTTGTCGGCGTATTCGGCGGACAGGATGGCAGCGAAGCTCATGGCGATGTTCTGGATGAACGCGGCGTCGACGCTGTTGAGCGTGAACTCCACGGTCAGCGGCCCGGTCTTTTCGACCTTGGCGATGTTCTTGTTCAGGCTCATCCCGTTGAAATACGGGAATTCGGTCGGATAAGCCTTACGGAATGGCTGTTGCGGATCGAGCATGCGGTTAAACGTGAACAGCACGTCGTCGGCGTTGAAATCGCGCGTCGGTTTGAAGTACGGCGTTGTATGAAATTTCACACCTTCACGCAGGTGAAAGGTGTACTTGAGACCATCCTCGGAAATATCCCACTTGGTTGCCAGTCCCGGTACGACGTTGGTCGCGCCTTTTTCAAACTCGACCAGGCGGTTGTACAGCGGCTCGGCGGCATCGTTATCGGTGGCCGTCGTGTATTGCGCGGTATCAAAACCCGCCGGGCTGCCTTCGGAGCAGAACACCAGGCTGTTGCTGGCGGCGTAACTGGCGGACGTGGCGGCCAACAGGCCGGCGCCCAGCAGTGCGGAAAAAACCAAGGTATGGCGCATGACGCTCCCTCTTTTTTGTAGTGTTGTTCAATGCACCGCGGTCCCGTCCAGGGACGCTGAGGTGGCATTGAGCTCAATCCAGTACGTACAGCAAGCCGGTGGCCCACGCAGAAACTGGTCAGAACCCGACGGTAGGTGCCGTGGGTCTGGCAGTAAATGCGCTGAGTCCTAAAGACTCGTAGGAAAAGGCAACACGTCATGTACCTCCCTGTTAGAGCAGGGTGGAAATGGCTGTAGGCAAATTCCTGGCTAGTCGGCAGAAAAAAACAGCGGCGCCGCCTGAAACGTCGCCGCTGTCTGTTTTTAATTGCTGACGCTGACGCCGTAGAAGGAGTTCAAGCCGAATGGGCTGATCTTGAAGTCCTGCACGTTGGCGCGCATGGGTTGATACACCGTCGAGTGAGCGATAGGTGTCATTGGGACTGCATCTTTGAGGACGTGTTGCGCCTGTTTGTACAGTTCGGTGCGCTTGGCCTGGTCGGTCGTGCGCTTGGCTTCCTTGACGAGGCCGTCGAACTTCTTGTCGCACCACTTGGAGAAGTTGTTGCCGCTGAGCGAGTCGCAGCCGAACAGCACGTTCAGCCAGTTGTCCGGGTCACCATTGTCACCGCTCCAGCCAATGATCATGGCCTGGTTCTCGCCACCTTTGGAACGCTTGATGTACTCGCCCCACTCGTAGCTGGTGATCTTCACGTTCAGGCCGATCTTCTTCCAGTCGGACTGGAGCATTTCAGCCATCAGCTTGGCGTTCGGGTTGTACGGACGCTGCACCGGCATCGCCCACAGAACGATCTCGGTACCTTCCTTGACGCCAGCTTCCTTGAGCAGTTGCTTGGCTTTTTCAGGATCGTACTTGGCGTCCTTGATGGTGGTGTCGTAGGACCACTGGGTCGGTGGCATGGCGTTGACGGCCAACTGGCCGGCGCCCTGGTAAACCGAATCGATGATCTGCGGCTTGTTCACCGCCATGTCCAGCGCCTGACGTACACGCAGGTCAGCCAGCGGGTTAGCCTCGTTGCTGCCCTTGACCTTGTCCATCACGTTGTAGGCGATGTAGCCCAGGTTGAAACCGGCCTGGTCAGGCATCTTCAGGGTTTTGTCGGCCTTCAGCGCCGCGAGATCCGCCGGACGCGGGAACAGGGTGACCTGGCACTCGTTCTTTTTCAGTTTCTGGATACGTACCGACGGGTCGGTGGTGATGGCGAAGATCAGGTTGTCGATCTTCACGTCCTCAGGCTTCCAGTAATCCTTGTTGCCGGTGTAACGGATGTTCGAGTCTTTCTGGTAGCTCTTGAACACGAACGGGCCAGTGCCGATCGGCTTCTGGTTGATGTCGGCAGCCTTGCCTTCCTTGAGCAGCTGGGCAGCGTACTCGGCGGACTGGATCGAGGCGAAGCTCATGGCCATGTTCTGGATGAACGCGGCGTCGACTTCTTTCAGCGTGAATTTAACGGTGTGGTCGTCGACTTTATCGATCTTGGTGATGTTGGTGTCCATCCCCATGTCGGTGAAGTACGGGAATTCGGTCGGGTACGCCTTACGGAACGGGTCATCCTTGTTAATCATGCGATTAAAGGTGAACAGCACGTCGTCGGCGTTGAACTCACGAGTCGGCTTGAAATACGGGGTGGTGTGGAACTTGACGCCTTCACGCAGGTGGAAGGTGTAAGTCAGGCCGTCCGGGGAAATGTCCCAACTGGTGGCCAGGCCCGGGATAACGGCGGTGCCGCCACGCTCGAACTGGCTCAGGCGGTTGAACATGGTTTCGGCTGAGGCGTCGAAGTCGGTTCCGGTGGTGTACTGGCCTGGATCAAAACCGGCCGGGCTCCCTTCGGAGCAGAACACCAGGTTAGTCGCAGCGGATGCGAAAGGTGCGGAGGCTAACAAGCCTGCGCCGACTAAAAACGGAATGACCGCGTGTTTAAGCATGTTGGCCTCATGATTTGTTGTCATTTTTTAATATTGAGGTACGACCTCGTGAGTCGTGCCTGCGGATACTTATGCAGGGGCCATACCCAATGCAAGATCCAGAGTGTGAGCGAGCGTTAAACGGTGGCACGTACGTACCTTAATGTCGCATCTGTATAACTTTTGACGCATTTGACCGTTTGCGGGTGGATTTTACGGTGCAAACGAAGCCCCAAAACGGTGCGCCGGTCACGTTGTGCGCGCCGCATTGGGGCTCGGTGTTACTTATTTATACCCACGCCGTAGAAGGGCGTAAGGCCAAACGGACTGATCTTGAAGTCGGTCACTTCCTTGCGCAGCGGCTGGAACACCGTGGAGTTGGCGATTGGGGTGATCGGCACCTGCTGTTTAAGGATCAGTTGCGCCTGTTGATACAGTTTTACCCGTTGCGCCTTGTCGGTAGTCACCTTGGCCTGCTGCACCAGTTTGTCGTAGGCCGGGTCGCACCACTTGGCGTAGTTGCTGCCCTTGACTGCCGCGCAGCTGTAGAGCACGCCGAGCCAGTTGTCCGGGTCGCCGTTGTCACCTGTCCAACCATAGATCATCGCGTCGTGTTCGCCATTTTTCGCACGCTTGATGTACTCGCCCCATTCGTAACTGACGATGTTGGCCTTGATGCCGATTTTCTCCCAATCCTGCTGGATCATCTGCGCCGACATGCGTGCATTCGGGTTTGAGGCGCGCTGCACCGTCATCGCCCACAGGTTGATGGTGGTACCCGGCGCAACCCCGGCTTCCTTGAGTAGCGCCTTGGCCTTCACCGGGTCGTACGGCGCGTCCTTGATGTTCGGGTCATACGACCATTGCGCCGGCGGCAAGGCGTTCTGCGCCAGTTGGCCGGCACTCTGGTAAACGGCTTTGATGATCGCCGGTTTGTCGATGGCCATGTCCAGTGCCTGACGGACCTTTAGCTGGTCCAATGGCGGGTGAGTGGTGTTGTAGGCGAGGAAGCCGAGGTTGAAACCGGGCTGCTTGAGCACGCGCAGGTTCGGGTCTTTCTCCATGACTTCGATGTCGGCCGGGCGCGGGTAGCCGCTGACCTGGCATTCGCCGGCCTTGAGTTTCTGCAGGCGTACGGCGGCGTCGGGGGTGATCGAGAAGATCAGGTTGTCGATCTTCACGTCTTCGGGTTTCCAGTAGGCCGGGTTGGCGGCGTAGCGGATCTGCGAATCTTTCTGGTAGCGCTTGAATACGAACGGGCCGGTGCCGACGGGTTTCTGGTTGAGGTCGGCGGCTTTGTCTTTCTTCAACAGTTGCGCGGCGTATTCGGCTGATTGCACCGAGGCGAAGCTCATGGCGAGGTTTTGCACGAACGCGGCGTCGACGTTGTTCAGGTTGAAGCGCACGGTCTGATCGTCGATTTTTTCTACCGATTTGATCGTGGTGTTCAGGCCCATGTCGGTGAAGTACGGGGACTCGGCGGGGTAGGCCTTGCGAAAGGCGTTGTCGGGGTCGAGCAGGCGCTGGAAGGTGAACAGTACGTCGTCGGCGTTGAAGTCGCGGGTCGGGGTGAAATATTCCGTTGTGTGGAATTTCACGCCTTGCCGTAGGTGGAAGGTGTATTGCAGGCCGTCGCTGGAGACGTCCCATTTTGTCGCCAGGCCGGGTTCGATGTCGGTGCCGCCGCGCTGGAATTGGGTGAGGCGGTTGAAGACGGTTTCGGCGGAGGCGTCGAAGTCGGTGCCGCTGGTGTATTGGCTGGGGTCGAAGCCTGCCGGGCTGGCTTCGGAGCAGTAGACCAGGGTGGTGGCGGCATTGGCGATCGGGGTGGTTGCGGCCAGGGCCAGGGAGATCAGGAGCGGTTTGAGGGTGGATCTTGGCATGGAGTCCCCGGGTCGATTGGAGGTGGTTGTGTTTTCAGGGTAGCGGGGATTTGGGGGACTTCGGAAATATCGTTTTTCCTGTTGAGATGTCTATCTCGGTATATCTGGGGCTTTTGGGTGCATATCCGTTGCTGCGGTAACGGCGGCTTGGGGTTCCGCCCTTACGGCGGGTCACTTTTTCCAGACGCCGAAAAAGTAACCAAAAAGGCTTGCTCCTGCGTTCGGCCCGCTCGCTGGGGCTCGGGGTGCCTTCGCTGCGGGATCGATCCGGGGGCAGCGCCTACGGTTTGCTTCGCTGCACCTCCTCTCGCTGTGTTTGGCTGCGCCAAACGGTCGCTGCGCTCCCGCCCCCGGATCAATCCCTCCACTCAGCCTTCCGACGTCGCCTTACAGATCAAAAGCCGCAGCCGAGCTAACGCTCATCCTGTTGAGTGGTGAAAGCGGGGGGGCGGCTTTGGTTTTGTGGTGGATTTGCCCCTCATCGGAACGCCGCCCGCCCAGCCCTCTCCCGAGGGAGAGGGGGCCGATTTTTGGGCTTTTCAAAATTGGAGTTCGGCTCGGTATTTCATGTCGGCGTAGCTCCCCCAAATACCTCGGTCAGTCCCCTCTCCCTCCGGGAGAGGGCTAGGGTGAGGGTTGGCTTTTGGCTGTTTAAATCTGTGTCAAATAACCAGAACCTTCCCACAAGGTTTTCAGGTTGTCCCTCGGACGTCAGCTCTCTAGCCTTGAGCTGTCGCTGAAAACTCAGCGATCGGGCGTGAGAACCCGCAGGAACTGTTAATCCACAATCAGTACCACCATAATTGCCGCCGGCATTTCTGCTGCTGCAATGTTCTATGGCGGCTGTGTGCGGGCGGGCTTCGGTCCGGCCGGGCTTGTTCCTACCGGTTTCTCACCCCGCACATTGCTGCCACCACTCCGCCGCGTGAGAAACGGCGAGTGAATGGCTTTTGATTAGGAACGCTATCAATGTCCAAGCCTGTCCCCGATCCACCCCCAGAAACAACCCCACTCACCGAAGCCCTCAACGCCGAAGACCTCGCAAAAAACCGCGAAGCGATCAAACGCGCCCTCGATTTCTACCTCAGCCCCGAAGCTACAAAACCGCGCCCCCCGAGTTCGATGTTCCTCGTCCATCCGGGCATCGACACCGAAAGTCTGCTGGCCCACGCCTGTGAGTCCCTGGCCTCGGCCAACACCATGGCCAGTGATTTCGCCGATCAGCCCAGTCGTCCGCAGCGCAATACGGCGCTGGCGATTCAGCAGATCATCATGCTCGCTGAGCTGGCGGTGAATCGGGCGCTGGATCGGGTTGATCCGCAGGCTTGAGACCGCGTTATCGTTCTTCGCGAGCAAGCCCGCTCCCACAGGAGTGCGCATTTCAAATGTGGGAGCGAGCTTGCTCGCGAAGGCGGCAGATCAAACAACACAAAATCCAGGCACAAAAAAACCGGCGATCATTCACTGATCGTCGGTTTCTCATTCAGCCCACATCAATTCACTGCATCAGCACTTCAATCGAGCCATCGGCGGTCAGGCTGACCTGGCTGGTGCCGGCTTCAACTTCTGGCGTGACCGGTGCCGAATCCGCCATGCCGGCGGCTTTCATCATCATCGGGGCGCGCATGTACGGTTGTGGATAACCGTTGCTGTTGAGGTTCAGGTTGACGATTTTGTAGCCCTTGCCGCCCAAGGCATCGGTGGCCAGTTGCGCGCGGGCCTTGAAGGCGCTGACGGCTTCTTTCAGCAACTTGTCTTCGCTGGCCTTGCGGGTCGGCTCGGCGATGGCGAAGTCCATGCCGCCCATTTTCAGGTCGGTCAGCAGTTCGCCAGTGAGTTTGGACAGTGCGGCGAAGTCGGCGCTTTCCAGGCGCAGTTCGGCGCGTTCACGCCAGCCGGTGATTTTCTGGCCTTTGGTGTCGTAGATCGGGTAGCTGTTGCGGCTGCCCTGGCGCAGGGTGATGTCTTTGACTTGCTTGGCCTGGGCCAGTGCCTTGTTCATGGTGGTGCTGACGTCGGCGGCGAGTTTGGCCGGGTCGGTGTTTTGCGCTTCGGTGTAGAGCGTCACGATCATCAGGTCGCGGGCCACTTCCTGGCTGACTTCGGCGCGCAGGGAGATCTGGTTGTAGTGCAGCTCATCGGCGGCCAGCGCCGGAAGGCTGGCGATGCTGCCGACGGTCAGGGCGAGAAGGGCGGCGCTGCGGCGAAATGTGTGCATGAAAGCTCCTTGATGAGGGCGCAGGTGCTGGATCGGGGGGCCTGCGTGAAACCATCAGACTCTAGCTTTTATGCTCCGGTTCGCCCAGTTACAACTTCTATACAGATGTCCGCAAGTTGAAAGCACTCTGTGGTGAGGGGATTTATCCCCGATGGGTGGCGAAGCCGCCCAAATGCTGCAACCAGATTTATTTCAGGAGAATGGGGGCGCAGGTTTTACGACTGCTGCGCAGCCGATCGGGGATGAATCCCCTCACCACAGTTGATCTCTTCAAGCCTCGGAATTTCGTGTGAGATAGCCGATTTTTCTGGTAGCGCCATGTGGTCATTTGCCGCACTTTCGCCTCTCAAAGGCGCGGCTTGGTTATACTCCGTGCGATCCGCCTGGAGCGCTCATCAGGAGAGCTCATGCTCGCCCCCGTACAACTGACTTCCGCCACTCGCCAGAACCTCTGGCGGCTGACCTTCATTCGCACCCTGGTGCTCGCCGCGCAGGCCGGTTCCGTCGGCCTGGCTTACTGGCTGCAACTGCTGCCGTTGCCGTGGGTGCAACTGGCGATGACCCTCGGCTGCTCGATTCTGCTGTGCGTGTTCACCGCCGTGCGCCTGCGCACTTCATGGCCGGTGACCGAGCTCGAATATGCCCTGCAACTGGCCTGTGATCTGGTGATCCACAGTGCGCTGCTGTATTTCTCCGGCGGTTCGACCAACCCGTTCGTTTCCTACTACCTGGTGCCGCTGACCATCGCGGCGGTGACGCTGCCGTGGCGTTATTCGGTGATTCTGTCGGGTATCGCGCTGGCGCTGTACACCGTGATGCTCACGCGTTTCTACCCGTTGGAAACTCTGCCGGTGGCCCGCGAGAACCTGCAGATCTACGGCATGTGGCTGAGCTTCGCGCTGGCGGCTGCGGTCATCACGTTTTTCGCTGCGCGCATGGCTGAAGAGCTGCGTCGTCAGGAAGAATTGCGTGCGATTCGCCGCGAAGAAGGCTTGCGCGATCAGCAATTGCTCGCCGTCGCCACTCAGGCGGCCGGCGCCGCGCATGAACTCGGCACGCCGCTGGCGACCATGAGTGTGTTGCTCAAGGAAATGCAGCAGGATCATCCCGACGCGATGCTGCAGGACGACCTCAAGGTGCTGCAGGACCAGGTCAAACTCTGCAAAGAAACCCTGCAGCAACTGGTGCGCGCCGCCGAAGCCAACCGGCGTCTGGCGGTAGAAATGCAGGACGTGACCCAATGGCTCGACGAAGCGCTGAATCGCTGGCACCTGATGCGTCCGGAAGCCAGTTACCGTTTCCAGCGTCTCGGCCAGGGCACGGTGCCGCGCATGGCGCCGCCGCCGGACCTGACCCAGGCGCTGCTCAACCTGCTGAACAATGCCGCCGACGCCTGCCCGGAAAATCTTCAGGTGACGCTGGACTGGGACGCGGAAACCGTGACCATCAGCATTCGTGACCACGGCGCCGGTGTGCCGCTGGCCATCGCCGAGCAGATCGGCAAACCGTTTTTTACCACCAAGGGCAAAGGTTTCGGCCTGGGCCTGTTTTTGAGCAAGGCCAGCGTGACACGCGCCGGCGGCTCAGTGAAACTCTATAGTCATGAGGAAGGCGGCACGCTCACCGAGCTGCGCCTGCCCCACGGCGCCCGAGGAGACCAACATGAGTGACGAAATCCAAGTCGAAGGCGAAGAACTGCCGCATTTGCTGCTGGTCGACGACGACGCAACGTTCACCCGCGTCATGGCCCGTGCCATGGCTCGTCGTGGCTTTCGCGTCAGCACCGCAGGTTCCGCCGAAGAAGGCCTGACCATCGCCCAGGCCGACCTGCCGGACTACGCCGCGCTCGACCTGAAAATGGACGGCGACTCCGGCCTGGTGCTGCTGCCCAAGCTGCTGGAGCTGGATCCGGAAATGCGCGTGGTGATCCTCACCGGTTATTCGAGCATTGCCACCGCGGTCGAAGCGATCAAGCGCGGCGCCTGCAACTACCTGTGCAAACCGGCCGACGCCGATGACGTACTGGCCGCGCTGCTCTCCGAGCACGCCGACCTCGACAGCCTGGTGCCGGAAAACCCGATGTCGGTTGACCGTCTGCAATGGGAGCACATCCAGCGTGTGCTGACCGAGCACGAAGGCAACATTTCCGCCACTGCCCGCGCCCTGGGCATGCACCGCCGCACCCTGCAGCGCAAACTGCAGAAGCGCCCGGTTCGTCGTTGAGAGGTTTTCTGGCCGAATGAGCTGGATTGAATGAAGCAGGCGCTACCCTGCATTAGGGTAGCGCCTTGGGTTCAATCTACAACCGTGAAGAACGTTTTTGGCGATGAGTATTGTTTTTCACCCAGTGTCGCTTTGCATTGCGCGTAGAGATCCAGCCCCAACCAGCTTTCCAAGGTAGCTTTTGATACCGGGAGAATAAGCTCGTTGTTTTTACCGCCTTTCTGTTCGGATTTCTTTCCGGAGGCATAACCGATCCAGGCAGCATCGATATGAACCTCGGAGTTTTTGGACCCGAATGTGAATGTAGTTCCCGAATCCCCGAGCTTGCTGATAGACAGTTTGCCATTCCTGATCGAATCGCTGGTTGGAGCATTAAGCGGGTTTTCTTCTTTGTTCATGACCAATTCCTTTCGTTGTCAGAGGGGTAATCTGCTCTCCTGATTCACAGCGAATTCCTTGCAGGAGGCCAGCCCAGTTGATCAGCCTGAATAGCCCCCCTCTACTGTCAACTCTGACAGTCCCGATGAACGGTACGTGCGCTCGCTGCGATACTGAAACCCCCATCAATCTGAACAATCCCTGAATGAGCCAGTCCCACTCTGGCGATAAAACGAACCGATCAACTATGATCGGTGCGTGTCTGTTCTTTTCTTTATCGAGCCTTTTCCATGAATCAGAACGCTGAATATTCCGCGGTCAACGATGCTGTGCGCGGGCAGTTTTTTCGCAAGGTGTGGGCGATCATCACGCCCTACTGGCGCAGTGAAGAGAAGGGCAAGGCCTGGACGCTGCTGATTGCGGTGATCGCGCTCTCGCTGCTGAGCGTGGGCATCTCGGTGTGGTTCAACACCTGGTACAAGGACTTCTACAACGCCCTGCAAAAGAAGGACGAAGCGGCGTTCTGGCGCTTGATTCTGTATTTCTGCGGCATTGCGGCGGTGGCGATTGTCGGTGCGGTGTATCGGCTGTATCTGACCCAGATGCTGACGATTCGCTGGCGGGCCTGGCTCACCGAAAAGCATTTTTCCCGTTGGCTCGCCGACAAGAATTACTACCAGCTGGAGCAGGGCGGTTACACCGATAACCCGGACCAGCGGATTTCCGAAGACCTCAATAACTTCACCTCCAACACCCTTGAACTGGGGATCGGCCTGCTGCGCAATATAGTCAGCCTGGTGTCGTTCTCGATCATTTTGTGGGGTGTGTCGGGCAGCATCGAAGTCTATGGCATCACCATTCCCGGCTACATGTTCTGGTGCGTGCTGGTCTACGCCGTGGTGGGCAGCTGGCTGACGCATTTGATCGGTCGTCGCTTGATCGGCCTGAACAACCAACAACAACGCTTCGAAGCCGACCTGCGTTTTTCCATGGTGCGGATTCGTGAAAATGCCGAAAGCATCGCGTTGTACAACGGCGAACCGAATGAGAACCGTCGCTTGAGCAACCGTTTCGGCATGGTCTGGCATAACTTCTGGGACATCATGAAAGTGTCCAAGCGCCTGACATTTTTCACTGCCGGTTACAGCCAGGCTGCGATCATTTTCCCGTTTATCGTTGCGTCGCCGCGTTACCTCGCCGGCAAGATCGAACTGGGTGAGCTGATGCAGATCAGCTCTGCATTCGGCAACGTCCAGGAGAGTTTCAGCTGGTTTATCAGTGCGTATCAGAGCCTCGCGTCCTGGCGTGCGACCTGTGATCGTCTGCTGAGTTTCCGTCAGGCCATGACCGATAACGAACAGCGTACGCCGGCCATCGACGTGCAGAATCAGGGCAGTGAATTGCAAGTGCACAACCTCGGTCTGGACTTGGCTGATGGTCGTCACCTGCTGACCAATGCCGACATGACGGTGGAGCCGGGCGAGCGGGTGATGCTCAGCGGCCGATCCGGCAGCGGCAAGTCGACGTTGCTGCGAGCGATGGGGCATCTGTGGCCGGCGGGCCACGGCAACATCCGGCTGCCGGCGGCGCGTTACCTGTTCCTGCCGCAGAAACCGTACCTGCCGATCGGCACCTTGCGCGAGGCCTTGAGTTATCCACAACCGGGCGATACCTACGCGACGGAACGTTACGCGCAGGTGCTGGAGACTTGCCGTCTGCCGCATCTGGTTGCGCGTCTGGACGAAGCCAATCACTGGCAGCGCATGCTGTCGCCGGGTGAGCAGCAACGCCTGGCTTTCGCCCGCGCCATGCTTTATGCACCGCAATGGCTGTACATGGACGAAGCGACGTCGGCGATGGATGAAGAGGATGAGGCAACGTTGTATCAGGCGCTGATCGATCAGTTGCCGGGCCTGAGCATCGTCAGCGTCGGCCACCGCAGCAGCCTGAAGCGTTTCCACCCTAGACATGTGCGGATCGACAGCGGGCATCTGGTGGAGCAGGCCGTGACCGCTTGATCACCACAACCCCCTGTGGGAGTGGGCTTGCTCGCGAAGGCGTCTCTTCAGTCGACAAATCGGTTGCCTGACACACCGCCTTCGCGAGCAAGCCCGCTCCCACATGGGGTAATGTGAGGCGGGATGTGATCGTACAACCCGCCTGCGCTATGATGCCCACCAAGCCGAATTTTCGAGACCAGACGTTGACCATGGAAAACCCGATCGACACTCCACGCCTCCCACGCAAGCGCCGCAGCCTGGCTCAGGAGCTGGTGACGGTGCTGACCGAGCAGATCCGCGACGGTCTGCTCAAGCGCGGCGACAAATTGCCCACCGAGTCGGCGATCATGCAGGAGCACGGCGTCAGCCGCACCGTGGTGCGCGAGGCGATCTCCCGCTTGCAGGCCGCCGGCCAGGTGGAAACCCGCCACGGCATCGGCACCTTCGTGCTCGACACGCCGAGCCCCAGCGGTTTCCGCATCGACCCGGCCACGGTCGTCACCCTGCGTGACGTGCTGGCGATTCTCGAATTGCGCATCAGCCTGGAAGTGGAGTCCGCCGGCCTCGCCGCGCAACGCCGCAGCTCCGAACAACTGGCGACCATGCGCGCCGCCCTCGATGCGCTGAACGACAGCGTCGCCCACGCCAGCGATGCGGTGGCCTCGGACTTCGCCTTCCACCTGGAAATCGCCCTGTCCACCGGCAACCGCTACTTCACCGACATCATGACCCACCTGGGCACCAGCATCATTCCGCGTACGCGGCTGAATTCGGCGCGCCTGGCCCATGACGATCAGCAGCACTACATGAATCGTCTGAGCCGTGAGCACGAAGAGATTTATGACGCAATTGCCCGCCAGGATTCCGATGCGGCGCGGGCGGCCATGCGTCTGCACTTGACCAACAGCCGCGAAAGACTGCGCCAGGCTCATGAAGAGGCACAAGCGCAGCGCGGATGAGTTTGCAGGTTTGATTCATGTGTTGATTGATCTACCGCTTTCGCGAGCAAGCCCGCTCCCACCCTGGATTTTCGGCAAGCCCGGACTTTGAGTTCAGCCGAGATCCATTGTGGGAGCGGGCTTGCTCGCGAAGGGGCCCGCGAATTCAGCGCGGCAATATCGAGCGATCCACCCTCACTGCCAGTTGCGCTTGCCCCGGCTTGGCAGCAAACGCCACCTCGCCTGATTGATCCACAATACCCCGCGCAATCGGCTTGCCATCTGCCAGCAACTCCAGCGGTGCACCTTGCAGCGACTGTCCCGACGCCAGTTCCAGTTTCAATCTGATCGTCATGCTCATTCTCCTTGATTGACGTTGCCCGTCGGGTGGTAGTCCTTGAGCAGCAGGTAGGTGCTCCAGCCCCACCAGTCATCGATGGTGGCGGTGTCGTTGAGGTTGTTCACGTCTTTGCGCCGCAGCACCTTGCCGCCCTCGACGCGGAACAGCGGCGCGAAGTTATTCGAAAGATTCAGCACCGCCGTCAGATCCGGCAGCCGTTGCAGCGCGGCAAACGTCGAAGGGGCGGGCACGTTGCCGCTGAGGTAAGCGGCGAAGACTTCATCCGCCGAGGCCTGCACCGCCAGGTTGACCTGGGTGCGGTTGTCCGCATCGCTGGCCTCGAAGTAGCGTTTGTCGCCGTAGGCGCGCCATTGATCGCCATGGGCGTTGCGCACTTTGAGGCCGAATTTGCTGTCCTCGTCGTGCATGAAACGGGTCACCAGCGAGCCGAGATCGCTCGGCGTGACCACCGCCGCCAGCTCTTTGCGCGGTACCCGCAGGTGGCCGGCAGAGAACAGGTCAGTGAGGAAGTGGTCGGCAAACGCGTTCATCGCGTAGGCCCGTTCCAATCGTTGTTCATCGTGAGTGGCGCGGGCCGCGACAGCGGTTTGCAGAGCGGCGGTATGGCCGGCGATGTAGGCCAGTCTGGCCCATTCGCCAAAGTGGTCGGCGTTGTTTGCCGCCAGTTTCAGATAACGCCCGAGCGGGAACAGCGCGGAGACAAAACTGCCACCGCCGGTGAGTTTGTTCCACTCTTCGGACAACGTATCTCCGAGCGCGTCGTAGGCTTCGTGCGGTGCTTTGCCGTCCTTGATCGCCTGCTTAACCGCGTCGATCTCTTTTTGCATGACCGCGAGAATCTGCGTGGCCTCGGCGCGGGAGGCCGGTAGCACGGCGAGGGAGTCGAAGGCGGCATTGAAACGGTTCAGGCGATCGGCTGGAGTCGCGCCTTCGTTGATCGGTCTATCGATCACGCCGTAGAAATCTCCGGCCAGCGCCACTACCTGGCCGTAGGTCAGCGCGAGACCGTTGGGCAAGTGCAAGGGCAGGTTTTGCGCGCGAACCGGCTCGACGTTTTCGCTGAAGCGCAGCAAGGTGTTATCGCCGATGGCCGTGTGTTCAGCGCCTTCAAAGCGCAGTGGCGGTCGAATTTTCAAGGCGTTGCCGGGGAGGGCGGTGGCAGGTTCAACATCGCCGTGGGCGTCGGCGATGTGCAGCAGCAGATGCGGATTGTCGGTGCTGAAGTGGATGCCGTTTACAGTGAAAAGATCTTCGAATCGGGCGATGAGCGGTGTGGGTCTTTCCTGTGGTTTTGCATGCAGTCCGGACATTTCTGGCTCCTTGATATGTCGTCGGTGGATTTATTTTTAGCTGTATGTATATACAGTCAAATCGAGCCTAGCCCAGATTTTTCCTACGTCAAGAACGAATCTTGTCCGACAAAAAGTGTGAGGCGACGATGAAATGCAGTTGACGGTTATCTTTTAAGTTGTACGATGACCTACAACTTCAGCGCTGGCTGAACCATAAAACTCACAAAAAATGTTGCTACCCAGGGTGTTCGAAAAATGAATCCACAAGAACTGAAGTCCATCCTCTCCGCCGGTCTGCTGTCGTTCCCGGTCACCGATTTCAATGCCCAGGGCGATTTCAACCGCGCTGGCTACATCAAACGTCTGGAATGGCTGGCCCCGTACGGCGCGTCGGCACTGTTCGCCGCCGGCGGCACCGGTGAGTTCTTCTCCCTGGCAGCCAGCGAATACTCGGAAATCATCAAGACCGCGGTCGATACCTGCGCCACCAGCGTGCCGATTCTGGCCGGTGTCGGCGGCTCGACCCGTCAAGCCATCGAGTACGCCCAGGAAGCCGAGCGTCTGGGCGCCAAAGGTCTGTTGCTGCTGCCGCATTACCTGACCGAAGCCAGCCAGGACGGCGTTGCCGCCCACGTTGAAGCGGTGTGCAAATCGGTGAACATCGGCGTGGTGGTCTACAACCGCAACGTCTGCCGCCTGACCGCGCCACTGCTGGAACGTCTGGCCGAGCGTTGCCCGAACCTGATCGGCTACAAGGACGGTCTGGGCGATATCGAGTTGATGGTGTCGATCCGTCGCCGCCTCGGTGATCGCTTCAGCTACCTCGGCGGCCTGCCGACCGCTGAAGTCTACGCCGCCGCCTACAAGGCGCTGGGCGTGCCTGTTTACTCGTCGGCGGTGTTCAACTTCATCCCGAAAACCGCGATGGATTTCTACCACGCGATTGCTCGCGAAGATCACGCCACCGTCGGCAAGATCATCGACGACTTCTTCCTGCCGTACCTCGACATCCGCAACCGCAAAGCCGGTTACGCCGTGAGCATCGTCAAGGCCGGGGCAAAAATTGCCGGCTATGACGCAGGCCCGGTGCGCGCACCGCTGACCGACCTGACCGGCGAAGAGTACGAAATGCTCGCTGCGCTGATCGACAAGCAAGGCGCGCAATAAACACCGACCCACAAGGCCGCTGAGCAATCAGCGGCTTTTGCGTAGAGAGGAGAATTTTCTGTGGCTGATTCCAAGCGTTACGACAACTACATCAACGGTGAATGGGTCGCCGGTGCCGACTACTCGGCCAACATCAACCCGTCCGAGTTGAGCGACACCATCGGCGATTACGCCAAGGCTGACCTGACTCAGGTTAACGCCGCTATCGATGCGGCCCGCGCCGCGTTCCCGGCGTGGTCGACTTCGGGCATTCAGGCCCGTCACGATGCGCTGGATAAAGTCGGCACGGAAATCCTCGCCCGTCGCGAAGAACTCGGCACCCTGCTGGCCCGGGAAGAGGGCAAGACCCTGCCCGAAGCCATCGGCGAAGTGACCCGCGCCGGCAATATTTTCAAGTTTTTCGCCGGTGAATGCCTGCGTCTGTCCGGCGATTACGTGCCGTCGGTGCGCCCGGGCGTCAACGTTGAAGTGACCCGCGAAGCCCTCGGCGTGGTCGGTCTGATCACCCCGTGGAACTTCCCGATTGCGATCCCGGCATGGAAGATTGCTCCGGCATTGGCCTACGGCAACTGCGTGGTGCTGAAACCTGCGGATCTGGTGCCGGGTTGTGCCTGGGCGCTGGCGGAAATCATCTCCCGTGCAGGCTTCCCGGCCGGCGTGTTCAACCTGGTGATGGGCAGCGGTCGAGTGGTCGGTGAAGCGCTGGTCAACAGCCCGAAAGTCGATGGCATCAGCTTTACCGGTTCGGTGGGCGTGGGTCGGCAGATCGCTGTTAATTGCGTGTCGCGCCAGGCCAAGGTGCAGCTGGAAATGGGCGGCAAGAACCCGCAGATCATTCTCGACGACGCCGACCTCAAACAAGCGGTCGAGCTCTCGGTGCAGAGCGCGTTCTATTCCACCGGCCAGCGTTGCACGGCGTCGAGCCGCCTGATCGTCACCGCCGGGATTCACGACAAATTCGTCGAGGCCATGGCCGAGCGCATGCAGTCGATCAAGGTCGGCCACGCGCTGAAATCCGGCACCGATATCGGTCCGGTGGTTTCCCAGGCGCAGCTTGAACAGGACATGAAGTACATCGACATCGGCCAGTCCGAAGGTGCACGTCTGGTCAGCGGCGGTGGTCTGGTGACCTGCGACACCGAAGGCTACTTCCTCGCGCCAACGCTGTTTGCCGACAGCGAAGCGTCGATGCGCATCAGCCGTGAAGAGATTTTCGGCCCGGTGGCCAACGTCGTTCGCGTGGCCGATTACGAGGCGGCGCTGGCGATGGCCAACGACACCGAGTTCGGTCTGTCTGCCGGCATAGCCACCACGTCGCTGAAGTACGCCAACCACTTCAAGCGCCATTCGCAGGCCGGGATGGTGATGGTCAACCTGCCGACCGCCGGTGTCGATTACCACGTTCCGTTCGGTGGCCGTAAGGGTTCATCCTATGGCTCACGTGAGCAAGGGCGCTATGCGCAAGAGTTCTACACCGTGGTGAAAACTGCCTACATCGGTTCCTGATACACGCAATACCTGTGGGAGCTGGCTTGCCAGCGATGCGGACGACGCGATATGTCCTCGTACCGCGGTGATGCCATCGCTGGCAAGCCAGCTCCCACAAAAGCAACACCAAAGAAGATTCACCCGCGCATAAAAATAATCAGTGGGAGTACATCTACATGCAATCGTCCAAGCCGACTCACGTCCGCTATTTGATCCTGCTCATGCTGTTCCTGGTGACCACGATCAACTACGCCGACCGCGCGACCATCGCCATCGCCGGTTCCAGCCTGCAAAAAGACCTCGGCATCGACGCGGTCACCCTCGGCTACATCTTCTCTGCTTTCGGCTGGGCCTACGTTGCCGGGCAGATTCCCGGTGGCTGGCTGCTCGATCGCTTCGGCTCGAAAAAAGTCTATGCCCTGAGCATTTTCACCTGGTCGCTGTTCACCGTGCTGCAAGGCTTTGTCGGTGAATTCGGCATGTCCACGGCGATCGTTGCGCTGTTCATGCTGCGCTTTCTGGTGGGCCTGGCCGAGGCGCCATCCTTTCCCGGCAACGCGCGGATTGTCGCGGCCTGGTTCCCGACTGCGGAACGCGGTACCGCCTCGGCGATCTTCAACTCGGCGCAATACTTTGCCACCGTGCTGTTTGCACCGCTGATGGGCTGGATTGTGTATCGCTTCGGCTGGGAACACGTGTTCATCGTCATGGGTATGTTCGGCATCGTGTTCTCGGGCATCTGGCTCAAGGTTATCCACAGCCCGCGTCAACATCCGCTGGCCAACGAAGCCGAGGTGCAGTTCATCGCCGACAACGGCGGCATGGTCGACATGGACGTCAAGCAAGGCAAAAAATCCGACGGTCCGAAGTGGGATTACATCCGTCAGTTGCTGACCAACCGCATGATGCTCGGTGTATATCTGGGTCAGTACTGCATCAACGGCATCACCTATTTCTTCCTGACCTGGTTCCCGGTGTACCTGGTGCAGGAGCGCGGCATGACTATTCTCAAAGCCGGTTTCATTGCCTCGCTGCCGGCAATCTGCGGTTTCATAGGTGGCGTGCTTGGCGGGGTGATTTCCGATTACTTGCTGCGCAAAGGGCATTCGCTGACCTTCGCCCGCAAGGCACCGATCATCGCCGGATTGCTGGTGTCGAGCAGCATCGTCGCTTGCAACTATGTCGATGTTGAATGGATGGTGGTCGGCTTCATGGCCTTGGCATTCTTCGGCAAAGGCGTGGGCGCGTTGGGCTGGGCAGTGGTGTCCGACACCTCGCCGAAACAGATCGCCGGTCTGAGCGGTGGCCTGTTCAACACCTTTGGCAACATCGCCTCGATTACCACGCCGATCGTGATTGGCTACATCATCAGCTCCACCGGTTCGTTCAAGTGGGCGCTGGTGTTCGTCGGTGCCAACGCACTGGTCGCGGTGTTCAGCTACCTGGTGATCGTCGGCCCGATCAAACGTGTGGTGCTCAAAGAGCCGCCAACCAACGGTGGTTCTGAAATCACCGGCAAATTGTCTCAAGCGCATTCCTGAGGAGCGGCGTCATGCAGTTGATTGAACATTCCGACTCGCCGCGCTACATCCGCCTGCACGAGCGGGACAACGTAGTGATTGTGGTCAACGACCAGGGCGTACCGGCCGGCACCGAATTCCCGGACGGTCTGGTGACCGTGGATTTTGTGCCGCAGAGCCACAAGGTCACCCTCGAGGACATTCCCGAGGGCGGCCAGGTGATTCGCTACGGCCAGACCATCGGCTACGCGTTGCAGCCGATCCCGCGTGGCAGCTGGGTCAAGGAAGATCAACTGCGCATGCCGACCGCGCCGCCACTGGACAGCCTGCCGCTGTCCACCGAGGTGCCTGCCGCGCAGGCCCCGCTGGAAGGCTTCACGTTCGAGGGTTATCGCAACGCCGACGGCACCGTCGGTACGCGCAATATTCTCGGGATCACCACCACGGTGCAGTGCGTGACCGGCGTGCTCGATCACGCGGTGAAACGCATCAAGGACGAGTTGCTGCCGAAATACCCGCATGTCGATGATGTGGTGGCGCTGACCCACAGTTACGGCTGCGGCGTGGCGATCACCGCCACCGACGCCTACATACCGATCCGCACCGTGCGCAATCTGGCGCGCAACCCGAACCTGGGTGGCGAAGCGCTGGTGATCAGTCTGGGCTGCGAGAAATTGCAGGCCGGGCAGGTGATGCACGAGGATGACGCCTCGGTGGATCTTAGCGAGCCGTGGCTGTATCGCCTGCAGGATTCCAGTCACGGTTTCACCGAGATGATCGAGCAGATCATGGCGCTGGCCGAAGTCCGTTTGAAGAAGCTCGACCAGCGCCGCCGCGAAACCGTGCCGGCCTCCGAGCTGATCCTCGGCATGCAGTGCGGCGGCAGCGATGCGTTCTCCGGCATCACCGCCAACCCGGCGCTGGGTTATGCCTCGGACTTGCTGCTGCGCGCAGGGGCGACGGTGATGTTTTCCGAAGTCACCGAAGTGCGCGATGCGATTTATCTGCTGACTTCCCGTGCCGAAACCAAAACCGTGGCGCAGGAACTGGTGCGTGAGATGGACTGGTACGACCGCTATCTGGCCAAGGGCGAAGCGGATCGCAGTGCCAACACTACGCCGGGCAACAAGAAGGGTGGGTTGTCGAACATTGTCGAGAAGTCGCTGGGTTCGATCGTCAAATCCGGTAGCAGCGCGATCAATGGCGTGCTCGGCCCGGGCGAGCGTTTCAAGCAGAAGGGTTTGATTTTCTGCGCCACGCCGGCGAGTGATTTTGTCTGCGGCACCTTGCAGTTGGCAGCGGGGATGAACCTGCATGTGTTCACCACCGGGCGTGGCACGCCGTATGGCCTGGCGATGGCGCCGGTGGTCAAGGTCTCGACCCGGACCGAACTGGCGCAGCGCTGGCCGGATCTGATCGACATCGATGCCGGACGGATCGCCACCGGGCGCGCGACCATCGAGGAATTGGGCTGGGAGTTGTTCCACTACTACCTGGATGTGGCGAGCGGCAAGCAGCAGACGTGGGCGGAGAAGCACAAGCTGCATAACGACATCACCCTGTTCAATCCGGCGCCGATTACCTGATGGTTTGTGAGGCAAAAGCTACCCTCACCCCAACCCTCTCCCGGAGGGAGAGGGGGCCGATCCGGGAATATTCTAGTAATACACCGACCTGAAAGGGATCTACCGAATCCATAATCGACTCGGTCTCTCGGGTCGATGTATGACGCACCACACCTCAGTCAGCCCCCTCTCCCGGAGGGGGAGAGGGGCCGATCCGGGAATTTTAATAATACGCCGACCTGAAAATGCTTTGCCGAATCCATAGTCGACTCGGTATTGCAGGTCAATGTATGACGCACCACACCTCACCCTAACCCTCTCCCTCCGGGAGAGGGTTAGGGTGAGGGGCTTTTCAAGCTTTTGGCTTATCATTAAGCCCTGACGACGCTCACCCAAAGGCTCCCCCGGCATGCTGGCAATCTTCCTCGAAACCTTGAACATCACCGCGCCGGTGTTCGCCATGCTGTTCCTCGGGGTGTTGCTCAAGCGCATCGACTGGATCAACGACAACTTCATCCACACCGCCTCGGCGCTGGTGTTCAACGTCAGCATGCCGGCGCTGCTGTTTCTCGGGATCCTGCATGCGGACCTGCATGCCGCGCTGCAACCGGCGCTGCTGATCTATTTTGCGGTTGCGACGCTGGTGAGTTTTGCTCTGGCCTGGGGCTGGGCGATCATCAAGTGCCCGCGTGAAGATCGCGGCATCTACACCCAGGGCGCGTTTCGCGGCAACAACGGGGTGATCGGTCTGGCGCTGGCGGCGAGCATGTACGGCGACTACGGGATTTCCCTCGGGGCGATTCTCGCGGCGCTGGTGATCCTGTTTTACAACACGCTGTCGACCATCGTGCTCGCGGTGTACAGCCCGGTGATCAAGTCCGATCCGTGGAGCATCTGCAAAAGCGTGTTCAGCAACCCGCTGATCATCAGCGTGATTGCCGCCGCGCCGTTCGCGTATTTCCAGATCAGCCTGCCGGGCTGGCTGGAAACCTCCGGCCAGTATCTGGCGCAAACCACTTTGCCGCTGGCGCTGATCTGCATTGGTGGCACGCTGTCACTGGCGGCGCTGCGCAAGAGCGGCAGCATGGCGCTGAGTTCGAGTCTGGTGAAGATGATCGGCCTGCCGGTGCTGGCGACGCTGGGGGCGTGGTTGTGGGGCTTTCGTGGCGCAGAGCTGGGGATTCTGTTTCTGTACTTCGGCAGCCCGACGGCGGCGGCCAGTTTCGTCATGGCCCGGGCGGCGCAGGGCAATCATGAGCTGGCAGCGGCGATCATTGTGCTGACCACGCTGATGGCGGCGGTGACCACCAATATCGGGATCTTTCTGTTGCAGTGGGGTGGGTGGATCTAGCCTGAGACTCGGGTTGCTCCTGCGGGCCTCTTCGCGAGCAAGCCCGCTCCCACAGATTTTTGTGTTGTTAATCAGATTTCAACAACACCAAAGAACCCTGTGGGAGCGGGCTTGCTCGCGAAGGCGTCAGTCCTTTCACTCAGGTTTCTGGTAACTGTCGATCACTTCCTGCGCCGCGCGAAACGCATCAATCGCCGCCGGCACCCCGGCGTACACCGCGCAATGCAGCAGCGCTTCGCGAATCTCTTCGACCGTGCAGCCATTGTTCAGCGCGCCACGCACGTGGCCTTTCAGTTCCTGCGGGCACTTCAATGCGGTCAGCGCTGCAAGGGTAATCAGGCTGCGGGTTTTCAGCGGCAGACCTTCGCGATTCCACACGCCGCCCCAGGCGTGTTCATTGACGAAATCCTGCAACGGCTGAGTGAACTCGGTGGCGTTGCCCAAGGCGCGATCAACGAACGCATCGCCCATTACCTGACGGCGGATTTCAACCCCGGTTTTCTGCGAATCGGTCATGGCACATCCCTCTTGTGGTGTTGGCGGCGCCAGGCGCGTACGGACGTGAACAACAGAAACGCCAGCAGCGTCGGCAGCACGTAGAACAGCATCAGTTTTTCCAGTTTGCCGGCCAGCGGCATGCCGGTGGTGAACGACACCACGTGCAGCCCGTAAGCCGCGTACAAACCGAGCAACAACAAACCTTCGGCGCGGGTCACGCGGTAGCCGGAATAGAACACTGGCAGGCACAAAGCGGCGACGCCGAGCATCACCGGCAAGTCGAAATCCAGCGCGTTGGGCGATACCGACAACGGCGTCGGCGCAATCAACGCAGTGACCCCGAGCACCCCGAGCAGGTTGAACAGGTTGGCGCCAATCACGTTGCCCACGGCGATATCGCGTTGCCCGCGCAATGCGGCGATCAGCGAGGTGGCGAGTTCCGGCAGCGAGGTGCCGACCGCAACCACCGTCAGACCGATCACCCGTTCGGAGAAGCCCAGATCGGTCGCCACCGCCACCGCTGCGCCGAGCAGCAAATGCCCGGCGAACACCAACAGCGCGAGGCCGACGATGATCATCAGCAGACTGCTGAACCACGGCACCTGCGGAGGTTGTGGCGATTCCGAATGCGGGCGCGCCGAGTGTCGCGACTGGCGCAGCAACAGGCCCAGATACAACGCCAATGCCGCGAGCAACAGCACGCCGTCGAAGCGGCCGATCTGTTCATTCCAAGCGAGGACGAACACCAGCAGGCTGGCGCCGATCATCAGTGGAATATCCAGACGCACCAGTTGCCGTGAGACTCGCAACGGAATGATCAGCGCCGACAGACCAAGGGTCACGAGGATGTTGAAGATGCTGCTGCCGATCACGCTGCCGACGGCGATGTCGGGGTTGTGCGTCAGGGTTGCTTGCAGGCTGACCGCCATCTGCGGGGCGCTGCTGCCGAGGGCGACGATGGTCAGGCCGATGATCAGCGGCCGCACATGCAGGCGTGCGGCCAGACGCACCGCGGCGCGCACCATCAGTTCGGCGCCGAGGATCAGCAGGATCAGGCCGCTGAGCAGCTCGATCACCTTGATCAGTGGTAGGTCGGCTAGAGCAAAAATGGTCAGCGCTCCATCAGTCGTCGAGGGCCTGTATGCGCACCCGTGCGGTGCCGCTACCGAGCATGCCGAGGCGTTCGGCGGCTTCACGCGAGACATCGATCAAGCGGCCACGGGTGTGCGGGCCACGATCGTTGATGCGCACAACGCAGGATTTGTCGTTTTTCAGGTTGGTGACCTTCACCCGGGTGCCGAATGGCAATTGGCGGTGGGCGGCGGTCAGGGAATGCTGGTTGAACGGTTCGCCACTGGCGGTGCGTTTACCGTGGTGCTTGGCACCGTAATAGGAGGCGACGCCGGTCTGGTCGTAACCGTGCGGGTCGATGATGTCGTTGCTGGCGCAACCGGCGAGCAAGGAGAGCAGGGCGCAGGCGCCGAGCAGACGTTTCATTCAAAGGCTCCACAAAACAAATGTGGAAACAACCCAATGTGAAGATCAGCTTCAGTGGCGAGGGGATTTATCCCCGATGGGGCGCGCAGCGCCCCCAAATTCCAGATACAGAAGAATTGGGGCCGCTTCGCAGCCCATCGGGGATAAATCCCCTCACCACAAAACCCCTTCAGCCATGGATTGTTCCCACAGGGGATGGAGCCAGGCTTCAGGTCTGGCCCCATTTGCATCAGCCTTCGAGCTTGCTTTTCAGCAGTTCGTTCACTTGCTGCGGGTTGGCCTTGCCTTTCGAAGCCTTCATGGCCTGACCGACGAAGAAGCCGAACATCTTGCCGCGTTTGGCTTCGTCTGCCGCACGGTATTGTTCGACCTGCTCGGCGTTGGCCGCGAGCATTTCGTCCAGCACCGCGGAGATCGCGCCGCTGTCGGTCACTTGCTTCAGACCGCGCTTGTCGATGATCTCGTCCGCCGTGCCTTCGCCGTTGGCCATCGCTTCGAACACCACTTTGGCGATCTTGCCGGAGATGGTGTTGTCCTTGATGCGCTGCAACATGCCGCCCAACAGTTCAGCGGAAACCGGCGACTCGTCGATGTCCAGGCCTTGCTTGTTGAGCAGGCTGCCCAACTCGACCATGACCCAGTTCGCCGCCAGTTTGGCGTCGCCGCCGATGGCTGCGACCTTCTCGAAGTAGTCCGCTTGCTCACGGCTGGTGGCCAGCACGTTGGCGTCGTAGGCCGACAGACCGAACTGGCTCTGGAAGCGCTCGCGTTTTTGCGGTGGCAGTTCCGGCAGGGTGGCGCGCACCTCGCCGAGGAACGACTCTTCGATGACCACTGGCAGCAGGTCCGGATCGGGGAAGTAACGGTAGTCGTTGGCTTCCTCTTTGGAGCGCATCGGACGGGTCTCGTCCTTGTTCGGATCGTACAGACGGGTCTGCTGGATCACTTTGCCGCCGTCTTCGATCAGCTCGATCTGCCGCTGGATCTCGGAGTTGATGGCCTTCTCGATGAAGCGGAACGAGTTGACGTTCTTGATCTCGCAGCGGGTACCAAACTCGACCTGGCCTTTCGGCCGTACCGACACGTTGCAGTCGCAACGCAGCGAGCCTTCGGCCATGTTGCCGTCACAGATGCCCAGATAACGTACCAACGCGTGGATCGCCTTGACGTAAGCCACGGCTTCCTTGGCGCTGCGCATGTCCGGCTCGGAAACGATTTCCAGCAGCGGCGTGCCGGCACGGTTCAGGTCGATGCCGGTGGCACCGTTGAATTCTTCGTGCAGGCTCTTGCCGGCGTCTTCTTCCAGGTGCGCGCGGGTGATGCCGACACGTTTGACGGTGCCGTCTTCCAGCGCGATGTCCAGGTGGCCCTTGCCGACGATCGGCAATTCCATCTGGCTGATCTGGTAGCCCTTCGGCAGATCCGGGTAGAAGTAGTTCTTGCGGGCGAACACGTTGTGCTGACCGATCTCGGCGTCAATCGCCAGACCGAACATCACCGCCATGCGCACCGCTTCCTGGTTCAGCACCGGCAATACGCCGGGCATGCCCAGGTCGATCAGGCTGGCCTGGGTGTTCGGCTCGGAGCCGAACTGGGTGGAACTACCGGAAAAGATTTTCGACCGGGTAGTGAGCTGAGTGTGAATCTCCAGCCCGATCACGACTTCCCATTGCATGTGTGTCTCCTCAGAAGCCGGTTGGGGTGCGGGTGTGCCAGTCAGTGTTCAACTGATACTGATGGGCAACGTTCAACAGGCGACCTTCCTGGAAATACGGCGCAAGCAACTGCACGCCCACCGGCAGACCGTCGACAAAACCGGCCGGCATCGACAGGCCTGGCAGGCCCGCGAGGTTGGCGGTGATGGTGTAGACGTCTTCCAGATAGGCAGCGACCGGATCGCTGTTCTTCGCGCCGAGTTTCCAGGCCGGGTTCGGCGTGGTTGGGCCGAGGATGATGTCGACTTCATTAAAGGCCGCCATGAAGTCGTTTTTCACCAGACGACGGATCTTCTGCGCTTTCAGGTAGTAGGCGTCGTAGTAACCGGCGGACAGCGCGTAGGCGCCGACC
This sequence comes from Pseudomonas sp. MWU12-3103b, assembly GCF_023100615.1. NCBI lineage: Bacteria > Pseudomonadati > Pseudomonadota > Gammaproteobacteria > Pseudomonadales > Pseudomonadaceae > Pseudomonas > Pseudomonas sp. MWU12-3103b. The sequence goes on from NZ_JALMEY010000014.1 coordinate 50,200, forward strand.
ATGATCCGGCGCTGCACTTCCGGCCCGAAGCCTTCGCCGCGGGAGCGCTTGTACAGGTCGATCAGGTTTTCCGGGTTCTCGCAGCGATGGCCGAAGCGCACGCCGTCGAAACGCGACAGGTTCGAGGAGGCCTCGGCTGGCGCGATCACGTAGTACGCAGGAATCGCGTGCTGCATGTTCGGCAGGCTGATTTCCTTGATCACGGCACCGAGCTTCTGCAGCTCTTTGATGCTGTTCTGGATCAGTTCGGCGATGCGCGGGTCGAGACCGGCGCTGAAGTATTCCTTCGGCACGCCGATGCGCAGGCCCTGCAGCGAAGTGTTGAGGCTGGCGGAGTAATCCGGAACAGGCTCATCGATGCTGGTGGAGTCGTTCTGGTCGAACCCGGCCATACCTTGCAACAAAATCGCGCAGTCTTCGGCCGTACGCGCCAACGGGCCACCTTGGTCGAGGCTGGAGGCGTAAGCGATCATGCCCCAGCGCGAAACACGACCGTACGTCGGTTTCAGGCCTGTGAGGTTGGTGAATGCAGCGGGCTGACGGATCGAACCACCGGTATCGGTGGCCGTGGCCGCCGGCAACAGACGAGCGGCAACCGCCGCCGCCGAACCACCGGACGAACCACCCGGCACGTGTTCCAGGTTCCACGGGTTTTTCACCGCACCGTACCAGCTCGACTCGTTGGCCGAACCCATGGCGAATTCGTCCATGTTGGTCTTGCCCAGGGTCACGGCGCCGGCAGCGGCCAGTTTCGCGACCACGGTGGCGTCGTACGGGGCCTTGAAGTTGTCGAGCATCTTCGAACCGCAGCTGGTGCGGATGCCTTGAGTGCAGAACAGGTCCTTGTGGGCGATCGGCGCACCGAGCAGGGCGCCGCTCTCACCGTTGGCCCGGCGCGCGTCGGCGGCTTTCGCCTGCTCGAGTGCCAGCTCTTCGGTGAGGCTGATGAAACTGTTGAGCTGCGGATCGAGCTGGGTAATACGCGCCAGCAGGACTTTGGTCAGCTCTTCGGAGGAAAACTTTTTATCGGCGAGACCGCGGGCGATCTCGGCCAGAGTCATTTGATGCATTGCAGGCTCTTTCCCTTTAGTCGATGACTTTCGGAACCAGATACAGGCCGTTTTCGACCGCTGGTGCGATGGACTGATAGGCCTCGCGGTGATTGGTCTCGGTCACGACGTCGGCGCGCAGGCGCTGACTGGCTTCCAGCGGGTGGGCCAAAGGCTCGATACCGTCGGTATCGACGGCCTGCATTTCGTCGACCAGCCCGAGAATGCTGTTGAGGGCGGAAGTAATGTGCGGAAGATCGGCATCATTCAGGCCAAGGCAGGCCAGATGTGCGATTTTTTCCACGTCGGAGCGTTCTAGCGCCATCGGGATTCTCCAGTGGAAAACAGAACGGACGGCGTCCGTGTGTTAGATTGTCGGAACACTACCGCACTTCTACGGTCATAAGGCCGCGATTGTGGGGCTTGGTGCACAGAAAAGCGGCCAATTTAACATATTGGCGCCTTGCCCAAAATCCCTGTCGTTGTTAGAGTTTGCCGCACTTTTTTACCCACGCGTTGCCTAGGGTCCCTTTCCCATGTTCAAGAAACTGCGTGGCATGTTTTCCAGCGATCTTTCCATTGACCTGGGCACTGCCAACACCCTTATTTACGTGCGCGAGCGCGGTATCGTCCTGAATGAGCCATCGGTTGTGGCCATTCGGACACACGGTAACCAGAAAAGTGTCGTTGCTGTCGGCACCGAAGCCAAGCGCATGCTCGGCCGTACGCCGGGCAACATTGCTGCCATTCGTCCGATGAAGGACGGCGTGATCGCCGACTTCAGCGTCTGCGAAAAGATGCTGCAATACTTTATCAACAAGGTTCACGAAAACAGCTTTCTGCAGCCCAGCCCTCGTGTGCTGATCTGCGTTCCATGCAAATCCACCCAGGTTGAGCGTCGTGCCATCCGTGAATCGGCCCTTGGTGCCGGTGCCCGTGAAGTGTTCCTGATCGAAGAGCCGATGGCTGCTGCGATCGGTGCCGGCCTGCCGGTTGAAGAAGCACGCGGTTCGATGGTCGTCGATATCGGTGGTGGTACCACTGAAATCGCGCTGATCTCCCTGAACGGTGTGGTCTACGCCGAATCCGTCCGCGTGGGCGGCGACCGCTTCGACGAAGCGATCATCACCTACGTACGCCGCAACTACGGCAGCCTGATCGGTGAATCGACTGCCGAGCGCATCAAGCAGGAAATCGGTACGGCCTACCCGGGCGGCGAAGTTCGCGAAGTCGACGTTCGCGGTCGCAACCTGGCCGAAGGCGTTCCACGTGCATTCACCCTGAACTCCAACGAAGTGCTGGAAGCTCTGCAAGAGTCCCTGGCCACTATCGTTCAGGCGGTGAAAAGCGCGCTGGAGCAATCGCCGCCGGAACTGGCTTCCGACATCGCCGAGCGTGGCCTGGTGCTGACCGGTGGTGGCGCGCTGCTGCGTGACCTCGACAAGTTGCTGGCCCAGGAAACCGGTCTGCCGGTGATTGTTGCCGAAGATCCGCTGACCTGTGTTGCTCGCGGCGGTGGCCGTGCATTGGAAATGATGGACAAGCACACCATGGACCTGCTCTCCAGCGAATAAGCGCCGGTTTGCAATACGTGGGTGAGCGCACAGGCAGCACTTTGCAGTGCTGCCTGTTGGCGTTTATCTTCTGTCAGTCTTCATCCAGGCCGGTTTGATGCCGTATGAATAAACAGAACATTTGCCTGGGAGGAGCGGCTTATTAAACCGCTTTTCGCCAAAGGCCCTTCGTTGGGTGTGCGCCTGTTGGTGCTGGCCGTGCTGTCGGTCGCGCTGATGGTGGTCGATGCCCGCTTCGACCTGCTCAAACCCGCGCGCAAACAAGCGTCGCTGGTGTTGATGGACGCCTACTGGATCACCGACCTGCCCGGACGGCTGTGGGAAGGGATCGCCAGTCAGTTCGGCAGCCGCACCGAGCTGGTCGCCGAAAACGAAAAACTCAAGACCGAGAACCTGCTGTTGCAGGGGCGCATGCAGAAGCTTGCCGCCCTTACCGAGCAGAACGTGCGGCTGCGCGAGTTGCTCAATTCCTCCGCACTGGTCAACGAAAAGGTCGAGGTGGCCGAGTTGATCGGCATGGACCCCAATCCCTTCACCCATCGCATCATCATCAATAAAGGTGAGCGCGATGGCGTGGTGCTCGGTCAGCCGGTGCTCGATGCACGCGGTCTGATGGGCCAGGTGGTCGAGTTGATGCCGTACACCTCCCGTGTGCTGCTGCTGACCGACACCACTCACAGCATTCCTGTGCAGGTGAACCGTAACGGTCTGCGGGCGATTGCCAGCGGCACCGGCAACCCGGAACGCCTGGAACTGCGGCATGTTGCCGATACCGCTGACATCAAGGAAGGCGATCTGCTGGTCAGCTCCGGCCTCGGTCAGCGCTTCCCGGCCGGTTATCCGGTGGCGACGGTCAAGGAAGTCATCCACGATTCCGGACAGCCGTTCGCAATTGTCCGCGCGGTGCCGACCGCTGCGTTGAACCGCAGCCGTTATCTGCTGCTGGTGTTCAGTGACAACCGCACCGCCGAAGAGCGCGCCAACGATGCGGCGCAGGCCCAGGAAAATCTCGATGCGCAGGGCGGTGGCCCGATGCTTCCGGCCACGGTGCCGAAAGTCGTCAACACACCGGCTGCCGCTGCAGCGCCAGCCGCCCCGGCAGCACCGGCCGCTGCGGCCAGCACCACGCCGGCCAAACCTGCTGCGAGCAAACCCGCTGCGGCCAAGCCTGCGGCGGCGGCCAAACCGCCAGCATCCCAGCCTGCTGCGCGTCCGGCGGCGAAACCGCCCGCCACTGCGCCGGGCAACACAGGGAGACAAGAATAATGGTCGGCGCTACCGCTTCGCGTAACGGCTGGATTGTCTGGCTGACTTTTGTCTTCGGCATCCTGCTCAGCGTTTCACCGCTGCCGATGTTCATGGAAATCCTGCGTCCCCTCTGGCTGGCCTTGCTGCTGACTTTCTGGGCGTTGTACATGCCGCATACCGTCGGCATGGTCACCGCGTTCTGTCTGGGGCTGGCCGAAGACGTGCTGCAGGGCGATCTGCTTGGCCAGAATGCCTTGATCCTGACGCTGATCACCTTCCTCGTGCTGTCGTTGCAGCAGCGTCTGCGGATGTTCCCGATGTGGCAGCAATGCCTGGTGATCCTGGTGATCTTCGGCCTCGCTCAACTGGTTCAACTGTGGCTCAGCGCCTTGACCGGCAACCGTCAGCCAACCCTGGCTCTGGTACTGCCGGCACTGGTCAGTGCCTTGCTCTGGCCTTGGGTCAGCTTCGCTTTGCGTGGATTGCGCCGGCGCTACAAAATCAACTGATTCGGTCAGGCATGTGCCCGCACCTCGACAAGGGAGATGTCTTGATGAAGCCGCTTTACCTCGCCTCTGGTTCGCCGCGTCGGCGTGAGTTGCTCACGCAGATCGGCGTGCCGTTCTCCGCCATCAGTGCGGACATCGATGAAACCCCGATCCCCGAAGAATCGCCCTCGGCCTATGTCGAACGCCTGGCGCGTGGCAAGGCCGAGGCCGGTCGACGCACGCGAGTGACCGACGCGGCGTTTTGCGTTCTGGGCGCGGACACCGCCGTGGTGCTCGACGGCAAAATTCTTGGCAAACCGGTGGACGAAGCCGATGCATGCGCCATGCTGATGATGTTGTCCGGCAAGGAGCATGAAGTGCTGACCGCCATCGCCGTGCTCGAAGGCGAGCGCTGTGAGTCGCGCGTGGTGCGCAGTCTGGTGCGCTTCCGCCCGATCAGCCGCGAAGAAGCGGCGGCCTACTGGGCCAGTGGCGAACCCCGGGACAAGGCCGGCGGGTATGGCATTCAGGGCCTCGGCGCGGTGTTTGTCGCCGGGCTCAATGGCAGCTATTCGGCGGTGGTCGGGCTGCCGGTTTGCGAAACCGCAGAACTGTTGGGCCATTTCGGCATACCCTGTTGGCAAAACCTGAACGCGCAATGAGCGTCGTACGAATCAAGATGCGGCCATTATCGTGAACATGCCTGAACGAGACCCTGCCATGAGTGAAGAGATTCTGATCAACATCACGCCGATGGAATCGCGCGTGGCGGTGGTCGAAAACGGTGTGCTGCAAGAAGTCCATGTCGAGCGCACGCAGAAACGCGGGATCGTCGGCAACATCTATAAGGGCAAGATTGTCCGGGTGCTGCCGGGCATGCAGGCGGCATTCGTCGACATCGGTCTGGATCGTGCGGCATTCATCCACGCCTCGGAAATCTCCCTGCGCGAAGGCCCGGCGGTGGAGAGCATCAGCGCGCTGGTGCACGAGGGGCAGAGCCTGGTGGTACAGGTCACCAAGGACCCGATCGGTTCCAAAGGCGCGCGCCTGACCACGCAGCTGTCGATTCCGTCGCGCTATCTGGTGTACATGCCGCGCACCGCCCACGTCGGTATTTCCCTGAAGATCGAAGACGAAGCCGAGCGCGAGCGCCTCAAGCAAGTGGTCAGCGATTGTGTGGCCAAGGAAGGAATCAAGGAGGCCGGAGGCTTCATTCTGCGTACTGCCGCCGAAGGTGCCGGGGCCGATGAGATCCTCATGGACATCCGCTACCTGCGCCGCCTGTGGGATCAGATTAATGCGCAGATCCAGACCATCGGCGCGCCGAGTGTGATCTACGAAGACCTCGGTCTGGCCCTGCGCACCTTGCGCGATCTGGTCAGCCCGAAGATCGAGAAAATCCGCATCGATTCCCGGGAAACCTTCCAGAAAACCACGCAGTTCGTCGCCGAACTGATGCCGGAAATCGCCGATCGTCTGGAACACTATCCGGGCGAGCGGCCGATTTTCGACCTGTATGGCGTCGAAGACGAAATCCAGAAAGCCCTCGAGCGCAAAGTGCCGCTCAAGTCCGGCGGCTATCTGGTGGTCGATCCGGCGGAAGCCATGACCACCATCGACGTCAACACCGGCGCGTTTGTAGGCCATCGCAATCTCGAAGAAACCATCTTCAAGACCAACCTCGAAGCCGCCACCGCGATTGCCCGGCAGATGCGCCTGCGCAATCTGGGTGGGATCATCATCATCGACTTCATCGACATGGAAGATGAAGAGCATCAGCGCCAGGTGCTGCGCACCCTGGAAAAACAGCTCGAACGTGATCACGCCAAGACCAACATCATTGGCATCACCGAGTTGGGCCTGGTGCAGATGACCCGCAAGCGCACCCGTGAAAGCCTTGAACAAGTGCTGTGCGAGCCGTGCAGCAGTTGCCAGGGGCGGGGCAAGTTGAAGACCCCGGAAACCATCTGTTACGAGATTTTCCGCGAGATTCTGCGCGAAGCCCGCGCCTATCAGGCCGAAGGTTACCGGGTGCTGGCGAACCAGAAAGTGGTGGACCGTTTGCTCGATGAAGAATCCGGTAACGTCGCCGAGCTTGAAGGGTTTATCGGCCGCACCATACGCTTTCAGGTCGAAACCATGTATTCCCAGGAACAATATGACGTGGTGCTGCTCTGAACCCCTGCAGCACATTTAATCCACAACGGCTGGCCTCAGCTTTCAGTAGTTTTTTTGCCATGGGAGCCAACTGACATGGAGCGTCTGACACGCATTTTGGCCGCACTGACCCGCTGGGGGCTGGGCCTGTGCGCGTTGGTTCTGGTGTTGATGGCGTTGTACGTCAGCCTCGGTCGGGAACTGACGCCACTGGTGGCGGAATACCGCACCGATATCGAAGACAAGGCCACGGCTGCGCTTGGCATGCCGTTGCAGATCGGCGAGCTGGAAGGCAACTGGAGCGGCTTCGCACCGATTCTGCTGGCCCATGATGTGATGGTCGGTGACGGCGCCAATGCCTTGCGTCTGGATCGGGTGCGCGTGGTGCCTGACCTCTGGGCCAGTCTGCTGGCGCGCGAAGTGCGTATCGCCCATCTGGAATTGAACGGCCTGAAGATCAGTGTCAAAGAAGCACAGGACGGCACCTGGGCGCTGGAAGGCCTGCCGGTGCAGAACGATCAGCCGCTGGATCCCGAACAATTGTTCCAACGCTCGCAGATGGTTCAGCAACTGTCGGTGCTCGACAGTCAGGTGACCGTGCAGCCGCTGGATCAGGCGCCGATGACCTTTACCTACGTCGGACTGAATCTGAAAACCGGCAGCAGCCGTCAGCGTCTCGATGCTCGTCTGACCTTGCCCGACGGGCAACCGGTGGCGATGAGCCTGCGTACACGGATCCGCCCCTCTCAATTGCCGGACAGTTCGGTGGAAGGTTATGTCAGCCTGCCGCAAAGCGACTGGTCGAAGTGGCTGCCGGAGCGTTTGACCCAACAGTGGAATTTTTCCGAGATCAAGGCTGGCGGCGAGCTGTGGGTGAACTGGAACGACGGCGCTCTGCAAAGCGCCGCCATTCGTTTGAACGCACCACAGGTGACCGGCGCTTATGCCGAGCGCAAGCCGATCAAGATCAACAATCTGGCGCTCAACGGCTATTACCAGCGCGATGACGAGGGCGCGATTGTCACTCTCGATTCGCTGGCGATGAACTTCGGCGAGACCCGCTGGGAATCCCATGTGCAGCTCAAGCAGACGGTGGCCGCCGATAAAACCGATGAGTTGTGGCACTTGCAGGCCGACCGCCTCGACCTGACACCGATCACGCCGTTGCTCAATGCGCTGGGGCCGTTGCCCGAAAACGTCGCTACGGTCGTCGACCACCTGAAGGTGACGGGTGGACTGCGCAACGTGCTGCTGGATTTTCGTCCCAATGCCACCGACGGCTCGAAATTCGGCTTTGCGGCCAACCTCGATAATGTCGGTTTCGATGCCTATCACGGTGCCCCGGCGGCGCGAAACGTCAGTGGCAGCCTCAGCGGCAACCTCGACGGTGGCGAGTTGCGCCTGGACAGCAAGGATTTCGTCCTGCACCTCGATCCGATCTTCGCCAAGCCATGGCAATACATCCAGGCCAATGCCCGACTGACCTGGAAGCTCGATAAAGAAGGTTTCACCCTGATCGCGCCGTACCTGAAAGTGTTGGGCGAAGAGGGCAAAATTGCCGGCGACTTCCTGATCCGCTTGCACTTCGACCATAGCCAGGAAGACTACATGGACCTGCGCGTCGGGCTGGTCGATGGCGATGGTCGCTACACCGCCAAATACCTGCCCGAAGTCTTGAGCCCGGCCCTCGACGAGTGGCTGCGTACAGCGATCCTCAAGGGCGCCGTGGATCAGGGTTTCTTCCAGTACCAGGGTTCGCTGAGCAAAAACGCCAAGGACGTGGATCGCAGCATCAGCCTGTTCTTCAAGGTGCATGACGCCGAGCTGGCGTTCCAGCCGGGCTGGCCGCACGTGAGCAAGGTCAGCGGCGATGTGTTCATCGAGGACAGCGGCGTGCGCATCGTGGCCGACAAGGGCCAGTTGCTCGACACCCAGGTCAGCGACGTTTTCGTCAACATTCCCCATGTGCCGGCCGGGCAGCCCACCCATCTGTTGCTCGACGGCGGATTTGTCGGCGGGCTGGGCGATGGCTTGAAGATTCTGCAGACCGCGCCGATCGGTACCGGCGAAACCTTTGCCGGCTGGGAAGGCGAGGGCGATTTGCAGGGCAAGGTCAAACTCGACATTCCGCTGGAAAAGGGCGATCTGTCGAAGATTCTCGTCGATTTCAAAACCGCCAATGCGCGCCTGAAACTGGCAGAGCCGAAGCTGGAATTGAGCCAGCTCAAGGGCGATTTCCGTTTTGACAGCGCCAAGGGGCTGAGCGGGCAGAACATCGCCGCCAGGGCCTTCGACAAGCCGGTGACCGCGCAGATTTTCGCTGATGGCAGCCCGAACAAGCTCAAGACTCGGGTCGCGGCTTCCGGGCAGGTCGAGGTCAAGAAGCTCACTGACTGGCTGGGCGTGACTCAGCCGTTGCCGGTGTCCGGGACCCTTCCGTATCAGTTGCAGGTCAACCTTGACGGCACTGACAGTCAGCTCACTGTCAGCTCCAGCATGAAAGGCGTGGCAGTGGATCTGCCGGCACCGTTTGGCATGTCGGCCGAGCAGGGTCGTGACACGGTGTTCCGCATGACGTTGCAAGGTGCGGAGCGGCGTTACTGGGTCAACTACGATCAGCTGGCGAGCTTCACCTTCGCCGCGCCGCCGAGCAATATCGCCGATGGTCGCGGTGAGCTGTTCCTCGGTACGGGCGACGCCGTACTGCCGGAGGCCAAGGGCTTGCGCATTCGCGGTGTGCTGTCGGAGCTGGACGTCGCGCCGTGGCAGGATCTGGTCAGCAAATACGCCGGCAACGATCCGGGCGGCAGTGCCAAACAATTGCTCAACAGTGCCGACTTCAAGGTGGGCAAGCTCACCGCCTTCGGCACCACGCTGGATCAGGCTGCTGTACAGGTCAATCGCAAGCCATGGGCGTGGAATCTGGCGCTCGACAGCCAGCAGGCCAAGGGTTCGGCCAGCCTGCCCGATGCCAAGGGCGCGCCGATCGCGGTCAATCTGCAATACGTACGCCTGCCGGCGCCGGATCCGACGGTGCAGGCTGACGAGAACTCGCCTGATCCGCTGGTTTCGGTCGACCCGACCAAGATTCCCGCGCTGGATATCACCATCAATCAGTTGTTTCTGGGCCAGGATCTGGTGGGCGGCTGGTCGCTCAAGGTTCGACCGACGGCCAAAGGCATTGCCCTGAACAATCTCGATATGGGCCTCAAGGGCATCCTGTTGCAGGGCAATGGCGGCTGGGAAGGGGCGCCGGGTTCGACCAACAGCTGGTTCAAGGGCCGGATCAGCGGCAAAAACCTTGCCGATGTGCTCAAGGGCTGGGGCTTTGCGCCGAGCGTGACCAGTGAAGAGTTCCATATGGATGTCGATGGCCGCTGGCCGGGCTCGCCGGCATGGCTGGCAACCAAGCGCTTCTCCGGCACGCTGGATGCCTCGCTCAATAAAGGTCAGTTCGTTGAAGTGGAGGGCGGCGCGCAGGCGTTGCGGGTGTTCGGTCTGCTCAACTTCAACTCCATCGGCCGTCGTCTGCGCCTGGACTTCTCCGACTTGTTTGGCAAAGGCTTGAGCTACGATCGGGTCAAGGGCCTGTTGGTGGCTAATAACGGCGTGTATGTCACCCGCGAGCCGATTCGCCTGACCGGTCCTTCGAGCAACCTTGAGCTGGACGGTACGCTGGATCTGGTCGGCGATCAGGTCGACGCCAAATTGCTGGTGACCTTGCCGGTCACCAACAACCTGCCGATTGCCGCGTTGATCGTCGGCGCGCCGGCGGTCGGCGGGGCGTTGTTCCTGATCGACAAGCTGATCGGCGACCGCGTGGCACGCTTCGCCAGCGTCAAGTACACCGTCAAAGGCCCGTGGAAAGAGCCGAAAATCACTTTCGACAAGCCTTTTTGAGTAGCATGAGGCTTTCCCCGTGTAGGAGCTGCCGCAGGCTGCGATCTTTTGATCTGGTTTTTAAAAGCAAAATCAAAAGATCGCAGCCTGCGGCAGCTCCTACAGTGATAAGTGGACTCCCTGTCAGGAAGCAGCCATGTCTTTAGCGGTGATTCAAATGGTCAGCCAGAGTGATGTGCTGGCCAATCTGGCGCAGGCTCGACGCCTGCTCGAACAGGCCGCGGCCGGCGGCGCGAAGCTGGCGGTGCTGCCGGAAAACTTCGCCGCCATGGGCCGTCGCGACATCGCCGACATCGGCCGTGCCGAAGCGCTTGGCGAAGGACCGATCCTGCCATGGTTGAAACAGACCGCCCGCGACCTCAAGTTATGGATAGTGGCCGGCACCTTGCCGTTGCCACCGCTCGGGCAACCGGACGCCAAGTCCCACGCCTGCTCGCTGCTGGTCAACGATCAGGGTGAAACCGTGGCGCGGTATGACAAGCTGCACCTGTTCGATGTCGATGTGGCGGACAATCGCGGGCGGTACCGTGAATCCGATGACTATGCTTATGGCAGTGGCGTGGTGGTCGCAGACACGCCGGTTGGCCGAGTCGGCCTGACCGTGTGTTACGACCTGCGCTTTCCGGAGCTGTACAGTGAATTGCGCGCCGCCGGTGCCGAGTTGATTACCGCCCCGTCGGCCTTCACCGCAGTGACCGGTGCGGCGCATTGGGATGTGCTGATTCGCGCCCGGGCCATCGAGACGCAGTGTTATGTATTGGCGGCAGCGCAGGGCGGGACTCACCCGGGACCGCGTGAAACCTTCGGTCATGCGGCGATTGTCGACCCGTGGGGCCGTGTGCTGGCGCATCAGGATCAAGGCGAGGCGGTATTGTTGGCCGCACGCGACAGTGATGAACAAGCGTCTATCAGGGCGCGAATGCCGGTGACGAGTCATCGGCGGTTTTTCTCGCAGGGCGCCCAGCGGCCTGCTTCAGAACATGAATTTAAGGCGTAAACCTATGAGCGAGTTGTTGTCCTCAGTCAGTGATCACCTGTTGGCGCCCGGCGGCGTGACCATCGAGAGCCTGCAAGGTGTGCTCGGCGATCTGGCCGGCCCGGGCATCGATGCTGCCGATCTGTATTTCCAGGGCCAGATCTCCGAATCGTGGTCGCTGGAAGACGGTATCGTCAAGGAAGGCAGCTTCAACCTCGACCAGGGTGTTGGCGTGCGTGCGCAGTCCGGCGAGAAAACCGGTTTTGCCTACAGCAATGCGATCACCCTTGAGGCCCTCGGCGCTGCGGCCCGTGCCGCGCGTTCGATCTCCCGCGCCGGGCAGAACGGCACGGTGCAGGCGTTCAGCACTCAGGATGTCGCGCAGTTGTATGCGCCGGACAACCCGCTGGAAGTGCTGAGCCGCGCCGAGAAAGTCGAGCTGCTCAAGCGCATCGACGTCGCTACCCGCGCCCTCGATCCACGGATTCAGCAGGTCAGCGTGAGCATGGCCGGGGTCTGGGAACGGATTCTGGTGGCGTCCACCGACGGTGGCCTGGCCGCTGATGTGCGTCCGCTGGTACGTTTCAACGTCAGCGTGATCGTCGAGCAGAATGGCCGTCGCGAGCGCGGCGGACATGGCGGCGGCGGGCGTACCGACTACCGTTATTTCCTCGCCGAAGACCGTGCCATGGGTTATGCCCGTGAAGCGCTGCGTCAGGCCCTGGTGAACCTCGAAGCGATTCCGGCACCGGCCGGCACCTTGCCTGTCGTCCTCGGTTCGGGCTGGTCCGGCGTGCTCCTGCACGAAGCGGTCGGTCACGGTCTGGAAGGCGATTTCAACCGCAAGGGCAGTTCGGCCTACAGCGGGCGCATGGGCGAAATGGTCGCTTCCAAGCTCTGCACCATTGTCGATGACGGCACGTTGAGCGGCCGTCGCGGTTCGCTGAGCGTCGACGACGAAGGCACACCGACCGAGTGCACCACGCTGATCGAAAACGGCGTGCTCAAGGGCTACATGCAGGACAAGCTCAATGCGCGCCTGATGGGCGTGGCCCGTACCGGTAACGGTCGTCGCGAGTCTTATGCACATTTACCGATGCCGCGCATGACCAACACCTACATGTTGGGCGGCGAGAGCGATCCGGCGGAAATCATCGCGTCGGTGAAGAAGGGCATCTACTGCGCCAACCTTGGCGGCGGTCAGGTCGACATCACCAGCGGCAAATTCGTGTTCTCCACCAGCGAGGCGTACCTGATCGAGGACGGCAAGATCACCGCGCCGGTCAAGGGCGCGACGTTGATCGGCAACGGCCCCGAGGCGATGAGCCGGGTGTCGATGGTCGGTAACGATCTGGCGCTGGACAGCGGTGTGGGCACGTGCGGCAAGGACGGGCAGTCGGTGCCGGTGGGTGTCGGTCAGCCGACGCTGAAGATCGATGCGATTACCGTGGGTGGCACGGGCGCATAAAAAGAGGTGGAGCTGCGGGTGGCGCGCAGGGCGGCCACCCGATGGCGAGTATCAACGCAGGCCGCGTTGGGTATCGTCCAGCTCACGGATGTACTTGAAGATCTTGCGGCTGGAAGCAGGAGGTTTGTTTTGCGCAACCTCGTGCTGAGCCTGACGGATCAGGGAACGCAGTTGCTGGCGATCGGCGTCGGGGTATTCGACGACGAATTTCTCCAGCACGGCATCGTCACCGGCGATCAGGCGGTCACGCCAGCGTTCGAGGTTGTGGAAACGCTCGTTGTACTGACGGGTGGAGGCATCGAGTTGATCGAGCAGGACCAGAATCGCGTCAGTGTCCTGATCGCGCATCAGCTTGCCGATGAACTGCAGGTGCCGTTTACGCGCGATGTTCGCGGTGTGCTTCGGCGCATCAGCCAGGGCCCGGCGCAAGGCGTCGGTCAATGGCAGTTTTGCCTGCAAGTCGGGCTTGAGTGTTGTAAGGCGCTCGCCAAGGTCAACCAGAGCATGCAGCTCGCGTTTGACCTGAGATTTGCTTTTTTCTCCCGTATCGAGGGAGTCGTCGTAAGAATCAACCATGGTGGCAGTCCGCAAAGAAACGCCGCCATGATAACCAGTCGGGGGCCGCTTGTCCGGCCCGGTCGCTCGATGGCCCCAGCCGAAAGCAGAATTTGAGTGGAGATGAGCATGAGTGCAGTTCAAAGCGTCGGCCCGCAAGCATTGCCGGCACTGCAGGAACAGGTCGAGCAGATCATCGCCGAAGCCAAGCGTCAGGGCGCCAGTGCCTGCGAAGTCGCGGTGTCGCTGGAGCAGGGTTTGTCGACGTCGGTGCGTCAGCGTGAGGTCGAGACGGTCGAGTTCAACCGCGACCAGGGCTTTGGCATCACCCTATACGTCGGCCAGCGCAAAGGCTCGGCCAGCACGTCCGCCACCGGGCCGGACGCGATTCGTGAAACCGTTGCCGCTGCACTGGCGATCGCCAAACATACCTCTGAAGACGAAGCCTCGGGCCTCGCCGATGCCGCGCTGATGGCCAGGGATGTGCAGGATTTCGACCTGTTCCACGAATGGGACATCACCCCGGAGCAGGCCATCGAGAAGGCGTTGCTCTGTGAAGCCGCCGCGTTCGACGCCGATGCGCGAATCAAGAACGCCGACGGCACCACCCTCAGCACCCATCAGGGCTGCCGTGTATATGGCAACAGCCACGGTTTCATCGGCGGTTACGCGTCGACCCGGCACAGCCTGAGCTGCGTGATGATCGCCGAAGCCGACGGCCAGATGCAGCGCGATTACTGGTATGACGTCAATCGTCAGGGCAGCCTGCTGGCGGATCCGGTGAGCATCGGCCAGCGTGCCGCGCAACGCGCCGCGAGCCGTCTGGGCGCGCGTCCGGTACCGACCTGCGAAGTGCCGGTGCTGTTTTCCGCTGAACTGGCGGGCGGGTTGTTCGGCAGCTTCCTGTCGGCGGTTTCTGGCGGCAGTCTGTATCGCAAATCGTCGTTCCTCGAAGGCACGCTGGGGCAGAAACTGTTTCCGGAATGGCTGACCATCGACGAGCGTCCGCACCTGATGCGCGCCATGGGCAGTGCGTCCTACGACGGTGATGGTCTGGCCACCTACGCCAAACCGTTCGTCGAGAAGGGCGAGTTGGTTTCGTACATCCTCGGCACGTACTCCGGGCGCAAACTCGGCATGCCGAGCACCGCCAACGCGGGTGGCGTGCACAACCTGTTCGTCACTCACGGTGATGAAGACCAGGCGGCGCTGTTGAAGCGCATGGGCCGTGGGTTGTTGGTCACCGAATTGATGGGCCATGGCTTGAACATGGTCACAGGCGATTATTCGCGCGGGGCGGCGGGTTTCTGGGTCGAAAACGGTGAAATCCAGTTCGCGGTGCAGGAGGTGACCATCGCCGGCAACATGCGCGACATGTTCAAACAGATCGTTGCAATCGGTAATGATCTGGAACTGCGCAGCAATATTCGTACGGGCTCGGTGTTGATCGAGCGGATGACTGTCGCGGGCAGCTAAGCCCCAGCGGTCAGACAAGAAAGGCGCGCCACCTCATCGGGTGGCGCGCCTTTTTTCTTGGCTCCACACAAAACCTTGTGGGAGCGAGCCTGCTCGCGAAAGCGGCCGACCCCAGCGGTGACTGACACGACGCCTTCGCGAGCAGGCTCGCTGCCCCAATGAAGTCTGTGTAATCAGGTGCCCTTGTTTTGGTTCTCATTATCATCTAATAATAAATCTCATCTCCGAACGAGTCCCGGATCATGAGTTCTGCCTTGCACGAGCAGCCGTACCTCGAAAGCTGGCGCTGGATGAGTCGCCAGATCCGTTGCGCGATGGATCCTGACGAACCACGCCTGATCGAACATTACCTGGCCGAAGGCCGTTATCTGGCCTGCTGTACGGCGACTTCCCCGTGGACCATCGCTGAAACCTCCTTCCGTCTGCTGCTCGACACAGCCACCGACATCGCGTTGCCGTGGCACTGGCGCAGCCTGTGTCTCGATCAAGCCTGGCGTCCGTTGCGTGAAATGGAGCGCCTCTCTCTGTGCAACTGTCGGCTCCAGCGCTGGCAGCGCTACACCTGGCAACTGGCGACCTGCGAGTTGCTTCCCTCGATTCCTCTCATTGAATTAGTCCAAGGATTTACCGATGACCAAGACTCGTATTGAGCGCGACAGCATGGGCGAACTACAGGTGCCGGTGGACGCTCTCTACGGCGCGCAGACCCAGCGTGCAGTGGATAACTTCCCGATCAGCGGCAAGCCGATGCCAACGCAATTCATCCGTGCGCTGATCCTCGCCAAAGCCGCCGCCGCGCGGGCCAACGTCGAGCTCAACCAGCTCAGCGCCGGCCAGGGCAAAGCCATCAGCGATGCGGCCCAAGGCCTGCTCGAAGGCGACTTCATGCAGCATTTCCCGGTGGATATCTTCCAGACCGGCTCCGGCACCAGCTCCAACATGAACGCCAACGAAGTGATCGCGACCCTCGCCAGCCGACTGCTTGGCGAGCCGGTCAACCCGAACGATCACGTCAACTGCGGCCAGAGCAGCAACGACATCATTCCGACCACCATCCACGTCAGCGCCGCCCTGGCGTTGCACGAACAACTGCTGCCGGCGCTGTTGCATCTGGTGCAGGTCATCGAAAACAAAGCCGAACAGGTGCACCACCACGTCAAAACCGGCCGCACGCACTTGATGGACGCGATGCCGGTGCGCATGAGTCAGGTGCTCAATGGCTGGGCGCAGCAGCTCAAGGCCAACATCGGTCATCTGCAGGACTTGCTGCCGAGCCTGCAATCGCTGGCGCAGGGCGGTACGGCGGTCGGCACCGGGATCAACGCGCATCCGGAGTTTGCCAAGCGTTTCAGTCGCCAGCTCAGCCAACTGACGAATGTGCAATTAACTCCGGGCAAGGATCTGTTCGCCCTGATCGGCTCGCAGGACACCGCCGTCGCCGTCTCCGGTCAGCTCAAGGCTACCGCCGTGTCGCTGATGAAAATCGCCAACGACCTGCGCTGGATGAACTCTGGTCCGCTCGCCGGCCTTGGCGAGATCGAGCTGGAAGCGCTGCAACCGGGTTCGTCGATCATGCCGGGCAAGGTCAACCCGGTGATTCCGGAAGCTACTGCGATGGTCGCTGCGCAAGTGATCGGCAACGATTCGGTGATCACCATCGCCGGCCAGTCGGGCAACTTCGAACTGAACGTGATGCTGCCGATCATCGCCCAGAACCTGCTCAGCAGCATTGAGCTGCTGGCCAATGCCAGCCGCCTGCTCGGTGACAAGGCGATTGCCAGCTTCAAGGTCAACGAGTCGCGGCTCAAAGAAGCGCTGTCGCGTAATCCGATCCTAGTCACGGCGCTCAACCCGATCATCGGCTATCAGAAAGCCGCCGAAATCGCCAAGCAGGCCTACAAGCAGGGCCGCCCGGTGATCGACGTCGCGCTGGAGCACACCGACCTGTCGCGCAGCCAACTGGAAGAGTTGCTCAACCCCGAGAAACTCACCGCCGGCGGCGTGTAAACCCCGCAACCGCTTTGGAGGCTCACCATGGAGCACTGGAAACGCACGATCGAACGGGCCAATCGCTGCTTCATGTTGGGCGAGCTGATTGATGCCCGTGAAGCTTATCTGCAAGCCCTGGCCCTGGCGCAAGTGCTGTTCGAGCGCTGGGCCGATGCCGACGAAGCGGTGGCGGCCTGCGTCGTCTCCCACCACAACCTGGCGGATCTGCACCTGCGCCTGAATCAACCGGAGGAGAGCGCCGAGTACCTCTGCGCGATTCATCAACGGCTGTTGCAGACCATGCAGGACGAGCGCCTGCGCCCGGCCCTGCGTGAAGCGGCGTTGCGCCAGAGCAGCAAGACCTACGTCGAACTGCTGAATTTCATCAGCGAACACGGCGAATACCCGCGCACCCAGCGCCTGCTGCACCCGGACACCGGCAATGCACGCCGCGCCTCAGTCTCACATCACCATGGAGTCCACTGAAATGGCTTTTACCTTGCCTGCCTTGCCTTACGCCTACGATGCCCTGGAACCGCACATCGATGCGCAAACCATGGAGATCCACTACACCAAGCACCACCAGACCTACATCAACAACCTCAATGCCGCCGTCGAAGGCACTGAGTACGCCGAATGGCCGGTGGAAAAACTGGTCGCCAGCGTTCAGCAGTTGCCGGAAAAACTCCGCGCGGCGGTGATCAATCAGGGTGGCGGGCATGCCAACCATTCGCTGTTCTGGGAAGTCATGGTGCCCAACGGCGGTGGCAAGCCGGACGGCGCGCTGGCCAAGGCCATCGAGGCGCAACTGGGCGGCCTCGACAGCTTCAAGGAAGCCTTCACCAAAGCCGCGTTGACCCGTTTCGGCAGCGGCTGGGCCTGGCTCAGCGTGACCCCGGAGAAAAAACTGGTCGTGGAAAGTAGCGGCAATCAGGACAGCCCGTTGATGAACGGCAACACGCCGATTCTCGGTCTGGACGTCTGGGAACACGCCTATTACCTGCGTTATCAGAACCGTCGCCCGGAATACATCAACGCGTTCTACAACGTGATCAACTGGCCGGAAGTTGCTGCGCGGTACCAGGCTGCACTGGTTTAAGTCTTCTATAAAAACAATCCAGGGCTGACTATGGGCACTGAAACACTGGCGATTGGCGGTGGGCGCATGTTTCGTTACGCGGTCGGGTCGCTGTTGCTGCTGGCGGGCATGACCCTGCTGGCCGTGCACGGGCTGGAATGGCTGGATCTGCAGCCGCGATTGTCACGCGCATTGCAGGGCGGCGCGATCTGCGCCCTCGGCACGGCGCTCGGCGCGGTGCCGGTGCTGGTGATCCGGCGTATGCCGCAGAGGCTCAGCGATACGCTACTGGGTTTCGGCGCCGGGGTGATGCTGGCGGCGACCGCGTTTTCGCTGATCGTGCCGGGCATCGCTGCTGCCGAAAGTCTGGGCCTGACACCGTTGGCCGCCAGCGTGCTGATTTGCTTCGGCATCATGCTCGGTGCATTCGGTTTGTATCTGGTGGATCTGAAACTGTCCGGCGCCTCACCGGAAATGCTTGTCGGCACCCTGGAACACCCAGTGATTCCGCCGCGCATCTGGCTGTTCGTCTTCGCCATCATTGCTCACAACATCCCGGAAGGCATGGCGGTGGGGGTGTCCGCTGGCGGCGGCATGCCGGATGCCGACAGTCTGGCGATGGGCATCGCCTTGCAGGATGTGCCAGAGGGATTGGTGATTGCGCTGGTACTGGCGGGGGCGGGAATGTCGCGGGTCAGGGCGTTCTTGATCGGTGCGGCTTCAGGGTTGGTCGAACCGGTGTTTGCACTGCTCTGTGCCTGGCTGGTCAGTCTTGCGGAGCTGTTATTGCCGTTGGGGCTGGCGCTGGCAGCGGGGGCGATGTTGCTGGTGGTGACGCACGAAGTCATTCCAGAATCGCGCCGCAATGGTCATGACAAGCTGGCCAGTCTTGGCTTGCTGATCGGGTTTTGTCTGATGATGGTGATGGATACGGCGTTGGGTTGAATATCAAAAGATCGCCGCCTGCGATCTTTTGATCTTTTGATCTTTAAACGATCAACCACCCTCATCGAAGTAGTTGTTGATCAACGCCACCAGCGCATCCAGCGCTTCTTGTTCCTGATGGCCTTCGGTGCTCAGATAGATCTTCGTACCCTTGCCGGCGGCGAGCATCATCATCGCCATGATGCTTTTGCCATCCACTGTGGTTTCTGGCGTGCGACCCACTCTGATCGTGCAATCCGGGAACTGGCCCGCCACCCCGACGAACTTGGCCGACGCTCGGGCGTGCAGGCCCAGTTTATTGATGATTTCGATTTCCAGAGCAGGCATCGCGGTGTGAATCCTTTAAGTGAGGTCGCGGTGGCGAACCTGGACGTTCTTCAGGGTTTTCTGCAGGGCCTGACCCAGACGTTCGGTCAGGTAAACGGAGCGGTGATGCCCGCCGGTGCAGCCAATGGCAATGGTGACATAGGCGCGATTACTCGCGGCAAAGCGTGGCAGCCATTTGTACAGGTAGCCGTAGATGTCTTGAAACATCTCCTCAACCTCCGGTTGTGCAGCCAGGTACTCGGCGACCGGTGCGTCGAGACCCGATTGTGCACGCAGTTCCGGTTTCCAGTAAGGATTGGGCAGGCAGCGCACATCGAACACCAGATCCGCGTCCACCGGCATGCCGCGCTTGAAGCCGAACGACTCGACCAGAAACGCCGTGCCCGGTTCCGGCTGGTTCAGCAGTCGCAGCTTGATGGTGTCACGCAACTGGTACAGATTCAGATTGGTGGTGTTGACCTTGAGGTCGGCCAGGTCGGCGATCGGGCCGAGCAGGGCGGTTTCATCTTCGATCGCTTCGGCCAGCGAGCGGTTGGCAGTGCTCAATGGATGGCGCCGGCGGGTTTCCGAGAAGCGCTTGAGCAGGGTTTCTTCGTCGGCATCCAGATACAGCACATCGCACTGGATGTGCCGGGCACGGACTTCTTCAAGCAGTTCGGGGAAACGCGACAGGTGGCTCGGCAGATTGCGTGCATCGATCGACACGGCCACCAGCGGCTGGGCCAGTTCGGTGTGAATCAGGGCGCGTTCGGCGAGTTCCGGCAGCAGACCGGCCGGCAGGTTGTCGATGCAGTAGTAGCCGTTGTCCTCAAGGACATTCAGGGCGGTACTTTTACCCGAGCCGGAGCGGCCGCTGACGATGATCAAGCGCATGATTAATGACCGTTCTGCTCGCTCAGGACGACCTGATACAAGGCTTCGTTGCTCGGTGCGCTGCGCAGTTTTTCACGCACTTCCTTGCGATCGAGCATGCTGGCGATCTGGCGCAGTAATTCCAGGTGGGCATCGGTGGCCGCTTCCGGGACCAGCAGTACAAACAGCAGGTCGACCGGTGCGCCGTCGATGGCATCGAAATCGATGGGGGCATCAAGGTGCATCAACGCGCTGATAGGCGCTTCGCAGCCTTTGAGGCGACAGTGGGGAATGGCGATGCCGTTGCCGAAACCGGTGGATCCGAGTTTCTCACGGGCTACCAGGCTCTCGAAAACATCCTGCATGGCCAGATCCGGCACTTCTTTATGGATGAGGTTGGCAATCTGTTCGAGGGCTTTCTTTTTACTGCCGCCCGGCACGTTCACCAGGGAACGGCCGGGGGTCAGGATACTTTCAAGTCGGATCATGGGTTGGGAGTGTTAACGACCTGTCGCGCCCTGAAGGAGGCTCTGGGTCTTTTCCTTATGCTTTTTGAGTTGGCGATCCAGCTTGTCGGTCAGTGAGTCGATCGCAGCGTACATGTCAGTATCTTCTGCGTTAGCGACCACTTCGCTGCCGGGTATATGCAAGGTGGCTTCGATTTTCTGCTTGAGCTTTTCGACGCACATCGTGACTTGCACGTTGGTGATCTTGTCGAAATGGCGCTCCAATCGTTCGAGTTTCTCGTTGATGTAGGTGCGCAGAGGTTCGGTCACTTCCAGTTGGTGTCCACTGATGTTGACTTGCATACAGCTTCTCCTTCGTTGCCAGTGCATAAAGCGGCAGGCCGAAGAGCCTGCCACTGGAACGCTGTAACGTGGCTTACATCAACCGCTTGCGTTCGCTCGAAGGCGCGATCCCGAGGGATTCGCGGTACTTGGCGACGGTGCGGCGAGCCACCTGAATGCCTTGTGCCTCCAGTAAACCAGCGATCTTGCTGTCACTCAACGGCTTTTTCTGATTTTCCGCTGCAACCAGTTTTTTGATGATCGCGCGGATCGCCGTCGACGAGCATTCACCGCCTTCGGAGGTGCTGACGTGGCTGGAGAAAAAGTATTTCAGTTCATAAATACCGCGCGGGGTATGCATGAATTTCTGCGTGGTGACCCGGGAAATCGTCGATTCGTGCATGCCGACCGCCTCGGCGATGTCATGCAGGACCAACGGCTTCATGGCTTCATCGCCATACTCCAGGAAGCCGCGCTGATGCTCGACGATCTGCGTGGCCACCTTCATCAGGGTTTCGTTGCGGCTTTGCAGGCTCTTGATGAACCAGCGTGCCTCTTGCAACTGGTTGCGCATGAAGGTGTTGTCGGCGCTGGTGTCGGCGCGACGGACGAAACCGGCGTACTGCGCGTTGACCCGCAGACGGGGCACTGACTCCTGATTCAGCTCGACCAGCCAGCGTTCGTTATCCTTGCGCACAATGACGTCGGGCACCACGTACTCGGCTTCGGTCGATTCGATCTGCGAGCCCGGACGCGGATTGAGGCTTTGCACCAGTTCGATGACCTGACGCAACTCGTCTTCCTTGAGCTTCATACGCCGCATCAACTGGCTGTAGTCGCGACTGCCGAGCAGATCGATGTAATCGCTGACCAGACGTTTGGCTTCGTTGAGCCACGGGGTCTTGGCCGGGAGCTGACGCAGTTGCAGCAGCAGGCATTCGCCGAGGTTGCGCGCGCCGATACCGGCCGGTTCGAACTGCTGAATGCGGTGCAGAACGGCTTCGATCTCGTCCAGCTCGATGTCGAGCTCCGGATCAAAGGCGTCGAGAATTTCTTCGAGGGTTTCGTCCAGGTAGCCCTGATTGTTGATGCAATCGATCAGGGTCACGGCGATCAGGCGGTCGGTGTCGGACATCGGCGCCAGGTTCAATTGCCACAGCAGATGGCTTTGCAGGCTTTCGCCAGCGGACGTGCGGGTGGTGAAGTCCCACTCGTCGTCATCGCTGCTGGGCAGGCTGCTGGCGCTGGTCTGGTAGACGTCTTCCCAGGCGGTATCAACGGGCAGTTCGTTAGGAATGCGCTCGTTCCATTCGCCATCTTCCAGATTGTCCACCGTCGGGGCGGCTTCCTGATAGGACGGTTCCTGAATGTCGGTGTTGGGTTTTTGTTCGGCGTTGTCGGCCAAAGGATCGGTATTGTCGAAGTCGTCGCCTTCTTCCTGGCGTTCGAGCATCGGATTGGATTCCAGGGCCTCCTGGATTTCCTGTTGCAGGTCCAGGGTCGACAATTGGAGCAGGCGGATGGCCTGTTGCAGCTGCGGTGTCATCGTCAGCTGCTGGCCCATTCTCAAGACTAGCGATGGTTTCATGGCAGGGGCTTAACACCTTATTCGCCGGCGCGCATGCGCCATCCACTACAGGGCGCCGGAGCGCCAAACTTAAGCAAATTATATGCCTGAAACTGTCGTGTTTGCCTAGAGCGCTGTAACAATAAAAGCGTATAAAAGCCTGCTTCATCGATACAGCACCCGGAGGCTGGCCAAGTGCCTTGGTGCTTACAGGCGGAACTCGTGGCCCAGATACACTTCCTTCACCAGATCGTTGGCAAGGATGGTCGCAGCATCGCCTTCGGCGATCAGTTGACCGTCGTTGACGATGTAGGCGGTTTCGCAGATATCCAGGGTCTCACGCACGTTGTGGTCGGTGATAAGAACACCGATGCCCTTGGCCTTGAGGTGATGGATGATCTGCTTGATGTCGCCGACCGAAATCGGGTCGACACCGGCGAACGGTTCGTCGAGCAGGATGAATTTCGGTGCGGTCGCCAGGGCGCGGGCGATTTCCACCCGGCGGCGTTCACCACCGGACAGGCTCATGCCGAGGTTGTCGCGGATGTGGCTGATGTGGAATTCCTGCAGCAGGCTTTCCAGTTCCTTGCGACGACCAGCCTTGTCGAGTTCCGTGCGGGTTTCGAGGATGGCCATGATGTTATCGGCCACCGACAATTTGCGGAAGATCGACGCTTCTTGCGGCAGATAGCCGATACCGGCCTTGGCACGGCCGTGCATCGGCTGATGGCTGACGTCCAGATCATCGATCAGCACGCGACCCTGATCGGCCTGCACCAGACCGACGATCATGTAGAAACAGGTGGTCTTGCCGGCACCGTTCGGGCCGAGCAGGCCAACGATCTGGCCGCTGTCGATCGACAGGCTGACGTCGCGCACAACCTGGCGGCTTTTATAGGCCTTGGCCAGGTGTTGAGCTTTCAGAGTTGCCATTACTGGGTTTTCTCGTCGGTTTTCTTCTTCGGCTGGATCACCATGTCGATACGCGGACGCGCTTCGGTGACTTTGCTGCCGGTAGCGCGACCGGCACTGGCCAGTTTCTTCACCGTGTCATAGACGATTTTCTCGCCCTGAGTGGTGTTGTTGTCCTTGTCGACAACCTTGGCCTTGTCGATCAGCACGACGCGGTTTTGCGCGGCGTGGTACTGAATCGTCACGCCCCAGCCCTGAACAGGCTTGGCGTCACCCTGGGTTTGCAGTTGCTCGAAGTAGGCAAGGTTGCCCACCGAGGTCACCACGTCGATATCGCCGGTCGGAGTACGGGTGATGGTCACCGTATTGCCCTTAACGATCATCGAGCCCTGGGTGATGATCACATCACCTTTATAGGTGGCGATGCCGTTCTTGTCGTCCAGCTGGGCGTCGTCGGCCTGAATGCGGATAGGTTGCTGCTGATCGTTCGGCAGAGCCCAGGCGCTCACGCTTCCCAGTGCTGCGCCCAGACTGAGCAAAATAGGGAGGGTTTTAACGAGCCTCATACTGTCCTCTTACGTTCGATTGCAGGTGTATCCTGCTTTCCTTCAAATACGCCTTCATTCCCACGCCAGTCGATACACCGCCAGCGCCGTCGATTCTAACGGGTTGCTCGGTCTGCGCATATTGCTGCTGAGGGAACACCGTCATGCGTGTGCTGGTGATCAGGGTGTCGCGTTTCTTTTCATCGGTGCGCTTGATGCGTACCGAGTCGATCAATTCTACCTGCGTTCCGTCCGGATTCACTTCACCGCGCTCGCTGGTCACGTGCCACGGAAACTCGGTGCCGCGATACATGTTGAGGTCGGGTTTGGTAACCAGGGTCACATCCGTCGCTTTCAGGTGTTCGGCCTTGTCCGACGTCATTTCGTACTGCACTTTGCCGTCCGGCAGGTATTGCAGGGTATGCGTATTGGTGGCGTACCAGTCGATGGCAGTGTCTTCGACCTTGGCCACAGGCTTGTCGAGGAAACGTTCCGGACTGATGTTCCAGTAGCCGACCGCCGCAAACATCGCAGCGATGCAGCCGAACAGCAGGAAGTTGCGAAATTTTTTGCTAAACATGATTTGGCTCACAGGTACGCGGCGTTGGCCGCATCAAGGCGGCCCTGGGCGCGCAGGATCAATTCGCAGAATTCACGGGCGGCACCTTCGCCACCACGGGCCCGAGTGACGCCATGGGCGTGTTCGCGCACGAAATCGGCAGCATTGGCAACGGCCATGCCCAGGCCTACGCGGCGGATCACCGGCAGGTCAGGCAGGTCGTCACCGAGGTAGGCGACCTGTTCATAGCTTAGGCCCAGTTGCGCAAGCAGGCCGTCCAGAACCACCAATTTGTCTTCGCGACCCTGAAACAGGTGCGGGATACCGAGGTTCTTCGCCCGGCGTTCAACCACCGGCGTCTTGCGGCCACTGATGATGGCAGTCTCGACACCGGCATTCATCAGCATCTTGATGCCCTGGCCGTCGAGGGTGTTGAAGGTCTTGAATTCGCTGCCGTCTTCAAGGAAGTACAGGCGCCCGTCGGTGAGGACGCCGTCGACGTCGAACACCGCCAGTTTGATCGCTTTGCCGCGTTGCAGCAGATCGGTGGTCATTACATCACTCCTGCACGCAGCAGATCGGAGAGGTTGAAGGCGCCGATCGGGCGATCTTCTTCGTCCACGACAACCAGTGCGTTGATTCGGTGGTCTTCCATGATTTTCAGGGCTTCGGCGGCGAGCATCTCGGGCCGTGCGGTCTTGCCGTGTGCGGTCATGACCTGGTCGATGGTGGCGCTGCGGATGTCGATGCTGCGGTCCAGCGTGCGGCGCAAATCGCCGTCGGTGAAGATTCCGGCCAGTTTGCCATCGGCTTCAACGATCGCGGTCATGCCCAGACCCTTGCGGGTCATTTCCATGAGCGCGTCCTTGAGCAGGGTGCCGCGCTGCACTTGCGGCAGCTCTTGCCCGGCATGCATGACGTTTTCCACTTTCAGCAGCAGGCGTCGACCCAGAGCGCCGCCCGGGTGTGAAAAGGCAAAATCTTCGGCGGTGAAACCACGCGCTTCCAGCAGCGCCACGGCCAGGGCATCGCCCATGACCAGCGCGGCGGTGGTCGAGGAAGTCGGTGCCAGGTTCAGCGGGCAGGCTTCGTGTTCGACATGAACGTTGAGATTGACTTCGGCAGCTTTGGCCAGCGGCGACTGCGGATTGCCGGTGAGGCTGATCAACTGGATGCCGAGGCGCTTGATCAGTGGCAGCAGGGTGACGATTTCGTTGGTCGAGCCGGAGTTGGAGAGGGCGAGGATCACGTCGTCGCGGGTGATCATGCCCATGTCGCCATGGCTGGCTTCGGCCGGGTGGACGAAAAATGCCGGGGTGCCGGTGCTGGCCAGGGTCGCGGCAATCTTGTTGCCGACGTGCCCGGATTTGCCCATGCCGACCACGACCACACGGCCTTTGCTGGCCAGAATCATCTCGCAAGCGCGTACGAAATCGGCGTCGATATGGGGCAACAAGCCTTGTACGGCTTCCACTTCGAGGCGAATGGTGCGTTGTGCCGATTGAATCAGGTCGCTGGATTGGCTCATGTCAGAAATCGTATAGCCCGATGAAAAGGCGGCGATTATAGCGGTTATGTTGAAAAGCCTCACGCAAGTTCGTCGTGCTTTGTCATTCCTCGTAACCAAAACCTTGAAAAAGCGCGGCCGCGCCTGTCATATCGCTGAACACAGGGGGGCATGGGCCTTGGGCGCTTGGCCTTTGCAGTGATATAGTTCGCCGCCAGTTCGGCCTGCCCGGGAGGTTTGTGCTTTCTGCGGAAAGCCAGGCGTCCGAGTGAGAGGCTGCATCGCAAGGAGTTTAGATGAGTGCCGATAACGCCTACGCGGTCGAGCTGAAGGGAGTCTCCTTCAAGCGCGGTGCGCGCAGCATTTTCAATAACGTCGATATTCGCATCCCGCGTGGCAAGGTTACCGGCATCATGGGACCTTCCGGGTGCGGCAAGACCACTTTGTTGCGCCTGATGGGTGCGCAGTTGCGTCCATCCAGCGGCGAAGTCTGGGTCAACGGCCAGAACCTGCCGACGCTGTCGCGCAGTGATCTGTTCGATGCGCGCAAGCACATGGGTGTGCTGTTTCAGAGCGGCGCGCTGTTCACCGATCTCGATGTCTTCGAGAACGTCGCCTTCCCCCTGCGCGTTCATACGCAATTGCCGGATGAAATGATCCGCGACATCGTCCTGCTCAAATTGCAGGCGGTCGGTTTGCGCGGTGCCATCGAGCTGATGCCCGACGAGCTGTCCGGCGGCATGAAGCGTCGGGTCGCCCTGGCCCGGGCGATTGCGCTCGATCCGCAGATTCTCATGTATGACGAGCCTTTCGTCGGTCAGGATCCGATCGCCATGGGCGTGCTGGTACGCCTGATCCGTCTGCTCAACGATGCGCTGGGGATCACCAGCATCGTGGTCTCCCACGATCTGGCCGAAACCGCGAGCATCGCTGACTACATCTATGTAGTGGGTGATGGTCAGGTGCTGGGGCAGGGCACGCCGGACGAATTGATGAATTCGGATGAACCGCGTATTCGCCAGTTCATGACCGGCAACCCCGATGGCCCGGTGCCGTATCATTTTCCAGCGACGGATTACCGCGCAGATCTTCTGGGGAAGCGCTGATGCGCAGAATTTCATTAATAGAACGCGTACGCCGGTTCGGCGAGGCGGCGATCGACGCCGTCGCGGTGTTTGGCCGCGCGACCCTGTTCCTGTTTCACGCCCTGCTCGGTCGTGGCGGCATCAGCGGCGGTTTCGGCCTGCTGGTCAAGCAGCTGCATTCGGTCGGTGTGATGTCGCTGGTGATCATCGTCGTGTCGGGGATTTTCATCGGCATGGTGCTGGCGCTGCAGGGCTTCAGTATTCTGTCGAGCTACGGTTCGGAGCAGGCCGTGGGGCAGATGGTCGCCCTGACGTTGCTGCGTGAACTGGGGCCAGTCGTGACGGCGTTGCTGTTTGCCGGGCGTGCCGGTTCGGCGCTGACCGCAGAAATTGGCAACATGAAGTCCACCGAACAGCTTTCCAGCCTGGAAATGATCGGTGTCGATCCGCTCAAATACATTATTGCCCCGCGTCTGTGGGCCGGTTTCATTTCCCTGCCGGTGCTGGCGATGATTTTCAGCGTGGTGGGAATCTGGGGCGGTTCGTGGGTGGCTGTCGACTGGCTTGGCGTGTATGAAGGCTCCTACTGGGCGAACATGCAGAACAGCGTGAACTTCACCAGCGATGTGCTCAACGGCGTCATCAAAAGTGTCGTTTTCGCCTTCGTCGTGACCTGGATCGCCGTTTTCCAAGGCTACGACTGTGAGCCCACTTCCGAGGGCATCAGTCGCGCCACCACCAAGACCGTGGTATTCGCCTCGCTGGCGGTACTGGGCCTGGACTTTATTCTGACCGCTTTGATGTTTGGAGATTTCTGATGCAAAACCGCACCCTGGAAATCGGTGTCGGCCTGTTCCTGCTGGCAGGGATCCTGGCTTTGTTGCTGCTTGCTCTGCGGGTCAGTGGCCTGTCTCCGACTTCGACCACCGACACCTATAAACTGTATGCCTACTTCGACAATATCGCCGGTTTGACGGTCAGAGCCAAAGTGACCATGGCCGGTGTGACCATCGGCAAGGTCACTGCCATCGATCTGGATCGCGACAGCTTCACCGGGCGGGTAACCCTGCAAGTGGATAAAAAGGTCGACAACCTGCCGACCGACTCCACAGCGTCTATCCTGACCGCTGGCCTGTTGGGCGAGAAGTACATCGGTATCAGTGTGGGCGGCGAAGACACCCGTCTGAAGGATGGTGGAACCATCCACGACACGCAGTCGTCTCTGGTACTGGAAGACCTGATCGGTAAATTCCTGCTCAATACCGTTAGCAAAGACGCCAAATGAGGAGCTTTTGAATGATCTCTACCTTGCGACGTGGCCTGTTGGTGTTGCTCGCGGCACTGCCGATGCTGGCTAACGCTGCGCCCGGACAGTCGGCGCACGACCTGATTCAGGACACCACGAACCGGATGCTGGCCGACCTGTCGGCCAATAAAGAGAAGTACAAGAAGGATCCGCAGGACTTCTACACGGCGCTGAACACCATCGTCGGACCTGTGGTGGATGCCGAAGGCATTTCCAAGAGCATCATGACGGTCAAGTATTCGCGCAAGGCCACGCCCGCGCAGATGCAGACTTTCCAGGAGAACTTCAAGCGCGGTCTGTTCCAGTTCTATGGCAACGCTTTGCTCGAGTACAACAACCAGGGCATCACGGTTGATCCTGCCAAGGATGAGTCCGGCGATCGCACCAGCGTCGGCATGACCGTCAAGGGCAACAACGGCGCGATCTACCCTGTGCAGTACACGCTGGAGAAGATCAACGGCGAGTGGAAACTGCGCAACGTGATCATCAACGGCATCAACATCGGCAAGCTGTTCCGTGATCAGTTCGCCGACGCGATGCAGCGCAATGGCAACGATCTGGACAAGACCATCAATGGTTGGGCCGGTGAAGTCGCCAAAGCCAAGGAAGAAACCGACAAAGCTGCCGCGAAGCCAGCGCAATGAATGAGGCGGCAGTTCGTATGAGTGATGTCGACGAGCTATTGCTCAGCGGAGTGCTGGACTATCGCACAGGTCCCGACCTGCGCAAGGAAGGCCAGGCGCTGATCAAGTCCAGCAAGGCGGCAGCGCTGGTCATCGATTGCTCGGCAGTGAAGAAGTCCAGCAGCGTCGGCTTGTCCTTGCTGCTGTGCTTCATGCGCGATGCCCAGGCGGCCGGCAAGGCCGTCAGCATCCGTGCGATGCCGGAAGACATGCGCGAAATCGCTCAGGTCAGTGAACTGACCGAGTTGCTGGCGCACCCCTGAACCCGCATCGATAAACAAGCCCCCCGTCAGAGTCCTGCCAATGCGGGGTTCGCAGGCGCGGGGCTTTTTTGTATGATGTCCGACCCGTGCGCACAGGGCGCCGATTGAGGTTGAGCATGCAGGCCGTAGAAGTGAAGAGCTTCCTTGAAGGAAAGCTGCCAGGAACGCAGGTGGAAGTTGAAGGCGAAGGCTGCAACTTCCAGCTGAACGTGATTAGTGATGAACTGGCGGCGTTGAGCCCGGTCAAGCGTCAGCAAAGCATCTATGCCCATTTGAACCCTTGGATCGCCGATGGCAGCATCCACGCGGTCACTATGAAATTTTTCAGCAGCGCGGCCTGGGCCGAGCGCACCTGAGCCCTAGGGCGTCGAGATTCTTATGGATAAATTGATTATTACCGGTGGCGTTCGTCTTGATGGCGAAATCCGTATCTCCGGGGCGAAGAACTCCGCCCTGCCGATTCTGGCTGCCACCCTGCTGTGCGATGGCCCGGTGACCGTTGGCAACCTGCCGCACCTGCACGACATTACCACCATGATCGAGCTGTTCGGTCGCATGGGCATCGAGCCGGTGATCGACGAGAAGCTCAGCGTCGAAATCGACCCACGCACCATCAAGACCCTGATCGCGCCGTACGAACTGGTGAAAACCATGCGTGCCTCGATTCTGGTACTGGGCCCGATGGTTGCGCGTTTCGGTGAAGCCGAAGTCGCCCTGCCTGGCGGTTGCGCCATCGGTTCGCGTCCGGTCGACCTGCACATTCGTGGCCTCGAAGCCATGGGCGCGGTGATCGACGTCGAAGGCGGCTACATCAAGGCCAAGGCGCCTGAAGGCGGTCTGCGCGGTGCGCACTTCTTCTTCGATACCGTCAGCGTGACCGGTACCGAAAACATCATGATGGCAGCCGCCCTGGCCAAGGGTCGCAGCGTGCTGCAGAACGCTGCGCGTGAGCCTGAAGTGGTTGACCTGGCGAACTTCCTCAACGCCATGGGCGCCAAGGTTTCCGGCGCCGGCACCGACACCATCACCATCGATGGCGTCGAGCGTCTGGGTTCGTGCTTCTACAAAGTCATGCCTGACCGTATCGAAACCGGCACCTACCTGGTGGCCGCTGCGGTCACCGGTGGCCGTGTGAAGGTCAAGGACACTGATCCGACCATTCTTGAAGCGGTCCTGGAAAAGCTCCGTGAGTCCGGTGCGGAAATCACCTGCGGTGAAGACTGGATCGAGCTGAACATGCACGGCAAGCGCCCGAAAGCGGTCAACGTGCGTACCGCGCCGTACCCGGCGTTCCCGACCGACATGCAGGCGCAGT
Organism: Pseudomonas sp. MWU12-3103b; assembly: GCF_023100615.1. Lineage (NCBI taxonomy): Bacteria > Pseudomonadati > Pseudomonadota > Gammaproteobacteria > Pseudomonadales > Pseudomonadaceae > Pseudomonas > Pseudomonas sp. MWU12-3103b. The sequence goes on from NZ_JALMEY010000014.1 coordinate 80,812, forward strand.
TCATCTCGCTCAACGCCATTGCCGAAGGCACCGGTGCAGTGATCGAGACGATCTTCGAAAACCGTTTCATGCACGTGTACGAACTGCACCGCATGGGCGCCAGGATCCAGGTCGAAGGCAACACCGCGATCGTCACCGGTACTGAAGTCCTGAAGGGCGCGCCAGTGATGGCCACCGACCTGCGTGCTTCGGCCAGCCTGGTGATCTCGGCACTGGTGGCCGAAGGCGACACCCTGATCGATCGCATCTACCACATAGACCGTGGTTACGAGTGCATCGAAGAAAAACTGCAGATGCTGGGCGCCAAGATCCGTCGCGTTCCGGGCTGATTGCTGCATGCGGACACAGGGACGTGTCCACTGAATTTGTTTCGAGTCGAGCCGGTATCCGGCTCGATGTGTGTCCGGCGCCGATTGCGACCGGGCATGAGTACCTTGATAAGGACTGACGTTTCCCATGTTGACCATCGCACTGTCCAAGGGCCGCATCCTTGACGACACTCTGCCGCTTCTCGCTGAAGCCGGCATCGTGCCGACCGAGAATCCGGACAAGAGCCGCAAGCTGATCATCCCCACCACTCAGGATGACGTACGTCTGTTGATCGTGCGTGCCACCGACGTGCCGACCTATGTCGAGCATGGCGCGGCCGACCTCGGCGTCGCCGGTAAAGACGTGTTGATGGAATACACCGGCCAGGGCCTGTACGAGCCGCTGGATCTGCAGATTGCCCAGTGCAAGCTGATGACCGCCGGCAAGATCGGCGCGGCCGAGCCCAAGGGTCGTCTGCGCGTGGCGACCAAATTCGTCAACGTTGCCAAGCGTTACTATGCCGAACAGGGTCGTCAGGTCGACATCATCAAGCTCTACGGCTCGATGGAACTGGCGCCGCTGATCGGTCTGGCCGACAAGATCATCGACGTGGTCGACACCGGCAACACCCTGCGCGCCAACGGCCTGGAACCTCAGGAACTGATCGCCACGATCAGCTCGCGCCTGGTGGTCAACAAGGCTTCGATGAAGATGCAACACGCCCGAATCCAGGCGTTGATCGATACCCTGCGCAAGGCAGTGGAATCGCGACACCGCGGCTGATGTACCTGCGCGACCTTGAGTCGCGCCCGTCTATCCGCCTCATAGCCAGAATCTCAGGTGCCCAAGCGGAAACGACTGCTAAGTTAGGGCGCCTGAGTTTTTGCCATTCCTATGAGGCTCTCGCTATGACCGCACCGACTGCAATTCGCCGACTCAACGCTGCTGACCCGGATTTCGCGCATCATCTGGATCATCTGCTGAGCTGGGAAAGTGTGTCTGACGACTCGGTCAATCAGCGCGTGCTGGACATCATCAAGGCGGTGCGCGAGCGCGGTGACGCGGCGCTGGTCGAGTTCACCCAGAAGTTCGACGGCCTCGAAGTGGCGTCGATGGCCGACCTGATCCTGCCGCGCGAGCGTCTGGAACTGGCCCTGACCCGCATCACCGTGGAACAGCGCGAAGCGCTGGAAAAAGCCGCGGCGCGAGTGCGCAGCTATCACGAAAAACAGAAACAGGATTCCTGGAGCTACACCGAGGCCGACGGCACCGTACTCGGGCAGAAGGTCACGCCGCTGGATCGCGCCGGCCTGTACGTACCGGGCGGCAAGGCGTCGTACCCGTCTTCGGTGTTGATGAACGCGATTCCGGCCAAGGTCGCCGGCGTGACCGAAGTGGTCATGGTCGTGCCGACCCCGCGCGGTGAGCTCAATGAACTGGTGCTGGCGGCGGCGTGCATTGCCGGCGTTGACCGGGTGTTCACCATCGGCGGTGCGCAAGCGGTTGCCGCGCTGGCTTACGGCACTGAAAGCGTGCCGCAGGTGGACAAGGTCGTCGGCCCGGGCAACATCTATGTCGCCACCGCCAAGCGTCACGTGTTCGGTCAGGTCGGCATCGACATGATCGCCGGCCCGTCGGAAATCCTTGTGGTGTGCGACGGCCAGACCGATCCGGACTGGATCGCCATGGACCTGTTCTCCCAAGCCGAGCACGACGAAGACGCCCAGGCGATTCTGGTCAGCCCCGACGCCGAGTTCCTCGACAAGGTTGCTGCGAGCATCGACAAGCTGCTGCCGACCATGGACCGCGCAACCATCATCGAAACCTCGATCAATGGTCGCGGTGCACTGATTCATGTGCGCGACATGGCGCAAGCCATCGAAGTCGCCAACCGTATCGCCCCGGAACACTTGGAGCTGTCGGTCGCTGATCCACAAGCGTGGTTGCCGCAGATCCGTCACGCCGGTGCGATCTTCATGGGCCGTCATACCTCCGAAGCGCTGGGCGACTACTGCGCTGGCCCGAACCACGTGCTGCCGACGTCCGGCACTGCGCGGTTCTCCTCGCCGCTGGGTGTGTACGACTTCCAGAAACGTTCGTCGATCATCTTCTGCTCCGAGGCCGGTGCTTCCGAGCTGGGCAAGACCGCTTCGGTGCTGGCCCGTGGCGAATCCCTGAGTGCGCACGCACGCAGCGCCGAATACCGCATCAAAGCTGAGCAGAAGGGGAACTGATCATGAGTAAATTCTGGAGCCCGTTCGTCAAGGGTCTGGTGCCGTATGTGCCGGGCGAACAGCCAAAGCTGACCAAACTGGTCAAGCTCAACACCAACGAAAACCCCTACGGCCCGTCGCCAAAAGCCCTGGCGGCGATGCAGACCGAACTGAACGACAACCTGCGTCTGTACCCGGACCCGAACAGCGATCTGCTGAAAAACGCCGTCGCTAACTACTACGGCGTGCAGACCAATCAGGTATTCCTCGGCAACGGTTCGGACGAAGTGCTCGCGCACATTTTCCACGGTCTGCTGCAACACGAGCAGCCGCTGCTGTTCCCGGACATCAGCTACAGCTTCTATCCGGTGTATTGCGGTCTGTACGGCATCCAGTTCGATGCCGTGCCGCTGGACGCGCAGTTCCAGATCAACCCGGCGGACTACGCCAAACCGAACGGCGGGATCATTTTCCCCAATCCGAACGCACCGACCGGTTGCCTGCTGGCACTGGAAGCGGTCGAGCAGATCCTCAAGGCCAGCCCGGATTCGGTGGTTGTGGTGGATGAGGCCTACATCGACTTCGGCGGCGAAACCGCGATCAGCCTGGTGGACCGTTATCCGAACCTGCTGGTGACCCAGACCCTGTCCAAGTCGCGCTCGCTGGCCGGCCTGCGCGTCGGTCTGGCGGTGGGTCATCCGGATCTGATCGAAGCGCTGGAGCGGATCAAGAACAGCTTCAACTCCTACCCGCTGGATCGCCTGGCGATTGTCGGGGCGGCGGCAGCGTTCGAGGATCGCGAGTATTTCGACAAGACCTGCCGTCTGGTGATCGAGAGCCGTGAATGGGTGATCGCGCAATTGCAGGCCAAGGGCTTTGAGGTGCTGCCGTCGGCGGCGAACTTCATCTTCGCCCGGCACCCGCAACACGATGCAGCGGGTCTGGCGGCCAAGCTGCGCGAGCAGGGCGTGATTGTGCGCCACTTCAAGCAGGAGCGGATTGCCCAGTTCCTGCGGATTTCGATCGGTACGCCGGAGCAGAACCAGGCGCTGATCGACGGCCTCGGCAACCTCTAAAAGCCAAAGCCCCTCACCCTAGCCCTCTCCCAGAGGGAGAGGGGACTGATTGGGGGATATTGCAGAGTTTCGCCGACGTGAAAGTGCTGTACTGAATCCATAATCGACTCGGATTTTCAGGTCGATGTACTTCGCAAGACAGCTCGGTCTGCTCCCTCTCCCAGAGGGAGAGGGGCTGATTGGGGGATATTGCAGAGTTTCGCCGACGTGAGAGTGCTGTACTGAATCCATAATCGACTCGGATTTTCAGGTCGATGTACTTCGCAAGACAGCTCGGTCTGCTCCCTCTCCCTCAGGGAGAGGGCTGGGGTGAGGGTGCGCTTTTACTCGTGATGCGGTTCGCCAAGGAACGTCAGCGAACTGAACAGCCCGCGACTGTTCACATCAGCGCTGTCCTTCACCGGCACTTCCACCTGCGCCGCAATCACATTCAACCCTTCATTACGCACCAGCACCTGCGCGCGTCCGTCCTTGTCCGTTTCAGTGCTCAGGGTGTTCGGTGCATTGCGATAGTCGCCAATCAGCTTCACGCCCGCTGCCGGCTTGCCATCGAGCAGCACCCGTACCGGCAGTGAATTGCCCGGGCCGACGGTCAGCGGGTCGACCTCCGGCAAAATCAGCAACTTGATCTGCTCAAGCCTGGGCAACTTCGCCCCCGGTTGATAAATCGCCAGGCTGTACTTGAACGTCTCGGTGGCTTCGACAGCGCCCGGCACTTTGCTGCGGCCTTCGTTGATCCATTTTCTGTCGGCGGTTTGCGACCACATGCCGTTGTTCAGTGCGACGGCCATGACCGCCGGTGTTTTTAGCGGCTTCAGGCGCGCGTGATCGGGCAGGCGTTCGACGCTAACCGGGATCATTTTGCCGCTTGTGTCATAGGCCCAGGCGCCGCTGATTTTCTGCGCCTTGAAGGCATTGTCCTCGGCGCCGTGGCCGTAGATCACTTCGATATTGCCGCGCCGTTGTTCTGTCCACAGGCCATGGGCCGAGGCTTGAGTGACGAACAAAGCGGCGATGATCAGTAGGGTTTTGCCGTATTGCATAGTGACGTCCTTTTACAGGTTGAGTGTCAGGCTGACGGTGAAATTGCGCGGCTCGCCGGGGTTGACCCAGTAATTGCTGTAGGAGCGCTCGTAATATTTTTCGTCGAAGAGGTTGTTGAGGTTCAGGCCAACCGTGACGTTGTCGCTGGCCTTGTAATGGGCCAGCAGATCGACGGTGTGATAGGCCGGCATTTCAAAATCACCGCCGGCTTCACCGGAGCGATCGCCGACATAGGTGAACGCCGCGCCGACGTCCGAGCCGCGCAAATGGCCGTCCTGAAATTCGTACACACCGAGCAGGCTGCCACTGCGCTTGGCCACGCCGAGGATGCGGCTGCCGGTCGGGATTGCCGCGTCGCCCTTGGTCACTTCAGCGTCGATGTAAGCGAAGGCACCCATCACCCGCACGGCATCGGTCACTTGCCCGGTCACTTGCCAGTCGAAACCGCGACTGCGCGCCTTGCCCATCGCGCGGCTGGTATCGGTGTTCGGATCGAGGGCGAGGACGTTCTCCTTGTCGATGTGGAAGAAGGCGAGGGTGCTGCTCAGGCGCTCGTCGAACAGTTCGTTCTTGATGCCGATTTCGTAACCGACACCTTCTTCGGGATCGAAGGATTTGCCGGAGGCGTCGAGGCCGTTATTCGGTTTGAACGAGGTCGAGGCGTTGGCGAACAGGCCGGTGTTCGGCGTCAACTGATAGAGCAGGCCGGCGCGTTGGGTGAGGGCGTCGTGAGTCTGCTGGCTTTTGGCATCGCGGGTGTGATCGTCGATGCGTTGATCAAAGTGTTCGAAGCGTGCGCCGATCATCCCGCGCAGTTTGTCGGTGAAGATGATTTGATCCTGCAGGTTCAGTGCGTGGCTTTCGACGTGTTCGAAGAAGTCAGTACCCGAGCGTGGGCCGTTGGGTTTCGGTTGGCCGTAGATCGGCTTGTAGATGTCGATGGCGTAGGGACCGCCAGCGATGGTAGTGACGCGTTCGTTCTTGCGGAAGTTCTCGTATTCGGTGCCGATCAGCAGTTCGTGCTGCCATGGGCCGAGGTCGAACAGACCGCGCAGCTCCAATTGGGTGATGCTGTCGTGCCAGTTAGTGTCCCGTTCGCGGTAGCGTCGGTTGACCGTGTGACCATCGGCGTTCAGCGCACGACTTTCAGACGCGTCGCCCCACAGTTTGCCTTCCTTGTAGTGGCTGGCCAGACGCAGTTTCCAGCTGTCGCTGAGGTGATGTTCGAGGGTGGCCTGGAGCAGGTTGTTGTGGTTGTCGATGTTGCCGTCGTTCGGTTCACCGAGGAAGGCCGAGCGCGAAACGCCGCTCCATTTGTTGTTCGGCGCGACGATTCCTCGGTCGAACGTGGAGTTGTGCCGGACGATTTCGCTTTCCACCAACAACGAAGTGTCCGGGCTCAGTTGCCAACTGATCGAAGGTGCGACGAAGACCCGCTGGCTGTCGACGTGATCACGGAAGCTGTGGTTGTCTTCGACCGCGAGGTTGATCCGTGAGAGCACGTCCCCCTGCTCGTCGAGCGGCGTGTTGACGTCCAGTGCCGTGCGATAACGATCCCAGCTGCCAGCGCTGGTCTGCAGGGTGGTGAACGCTTCGGGCTGCGGCTTTTTGGTGACGATGTTCACCGTGCCGCCAGGATCGCCACGGCCATACAGGCTCGCGGCCGGGCCTTTGAGGACTTCGATGCGCTCGACATTGGCCGCGTCCGGCGTGCTCGGGTAGCCGCGATTGGCGCTGAAACCGTCCTTGTAGAACTCCGAGGTGGTGAAGCCGCGTACGCTGTATTCGTACAGCGTCAGGCCGCCAAAATTGTTCTGCTTCGACACGCCGCCGGCAAATTCCAGTGCGCGTTCGACATTGTGGCTGCCCAGATCCTTGAGCACGCTGGCCGGCACCACGCTGATCGCTTGGGGAATGTCGCGGATGGCGGTGTCGGTTTTGGTTGCACTGGCGGAGCGCGTCGCGCGGTAGCCGCTGACCGGCCCGCTGGGGGATTCATAATCGGAAGTGACGCTGATGGCGTCGAGTTCGAGGGGTTGCGGATCTTCGGCGAAGACCGGATCGCCCAGCAGGCCCAGGGTCAGGCCAAGCAGCGAAGCCTTTTTTCGAGACGACATGTTATGTTGTTCCAATCGTTAAATTGAAACAATATAACATGCCTGTTGAGAGTGTCTTTCATTCGCGCACTCGGCGCGAATAAAGTTTTACTCTTCTTCTTTCACCGGTGCAGGCGGCGGACGCAGGCCGATTTCAGCGGTGAGCTTCAGTTCTTTGCCGTTGCGCATGACCTGAATGGTCACTTTGTCAGTCGGCTTGATCCGCGCCACCTGGTTCATGGACTTGCGGCCATCACCGGCCGGTTCGCCGTCGATACTCAGAATCACGTCACCCAGTTGCAGGCCGGCCTTCTGTGCCGGGCCATCGCGGAAGATCCCCGCCACGACAATCCCCGGACGCCCGGACAGGCCAAACGACTCGGCCAGTTCCTGGGTCAGCGGCTGCACTTCAATACCGAGCCAGCCACGAATCACCTGACCGTGCTCGATGATCGATTTCATCACTTCCATCGCCAGCTTCACCGGGATCGCAAAACCGATGCCCTGCGAGCCGCCGGACTTGGAAAAGATCGCCGTATTGATGCCGGTGAGGTTGCCGTTGGCATCGACCAGCGCGCCGCCGGAGTTGCCCGGGTTGATCGCCGCGTCGGTCTGGATGAAGTCTTCGTAGTTGTTCAGGCCCAACTGGTTACGCCCGGTGGCACTGATGATGCCCATGGTCACGGTCTGGCCGACGCCGAACGGGTTGCCGATGGCCAGCGCGACATCGCCGATGCGGATGCTGTCGGAGCGGCCGACGGTGATCGCCGGCAGGTTTTTCAGGTCGATCTTCAGCACCGCGAGGTCGGTTTCCGGATCGCTGCCGATCACCCGGGCGAGGGTTTCGCGACCGTCCTTGAGCGCCACCACGATCTGGTCGGCGCCGGTGGTCACGTGGTTGTTGGTCAGAATGTAGCCTTCCGGGCTCATGATCACCCCGGAACCGAGGCTCGATTCCATGCGTTTCTGCTTCGGCGAGTTGTCACCGAAGAAACGCCGGAACTGCGGGTCTTCAAACAGCGGGTGCGCCGGTTTGTTGATGACCTTGGTGGTGTAAAGGTTGACCACCGACGGTGCGGCGATGGTCACCGCGTCGGCATAGGACACCGGCCCCTGCTGCACGCTGGTGGTTTGCGGGGCCTGTTGCAGGTTGACATCGAGGCTCGGCAGCCCGACCCACTGCGGGTAACGCTGAATAATCAACAGAGCGATAAGCACACCGGCCAACAGCGGCCAGCCAAAAAAACGCAGCGCCTTGAGCATTAAGCACGTCCTGGAAAAGTTGCAGGCGGGGTCAGACCGCCCATAATGTCGCGCATTATACGAGGCCGCGCGCGCCTCTGAACGGGATTTTCAGGAGTCTTTCATGGCCGTCGCCCTCAGCACCCTCGTCGAAGAAGCCGACCGTTACCTCGGCAGTGCGAAAATCGCCGATTATTGCCCCAACGGCCTGCAGGTCGAAGGCCGACCGCAAGTGATGCGCATCGTCAGTGGCGTCACCGCCAGCCAGGCGCTGCTCGACGCGGCGGTGGAGGCCGAGGCCGATCTGATACTGGTGCATCACGGCTATTTCTGGAAAGGCGAGAACCCGTGCATCACCGGCATGAAGCAGCGGCGCTTGAAGACTTTGCTCAAGCACGACATCAGTCTGCTCGCCTATCACCTGCCGCTGGATCTGCACCCGGAAGTCGGCAACAACGTGCAACTGGCGCGTCAGCTGGACATTACCGTCGAAGGGCCACTGGATCCGGACAACCTTAAAATTGTCGGACTGGTCGGGTCGTTGAATGAGCCGATGACTGCGCGTGATTTCGCCCGCAAGGTTAAAGACGTCATGGGCCGCGAGCCGCTGCTGGTCGAGGGCAGTGGGATGATTCGTCGGGTCGGCTGGTGCACCGGTGGCGGGCAGGGCTATATCGATCAGGGCGTGGCGGCGGGTGTCGATCTGTTCCTCAGCGGTGAAGCCTCCGAGCAGACCTTCCACAGCGCGCGGGAAAACGACATCAGCTTCATCGCCGCCGGCCACCACGCCACCGAGCGCTATGGCGTGCAGGCGCTGGGTGACTACCTGGCGAAGCGCTTCGCCCTCGAACACATCTTCATCGATTGCCCGAACCCGATCTAAGGCTAAACCTTATTTCAGTGTGGGAGCGGGCTTGCTCGCGAATGCGGTGGTTCAATCAGCGGCGATGTTGGATGACACACCGCTTTCGCGAGCAAGCCCGCTCCCACAGGAACAGCATTGCTCGGCCGAACCGGCAGGCATATTCATATGCCCTTTCGATCTAGTAGGCGTCCTGATTAGAAGAGGTCGCTGTGCTAGGATTCCCCGCTCGAACACGGCCCGCTGGCCGTTCATAAGAAAGCTTTCGTGAGTAGCCATGGTCGACAAACTGACGCATCTGAAACAGCTGGAGGCGGAAAGCATCCACATCATCCGCGAGGTGGCCGCCGAGTTCGACAACCCGGTGATGCTGTACTCCATCGGTAAAGACTCCGCCGTGATGCTGCATCTGGCACGCAAGGCGTTCTTCCCGGGCAAACTGCCGTTTCCGGTGATGCACGTCGACACTCGCTGGAAATTCCAGGAGATGTACAAGTTCCGCGACAAGATGGTCGAAGAGCTGGGCCTGGACCTGATCACCCACATCAACCCCGATGGCGTGGCGCAGAACATCAACCCGTTCACCCACGGCAGCGCCAAACACACCGACATCATGAAGACCGAGGGCCTGAAACAGGCGCTCGACAAGCATGGTTTCGACGCCGCGTTCGGCGGCGCCCGTCGCGATGAAGAGAAGTCCCGTGCCAAAGAGCGCGTGTACTCGTTCCGCGACAGCAAGCACCGCTGGGACCCGAAAAACCAGCGCCCTGAGCTGTGGAACGTCTACAACGGCAAGGTCAACAAGGGCGAATCCATTCGTGTGTTCCCGTTGTCGAACTGGACCGAGCTGGACATCTGGCAATACATCTACCTCGAAGGCATCCCGATCGTGCCGCTGTACTTCGCCGCCGAGCGCGAAGTGATCGAGAAGAACGGCACGCTGATCATGATCGACGACGACCGTATCCTTGAACACCTGTCCGACGAGGACAAGGCACGCATCGTCAAAAAGAAAGTGCGTTTCCGTACCCTTGGCTGCTACCCGTTGACGGGCGCGGTGGAGTCCGAGGCTGAAACCCTCACGGACATCATTCAGGAAATGCTCCTGACGCGAACTTCCGAGCGCCAGGGCCGGGTCATCGACCACGATGGCGCAGGCTCGATGGAAGACAAGAAACGTCAGGGTTATTTCTAAGGGGTTGTCATGTCGCACGCATCTGATTTGATCAGCGAGGACATCCTCGCCTACCTGGGCCAGCACGAACGTAAAGAGCTGCTGCGCTTTTTGACCTGCGGTAACGTCGATGACGGCAAGAGCACCCTGATCGGGCGCCTGCTGCACGACTCCAAGATGATCTACGAAGATCACCTGGAAGCCATCACCCGTGATTCGAAGAAAGTCGGCACCACCGGTGACGACATCGACCTGGCGTTGCTGGTCGATGGCCTGCAGGCTGAGCGTGAGCAGGGCATCACCATCGATGTCGCCTACCGCTATTTCTCCACCGCCAAACGCAAATTCATCATCGCCGACACCCCTGGCCATGAGCAGTACACCCGCAACATGGCCACCGGTGCGTCCACCTGTGACCTGGCGATCATCCTGGTCGACGCCCGTTACGGCGTGCAGACCCAGACCCGTCGCCACAGCTTCATCGCCTCGTTGCTCGGCATCAAGCACATCGTCGTCGCCATCAACAAGATGGACCTGAAAGACTTCGATGAAGGCGTGTTCGAGTCGATCAAGGCCGACTACCTGAAGTTCGCCGAAGGCTTGAAGATGAAGCCGACCAGCATGCACTTCGTGCCGATGTCTGCCCTCAAGGGCGACAACGTGGTGAACAAGTCCGAGCGCTCGCCTTGGTACAAAGGCCAGTCGCTGATGGAAATCCTCGAGACCGTGGAAGTGGCGGGCGACCGCAACTTCACCGATTTGCGTTTCCCGGTGCAGTACGTCAACCGTCCGAACCTGAACTTCCGCGGTTTCGCTGGCACCCTCGCCAGCGGCATCGTGCACAAGGGCGACGAAGTGGTGGTTCTGCCGTCGGGCAAGAGCAGCCGCGTCAAATCCATCGTCACCTTCGAAGGTGAGCTGGAGCAGGCCGGCCCAGGTCAAGCGGTGACGCTGACCATGGAAGACGAAATCGACATCTCCCGCGGCGACCTGCTAGTGCATGCCGACAACGTGCCGCCGGTCACCGACAGCTTCGAAGCGATGCTGGTGTGGATGGCTGAAGAGCCGATGCTGCCGGGCAAGAAATACGACATCAAGCGCGCCACCAGTTACGTGCCGGGCTCGATTGCCAGCATCGTCAACAAGGTCGACGTCAACACCCTCGAAGAAGGCCCGGCGAGCGCGTTGCAGCTCAACGAAATCGGCAAGGTGAAGATCGCGCTCGACGCGCCGATCGCCCTCGACGGTTACGACAGCAACCGCACCACCGGCGCGTTCATCGTCATCGATCGTCTGACCAACGGCACCGTCGGCGCCGGCATGATCGTCGCTCAGCCAGTGGCTCATGGGACTGCCTCGCACCACGGCAAACTGGCTCACGTTGCCACTGAGGAACGTGCCCAGCGCTTTGGCCAGCAACCGGCTACTGTGTTGTTCAGCGGTCTGTCGGGCGCGGGCAAGAGCACGCTGGCTTATGCGGTCGAGCGCAAGCTGTTCGACATGGGCCGTGCGGTGTTTGTGCTCGATGGTCAGAATCTGCGTCACGACCTGAACAAAGGGCTGCCGCAGGATCGTGCCGGTCGTACCGAGAACTGGCGGCGTGCTGCGCATGTGGCGCGTCAGTTCAACGAGGCGGGTCTGTTGACCCTGGCGGCGTTTGTTGCGCCGAGCGCCGAAGGTCGCGAGCAGGCCAAGGATCTGATCGGCAAGGAGCGTCTGCTGACGGTTTATGTGCAGGCTTCGCCGGCGGTGTGTGCCGAGCGTGATCCGCAGGGCTTGTATGCTGCGGGTGGCGATAATATTCCGGGTGAGTCGTTCCCGTATGACGTGCCGCTGAATGCTGATCTGGTGATCGACACGCAGTCGCTGTCGTTGGAAGAGAGCGTCAAGCAGGTGTTGGATCTGCTGCGCAAGCGTGGCGCGATTTAAGCTTTAGCCGGAAATGAAAGGCCCGCGGATGAGTGATCATCGGCGGGCTTTTTTATTGGGGGCGATTTGGTTTTCGGCGATGGCGACCTTTGGGCCGACCATGCTCTGGGTGGGTTGTGTGAATATCCGTTTCTTCGGGTGTTGCTGATTACGGTTCCGCCCTTACGGCGGGTCACTTTTTACAAACGCCTAAAAAGTAACCAAAAACGCTTGCTCCTGCGTTCGGCCCGCTCGCTGGGGCTCGGGGTCCCTTCGCTCCGGGATTGATCCGGGGGGCAGCGCCTACGGTTTGCTTCGCTGCACCTCCTCTCGCTGTGTTTGGCTTCGCCAAACGGTCGCTGCGCTCCCACCCCCGGATCAATCCCTACGCTCAGCCTTCCGACGTCGCCCGTGGATCAAGATCAAAAGCTTTCGGCGAGCTGACACTCGGCCATTTGAGTGGTGAAAAGCGTGCGCCTGGCTTTAGCTTTTCCTGTGGGAGTTGGCTTGCCAGTGATGGCGGCCTGACAGCCGACCAATCTCTACCTGAATACACCGGTTTCAAACTGTGGGAGCGAGCTTGCTCGCGAAGGTGGTCTGACAGCCGACTAATCTCTACCTGAATACACCGTGTGCAAACTGTGGGAGCTGGCTTGCCAGCGAAGGCGGCCTCACAGCCGACCAATCTCTACCGGAATACGCCGGGTTCAAACTGTGGGAGCGGGCTTGCTCGCGAAGGCGGAATGTCATTCACCAATGATTTGGCTGATCCACCGCTATCGCGAGCAGGCTCGCTCCTACAGGGGATTAGCGTTTGTCTGCGAATTCGCGGTGCATCTGTTCCAGCAGCGCATCCTTGTCCTGCCACAGCTGGTTGATCCAGCCCTGGAATTGCAGGCGATATTCGCCGTCCTGGTCGTAGTTCTTGCCGATGAAGGCCGGCGGGATTTTCAGTTCTTCAAAGTGCACCACCACGTCGCGCACGTTGCCGCACAGCAGATCCCAGAAACCCGGACGCCCGCCAGGGTAGTGAATAGTTACGTTGACGATCGACTCCAGTTGCTCACCCATCGCGTCCAGCACAAAGGCGATGCCACCCGCCTTGGGTTTGAGCAGGTATTCGAACGGTGACTGCTGTTGCGCATGTTTGCCTTCGGTGAAGCGCGTGCCTTCGACGAAGTTGAAAATCCCCACCGGGTTGTTGCGGAATTTCGCGCAGGTCTTGCGCGTGGTTTCCAGGTCTTTGCCTTTCTTCTCTGGATGCTTTTCCAGGTACGCCTTGGAGTAGCGCTTCATGAACGGGAAGCCCAGCGCCCACCACGCCAGACCGATCACCGGGACCCAGATCAGCTCCTGCTTGAGGAAGAATTTCAGCGGCTGGATCCGGCGGTTGAGCACGTATTGCAGCACCAGGATGTCGACCCAGCTCTGGTGGTTGCTGGTGATCAGGTATGAGTGTTGGTAGTCCAGACCTTGCAGGCCGCTGATGTGCCAGCGGGTGCGGCGCACCAGGTTCATCCAGGCTTTGTTGTTGCTGATCCAGGCTTCGTGGGTGTGGCTCATCAGCCACAGTGAGGCGCGGCGGGCGAGGTCGAAGGGCAGCACTTTGATCAGCGCGACGCAGAACAGGAACGAGCACAGCAGAATCGTATTGAGTGCCAACAGCAGCGCGGCGATCACGCCGCGAATCGGGGCGGGCAGGAAGTCCAGCATTTACACATCCATAGGTCGGTTGGCGGCTTGAATCGCGGTCAGGGCGATGGTGTAGACGATGTCGTCGACCTGCGCGCCGCGCGGCAGGTCGTTCACCGGTTTGCGCAGGCCTTGCAGCATCGGGCCGAGGCTGACGCAGTCGGCGCTGCGCTGCACGGCTTTGTGGGTGGTGTTGCCGGTGTTCAGGTCGGGGAACACGAACACCGTGGCGCGACCGGCGACCTGGCTGTTCGGCGCCAGTTGCCGGGCAACGTCTGCGTTGGCAGCAGCGTCGTATTGCAGCGGGCCGTCGATCAGCAGCGAGTGCTGTTGCTCGTGGGCGAGCAGGGTGGCTTCGCGGACTTTCTCGACTTCTTCACCGCTGGCGGATTCGCCACTGGAGTAGCTGATCATCGCCACGCGCGGGGTGATGCCGAATGCTGCTGCGGAATCAGCGCTTTGCAGGGCGATCTCCGCCAGTTCGGCGGCGCTCGGGTGCGGGTTCATCACGCAGTCGCCATAGACCAGCACTTCTTCGGGGAACAGCATGAAGAACACCGACGACACCAGCGTGCAGCCCGGTGCGGTCTTGATCAGTTGCAGGGCCGGGCGGATGGTGTTGGCGGTGGTGTTGATCACGCCCGAGACCAGGCCGTCGACCTCATCCAGCGCGAGCATCATGGTGCCGATCACCACGGTGTCTTCCAGTTGCTGTTCGGCCATCGGCGCGTTGAGGCTTTTGCTTTTGCGCAGGGCGACCATCGGCTCGATGTAGCGCTCGCGGATCAGATCCGGATCGAGGATCTCCAGCCCCGGCGGCAACTCGATACCTTGCGCACGGGCCACGGCTTCGACGTCTTCGGGTTTGGCCAGCAGCACGCAACGGGCGATGCCGCGCTCCTGGCAGATCGCCGCCGCTTGCACGGTGAGCGGCTCGCTGCCTTCGGGCAGGACGATGCGTTTGTTCGCCGACTGCGCCCGTTGAATCAGTTGGTAGCGGAATACCGCTGGCGACAGACGCATTTCCCGCGGTGTGCCACAGCGCTGATGCAGCCATTTGGCGTCGAGATGACTGGCGACGAAGTCAGTGATGATCTCCGCGCGCTCGCGGTCATCGATGGGGATTTCCTTGTTCAGGCCATTGAGCAGGTTGGCGGTGTCGTAGGAGCCAGTGCTCACCGACAGCACCGGCAGACCGGCCTGCAACGCGCCACGGCATAGGTCCATGATGCGTGGATCGGGCAGGGTGTCACTGGTCAGCAACAGGCCGGCCAGCGGCACGCCGTTCAACGCCGCGAGGCTGACGGCGAGAATGATGTCGTCGCGGTCGCCCGGGGTCACCACCAGCACGCCGGGCTTGAGCAGCTCGACGGTGTTGCGCATGGTGCGCGCGCAGATGATGATTTTGGTCATGCGCCGGGTTTCGTAATCGCCGGCGTTAAGCACCTGCGCGCCCATCAGATCGGCGACGTCGCGGGTACGCGGTGCATTGAGTTCGGGCTGGAACGGGATGCAGCCAAGCAGACGGAAATCACCGCTGCGCAGCAACGGCGAATGCTCTTTGAGGCGCGTGGCGAAGGCGTCCATGCTCTCCTCGGTCTTGACCTTGTTGAGGATTACGCCGAGGACTTTCGGATCTTTCGGGCCGCCGAACAATTGCGCCTGCAATTCCACGCGACCGGAAAGTTCGGCGAGCACTTCATTCTCCGGGGCCGAGACCAGAATCACCTCGGCATCCAGGCTTTTCGCCAAGTGCAAATTGACCCGCGCGGCGTAGCTGGCGCTGCGGGTCGGCACCATGCCTTCGACTACCAGCACGTCTTTGCCGATGGCAGCTTGCTGATACAAGGCGATGATTTCTTCGAGCAACTCATCGAGCTGACCGTCGCCGAGCATCCGCTCGACATGGGCCAGGCCCAGTGGCTGCGGCGGTTTCAGGCCGTGGGTGCGCGCGACCAGTTCGGTGGAGCGCTCAGGACCAGTGTCGCCCGGATGCGGCTGGGCAATCGGTTTGAAGAAGCCGACTTTCAGTCCGGCCCGCTCCAGGGTACGCACCAGCCCGAGGCTGATGGAGGTCAGACCCACGCCAAAATCGGTGGGCGCGATAAAAAAAGTTTGCATGCGGATTCTCTAAAGGTGCATGGCAATGGTGGCGATCTATACGTGACCGCCTACCGCAATTCAGTCGCCAAGGTTATCGCTAACCGAGCCTTGTGCGCACCAACCGCAGGCAAAGGGTTGGCCTATTTTTTCAATACGTTGCGCCGGGTCAAGGACCCAGGCCCGCGATTGCCATGGCGGCTGATGGCGCAGGTGCTGGGTGTGGCCACAGGAAAGCTCGACCACCCAGTGACCGACCTCGTCCTGATGGAAGCCGGTGATCGTCGAATCCCGTTTGTCCGGGTTGTGTTCGCTTTCGCGCGATTGCTTCGCTAAACTTGGCCTTTCTATATTCTTCTGCAAAAGGTCTCGCCCCATGCTGATCGCCGCCAATAAGGCTGTCTCCATCGACTATACCCTGACCAACGACGCTGGTGAGGTCATCGACAGCTCCGCCGGCGGCGCTCCGCTGGTCTACCTGCAAGGCGCAGGCAACATCATCCCGGGCCTGGAAAAAGCTCTGGAAGGCAAAGCTGTTGGTGACGAGCTGGAAGTGTCCGTTGAGCCGGAAGACGCTTACGGCGAATACGCTGCCGAGCTGGTCAGCACCCTGAGCCGCAGCATGTTCGAAGGCGTTGACGAGCTGGAAGTCGGCATGCAGTTCCACGCTTCGGCGCCGGACGGCCAGATGCAGATCGTGACCATCCGTGACCTCGACGGCGACGACGTCACCGTTGACGGTAACCACCCACTGGCCGGTCAGCGCCTGAACTTCAAAGTGAAGGTCGTTGATATCCGTGACGCCAGCCAGGAAGAAGTCGCTCATGGCCACGTCCATGGCGAAGGTGGCCATCACCACTGATTTTCTGCGCTAAGCTTCGAGTACTGGAGAGGCGCCTGCGGGCGCCTTTTTAGTCCGCGGCTGTCCTTGGTGCTCTCGCCAAGTGGCTGTTTCGAGTAGAACACGGGAATCTGGAGTCCGTCATGAGTGCTTTTCACGACCTTAAGTTGACAGCCCTGGATGGTCAGGAGCTACCGCTGGCGCCTTTCAAAGGCCAAGTCGTGCTGGTGGTCAACGTCGCCTCCAAATGCGGCTTGACCCCACAGTACGCGGCGCTGGAAAACCTCTACCAGCAATTCAAGGGCAAGGGCTTCAGTGTGCTGGGCCTGCCGTGCAACCAGTTTGCCGGTCAGGAGCCAGGTACCGAACAGCAAATCCAGGAGTTCTGCAGCCTGAACTATGGCGTGACGTTCCCGTTGTCGAGCAAGCTTGAAGTCAACGGCCATGATCGTCATCAGCTATACCGCTTGCTGGCGGGCGAGGGTGCGGAGTTTCCGGGGGATATCACCTGGAACTTCGAGAAATTCCTGCTCGGCAAGGATGGCCGGGTATTGGCGCGATTCTCGCCGCGCACGCCGCCGGATGATCCGACCATTGTCCACGCGATTGAAAAAGCGCTGGGCTGAAACACAAAAATCGCAGCCATCGAGCTGCGATTTTTTTTGCCTGACTTTTGACCCTTAATCATTCAAATCAATAGTGCTGTTAAAAGGCGCTGACTGTTCATATTATCGCCGTCATAAAGTCATTCCCTGTGGAGCCTTCCAATGCCGGTGCAAGCCCTGTTCAAACCGTTCCACCTCGGTGCCCTCGAACTGCCGACCCGCGTGGTGATGGCGCCGATGACCCGCTCGTTTTCCCCGGGTGGCGTACCCAATTCCAAAGTGATCGAGTACTACCGTCGCCGCGCTGCGGCCGGTGTTGGCCTGATCATCACCGAAGGCACCACTGTCGGTCACAAGGCTTCCAACGGTTACCCGAATGTGCCGCAGTTCTTCGGCGAAGCGCCACTGGCCGGCTGGAAAAAAGTCGTCGACGCGGTGCATGCCGAGGGCGGGAAGATTGTTCCGCAACTGTGGCATGTCGGCAGCGTGCGCCGCATCGGCACCGAGCCGGACGCCAGCGTCCCGGCTTACGGCCCGACGGAAAAACTCAAGGATGGCCAGGTCGTGGTGCACGGCATGAGCAAACAGGACATTCAAGACGTGATCGGTGCTTTCGCCCAAGCGGCGAAGGATGCGCAAAGCATCGGCATGGACGGCGTGGAAATCCACGGCGCCCACGGCTATCTGATCGACCAGTTCTTCTGGGAAGGCAGCAACCAGCGCACCGACGAATACGGCGGCAGCCTGGCCAATCGTTCGCGCTTCGCCATCGAGCTGATTCAAGCGGTGCGTGCGGCAGTCGGTGAAGGCTTCCCGATCATCTTCCGTTTTTCGCAGTGGAAGCAGCAGGATTACACCGCGCGTCTGGTGCAGACCCCGGAGGCGCTGGGCGAATTCCTCAAGCCGTTGGCCGACGCCGGGGTGGACATTTTCCACTGCTCGACGCGGCGTTTCTGGGAGCCTGAATTTGACGGTTCCGAGCTGAACCTGGCCGGCTGGACGCGCAAGCTGACCGGCAAACCGACCATCACCGTGGGCAGCGTCGGTCTGGACGGCGAGTTCCTGCAGTTCATGGTCAACACCGATAAAGTCGCGCAACCGGCGAGCCTGGAGAAACTGCTGGAGCGTCTGAACAACGACGAATTCGATCTGGTGGCGGTTGGCCGTGCGCTGCTGGTGGATCCGGACTGGGCGCTGAAAGTCCGTGAAGGGCGTGAGCAGGATATTCTGCCGTTCAGCCGTGAGGCGTTGATGACCCTGGTTTAAGCGTCGCCTTTAACGGCCCATTCGCGAGCAAGCCCGCTCCCACATTTTGAAAGGCATTCCAAATGTGGGAGCGAGCTTGCTCGCGAAGAGGGCATCAGAGTCGACGATGATCTAAGGTAATGTCTGCGCGTTCGGCAACACCTGCTCCCGTACACACGCCCCACGCAAATGCTTTTCAAATTGCTCGATGATCGCCGCCCACCCCTGACGACTGGCATGCTGGCGCGCATTCAGGCGCACACAACGCAAGGTCTCATCTTCCTCCAGCAACCACGCCGCCGCATCGCAGAACGCTTCCTCATCACCGGGCATCGCCAACACGCCGTTGTAGCCGTGACGGATGTGCTGCGCCGCCGCAGCCTGATCGTAAGCCACCACCCCCAGACCGGACGCCAGTGCTTCAAGCACCACGTTGCCGAAGGTTTCGGTCATGCTCGGAAACAGAAAGATATCGCCGGACGCATAGTGCGCCGCCAAAGCTTCGCCGCGTTGTGAGCCGCAGAAGATCGCCTGCGGGATTTGCTTTTCCAGCGCCAGACGTTGCGGTCCGTCGCCGACCACGATCAGCTTCAGATTGCGCTGTGGATAAGTGCTGCACAGGGTGTCGAAGCAGCGCTTGAGCAGGCCGAGGTTCTTCTCCGGGGCCAGCCGGCCGACGTGAATCACCGCGATGTCCTGCTCGCTCAGGCCCCATTGCTCACGCAATCCGTTCAGGCGCTTGGCCGGGTGAAACAATTGGCTGTCCACGCCGCGAGAGAGCAGGGCGAGGCGGTCGAAATGCCGACGCTCCAGTTCCAGGCGCTGACTGACGCTCGGCACCAGGGTCATTGCCGAGCGATTGTGAAACCAGCGCAGATAATGGGTCAGCAAGCGCGTCAGCAAACTCAGTCCGTACTGGTGGGTGTATTGCTGGAAATTGGTGTGAAAACCGCTGACCACCGAGATCCCCAGGCGTCGCGCCGCACGCAACGCCGACAAACCGAGCGGGCCTTCGGTGGCGATGTACAAAACGTCCGGGCGATGACGCTTCCAGCGCCGCAGCAGCTTGTGCATCGACGACTGTCCCCATTGCAGACCGGGATAACCCGGCAACGGCCAGCCTCGACACAACAGCAAGGCATCGTCCTCGACGCGCTGCGGATCTCCCGCCTGGCGCGGTCGCACCAGTTCCACCTGATGCCCACGCGCGCGCAAGCCATCGCACAAGCGACCAAGGGTATTGGCCACCCCGTTGATTTCCGGTGGGAAGGTTTCGCTGATCAGGGTGATATGCAGAGCTGTCGTCATGACCTCAGTGTCGGCTGAGGCCATGTCGTGCCTGTGACGTTCGGATGATGGATTTATGACTGCTGCCCAGACGGCGGTTGAAGTGCTCGTGCAGGCGTCAGCCAGGCATCACCACCAAGGTACGGGCGGTGGAGTTTGCATGACGCGTGACAGAAGCGGCAGGTTTCTGAAGCGCTCGACGGCATGCGGTGAACCCCAGGTACGCTGGCCTAGCGGCAATAGCCAGGGTCCCAGTTGAGTCCACATTTCCTCGGGGGAGCTGAAGGTCGGTCGCTCGATCCACAACTGAATGCCGCCCCCGACCATTGCCGGATGCCCTACGGCAATCTCGGTGTATTTGTTTCCCGCTTCGTCCATGAACCGGTTGGGGCGCCACACATCGTGGATCCCACGTGGTGAGTGCAGGGGGTGATAGCGGTTGTCCCAGCTCCGGTTGACGATAAAGTAAAAATCACCATGGGCGTTGATGACGCTGTACCCGGAATCGACCAGATCCTTCACGTTCAAATTCCCGCGAACGCTGCCCCAGATGCTCCAGCACTCGATTTGCACCTGTTTATCCAGCGTAATGTGTTGAACCGTTTGCACGGCGCCATCGTTCCAGACGCGAGCGATTTTGCCTTTTCCCTTGATCAGGTTTGCGACATCGTTGACGAAATACCGCACGGCATCTTCCGAAGTTGCGCTCGGATTGCCTGACGCAGCACGGGCGTAGGCCGCCAGTTGCGGGGTATTTGCCGGTGTGATCGGGCTCAGAAAATACTCATCGGCACCGAGGTGGATGTAACGACTGTCAGGGAACAGGTTCATCAAATCGCTGAAGAGTGTCTTCATGAACGCCCTCGCGGCGGCAAGGCTGAAGTCGAGGGCTTTGGTGACGACCGTTCCGTTGCTCAGTTTCAACTGGAGTTCTGGTCGGTTGCGCAGGATCCAGTTCATGTGGCCGGGCATGTCCAGTTCGGGAATCACCTGAACGTAATAACTGGCAGCCGTGTCGAGCACGCGCTTGAGGTCCGCGGCGCTCCAGGCATCGCTGCTCGACAGGTCAGGATAAGAAGGAAAGATGACGCGGACACCCTCATTATCAGTGAGGTGCAAATGCAAGGTGTTGAGCTGGTTCCAGGCCATTTCCTGAATCAGGCAGATCATCCAGTCCGGGGTGAATTGCCGACGCCCCATATCAATCATCACTGAGCGTTCGGCAAAAGCCGGGGCATCGATGACTTTGCATCGCGTCAGCTCGGTTGAGATTCTGACGGCTTTATGCAACGTCGTGAGTGCTCGCGCCATGGCCGTCAGGTTGGACGCTGCAACGCGAATGAACGCTGTGACATCGATTCGGTATTTCTCTGGTTCTCCGTGCACGGGGATTACCACGCCGCTGGTGTCGGGAACCTCAAGCCTCAGCTCCACGTCACCGCTGCCTGCTTGTTCAGGTGAGCCCGACATCAGCACGATTGCTGGCGGTGTGGTCAGCTCGGCGGCTCCGACAAAACCCTGCGCCAGGCGGGTAGCCAGCGGACGCAGGCTCTCGTGAGAGATGTAGATACGTGTGGTCGCGAGAATGTTGTAGGGGACGCCGGTGTGGCCGGTGGCGAACAGTACGCAAGGGCTCATTTCAAGCCAGGGATACTCCGTGCTGACGAGTTCTCGGGGTTTGGCAGCTGAAATCCTGGTCATAAGTGCAATCTCCAAATGGATGAAGGCTTCACTTGACCGGACAACAGGAACACTCTCGATGACGGATCAGCCGAGGGTGTAGTTGATGCTGGAAATTGGCAACTGCCAACTGTCATAAGTAACAGGTTGCAGCGCAGAGGCCACGGTGATACGAGGCGTCTGCGCCAGAATCGCTCAAGAGATTGGCGGGGGCGTCAGCGACTTTTCTCCCTGTTCGCGTACCCAGAACAACGTCGCTCCCGCTACCGCCGCCGGCATCATCAGAATGTTCACCACCGGAATCAGCAGCGCCAGATAGACGATCCCGCCAAAACTCATGCTCTGCCAGCGTTTCTGCCGCAGCCAGGCGAGCATCTCGTTCCAGCCCAGTTTGTGGTTGTCTGCCGGGTAGTCGATGTACTGGATCGCCATCATCCACACGCCGAACAGCAGCCACAGCGGGGCGGCGACGATGTTCACCACCGGGATGAACGAGAGAATGAACAGGCCGATCGCCCGCGGCAGGAAGTAGCCGAGTTTGCGCATTTCCCGGGCGAGGGTGCGCGGGATCATCGCAATCAGTTCGCCCCAGCTGAAGGCCGGGAAATCATCGGTGCCGCGTACCACCACTTCGACTTTTTCCGCGAGGAAACCGTTGAACGGCGCAGCGATCACGTTGGCGAGCATGGTGAAGGTGAAGAACACCATCAACGCCACCAGCACCACGAACAGCGGCCAGAGGATGTAGCTGAGGAAACTCAGCCAGTCGGGCAGCGACGGCATCAGGCTGTCGACCCACAGGCTGAACTGATGGCCGGCCAGATAGATCAATCCGACGAACAGCACCAGGTTGATCGCCAGCGGCAGCAACACGAACAGGCGCAGGCCCGGGCTGAGAACCAGTTTGAGGCCTTCGCGCAGGTATTGCGGGCCGGACAGAACAGGGGCGGGCATAAGGTGCTCCGAGCAAGGGAAAACGCGCCGACCTTACCGACTTTGCAACAGGTGCGAAAGCGCGGCAGAGCGATCGACATTCACTGTAACAAAGACGTCGATCTGGTCGGAGTCTGCGTATAGAGACCACCTATGAGCTGGATTGTTAATCCGTATTTCCTTAATCTTGCCCCCCTCGATACGCTGCACCCAACTTTTTACAGGACTGTCGAGCTCATGCCTTCCCCAAGGTTATCCACAGTCCTTTTTTATTCCCGCCGGCAGTCCGGCGTTCCGCGCCAGTGTTTCGGCCCGGTCAACAGGAGCAGGTCATGTCTGAAGTCCGTCATTCGCGAGTGATTATTCTCGGTTCCGGCCCTGCCGGTTACAGCGCTGCGGTCTACGCCGCCCGTGCCAACCTCAAGCCACTGCTGATTACCGGCATGCAGGCCGGCGGTCAATTGACCACCACCACCGAAGTCGACAACTGGCCGGGCGACGTGCACGGCCTGACCGGTCCGGCCCTGATGGAGCGGATGCGTGAGCACGCCGAGCGTTTTGAAACCGAGATTGTTTTCGATCACATCAACGCCGTGGACTTCGCTGCCAAGCCGTACACCCTGACCGGCGACAGCGCGACTTACACCTGCGACGCCCTGATCATCGCCACCGGTGCCAGCGCTCGCTACCTGGGCTTGCCGTCGGAAGAAGCGTTCATGGGCAAAGGCGTTTCGGCCTGCGCGACCTGCGACGGTTTCTTCTACCGCAACAAGCCAGTGGCGGTGGTCGGCGGCGGCAACACCGCTGTTGAAGAGGCACTGTACCTGGCCAACATCGCCAGCACCGTGACCCTGATCCACCGTCGTGAAACCTTCCGCGCCGAGAAGATCCTGATCGACAAGCTCAACGCCCGCGTGGCCGAAGGCAAGATCATCCTCAAGTTGAACGCCAACCTCGACGAAGTGCTGGGCGACAACATGGGTGTGACCGGTGCGCGCCTCAAGAACAACGACGGCAGCTTCGACGAAATCAAAGTCGACGGCGTGTTCATCGCGATCGGCCACACTCCGAACACTTCGCTGTTCGAAGGCCAGTTGACCCTGAAAGACGGTTATCTGGTGGTGCAGGGCGGTCGTGACGGCAACGCCACTGCCACCAGCGTTGAAGGCATCTTCGCTGCCGGTGACGTGGCTGACCATGTTTACCGTCAGGCCATCACCTCGGCCGGCGCCGGCTGCATGGCGGCACTGGACACCGAGCGTTACCTGGACGGTCTGCAGAACGCTTCGTTCTAAATCGCAGACACAAAAAAACCGGCTTCGGCCGGTTTTTTTATGCCCGTATTTCCGCTACATCGCATAACCCTGTGGGAGCGGGCTTGCTCGCGAAAGCGGTGTGTCAGACAAAGAAAAGTCGCCTGGCACGGCGCCTTCGCGAGCAAGCCCGCTCCCACAGGGAATGGGGTTGGCTATGGAAATCAGCGACGGGTCAGGGGCTGCGTTTCGAACTTCACACCCGCCAGACCGTGCTTGATCAGCGCGCGAATATTGCCGTGGTCGCTGCCTTCAGGCGTCGCCACCACCGAGCGGTAATGCTCGCCGAATGCCAGCAGCGCTTCTTCATCGCTCAAGCCTTCCAGTAACGCCAGACCCAGGGTCTTGCACGAACCTTCGTTCTGCCCGGCGGCGTTTTCCACGCCACCGTTGTTGAACGCTTGAGGCTGGTAGTCGTAACCGGCGGCGATGAAAGCCAGGGTGTCGGCGAAAGCGTGTTCGCCGCTTTTGAGGCTGGCGCGCAGGGTGTTCAGATCACTCATTGGGTTTTCCTTTGGCGAACGCCGCCTGTTGTTCGGCGCTGGCTTCTTGCTGGTATTGGGCTTTCCATTCGGCGTAAGGCATGCCGTAAACCACTTCACGGGCGTCGTCGAGGCTGACCTCGATCTGACGGTCATCGGCGGCAGCCTTGTACCACTTGGACAGGCAGTTGCGGCAGAATCCGGCGAGGTTCATCAGGTCGATGTTCTGCACGTCCTTACGGCTGTCCAGATGGGCGACCAGCCGGCGGAAGGCGGCGGCTTCGAGTTCGAGGCGTTGTTGCTCGGTCATGGGAGTCTCTGCGAGACAGCTTCAAGCGACGAGCTTCAAGCTGCAAGATGGGTGGCGTTGATACGAAGTTTACAGCTTGCCGCTTGAAGCTTGAAGCTAGCGGCTCGCTGCAAGCGTTATTGACACCGACTCGGCAAAACGCAGCGCATGCGGCTTGTCGACTTCGACTTCGGCGTACAGCACTGCAGCATGAGTCATCACCAGATCCAGCAGTTCCTGGGTCAGGCGTTCGAGCAGCGCAAACCGATTGCCCTCGACGTGGGCGATGATCGCCTTGGTGATGGTGCGGTAATTCAGCGCGTGATCGATGTCGTTGTCGCGCACCGCTTCCTGCGCCGCGTACAGGATCGTGAGATTGATCAGCACATCCTGCTTGTTGAGGATCTCGTCCTCGTTGATCCCGATAAAGGTGCGCAAGCGCAGATCCTTGACCCGGATGCGCGCCATTCCCGGTTGAAGTTGTGACATTTACTTGCTCCGTCCAATCAATTGCAGGAACTCCTGTCGGGTGTTGCTCGAGTCGCGAAAGGCGCCGAGCATGACCGAGGTGTTCATGGTCGAATTCTGTTTCTCGACACCGCGCATCATCATGCACATGTGCCGGGCCTCGATGACCACCGCGACGCCGGCGGCATCGGTGACCTGTCTACTCGTTGTGCGAACATCACCTGCTGCCCTTCATCGGTAAGGCCCATGTGGCTTATATTCCGACAGGCAAGGTGCTGGGGCTGTCGACGATCTGATCCACACTCTGTTCATAGCCGTGACACAGGTATTGCATGGCCTTGGCCGCGCGCACCGGGGTATCGAGCAGACCTTCGCGGTCGGGGTCTTCGCCGAGGCCGATGAGGATCTCGCGGTAATTCTCGGGCAGGGAACGGGTCATGGCAGATCCTCGCGCAGCAGCTTATTTGACGTGCCGTCCGCCGTTGACGGTCAGGGTTGTGCCGGTGACATAGGGGTTGTCGAGCAGATAGCGCAGGCTCTGGTAGATCACTTCGCTGCCGGGTTCGATGCCCAGCGCGGATTTGGCTAGCGCCCTGGCGCGGTACGCCGCGTCGTCGTCGGGATTGAACAATAGCAGGGCCGGCGCGATGCCGTTGACTTTGATTGCCGGCGCGTAGCGCGCGGCGAAGGACAGGGTCAGGCTGTCGAGCCCGGCTTTGCTGGCGCAATAACCGATGTGTTTGCTGCTGCCCTTGCGCGTGACGTCGTCGCTGATGTGGATGATGTCGGCCGGGGTCGAGCCTTTGAGCAGGTCGGCGCAGTGCAGGTTGATCAGATACGGCGCGAGCATGTGCACGTTGAGCATGCGCGAGAAGGCCTCGGCTTCACTGCCCGGGGTTTCCGCCAGCCATTCGGAGGCGTTGTGGACGATGGCGCGCAGGCAGTCGGTGTGGGTTTTCAGTTCATCGATGAAGGCGAGGATGGTGGCTTCGCTGGAGAAGTCCGCGAACACCGCGACAGCGCCCAGATCACGCAGGGCTTGTACGCCCGGACGTTCGCTGCGGTAGGTGAAGATGACCCGATGGCCGTCTTCAAGCAAACGCTGTGCGCAGTGCAGACCGACACGCTGGCCGGCACCGGTGATGAGGATCGGGGCGGAGGATATGGACATGAACGGCTCGCGTCGCGGTGGGAGTAAAAACTATAACAGTGACGCGGGGTGCCCACCTATCGCAAGACGGGTGCTGTGCTTTTGTGGGAGCGGGGCTTGCTCGCGAAGGCGGTGTGCCAGGCACGGATGCATCAACTGACACGACGCTTTCGCGAGCAAGCCCGCTCCCACATGGGCGCTCAGCGGTTTTGAGACACTGGTTCAACAGGCAGTCGAGGTGCCGGGACGCTGTTCAGCCAACCCGCCAGCAACCGTGTCGACAGTGGAATAAAGAAATACACCATCAACGGCGTCAGGCACGCCGTACTGACCAATACCCGCGGCAGCAGGCTCATCTCGCCGAGCAGCGGTCCGAGGACAAAGTTGAACAGCAGCGACACCGGGAAGAACGCCAGCCAGATCGCCACGGCCTGTTTCCAGCGTGGTGGCCGTTGACCGGCAGCGCCGAACCAGCCTTCGATGCCGCTGACCCGATGCTCCTTGGGATGCTCGAACAGATCGCTGCCCCGCGCCAGCCACGCGGTACGCGAGACCGAGTGCTCCCAGGCGTGCAGGGTCTGCTCGTCGACGAAGCGGAAAATGATCTGGAATTCGTTGTCACCGGGTGGCGGAGCGAGCACGCCGGAACCCAGGTAACCGGGAAAGTCAGTGGCCAGTTGTTCGCCTTCGCGCAGCCAGGCAATCAGGTCCTGATAGCGGCCGTCGGCGACGCGACGCGCAACCATCAGCGTGACGGGGGAAGTAGACATTGTGTATCTCCATATTTCGAGTGCGGCGCTCCGGGTAGGAGGTTTCGCATTGCGCAAACCGGGGTAGGGGTCTGCGCTTTTCAACAAGCAAGGATTATTCCCGATTTTGATGACAGTTTCAGAGACTTTCGTCTCTGTTTATTGGGTTGAACCGACAGAGGGCATCGGATGTAGAATGGGATCCAAATTTACCGAGCGGACACATCAGCACCATGGCTGTTATCACGGACGCTAACCCTGCCTCGCAGGCTTCTGTCGCACTTGAGCGCGAAGAGTTGTTCCCTATTCGGGAGGTGTCGCGGCTGACCGGCGTCAACCCGGTAACGCTGCGTGCATGGGAGCGCCGCTACGGTTTGATCCAGCCGACGCGCACCGAAAGCGGGCACCGGTTGTATTCGATGACCGAAATCGAGCGCGTGCGCAGCATTGTCGACTGGATTGATCGCGGCGTTGCCGTGAGCAAGGTCGGCAAGATCCTGGCGAGGACCGAGCCGCTGAAAGCCTTGGCCCATATCATCCCCGATGATCTGGTCCAGGCCGATTACGCGCAATGGCAGCAGCAGGTGCAATTGGCCGTCAGTTCGTTCGACGACCGCGCGCTGGATCAGGTTTACAACCAGATTTTCTCGTCCTACTCGCTGCCGGTAGTGTTTCAGAACATTCTCATGCCTTTGTGGCTGCAGATGTTGCAGCGCCAGGATGCCTTCGGGCAGACCAGCGAGTGGCTGTTTTTCGACGGGTTCCTGCGGGCGCGGGTGTTGCAGCGGATCGTCGCGCTGCGCGGCACCCAGCCGCGCAAAGTGATTGTCAGTGCGCTCGCCGGTCAGTGTCGTGAACTCGAGCTACTGGTTGCCGCGTTGTTTCTCAGTGGCAATGATGCGGGCGTGCGGGTGCTGACCACCGGCCAGCCATTCGATGAGTTGGCGCTGGTGTGCGAGCGGATCAAGCCGCAGGCGCTGGTGCTGTTTTCCAACCATGCCCCCACCGCGGATTTGCCGCGCCGTCTGAATCGACTGGCCTTGAGTCTCGACTGTCAGGTAATGCTCGCCGGCGACGCTGCCGATCTGGCACAGGACAGTCTGGCCGGATCGTCGATCGGTTGTCTGGGCAATGAAGGAGCGACGATGCGTCAGCGCATGACGCAATTTCTCGCAGGTACGCTGGATACCTGAATATCAGGTGTGCAGGGCGGGGTGGGTCAGACGGTGTTGTTGCAGGATGAACTGGCGCAGCCGTTCGGTTTCATCGGCGTCGGTCTGGCTCAGCTCGTAGGCGTAGAAGCCGTGCTCGGTTTCGCGCTCGAAGTTGCCGCGCAGGGAAATCCGCTCGTAACCTGAAGGGCTGAACCACAGCGCGAAATGCTTGGGCGGTTTGGTCTTGTTGCGCATTTCCAGCAGCACGCCTTTGTGCGACACCTCGTGCACCCACATCATGCCCGGTTGCCCTTTGGCATTTTCCAGCGCGACCGGCTCTTCGAGAGTCAGGCGCCATGGGCGAATCATCGGCCCGTCTTCGTAAATGCTCGGCACGCCCAGGCGCAGGTGCAACGCGTGGAATTCGTCTTCCACCAGGTGCAGCGGAAAGGTCATTTGCTGATTTTCGAAATTGGCCTGAATGGTCACTTGCTCGTGAGCCGCCAGGCGCGTGAGCAGGTCACGGATCTGCGAACCTCCATTGACCAACAGGCTCGACGTCGCATCCCGCACATTGAGCTGCGGGTTGTGCTGCATGGTCTGGATAAAATCCAGCTCATCCTGGGTCAGGAGTGCGTCGCGTTGCATGGCCTGGCTCGAAAGAAATAGTTACAAAGTCATTGGTGATTGTAGTTACTGACACTTAGTTCGCAGTTTTGTTTACGCCGTTCGTCGCTTTCAACGCTGCCAGTTCCGCTTTCAGCGCAGCGACCTCAGCCTCGAGCTGAATTACGCGTTGCTGCGCCTTGACCTGAACCGTGACATCTTTCTGCACACCGACGAAATAAGTCTGGCCGTCATCAGCGTTTTTCACCGTCGAAAGCGACAGTTCGTTCCAGAACGGGGTGCCATCCTTGCGGTAGTTGCGCAGGATTTCCCGGCACGCCCCGCCGTTGTGCAAGGTGTCGCGAATCAGCGACAGACCGGCTTGATCGCGGTCTCCTGACTGCAGAAAGCGGCAGTCCTGATAAAGTATCTCTTCGCTGCTGTAACCGGTCAGGCGTTCGAAGGCCGGGTTCACGTAAATCAGGATGTTGTCCTGCTCGCCTTCCTTTTCGGCCACCACGATTCCATCGTTCGACGCGTTGATCACCATTTGCAGCAGACTGGCGTTGATCATCAATGAATCCTTTCAGTGTCGATAATGGCTGGCATTCTAGAAGTTCCAACGCCGCTGTCTACTGGCTATCACGGCGAATCGGGGCTGGATCGCGGCTTTTGCGTCGGACTGCTACTATCGCCGCTCTTTTTTTCAGCTTCAGGATCAGATTGATGAAAGTCGCCATCCTCTCCGGCTCGGTTTACGGCGCCGCCGAAGAAGTCGCCCGTCACGCGCAGAACCTGCTGAAAGACGCCGGTTTTGAAACCTTCTACAACCCGCGCGCCAGCTTGGCGGATATCCAGGCGTTCGCACCTGAAGCGTTTCTCGCGGTGACGTCTACCACTGGCATGGGCGAATTGCCGGATAACCTGCAGCCGTTGTATTCGGCGATTCGCGACCAGTTGCCAGCCGCGTGGCGCGGTTTGCCGGGCGCGGTGATCGGTTTGGGCGATGCCAGTTACGGCGATACGTTCTGTGGCGGCGGCGAACTGATGCGTGAGTTGTTCGCCGAACTGGGCGTGCGCGAAGTGCAGGAGATGCTACGTCTGGACGCCAGCGAAAGCGTGACCCCGGAAACCGACGCCGAGCCATGGCTGGCGCAATTGATCGACACGCTCAAGGGCTGATCGCGCGCTCACGCAGCAGAGCCAGCCAGGCCTGCGCGGCTTTCGACAGATAGGCGCCCTGGCGCCAGATGAAGGCGATGTCCCAGCGCAAATAATCTGGCGCGCGCAAGGTCAGGCGCACCACGCCCGGACGCTCCAGTGCCCGGGCCACCACGCTGGGCAGCAGCACCACGCCTTGCCCGGCGGCCACCAGTGCCACGAGAAAATCCGCCTGCCCGCTGCGCCCGCCTTCTTTCGGGGTAAAGCCCAGTTGCTGGCAGGCCTGCAGTAAACGGTCATTGAGCACGAAGCTGCGCTGATACAACAGGAACGGCGTGTCGGCCAATTCCTCAAGGCCAATCTCGCCGCGCCCCGCCAACGGATGATCCACCGGCAATAACGCATCGAGTTTCTCATCGCAGAACGGCTGGAAATCGAACTGCGGATCTTTCGGCAGCAGGCTCCCGCCTAACTCCAGTTCGCCGCTGAGCACCGCTTGCTCGACATTGCGGCTGCCGCCTTCAAGTAATTGAATGCTGATGTTCGGATAGCGCCGGCGATACTCGGCGAACAACCCGGCGAACAGCGCATCACTACCCAACAGCGGCAGACCGAGGCGCAATTCGCCGCGTGCCAGTTGGCTCAGATCATCCAGTTCGCTGAGCAATTCATTGCGCAGGCGCAACATGCCCTCGGCGCGCTGCAGCACCACGCTGCCCGCAGCGGTCAGGCGCAATTGCGAGCCGAGTCGTTCGAGCAACGGCGTGCCGAGACTCTGCTCTAGTTGCGCGACTTGTTTGCTTACCGCCGACTGACTGATGTGCAAGGTTTTCGCTGCCTGGGTGAAGCCGCCCTGATGCATGACTTCGACAAAACTGCGCAGCTGTTTGAATTCCATGATCCGATTCCGTTTTGGAATAGTGTCGAGTCTAACAATTCGCTTCTGGGATGGCAGGCTGCTTCGTAAAATAAGCCCCTGTAAGGAGCCCATCATGAACACCGCATTCCTCAAGTATCTTTCCCGTCTCAGTGTCGAACTGGCCGTGTTGCTCGGTCTCTACCTGCTCGGCTGTCAGATCGCCGCGTGGTTGGCCTGGCCGATTCCCGGCGGCGTGATCGGCATGGCCCTGTTGCTGCTGGCGTTTGCGTTTGGTTGGGTCAAACCGGCGGCGCTGCAACTGGGTGCCGGATTGCTGATGGCCGAGATGCTGCTGTTCTTTATTCCGGCGCTGATGAGTCTGCTCGACTACGGCGCGCTGTTGCGCGATGACGGCTGGCGGATTTTGCTGGTGATCGGCGCCAGCACCCTCATGGTGATGCTGGTGACAGCCTTCACCGTGGAGCTGGCCGTGCGCCTGAGGCGGTCCCATGAAGCTTGAATGGATGCCGATGTTTTGGCTCGCCTTTACCCTGTTGGCGTACCTGTTCAGTCGCTGGATTTACCGGCGCACCGGGCGTTATTTGCTGTCGCCGTTGATCCTGGTGCCGGCGCTGCTGCTGGCGCTCGCCGTGCCGTTGCACACCGCCTATGCCGAATACGCCAGCAACACCCATTGGTTGATGCTGGTGCTCGGGCCGGTGACGGTTGCCTTCGCCGTGCCGATCTGGCAGCAGCGGCGTCTGCTGGTGCGGCACTGGTCAGCGCTGTTGCTGGGCATGCTTGCCGGCAGCGCGGCGTCGATCGCTACGTCGTTCGGCCTGGCCAAGGCGCTGGCGCTGGATAGCTCGGTGACGATGTCGCTGGTACCGCGCTCGATCACCACGCCGTTCGCCATGCCGCTGGCGCAGGATCTCGGTGGCGTGCCGGAACTGACTGCCGTGTTCGTGATGTTTACCGGTGTGTTCGGCGCGATGCTCGGCGGCGTATTGCTCAAGTGGCTGCCGTTGCGCAGTGCGTTGGCGCGCGGCGCGTTGTTCGGGGTTGGCGCGCACGGCGCAGGCGTCAGTCGGGCGCATGAAGTGGGTGGTGAGGAAGGCTCGGTTGCGGGGCTGGTGATGGTGCTGACCGGGCTGCTCAATCTGTTCGCCGCACCTTTGTTGGCGTCGTTGCTTTGACATGGATCCAAGGTGTTTGCCTGGCTGACCCGCTCAGTCATCAAGCTGGCTGGCAATGCAACTACGCGATCCTCTGCGCCTGACTAGACTGCTCGTACGTGCAGAACAATAAGAACGCAGAGGTGCATACAGTGAGCGTAGCCCCCGTCCAATTGTCCCTTGATGTCAAAGACCAGGTCAGTGCCGCGGAATGGCAGACCCGGGTCGATCTCGCCGCCTGTTATCGGCTGGTAGCGTTGCATGGCTGGGACGACCTGATCTTCACCCATATTTCCGCCAAGGTGCCGGGCACCGAAGACTTCCTGATCAACCCGTTCGGGTTGATGTTCCATGAGATCACCGCGTCGAGCCTGGTCAAAGTCGATCAGGCCGGCAACAAGCTCATGGACAGTCCCTACGAAATCAATCCCGCCGGTTACACCATCCACAGCGCCGTGCACGAAGTGCGGCACGATGTGGTTTGCGTGCTGCACACCCACACCGCCTCCGGTGTGGCCGTTTCAGCGCAAAAACAGGGTGTGTTGCCGATCAGCCAGCAATCGCTGTTCGTGCTGTCGAGCCTGGCCTATCACGCCTATGAAGGCGTGGCGCTGAATCATGAAGAGAAGGCGCGCTTGCAGGCCGACCTGGGCGAGAACAATTTCCTGATGCTGCACAACCACGGTCTGTTGACCTGTGGCGGCACCATCGCCGACACCTTTCTGATGATGTTCACCTTCCAGCGCGCCTGCGATATTCAGGTCATGGCGCAGACCGGCGCTGCTGAACTGATCGCCATCGAACCGCAGATCCTGGCGGGCGCCAAAGCGATGATCGCCGGCGTCACCAAAAGTGCTCAAGGCATGGGCGGCGCGCTGGCCTGGCCGGCGTTGCTGCGCAAACTCGATAAACAAGACCCCGGATATAAACTCTGATGCCTCTTGCCGAGATCCCTCTGTGTGTCTGGCGCAAACGCAGCCGGACGTTTGTCTTTCGCGGCCTGTCGATCCGTTACTGGACGGCGGGGCAGGGTGAGCCGCTGCTGCTGATCCACGGTTTCCCGACGGCCAGTTGGGACTGGCACTACCTGTGGCAGCCACTGGCCCAGCGTTATCGGGTGATCGCCTGTGACATGCTCGGTTTCGGTGACTCGGCCAAACCGTTGAACCACCGCTACAGCCTGCTGGAACAGGCCGACTTGCAACAGGCGCTGCTGGCGCATCTTCAGGTCGAGCAAGCGGTGCATGTGCTGGCTCACGATTACGGTGACAGCGTTGCCCAGGAACTGCTCGCCCGGCATTACGAACAGCGCATCGAGGTGGCCAGTTGTGTCTTTCTCAATGGCGGGCTGTTTCCGGAAACCCATCGTCCGGTGCTGATGCAAAAGCTGCTGCTCAGCCCGCTGGGCTGGATGATCGGGCGTGCGTTTACCCGTGATGCATTGGTGAAAAGTTTCCGGCAGATCTTCGGTCCGCAGACCGGCCCCAGCGAAAGTGAGCTGGATGATTTCTGGAGCCTGATCGAGACCCATCGCGGCCCGCGTATCCTGCACAAACTGATCGGCTACATCCCCGAGCGCCGTGTGCAGCGCGACCGCTGGGTGGCGGCCATGCAGCGTGATGAAATCCCGCTACGGGTGATTGATGGCGAAGTTGACCCGGTTTCCGGTGCGCACATGGTCGAACGTTACCGCGAACTGATTGCCGACGCCGATACGGTGCTACTGTCAGGTATCGGCCACTATCCGCAGATCGAAGCGCCGGTGCAGGTGCTCAAGCATTACCTGGCGTTTCGTGAGCGCCTGGAGTTGCCGCCGCGCAAGGTCGCGTGCTCTTGAAAGATCAAAAGATCGCAGCCTGCGGCAGCTCCTACACCGATCTTCTGTAGGAGCTGCCGCAGGCTGCGATCTTTTGATCTTTTGACGCCCTCATCATCCCTCACCCTTATCGCGCACCATTCAGCCTCAGCCGTATTCGTTGTGACCCAAAGCCCTGTGCCTGACACTCGGACTCATTACTGGCCTGCTGGAGTTCTTGCGATGAATGAGTCCGTACGTTTCGAAGATAAAGTCGTGATCGTCACCGGCGCCGGTGGTGGCCTGGGGCGAGCGCACGCTTTGCTGTTCGCCCGGCACGGTGCCAAAGTGCTGGTCAACGACCTCGGCGGCTCGACCCAGGGCGAAGGGGCCAACGCTTCCGCCGCCGACCGTGTGGTGGCGGAGATTCGCGAAGCCGGCGGCATCGCCGAGGCCAACCATGACTCGGTCACTGACGGCGACAAATTGGTACAGAACGCTCTCGATGCGTTTGGCCGTGTCGATGTGGTGGTGAACAACGCCGGGATTCTGCGCGACAAGACCTTTCACAAGATGGACGACGCCGACTGGGATCTGGTTTACCGCGTCCACGTCGAGGGCGCCTACAAAGTGACCCGCGCCGCGTGGCCGCACTTGCGCGAGCAAAACTACGGCCGGGTGATCTTCACCGCCTCGACCTCGGGCATCTACGGCAACTTCGGCCAGTCCAACTATGGCATGGCCAAACTCGGCCTCTACGGCCTGACCCGTACCCTGGCCATCGAAGGTCGCAAGAACAATATTCTGGTCAATGCCATCGCGCCTACCGGCGGCACGCGTATGACCGAAGGCCTGATCCCGCCGCAAGTGTTCGAACAGCTCAAACCGGAGCTGGTCAGCCCGCTGGTGGTGTACCTGGCCAGTGAACAGTGTCAGGAAACGTCCGGCCTGTTTGAAGTCGGTGGCGGCTGGATGGGCAAGGTGCGCTGGGAACGCAGCCTCGGTGCTGGCTTCGATCCCCGCAGCGGCTTCTCCCCGGAAGATGTCGCGGCGCACTGGCAGCAGATCTGCGACTTCGAAGGCGCGGCGCATCCGAAGGACAACATTGAAGCGCTGAAGGAAATGATGGCGAATTTGCAGAAGTATTCGCTGTAACGTTTGCCACGCCCCGCAAATACCGATCCCGCCGGTAAAGCCTTCGCCCATAAAAAAGGCCGCTGCAAACGCAGCGGCCAAGGTAAGACGTTGGATCAAGGAGCTACAAATCAACGTCAGTGAACACCGGGGCGATCAATCGAAGCATCGACTCATCTGAAATCGGTCAGCGCTGGCGCGAGTTGCTCAGCAGCCAAGGCTTGGTGCTTTGCGGCGTCTGCCTGAAAGCCCGCTCAGAATAAGCACTTGAACCCGAAGGAAAAATAGCGATTCCGGACATGCACTGTTACGGGGCGTGCAACAGTCTTGATCGCGCCACAGGACTGTGCACGGACTGCGCAAAGTGCTCGCGTCCGGAAATAACGCTTCGCTGTCTATTGTGGATGGCTGAGTTAGTGACTTTGTATAAAGTTTTGTGCGGATTATTTGTCTGTGAATTTGTCATTTTTCACAGGTGGTTTTTTTGTTTCGGTTAATACCTTGTAATCTATATTTGTTGAAATGAACTGGCGCTTCTTGTTTGTTAAAAATAAAACTATCTTTCGCTATCGCAGTGATGCGGGGTTGCGTTCACTGAACTTGAAAGATAGGACTTGAATATGGATAAGTTATACAAAAGTTTGATGCGAGGTTCTGAAGGTGCAGAAGTAACCTGGAGGGCTGAGTGGGTAAAGGCCGCTGCCGCGCAGAATGATTTGTTCGCTATTGTTGAGGCGATCCCGACAGTTCGGCAAATTGCTCGGCAGGCATTGCAGCAAGAATTGCAGCAGCGGCAGAAGAATATCGATATTGATAATGTTTATATCAATATCACCGATCAGTCCAATGAGATTGAACGTCGTCCTTCGGGGAAACTCTCTGAGGTATTGCTTCATTGTCTTGATAATAATGTGCTGCCGAGCTATCTGGCTGGCGGCGGGGACGGTGTCTTTCACCTGCCCGATACCGTTGGCGAACAGATGAGAGTCAAAGGCTTCAGTATTATCGAGGCTGAGGAGGTTATTACTTATACGCTGCGAAATCTGGAAAGCAGCCTGCGTTCGGAGATGGCCAAGTATTGGGCGGCTCCCGTAAAAGTCGCAACAACTGAAAAGACCGGGCTGACAAATAAACAGGCCTTGCAGCAGGCTTATAACGTTGTGCTGACAGCGGAGCTTTCTTTAAAAGCCATGGCGGGATTTCTGGATCACGGCATGGCGACGCGCTATTGCTATTTGTTGAATCTGGAAAACGGCGCCGGCGCTTATAACGTTGTGGTGAGTCCTGAATCCGACTCTCGCACTTCGCTTGTTCCGGGGTTTGTCCTCGATAATGCGATGCGGGCGGATCCGCAAATGAAACTGCTCAATGAGCCCACCGGTTATGTCACTCACACGCCAGGCAACGGTTTTGAATACTTCGTCAGGAATCTCGACGTGCATGCAACGCTGCTGGCGCGTGTATCGGCGTCCGGTAGCAAAATCGCTTTCCCTAAAGCCACGCAAAGTGTGTCTGCTCATTGTGTCGACGCTTACTTGAAGGGACAACTTGATACGCTTGCAAGTCTGATGCGCGATCGCAAGGGCCAGACTCGAGCGTTCAGCCGGGTATTGCAGGACAATCAGATGTTGTCGGTGATGCGTGCTGACATCGGTCGTCGATTCGATCAAGTGCAGGCAGAACTCAAGCGGACCGAATGGCCACTCTGGCTGAAGAACGGTGGTAACGCTCTTCAGCAGCGTTACGTCGAGCTTGAGCACTCGATGGAGAAATATCACTCTGACTACCGGGTGGTTTTCGACAGGTGTTTCTCTTTTAAAGATTATGTCTTGCGTTGTTTTTCCGAGTGGGCGATGAGCGCGTTGGGTGAGCAACTGGAAGCCGAGACGGTAAAGGTGCGCAGCGTCCACAAGATGCAACTGGGGGGCCGCACCCTAGAGCAGGTCGATAACCGGACCCTGACGGAATTCATCATCTTCGGTCTGCATGACGAGGGGTATAAAGCCGAAATCAGCCTCACCGGGATGCCGCCCGGCAGCAAGCTGTCCGCTGCTGCACTTGAGCAATGGTTGAACAACATCAACGTGCGCTCGCAGTTTGTATCCAGTCTTCCGGCTGATCCATCGCCGGAGTTTGCACAGGCGTATCGCGACCACTTGCACAGCAACATCGAGTTCGCGCTTTTCGTTGCGCGCCATTCGGGCGTCTTCAGTGAAACCGAAGCGAAGGTAATCGAAAGGGCGCTGGCAGGTGACTCGTCGGTGTCTATCCGCGGATTGAAACTGACCCTGCAGATTCCGGGGCCCGCCTTGAAAGGTGTGATGGTTTTTCAGGCACAGGAGACTCGGAACTATCTTGTTTATCTGATAACACCTGCAGGCCAGTCTGTTTTCATGACGTTTGCGGATGCATTCGCTCTGAACAAATGGTTTGAATCGGCCATGACCGCTGATCGTCAATACGCGGCGTCATTGATTCATCCGGACTATTTGCACGATGCCGGATCGTTGCGCGGTGCCAGCCGTCACTCCACCCATTATCTATATAAGCTGGATACCCAATACCCGGACCTTTTCCCCAATGGCACAGCGCCGTTGCTCAATGACGTCAAAGTCGCTTATCAGTCTGAACTGGCGTTACACAAGACCATTGCGCCTGCGCCTTACCGCTACCTCGGGATTGAGCCGCGCAAACGTTACGCTCGATTGAATACCGAATTGAAAGCGCTCTCCACCGTAGAGGCAAGGGACAATGCGTTCCCTTCTTTCGAACGCTTTACCCATGATGCGGTAAAGCAGAACCTTGAAAGCCTGTTGCGTTCGCGAGGACGAAATGTCGAGATCAGTCCGGATCAGATTATTGTCCAGACTGACGATTTTCAGAAAAGCGTAACGGATCTGCTCATCGAAGGGCTGTCGTTTGAAGCTGCCAATCCGGCATATCCGAGCAAGTATGACCCGAGGTATTTTTTGACGGACGGCCATCCGGCAGTCGATCAGCTGGATATTCGCGATCTGTCCTCGTTATCGAAAACATTCCGTCCTGGCGACAGGTATACGGAAATGCTCAATACCGACTATCTGGACGGGAAGCATCCTGGCTATGCATTCAAGCGCGCCGTTCACGCAAAAAAAATTCGCTGTCAGATGCATTACGATCTGCTCTCCAACTACATCGATGGCAGGTTTGGGTCTGACATTTTTTTAGCGCTACAACGGGTTGTCGGGAATTTGAAAGAGGATGTCTATCACTACCCGATCAATGATTCGTACGCAGAAGGTGATGAAGGTCTTTACGAATTCAATATCGGGAAAACAGGCTTGACCAAGTCGAGGGATCGTACGGTTGCGGGTGTCTACATCCTGCGGATGAACATTATCGGCCAGTTCCACGACTGGTTATATACGCCCGATGCGCCGGATGGCGTTGCCTATCGACCCATCAACGATTTCATTCCATCGATTCGTTTCCAATATGGACCGATGCGCGATTACTACTTTGACCGGGTTGCAATCGTCGATCAAAAAGTAATCAATGATTATTTTGACGATCTTGCCGCAAGCGGGAAACCCTTGCCTCCGGTCAAGACGCAAGAACGCGCCAAGTTGAACAACCTCTTCACGTTCCATGATCGGAGAGTGCGTCGCGCATTGAGCGATATCGATGAGCGAACCACCAGTTTGAAGGAGGTTATCGCGGGACTGGTTTACGATGGCCTGATCAAAGTGGTGAATGTCATCAGTCTCGCCGTGCCGCCTATTGGCTCCGTGGCCGTTGCGGTGCAGATGATGAAAAGTGTCTACGACGGAGCACAGGCGCAACGGCGCGGTGACTACTCGGCGGCACTGGGATACGGCGCGGACGCGTTGATCGGACTATTTACGCTCGGCCAGGCGGCCACAGCCGGTGCGAGCGCAGAGGTGATCAAGCAGGTGACCAACGTTCAACGATCGTTTCTCGGTCTGGTCGATGATGCACGGTCGGCGGCGCAATTCGTCGCCGAGGCGGCGGGTCATAAAGCGGCAGATCAACAGTTGATCGATTTCTTCACTGAATTGATGAAGGATCGGGCAACCAGCATCAGCCAGACCATCGTGCGCTGATCCCCGGGCTGGCGGCTGGAGATCGCCTGACTCAACCGGCTTGCTCATACCCCATTCGCCAGCTCACGGCCCGCGACGCCGCCAGTAACCGCTGCGCCGCCGGGCCGTCTTCATCAGCGTGGAACAGTGAAGTCGGGCCGACGATGGTCAGCACTGCCGCTATCTGCCCGACTGCGTTGAACACCGGGGCTGACAACGCGTCCACACCTGGCATCAACAAGCCGTGCACATGATGCA
Organism: Pseudomonas sp. MWU12-3103b; assembly: GCF_023100615.1. Lineage (NCBI taxonomy): Bacteria > Pseudomonadati > Pseudomonadota > Gammaproteobacteria > Pseudomonadales > Pseudomonadaceae > Pseudomonas > Pseudomonas sp. MWU12-3103b. Next base: position 119,794 of record NZ_JALMEY010000014.1, read on the forward strand.
GACCGCGTTCACGGATCTGCTCGCACAAACCGCTGTAGGCATTTTGATCGGCCAGTGGATGGCCGGCGACGGCGATTTCCTGCGCGCGCAACTCATCGGTTTCCCGATGCGGCAGAAAGGCACTGAACACCAGCCCGGTGGACGAGCTGAGTAACGGCAACACCGAACCCAGTTGCGTCACCACCGTCACCGCGCGCACCGCCGGTTCGATGTGCACCACGGTCGCGCCCTGATTGCCCCACACCGCCAGAAAGCAGGTTTCATTCAATTCATCGCGCAACTCGGACAGGGGCAGGGCGGCGACTTTCAGCACGTCCATACTGTTCAGGGCTGCCAGGCCTACACGCAACGCTTCACGGCCGAGTCCGTAATGGTTGGTGGCAGCGTTCTGCTCGGCGAAACCACTGGCGATCAGTGCCTGGAGATAGCGGTGCACCTTGCTTGCCGGCATCTGCACATGTTCGGCCAGACGCGACAGTGAGGTAGAGGGCGACAACTCGGCCAACGCCTTGAGGATGTCGGTGCCGACCTCGGCGGAGCGGACTTTCTGTTTGCCGTTGCTGTCGCTGGTTTTTTCCATGGTGCGGCCGGGATCCGAAAACGAATGGGCGTCTTTATAGCTTGACGCTGGATAGCGAGCAAATTACGTTATGCGTAATCGAATTACGATAATAACAACCCCGGCGTGCGCAAAGCTCTGAGCCAGAGCGATGGGCCACTGCCGACTCCCTGTTCAGGAGGCTCCATGAACCTCGATTCAAACGCGTCGGAGCTGGCGTACCAGTCCGGTTTCGGCAACGAATTCAGCAGTGAAGCGTTGCCCGGCGCCTTGCCCATCGGCCAGAACTCCCCGCAAAAAGCCCCGTACGGCCTCTATACCGAATTGCTCTCCGGCACTGCGTTTACCATGACCCGTAGTGAAGCCCGGCGCACCTGGATGTACCGGATTCAGCCGTCGGCCAATCACCCGGCGTTCGTCAAACTGGAGCGGCAACTGGCCGGCGGCCCGTTGGGTGAAGTGACGCCCAATCGCCTGCGCTGGAATCCTCTGGATATCCCGGCCGAGCCGACCGATTTCATCGACGGTCTGGTCGGCATGGTGGCCAATTCGGCGGCGGAAAAACCAGCCGGCATCAGCATCTATAACTACACCGCCAACCGTTCGATGGAGCGGGTGTTTTACAACGCCGACGGCGAACTGCTGCTGGTGCCGCAACTGGGGCGGCTGCGAATTGCCACTGAACTCGGCGTGCTCGAAGTCGCGCCGCTGGAAATTGCTGTGCTGCCGCGTGGCCTGAAATTCCGCGTCGAGCTGCTTGATCCGCAGGCGCGCGGTTACGTTGCCGAGAACCACGGCGCGCCGCTACGCCTGCCGGATCTGGGGCCGATCGGCAGCAACGGTCTGGCCAATCCGCGGGACTTCCTCGCCCCGGTCGCCGCCTACGAAAACCTGCAGCAGCCGACCACGCTGGTGCAGAAATTCCTCGGCCAGTTGTGGGGCACCGAGCTCGATCATTCGCCGTTGAACGTGGTGGCCTGGCACGGCAACAACGTGCCGTACAAATACGACCTGCGCCGTTTCAACACCATCGGCACCGTGAGCTTCGATCACCCGGATCCGTCGATCTTCACCGTGCTGACGTCGCCGACCAGCGTGCACGGTCTGGCCAACCTCGACTTCGTGATCTTCCCGCCACGCTGGATGGTCGCCGAGAACACCTTCCGTCCGCCGTGGTTCCATCGCAACCTGATGAACGAATTCATGGGCCTGATCCAGGGCGAATACGATGCCAAGGCTGAAGGCTTCGTGCCCGGCGGTGCCTCGCTGCACAGCTGCATGAGCGCCCACGGCCCGGATGGCGAAACCTGCACCAAAGCGATCAACGCGGAACTCAAACCGGCGAAGATCGACAACACCATGGCCTTCATGTTCGAGACCAGTCAGGTGCTGCGCCCAAGCCGCTTCGCCCTCGACTGCCCGCAACTGCAATCCACTTACGACGCCTGCTGGGCCACGCTGCCCGCCACGTTCGACCCGACCCGGAGATAACCCATGACTCAAACTTCCATCACCCGCAGTTGGGTTGCTTCGGCCAATGGCCACGCGGATTTCCCGCTGCAGAACCTGCCGCTGGGCGTGTTCAGCACTGGCGGCTCGGCGCCGCGCGCGGGCGTGGCGATCGGTGAACATATTTTCGATCTGCAGGTGGCGCTTGAAGCCGGCCTGTTCGACGGCCCGGCACGCAGCGCGGTCGAAGCCATGCACGGTGGCGTGCTGAATGCGTTCTTCGACCTCGGTCGCGAAGCCCGCGTAGCCTTGCGCAGCCGCTTGCTGGAATTGTTCGGCGAGGGCAACACTCATCGCGGCGCCATCGAAGCCCAAGGCGCAAAACTGCTGCCACTGGCTGCCGATTGTCAGATGCACCTGCCGGCGCGCATCAGCGATTACACCGACTTCTACGTCGGCATCGAGCACGCGCAGAACGTCGGCAAACTGTTCCGTCCGGACAACCCACTGCTGCCCAACTACAAGCACGTGCCGATCGGTTATCACGGTCGCGCTTCCACCGTGCGCGCTTCTGGTACCGACGTGCGCCGCCCGAAAGGCCAGACCCTGCCGGCCGGTGCGAGCGAGCCGACCTTCGGCCCGTGCGCACGACTGGACTACGAACTGGAACTGGGCATCTGGATCGGTCAGGGCAACGACATGGGCGAGCCGATTGCCATTGGTGACGCCGCCGAACACATCGCCGGTTTCTGTCTGCTCAACGACTGGTCGGCCCGCGATATCCAGGCCTGGGAATACCAGCCGCTGGGCCCGTTCCTCTCCAAGAGTTTTATCACCAGCGTCTCACCATGGGTTGTGACGGCCGAAGCGCTGGAGCCATTCCGTATGGCACAACCTGCGCGCCCGGAAGGTGATCCGCAGCCGCTGCCTTACCTGTTCGACAAGCGCGATCAGGAGGCCGGTGCCTTTGACATCGAACTGGAAGTGCTGCTGCTCACCGAAGCCATGCGCGAACAGAATCTGCCAGCCCATCGCCTGACCCTGAGCAACACTCGCTACATGTACTGGACCGTCGCACAAATGGTCGCGCACCACAGCGTCAACGGCTGCCAGTTGCAGGCCGGTGACCTGTTCGGTTCGGGGACTTTGTCCGGCCCGCAAAGCGGTCAGTTCGGCAGCCTGCTGGAAATCACCGAGGGCGGTAAAAAGCCTATCGAACTGGCCTCCGGCGAAGTGCGCAAATTCCTCGAAGACGGCGACGAAATCATCCTGCGCGCGCGCTGCGCCCGTGACGGTTTTGCCTCGATCGGCTTCGGCGAATGCCGCGGCAAAGTGCTGGCGGCGCGCTGACAGGAGCGGATCATGGATCTCTACACCTATTACCGTTCCACCTCGTCGTATCGGGTGCGTATCGCGTTGGCGCTGAAAGGGCTCGATTACACCGCGTTGCCGGTCAATCTGATCGCGCCGTCGGGAGGCGAGCATCGCCAGCCGGCGTATCTGGCGATCAATCCGCAGGGCCGGGTGCCGGCCCTGCGCACCGATGACGGCGAGCTGCTGATTCAGTCGCCGGCGATCATCGAGTACTTGGAAGAGCGTTATCCACAGCTGCCATTGCTACCCGAAGACCTCGCCGCCCGTGCTCATGTGCGCGGTGTGGCGGCGGTGATCGGCTGCGACGTGCATCCGCTGCACAACGTCAGCGTGCTCAATCGCCTGCGCCAGTTGGGCCACGAAGAGCCGCAGGTGGTGGAGTGGATCGCGCACTGGATCAGTCAGGGGCTGGCGGCCGTCGAGCAATTGATCGGTGACAGCGGTTTCTGTTTCGGTGAGTGGCCGTGTGTGGCGGATGTTTATCTGATTCCGCAGTTGTATGCGGCCGAGCGCTTCGGTGTTTCGCTGCAGGCTTACCCGCGGATCCGGCGGGTGGCGGCGTTGGCGGCTGAGCATCCGGCGTTCATCAAGGCGCATCCGGCGAACCAGCCGGATACCCCTTAAAGCTTCACCTTGCCCCAATGTGGGAGCGGGCTTGCTCGCGAAAGCGGAGTGTCAGGTACCGGGATGCTGACTGATACACCGCTTTCGCGAGCAAGCCCGCTCCCACAGGGGAGATTCGGCGCCCGCCAAAAAAATCATAAAAACAAAACAGGTACCTTGCGATGCATAACCAGATTGCCAGCTTTCGCGCGGCACTCGACGCCCGTCCTGTGTCCCGTTATCAATGGTTATTGCTGATCCTGCTCGCCTTGCTGCTGGTCACCGACGGCTATGACGCCCAGGTGCTCGGTTACGTGGTGCCGGCCCTGGCTCAGGACTGGGGGCTGGAGAAAGCCGCGTTCGGGCCGGTTTTCAGCGCCAACCTGTTGGGCCTCACGCTCGGCTCGCTCGCGGTGACGCCGCTGGCCGATCGCTTCGGCGTGCGGCGAATCCTGCTCGCCTGCGTGCTGATCTACGCCAGCCTGACGGTGTTGATGGTGTTCGCCGATTCTCTGAACACCTTGATGATCGCGCGCTTCATCTGCGGTATCGGCATGGGCGGTGCGATGCCCAGTGCCATGGCCTTGATGTCAGAATATTCACCGCCTCGTCTGCGCACCCTGATGGTGACGCTGGCCGCTTGCGGGTTTTCGTTTGGCGGTGCGGCGGGTGGTTTTGTCGCCGCTGGCTTCATCGACCGCTTTGGCTGGCAAGCGGTGTTCCTTGCCGGTGGTGTCACGCCGTTGCTGCTGTTCCCGTTCCTGTGGTGGATGCTGCCAGAATCGCTGCCGCGTCTGCTGCGCGATGCACCGCCCTATGTGCGCCTGCGCAAAGTCACCGCGCGAATGCTGCCGGACTGGCAACCGCCGGCCGCGTCCGTCGAACAGAACGAGCGCGAGCAGGGCAGCAAACTGACCGTGGTCGAGCTGTTCCGCAACGGTTATGCACGACCGACCCTGCTGATCTGGGCGACGTTTTTTGTCAGCCTGATTCTGCTGTATTTCATGATCAGTTGGCTGCCGACGCTGTTGCTGGAAAGCGGTCTGAAACTCAATGAAGCCAACCTGGTGACCTCGATGTTCCTGTTCGCCGGCACCTTGGGCGCGGTGTGCATGGCCTGGTTCGCCGACCGCCTGAAACGCAAGGTGCGGCTGCTCTGCGCGGTATTGGCCGGGGCGGCGCTGTGCACGATTCTGCTGGGTTTGAACCACGACAATCCACGCTATCTGGTGGCCTGCGTGTTTGCCGCCGGTTTCTGCATCATCGGTGGGCAACTGACGTTGAACGCCTTCGCCAGCAACTTCTACCCGGCGCATGTACGCGCCACTGGCACTGGCTGGGCGTTGGGGGTAGGGCGCTTCGGTTCGATCCTCGGGCCGTTGTTCGGCAGCATGCTGCTGGCGATGCACATTCCGGTGACGCAGATTTTCTTCTTCTGCGCGATACCGGCGGTCATTGCGGCGCTGCTGATTATCCAGGTGCGCTCGCCCTCTGACAGCCCGCAATCCCCTGTGGGAGCGAGCTTGCTCGCGAAGAACGATAACGCAGTCTGACAGGAACAACGGTGGCGCCTGCTTCGCGGGCAAGCCACGCTCCCACAAGGGATCGTTGTGATGCAGAAGAATGGGTTCACGCTGAACCCTGTGGGAGCGGGCTTGCTCGCGAAGGCGATTCAGGCTTCGATGCATTCATCGCTGACACCACGCTTTGCGAGCAAGCTCGCTCCCACACAGGGATTAGTGGACGACTGAATTCGGTGGCAAGTGCCCAAGCCGCTCAGTCAGGCGCAGGCGCTGGATCGGATCATCACTGAGCAGCAGCGCATGTTCCAGATCGAAGCGCTCGGCGTTCGGACAGTCGAGCCGTTGATACAGGCTGGCGCGGGCCAGATAATCGGCGGCGCTGGCACCGCCCAGTTCCAGCACGCGTTCGGCATCGATCAGCGCGGCAATGTAATCCTCATGCGCCAGATGCAACTGCCGCAGGTTGCGTGACAGGCGCTGGAGCATCTGCTCTGGGCTGGCGGTGGCCAGATGGTCGGCGTTGAGTTTGAGGTGCGCGCCGTACTGACGTTGCAACAACTCGCGACAGTCATTGGGGTACAGCCGCCGACCACCGCAGGGATCCAGCAGGTGATCAGCACCGGGTACCCGCAGCAGGAAATGCCCGGGGAAGTTCACCCCGACCAGCGGAATCTCCAGACCACGGGCCAGTTCCAGAGCAATCAGGGACAGGGTCAGCGGCTGGCCGCGGCGGGTCTGCAACACTTTGTGCAACAACGCGACCTGTGGGCGTAGCGGCAGAAAATCGTCCTGAGAGAAGCCCAGATCATTCAACCGCCGCAGCAACGGTTGCGCCAGTTCGCTGACTGGCAGCATCGGCAAGCCGTAGCTGACGCGCTGTTGCAGCTCCTTGAAGTCCTGCTGCAGCGCTTCTACATCGAGGCCTTTTTCGTGCTCGGCAGCCATCCACAGCGCCGCTTCGAACAGCGCGGGCGGTGAACGGTGCAGGCACTCGAAAAAGCGTTGGCGCGGACTCATCGAAATCTCCGGGGAATGCCTCGTTTTAGCCCCGTCCGCGCCATTCGTCCAGTACCGGCCAGGTTATGCCGCAAAGTCGCCGTCGAAGCGGGCGCTTATTCCGGTGCGCTTCAGCAATTTTTGGGCGCAAGCCTATACTGGCGTCTACCAGAAGTGATTCGGGAGCCTGCCGATGTTCGCTCTCATGCAAAGCACTCGCCTGGAATCGCTGCACCTCAGCGTTGACCCGGTCACCGGGTTGAAGGCGGTCATTGCCATTCATAACAGTCGCCTCGGGCCTGCCCTGGGCGGTTGCCGTTATCTTGCCTATCCCAACGACGAATCCGCAGTCGAGGATGCCATACGCCTCGCGCAGGGCATGAGCTACAAGGCGGCACTGGCCGGGCTCGATCAGGGCGGCGGGGTGGCGGTGATTGTGCGCCCGGCGCATGTGGAAAACCGCGCTGCGTTGTTCGAAGCGTTTGGCCGCTGCATCGAGCAGCTCGACGGTCGCTACATCACCGCCATCGACAGCGGCACTTCGGTGGCGGACATGGATTGCATTGCCCAGCAGACCCAGCACGTCACCAGCACCACCTCGGCCGGCGACCCGGCGCCGCATGCGGCGATGGGCGTGTTCACAGGGATTCGCGCCACCGCCATGGCGCGGCTGGGCAGCGACAATCTTGAAGGCTTGCGCGTGGCGATTCAGGGCTTGGGCAACGTCGGTTATGCACTGGCCGAGCAGCTACACGCGGCAGGCGCCGAATTGCTGGTCAGCGACATCGACCACGGCAAGGTGCAACTGGCGATGGAACAGCTCAACGCGCATCCGATCGCCAACGACGCCTTGCTCAGCACACCCTGCGACATCCTTGCGCCGTGCGGCCTCGGCGGGGTGCTCAACAGTCACACGGTGACGCAATTGCGCTGCTCGGCGGTGGCCGGTTCGGCGAACAATCAACTGACGCATCTGGACGTGGCCGATCAACTGGAGCGGCGCGGGATTCTGTATGCGCCGGATTATGTGATCAACGCGGGCGGGTTGATTTATGTCTCGCTCAAGCATCGCGGCGAAGAGCTGGGGACAATTACTGCGCACCTGTCGAAGATCAGTTCGCGGCTGACCGAAGTGTTTGCCCATGCGCAGGCCGAGAAGCGTTCGCCAGCGCGGGTAGCGGATGAGTTGGCAGAGAAAGTCCTATATCGCTGAAAAGCAAAAGATCGCAGCCTGCGCCAGCTCCTACATATGGAATGCGTATTCCCTGTAGGAGCTGCCGCAGGCTGCGATCTTTTCGATTCAAACGTGGTTACTTGGCAGCTTTCGCCGCTTTAACCGGCTTCACTGGAGCTTCTTCCGGCTCAGCCGCTGCGTCTTTTTCGACTACTTCTGCCGGTGCATTGATCAGCTCCGACAGCGCATCAGGCTGGCTCTTGAAGGCCTTGGCGAACACATCGCGGTTCTTCGCCATGTAGATCCCGACTTCTTCAACCTGTTGCTCGTTCAGCGACGGCACGGCTTTTTGCAACACTTCGGACAGCATCTCGGCCAGTTCGAGCATTTTGTCATGACGGTCAGCTTCGGCTTTATCCATGAACAAGCGCTCCAGATCTCGGCTGCTGCGGTATACCACTTCGACGGCCATTCACCACCTCACATGCCTTCACATTTAGTTGTCTTAGCGACTACTGTATTTATATACAGCGAAAGGATAAGCGAATCCCTGCGCTTTGGGTAGTGGCTTTTCAATGTAGACCGGATTCGGCATTTTTCCTGATGCACGCGCCTCAAACAAAACGACCCGCACACGGCGGGTCGTTGGTTTTTTTGATTTCAGAACTTGCCGCTGGCGTAACCACCATCGATAGGCATGATCACACCCGTGACGTATGCGGATTGATCGCTGAGCAGCCAGAGCACCGCGTTGGCCACTTCGTCCGCCGTGCCGAAGCGCTTCATCGACGTCACGTTGATTTTGCGCTGGGTGTTTTCCGGTGCGGCTTTCAGGCGTGCCTCGTTGTTCATGCCGCCGAGGATCGGCCCCGGGGCGACCGCATTGACGCGAATGCAGCCGCCGTCTTCCAGTCGCGCATTCTCGATCGACGCCACCTGGGTCATGCCGTTGATCGCCTGCTTGCTGGCGACATAGGCTACCTGGCCGCCAATCGGTACCACGCCGGCGCAGGACGAGGTATTGACGATGGCCCCGGTGCCGCGGGTGAGCATCAGTTGCAGTTCATGGCGCATGCAGTGGTAGGTGCCGTTGACGTTGATGTTCATCACCTTCATCCAGTCCTCCGGGCACGATTGCGCGAGTGCTCCGTACTTGGCAGTCACGCCGGCATTGTTGAACGCGCAATCGAGGCGGCCGTAGGCCGAACGAATGGTCGCGAACGCCTGCTCGACCTGCTCCGGATCACCGACATCGCAGGCGATAAAGCGGCAGTGTTCACCCAGCCGATCGGCCAGCGCCGCGCCTTTTTCCTCGTCCCGGCCGAACACGATCACATCGGCGCCAGCCTTGATCAGGCGTTCGCTGACGGTTTCGCCAATGCCACTGGTGCCGCCGGTGACCAGGCAGACTTTTCCCAGAAAATCGTACATATGTCGCATCTCCTTATGCCAACGCGGGGCGTAAATATTTCGGGTTTACGCAGCAATACACCCGATCCAGTCGCGGATTGCTTTTGTCACTGAAGCACTGGCTGTCCCATCGACATTTGTGGATGTCGGCGGAGCGGCCCTGCAGGGTTTTATTGATCAGGTCGTTGTCGGCAAAAAGCGCCCGCGACATCCCCACCCAATCGCATACGCCGTCGGCGAGCAACTGCTCGGCCTTGTCCAGACCGTCGATGAAACCGGCGTAACCCACCGGCACTGTCGACACCGACTTGATCGCCCGCACTCCGGCTTGCAGGTAGTGGTCCATGGTCTCCGAATGCACAATCAACTGGCCGAAAGTCGCGCCCATGCACATCGAACATTCCAGCGCGGCAACGCCGGCCTGACAGAGCGCCTGCACGGTTTCCTTGAGGTCCGGATATTGCAGCCCTTCAGCGCCCAGACGGTCGTCGATGCCCAGACGAATAGTGACGATCAGTTGGCCCTGGGTGCGCTCGCGGATGGCCTTGACCACGTCGAGCAACAGTCGCGCACGGTTCTCTTCGCTGCCGCCATATCGGTCAGTGCGCTTGTTGGTGTGCGGCGAAAGAAAACTGCTCAGCAGGTAGCCGTTGGACGCCTGCAACTGCACCAGACGCGCGCCGTTGGTCCAGGCCAGCCAGGCGGAGTGGGCGAACTGCTCGATCACCAGGGCGATGTCGCTTTCGTCCATGATCCGCACGCGATAATCCGGATCAAGTTTCGACACGCGCGGGCAGGGCACGCCGCTCGGGGTCAGCACGGCAACGCCGGTGTGGGTGGTGGTGCCCTGACCGCCGTAATGCTGCAGTTGCACACCCACCGGCGTTTTGACCTGCTCGGCCATCGCGAACATCGCCTTGAGCGATTCGCCCTGCTGCTGTTCGAACAGACCGAGCCCGGTGCTCTGCAGACGCGATTGCGGCGAGACCGTGGCGTTGCACAGAAACGTCATGGAGCAACCGCCCTCCATGATGCCCTGATAGAACTCGATCATGGCGGGCGTCACGCACCCGCTGTGATCGGCCAGGTCCACGCCCATCGACGCGAAGAACAGCCGATTGCGCAACTCCAGCCCGCCGGCCAGCCGCAGGGGCTCCAGCACGTGGGGATAGCGCGGCATCATGCTTCCTTCCTTTGTTCGGGCATCGCCGAAGCTTGGTCGAAGGTCATCCACAACGGTTGGCCGAGGACGGGCGCCGGAACCGGGGCGGTTTCTTCGTGGGAGAAGTAAGCGAACTGTTTGAGCACTTCGCGCCACTTGAAGCGCAACGGCGAATCCAGCTCTGCCAGGTGCAGTTTGAGCGTGCCGGCCTTTGTCGCGTCGCTGGCGTGCAGCGATTGCAACGGCAGGCTGATCATCCCTTCGTTTTCCAGGTACAGGTAGACGTGTCCGCGCTCGGAAGCCTCGAGCGGGCTGTCGCATTGCACTTGCAGGCCGGCCATCGACAGCAGCTCAAGGCGGGCGGAGAGGTGACGACCTGAATCCAGGCGCACCAGCACTTCATGGCGTATGCCCTTGAGCGGACGGAACCAGCAGGCGGGGTCGATGTTGATATTGCGCATGCGCTTGAACACCGGCATCTTGATCACTTCACCGTGCAGGCGAATGTCGGCCACCAGCTCGCCACGCTGGAAGAATCGCGCACGCTTGTCGACCTTGCGCGCCCGCGGCTGGGCCATGCCTTCGTAGTCGCCAACCAGCACATCCACCTGAAACGAAGACTCGGTGTAACGGGGAAAACTCGACAGCAGATCAACGATGGAAATCGACACCTCACCGCGGGCATAACCGCTGTGCTCGTAGAACTGCGCGTACATCGCCTGGCGTGCCGCTTCGATCAGCATCAGGCCGGGCACGTGCTCGTGGTGCTTGCGGTAGAAAAAGTAATTGGCGGTGTCGTTGAACAGGGTGAAATAGAGCAGACCCTGCTGCGGGCAGCCGTCCAGGTTTTTCAGGACATCATGTACCTGCCGGCGCTGATCGAGGCTCAGGCCGTTGCCGCAACCGGGCAGTCGAGCCAGTTTGGCCTCGGTGCTTTCCAGCACCCAGATGCCGCTGAGGATCAGGTGGTCGGTGGCCTTTTCGTAATTCGTCAGCAGTTCCGGCAGACAGTCCGACAGGCCTGCCTGTTCGAGCTCTTCCAGGTCAATGATGGTTGGCAGCGAGCGCAGCACCAGACGCTCGCTGTCGAGCCGATAGGCCTGATTGACGATCTCCAGATCCATTGGATCAAGGTTCGCCCGTTGCACGATGGCGGCCGGCAGCCAGGCCGGCAGCAAGTGGTGAGCGTCGTAAATCAGCACGTCGTCATCGTGGCCCTTGTGGACGATGTCTTTAGCAACTTTCCTGTGCATGTCGATCATGATCATCCCTCTGTGTTGAACGTTGGTTGTAAGGCAGTTGCTATCCATGGCGTGAAATCGACCCACACCGAAAGGTGCTGCTCGACGCGTGTCAGCAGCTTCAGTTGATGTGTTTTCTTGTTTTCTTGTTTTCTTGTTATCGAGTGTCGGGCAGGGTTACTGCACCGTGATGTAGCAGGCGCCCAGGGTTCGGTTGTCCAGAACCTGCAGCGGCGCCAGCCATTTGTAGTCGATGCCGCCACGTCTGAGCAGGCGTCCGATGGCAACCGGGGACACTGACACCAGATGTGAAACGCCGCAGGTTCGGGCGTACTCCAGCGTGGCCATGAACAGGCCGACGGTGTTTTCGTCGGACATCATCTGTTCGTTTTTGCCGCCCTCGGCATCGAGGTCCAGTGAGGTGAAGCGCGACAGCTCCCAGATGTCATCGCCGCACGGGGCAGGCTTGTCGCCGAGCAACGAAGTGAATACTTCACTCAGCAGATACGGCTGGGTGGTGGGCAGCAGGCGGGCGCATCCCTTGATGTTGCCGTCGTGTTCTTCGGCGACGATGTAGTGGGTGCCGCTGTGATCAAATTGGTCGAATTCGAAATCGTCCGGCGTGGATAATTGCCAGCCGAGGCGTTCGACGAACACCTGATAGCGATATTGAGCCAAGCGTTGACGCTTTAGTGTCGTCAACTCGTCATAACGTCCTGACAAGTAATCCATCACAGATTCCGTTTAGTGATTGGTTGGGTGGCGATTAAAGTGCACACTGCGCTCGCATACTACCTGTCACCCTTGACAGCTAGCGGAAACATTTGGAAATATGCTAGGCATGTTGGCAAGAGGCCGACAGCATTAACTGTGGGAAAGGAATCTCTATGTCATATTGGCAGGCTGAACTGTTGGAAAACGCCATGTCTGCAACGGATGTCGAGTTGTTGTTCGACAGTATCAAGACCGTCGCCAGGCAGTTGGAGTTTGATTATGTGGCTTACGGGTCACGCCGGCTTTTCCCCATCACCAAACCCTGTCTTTTTCTCGCCAATAATTATTCGCCCGCCTGGCAAGCTGCCTATTCCGCCAATCGTTACCTGGACATCGATCCTTACGTCCAGCGCGCAATGCGCAGCGTGAAACCGGTGCTGTGGGACGCTGAACTCAAGGCTCAGATGCCCGAATTCTGGCAGGATGCGCAGGCTCACGGGCTCTCGGAGGGCTGGGGGCAGACGCTGCTCAACAGCGAAGCTCAAGGGCTGGTGACCTTTGCCCGGGGCGGCGGGACGATCACCGCGCAGGAACTCGAAACCAAACAGGCGCAGCTGTCCTGGCTGGCCCAGATTACTCACCTGGGGCTGACGCGCCTGCAGATGCGCGGCGCCGATTCGGTGCTCCCGGTGCCGATAGAACTGTCGCAGAGAGAAAAGGAAATCCTGCAATGGACCGCTGACGGAAAGTCATCGGACGATGTTTCGGTGATCCTCGGTATCAGCAAAAGGACAGTAAACTTCCATATTAACCATTGCCTGAAAAAACTCGGTTGCCAAAACAAGATCGCCGCTGCAGTTAAAGCTTCGCTGATGGGCCTGCTGTGGAAATAATTACCCTGATAATTTGTTGGATAACTAACTGGTGAATAACCGGAGTGTTTGTGCGCGAGTTCACAGATTTTCCCGATTAATAATATTTCATTTATAAGCTAATGCCTTTTCAAGCGTAACGAATTCATCAAGAAACTTCAGTTATAGCGTCACAAACATTCCTGACGACGGTGCCTGTTCAACGGTGCGACCAAACGCCACGGCGCAGGTTTCATGCCGGCTCGCCATGATGCGTGGCCTCGTTTCTGCATGGCGCATAGCGCATACGGAAAACCGTCACGTCCAACCGGCATCATCCGCTCGCATCGGGCTAAGGAACATCATCGTGAAAATCAACTGGGCCGAGAAACTGCGGCAAAACGTGCATCAACTGGCCGAGTCCCTGGGCAACCTGTTCGTCGAGACCTTCCATTACCTGGCGCTGTTCGCCATTGGTGCGGTGACCGCATGGGCGGCGGTGATGGAATTTCTCGGCATGCTCGAAGAAGGCCACATCAAGATTGATGACATTCTGTTGCTGTTCATCTATCTGGAACTGGGGGCGATGGTCGGGATTTACTTCAAGACCAACCACATGCCGGTGCGCTTCCTGATCTACGTGGCGATCACTGCGCTGACCCGCCTGCTGATCTCCAACGTCTCGCACCACAACCCGCCGGACATGGGCATCATCTACCTGTGCGGCGGCATTCTGCTGCTGGCGTTCTCGATCCTGGTGGTGCGTTACGCCTCGTCGCAATTTCCGTCGGTGAAGATCGAAAAACCGCAACGCAAGCTCGGCGCCGGCTCCGGTGAACACCCCGAGATCGAGAAGGGCGAGCTTTAAAGCCCCATCGACGACCGAGGCTGGCCGTTGCTCTGCTGCGGTGGCGGAGGCAGCCCGTCACCGCTGGTCATCGCTTCAAGGATCGCCATGGCGCTGTGGCCCTGTTCGATGGCGATGCCGAACTGAATGCTTTGCACCAGCCGCTTGAGCCGTACCGGATCGTTGCGCTGTTCGGCGCTGATCATCCGTTTGGCGACGATTCGGCCGCTGTTCGACAGGGTCAGCATGATGCTGCCGTCCAGCCCCTGAATGCTCAGGTTGATCTGATAGTCCGGCGCGAAGGCATCGGTAATGATCTGAAAAGGGTTGTCCATGATGCGTCACCGCCTGATTGAACGTGCAGTTGTTGACCGGCCGTGATCGGGTTGGTTCGCAATACCTGATCATCGGCGATTCCGTGGCCTGTGTTGTTGCGTTTTGTAGGAGCTGCCGAAGGCTGCGATCTTTTGATCTGCGCTGTTTTGACTTCGGTCATGAAGATCAAAAGATCGCAGCCTCGTTGCACTCGACAGCTCCTACACAGCTCCTGCACAGGTCATAGCAAGGGCTGTGCCGGGAAAATTGTTGGACAATGGATACGGCATAAAAAAGGCGAGCCCATGGCTCGCCTTTGTCATTTGTGGCCCGTTTCAGGGCAGAACCGAGTAGATGATCGCCGACAGTGCAATCAGGCCGATCAGCACCACGAACACGTTGGACGCCTGTCCCGAGTACTGGCGCAAGGCTGGCACACGGCGGATGGCGTACATCGGCATCAGGAACAACAGGCAGGCAATCACTGGCCCGCCGAGGGTTTCGATCATGCCGAGGATGCTCGGGTTGAACGTCGCCACGGCCCAGCAGCTGAGGATCATGAACAGCGCGGTCGCACGGTTCAGCCAGCTCGCCGACATCACCTTGCCACGACCGCGCAGGCTCTTGACGATCATGCCCTGAAAGCCTTCGCTGGCGCCGATGTAGTGGCCGAGGAAGGATTTGGTGATCGCCACCAGCGCGATCAGCGGCGCGGCGTAAGCGATGACCGGGGTCTGGAAGTGGTTGGCGAGGTACGACAGGATCGAAATGTTCTGCGCCTTCGCTGCTGCCAGATCGGCCGGCGACAGCGCCAGTACGCAGCTGAAGCAGAAGAACATCACCGTCACCACCATCATCCCGTGGGCCATGGCGAGGATGCCGCTGCTCTTGCGTTCGGCCTCGGCGCCGTAGCGCTGCTTCTGGTCAACCGCGAAGGCGGAGATGATCGGCGAGTGGTTGAACGAGAACACCATCACCGGGATCGCCAGCCACAGGGTCTTGAGGAACGTCGACAGCGGCATCGCTTCCTTGGCGCTGGCGAAGAACGCGCCGTTCCAGTTGGGGATAAGGCTCAGGCCGAGCAACAGCAGCGCGGCGACGAACGGATAGACCAGCACGCTCATGGCTTTGACGATCACGTTCTGCCCGCAGCGCACGATCGCCATCAGGCCAAGGATCAGCACCAGCGACAGGATTGCCCGGGGTGGCGGGGCGATGTGCAATTGGTGTTCGAGAAAACTGCTCAGGGTGTTGGTCAGTGCAACGCTGTACACCAGCAGGATCGGGAAGATCGCGAAGAAGTACAGCAGGGTGATCAGCTTGCCGGCACCGATGCCGAAGTGTTCTTCAACGACTTCGGTGATGTCGCCCGAACGCCCGGACAAGACGAAGCGGGTCAGGCCCCGGTGGGCGAAAAAGGTCATCGGGAACGCCAGCAACGCCAGAATCAGCAACGGCCAGAAACCGCCGACGCCGGCGTTGATCGGCAGAAACAAAGTGCCGGCACCGATGGCGGTGCCATACAGACCGAGCATCCAGGTGGTGTCGGATTTGCTCCAGCCCTTGTGGGCTATTTCGGTGTTACGTGTGCGATCTACAGCGGGATTTTCGGCAGCAGGTGTACGTACATCGGTCATCGTTTTTGCCTCGTTATTATTTTTGCTCGGGCTCACGGTTGGCGGGCCGCAAGTTGCGGCCCGCCGGGACGGTCAGGCAATGCGCGTCAGCATTCCACCCAGTTCACGGCCAGGCCGCCCCGTGAAGTCTCTTTGTATTTGTCGTGCATGTCGGCGCCGGTATCGCGCATGGTGCGGATTACCCGGTCGAGGGAAATGAAGTGTTTGCCGTCGCCGCGCAGGGCCATTTGCGTGGCGTTGATCGCCTTCACGGCGGCGATGGCGTTGCGTTCGATACACGGCACCTGCACCAGGCCGCCGACCGGGTCGCAGGTCAGGCCGAGGTTGTGTTCCAGGCCGATTTCAGCGGCGTTTTCCAGTTGCTCCGGGGTTGCGCCGAGCACTTCAGCGAGGCCCGCCGCGGCCATGGCGCAGGCCGAACCGACTTCGCCCTGGCAGCCGACTTCGGCGCCGGAGATCGAGGCATTTTTCTTACACAGAATGCCGACGGCGGCGGCGCCCATGAAGAAAGCGACGACGTCATCGTCAGACGCGTCCGGATTGAATTTTATGTAGTAGTGCAGAACGGCCGGAATGATCCCGGCCGCGCCATTGGTCGGCGCGGTCACCATGCGCCCGCCGGCAGCGTTCTCTTCGTTGACGGCGAGGGCGAACAGGTTGACCCACTCCATCGCCGACAGCGTCGAACTGATGACATTCGGCTTGCCGATTTCCAGCAGGCTGCGGTGCAATTTCGCCGCGCGGCGCGGCACGTTCAGCCCACCGGGCAGGATGCCTTCGTGGCGCAGACCCTGTTCGACACACTCGCGCATCACCGACCAGATGTGCAGCAGGCCGTTACGGATTTCAGCGTCGCTGCGCCAGGCCCGTTCGTTGGCCATCATCAGCTCCGACACGCGCAAGTTGTGCTGCTTGCACAGGCTCAGCAGTTCGGCGGCGCTGGAAAAATCGTACGGCAACACCACGTCGCCGGCCGGCGCCACACCGGACTCGGCTTCCGCCGCTTCGATGATGAAACCGCCGCCAATCGAGTAGTACGTTTGCGTGAACAGCTCGGCGCTTTCGCCAAAGGCTGTCAGCGACATGGCGTTGGGGTGGTAGGGCAGGCTTTCGTCCAGAAGCAGGAGATCGTGCTGCCAGTTGAAGGAAATTTCTCTCTGGCCGGCCAGCAGCAACAGGCCGCTTTCGCGCAGTTGCTGGATGCGTGGATCGATGGTCGCCGGATCGATGCTGTCCGGCCATTCGCCCATCAGGCCCATGACCGTCGCGCGGTCGGTGGCGTGGCCGACACCGGTGGCCGACAGCGAACCGTACAAACGGATTTCCACGCGACGCACATCGTTGAGCAAGCGTTGCTCGATCAGCGCCTGGGCGAAGGTCGCGGCGGCGCGCATCGGGCCGACGGTGTGGGAACTGGACGGACCGATGCCGACTTTGAATAGATCGAAAACACTGATAGCCATGCTAAACCCTTACAAGCAATGGAGTAGGAATCGCTGCCATTTTTTGTAGGACAAGCGCAATGTCGGCGATACTGCCTACCTCGGTCCTACGTGACTAACGAAATTTCCTAAGTAAGCCTTTAGCAGGACTAAACAATGAGTCGTCAATTGCATGCCCAGACCTACGTCTGGCTGCAGGTGTTTTCCTGTGCCGCGCGGCACCTGTCGTTCACCCGTTGTGCGGAAGAGCTGCACATCACTCCGGGAGCGGTCAGCCAGCAGATTCGCCAACTGGAAGAGCGACTGGGTTTTCGCCTGTTCCACCGACGAGCGCGGGGTGTGGAGTTGAGTGCGGAAGGCCAGCGACTGGCCATCACGGTCAACGAGGCCTATGGCAGCATCGATGCTGAATTGCGTCGACTGGATGCGGGGATGATCAGCGGGATTCTGCGGGTGCGTTCGATTCCATCGTTCCTCAGCAAATGGCTGACCCCGCGCCTGCCGCGTCTGCAACAGCGCTATCCGGACATCCAGTTACGGCTGGTGGCCGAGGACAGCAGCGTGCCGTTGCATGAGGGCGACTTTGATCTGGCGATTGACCTGAATGACGGCAGCTATCCGGGGCTGTTATCCACAGCCTTGCTTGACGAGCAGATTTTCCCGGTGTGCGCGCCGAGCCTGTTGCGTGGGCGTCCGCCGCTGCATGGGCCGGCGGATCTGGTGCATTTCCCGTTGTTGCACGACATCACCGCCTGGCGCGGCAGTTATGAATATGCGGAATGGGAGTTTTATCTGAACGCGATTGGCTTTGAAGGCGCCGACGTGCGGCGTGGGCACACGTTCAATCGCAATCACCTGACCATCGAAGCGGCGATCGCGGGTATGGGCGTGGCGATTGCCCGGCGCACGTTGCTCAACGATGAACTGGAGCGCGGGACGTTGATTGTGCCGTTCGGCCTGTCGGTGCCCAACCACAAACGCTACGTGCTGCTGTATGCGCCGGGGGCGTTGAGCCATCCGGGCGTGCGCGCGGTGCATGACTGGCTGGTGGAGGAGGCGGGGATTTTCCGCAGTTTGCACCCGTTGAACGACGGGCAATTGTGAGCAGATTTTGCAGGGTTGCGAAACGACCCAACTCCCGACCTTACCAGTGACTTGCCCGGTTGTCCGGCTTTTTTTGCGAATGAATATTTATCTTTTTTCAGGGGTTGAAATGTTCGTCGGTCGGGCCGATTGTTGTAACCAGGAGGTCAGGAAATCCAATTCAAGGCCTCTGGCGAGCTAGCTGAAATAAGGGATGAACTATGCAAATCCAAGTCAACAGCGATAACCATATTCAAAGCAGTAAGCGACTGGAGGAGTGGGTACGTACAACTATTGAGAGCACGCTCGAACGTTATGAAGAAGACCTGACCCGTGTCGAAGTCCACCTGAGCGACGAGAACGGCGACAAACCAGGTCCCCATGACTTGCGCTGCCAACTGGAAGCGCGGCCAAAAGGCCATCAACCGATTTCCGTCACCCACAAAGCCGATTCGCTGGAACAGGCGATCGACGGTGCAGCCGAAAAACTGGAACACGCGCTGGAGCACCTGTTTGGCAAACTGCGAGGCAAACCTCGCGCCGCCATCGTGCCATTCAGCAAGGCGAATGATGCACTGCTGGAGGAAGAATTTCTCGAGAACGAACAGGCAGCGATCAACAGTTGATACGCTGATTTTTCAAGCCACCCCATGAGAACGGGCCTGCGCAAGCAGGCCCGTTTTTGTTTGTGGCGTTTTTTGCGCAGGGCATCAGAAAGCGGCCCCTCACCCCAGCCCTCTCCCTCCGGGAGAGGGGGCCGACCGAGGTGTCTGACGTGAAACATCGACCTGAAAGACCGACTCGACTATGGATTCGGCAAAGCAGAATCAGGTCGGCGTACTTCGCAAGCATCCCGCAATCAGTCCCCTCTCCCTTGGGAGAGGGTTAGGGTGAGGGTTTTTTCAATCTCAGAACGCGAGGGAGGTTTGCACGTACACCGTGCGCGGTTCACCCACGTACTTGCCTTTATTGTTGTCATCAAACGAGCGGGTGAAATACTGGGTGTTGAAAATGTTCTTCACCCCCACCGCCACGTTCAGATCCGACAATTGCGGGCCGAAGTCATAACCGGCGCGGCTGCTGAACAGCATGTAACCGGGGATCTTGCCGGTGCTGCCGTCGGCGCTTTCCCTGGAGGTGTTGGCATTGTCGGCGAACTGGTCGCTCTGGAAGCTGCTGTCGACGTTGAGTTTCCACGGGCCCTCGGTATAACCGACGCCAATCGTGCCTTTGTGTTTCGACGAGAACGGCACGCGATTGCCCTTGTTCGGCCCGTCCTCACGGATGGTCGCGTCAACATAGGCATAAGTGGCGTACACATCGAAACCGGCGAGTGCCGGGCTCAAGTCATCCAGCGCGTAGTTGACGCTGGTCTCGATGCCCTGATGGCGGGTCTCGCCTCGGGCGATCACCGAATCGTTGGTCTGGTTGCTTTCGTACTGGTTGTCGAAGTTGATCAGGAACGCACCGATTTCCGCGCGCAGGGTGCCGTTGTCATAACGGGTTCCGAGTTCCCAGGTGCGGGCCTTCTCCGGTTTGACTTCGCCGCTGCTCACACGGTTGGGCATCTGACTGTATTGCACGCTGCCGAACGAACCTTCGGTGTTGGCGTACAGATTCCAGCTGTCGCTCAGGTGATACAGCACGTTCAGCGCCGGCAGCGCGGTGTTGTAGTCGCCCTTGTATTTGACGTCGGTCAGGTTGTTGGTCTGCTGCGACTCGATCATCTCGTAGCGCACGCCCGGAGTGATGGTCCATTTGCCGATGTCGATGCGATCGTCGACGAACAACGCATTGGCTTCGGTTCCACCGCGGGTGTCGCGGTCGTTGCGGCTGTCGGTAGTCGGGTATTGGTTGCTGCTGATCGGCGTGCGATAGCGCAACTCGTGGCCGGCCTCGTTGATGAAGCGGTAACCGACGCCGACTTCATGGCTGGTCGGGCCGAGGTCGAAGCCTTGGGCGAAACGCGTTTCGAAACCGCGCACCCAATATTCGCGCGGTGACAGCGAGAGGAAACTGCCCTGATCCAGATAACCGCTGCGCAGGGT
This sequence comes from Pseudomonas sp. MWU12-3103b, assembly GCF_023100615.1. Taxonomy (NCBI): domain Bacteria; kingdom Pseudomonadati; phylum Pseudomonadota; class Gammaproteobacteria; order Pseudomonadales; family Pseudomonadaceae; genus Pseudomonas; species Pseudomonas sp. MWU12-3103b. The sequence continues at coordinate 140,222 of NZ_JALMEY010000014.1, forward strand.
CTTGGTGAAGAAGGTGTTGGCGGTGAATTCGCGGCGATCTTCCTGATAGCGATAGCCGAAGTTGAACATTGTGCGGCGACCCCAGAACTGGTCTTTCAGGCGCGTCGACTGATACGGATCGGCGTCGTAATCGGCAACGCTGAGGCCGCCGGGCATGTCGGCCTTGCCTTCGTAATACTGGGCCATGGCGTTGAAGCTGTTGGCCTCGTCGAGCTGGTATTTGCCCTTGAGGATCAGGTCGTCGATTTCGCTGTCGCTGTGTTCACGCCAGTCACCGCCACGGGTGCCGGAGTACAGCAGCGCGCCGCCCAGACCATTTTCGTTGGTGCCGCCGGCCAGCAGGTTGGCGCTGGTCTTGAAGCCGTCATGGCTCGACGACGGACTGGTTTCCGTCTGGAAACCACCCTTGACCGTCGGCGCGTCGGGAATGGCGCGGGTCACGAAGTTGACCACGCCACCGACGTTCTGCGGGCCGTAACGCACGGCGCCGCCGCCACGCACCACGTCCACGGCATCCATGTTGCCCATGCTGATCGGCGCGAACGACAACTGTGGCTGACCGTACGGTGCGAATGGCACGGGAATGCCGTCCATCAGTACGGTCGAGCGCGCGGCCAGGCGCGGATTGAGGCCGCGAATGCCGAAGTTCAGCGCCATGTCGTGGCTGCCGGTGCCGTTGTTTTCCGGGGCATTGACCCCGGGGATGCGGTTGAGCACGTCGCGCGCCTGAGTCGCGCCTTGACGTTCGAAGTCTTCGCGGCGGATCACATCGCGGGCGCCGGGGTGTTCGAACACGTTGACCTGCGCCGCTTCACCGAGCCAGTCACCGACGACTTTCGAGGTGTCCAGCTCCAGCGCCGTGTCGCCGACCGGTTGCAGGCTGAAGGCATTGTTGCCTTCGGCGCGGGCTTGCAGGCCGGTGCCTTCGAGCAATGCATCGAGACCTTCTGCGGTGCTGTAGCTGCCTTCGAGGCCACGGCTTTGCACGCCTCGGGTGATCTGCGAGCCGAAGGAAATCAGCACGCCGGCTTCACGACCAAACTGGTTGAGGGTGTTTTCCAGCGATGCCGGGGCGATGTGGTAAACCCTGGTTTCGGCGGCCATGGCCGGCAGAGCGCTGAAGCTCAGGCTGGCGCCCAGTATGAGGTTGCGCAGGCGGCTGGCCAGTGGCGTGAGACGGGTGGGGTGCATGAAGGTTGATCCTGAGAAGGTTGAATCAAGGGGGCTTTCCTTCTCTGTCACGCCAGATCTGAAAAACGGCTCATTTATTTTTCGAGAGCAAAAGATCGCAGTCTTCGGCAGCTCCTTCAGGATGTACACCGAGCCAATGTAGGAGCTGCCGCAGGCTGCGATCTTTTGATCTTGCTGCTAAACCCGGGCCTCGACGCTGACCCAATAGCGGGTAAAGCGCCGCACTTTCACCGGCAGACTGATTTGCAGCAGATCAAGAATCCGCTCGCTGTCGTCCAGTGGATAAGTCCCGGAGATCAGCAGGTCGGCCACTTTCGCATCGCAATGCAACTGGCCGCGACGGTAGCGGCCGAGCTCATCAAGAAAATCGCCCAGGCGCATGTGCGCGGCAACCAGCATACCGTCGGCCCAGGCGCCGCTGTTGGCGTCCAGTGGCTTGGCTTCGCTGACCGAAGTGGCGCTGAAACTCAGCTGACGGGCGACGGGCAGCCACATCGGTGCGTGCTCGTGGCGGGTCAATTCGACCTGGCCTTCAAACAGCGCCACCTGCGTACGATCGGCAAATTGCCGGACGTTGAGCCGGGCAGCAGCGGTTCTCAACAGCCCTTGTGCCGTGCGCACTTCGAACGCTTGTACGGTGCTGAGCAGAATCTCGCCCTCCAGCAGACTAATCAGCCGTTGCGTGCTGTCCACGTCCGCTGCGCTCGCGGTGTTGAGCTGCAACTGGCTGCCCGCACCCAGCGTAACTTTGCGGCGCTCCCCCAGCGGGCTGCGGTAATCGGCGAGCAGCGTCGGCAGCGGATTGTGCTCGCGCATGCCCCAAGTGACGGCTGAACCGGCACCGAGAAGCAGCAGCAATTTGAGCGCCTGACGGCGACTGGAAGACTTCTGCCCGTTCAACGCGGCATGGGCCAATGGCGACGCCACGCCGCGCAAGCGCTGGTTGACCCGCTGCATGTGCTCCCAGGCCCGACGATGTTCGCTGTGGGCGTCCAGCCATTGTTGCCAGGCTTGTTGCTGACGCGGGGAGAACGACCCTTGCTGCATTTCCATCAGCCAGTGCACGGCCTGTTCGGCCACTTGCGCAGAGAAATCCGGGACGCGGTTCATAGGGCGAAATAGCAGCGCAGGGCGGCTTTGTGCAGATGGCGTTTGACCGTGGCTACGGAGATGCCCAGCTCGGCGGCAATTTGCGGATAAGTCAGGCCATCGACCTGCGCCAGCAAAAAGGCGCGCTTGACCAGACGCGGTAAGCCATCGAGCAGTTGGTCCAGCTCGATCAGGGTTTGCAGGATGATCGCTTTGTCTTCTTCCGATGGCGCAACCATTTCCGGCATCTGCGCCAGGGTGTCGAGGTAGGCGCGTTCCAGATCCTGACGACGGTAATGATTGAACAGCACGCGTTTGGCGAGGGTGGTGAGGAAGGCGCGCGGCTCGATGATCACTGCGGGTTCGCGAGAGCTGAGCACGCGGATGAACGTGTCTTGCGCCAGATCCGCCGCGCTGTCCGGGCAGCCGAGTCTGCGCCGCAACCAGCCGGTGAGCCAGCTGTGGTGGTCGTGGTAGAGCGATTCGACGGGATGGGCGGACGACAAGGGTATTACTCCGGGCGCATGATCGATGCGTTAGAGAACAAGAACTGTTCGCATTGTAGGGGCGGGCGAGGGTGTCCGGCAATCAGATGCTTTTGCGTATGAGAATATTTATCATTAATATTGCTCGCCTGTTGGTTCGGCTTGTCGGCCGGACGTTTTTTCGTTTCAGGGTCGAAACATGAAAGGCAAACTCGCCTCACTTCCCATGTCCTATCGTCTGGCCGTTACCTCGCGGGTGCTGGCGGCGGTGTTCGGCGGCTATCTGGTCGCGGCGCTGGCCAGTGTCACCCTGACGCTGTGGCTGCCGTTGAGCCGCGCTGAAGCGGTGGTGACCGGTATGACCATTTCCTTTCTGGTCTATCTGGTCGCGGTGCTGTGGTGCTTCGCTTGCCGCACGGCGTGGTCGGCGTGGGTCGGTTTGCTGGTGCCCAGCGTGATTCTGGCGACGGTGTCGGGTGCCGCGCGGGGCTTGGGTTACGCATGAAAGAGGGCTTTCGTCAGTCGATGGCCTGGCTGCACACGTGGACGGGGCTGGTGTTCGGCTGGCTGCTGTTTGCGATTTTCCTCACCGGAACGCTGGCCTATTTCAAGGATGAGATCAGCCACTGGATGCAGCCGGAAATTCCCGCACGACCCATCAATGCCGAAGCGAGCCTGACCCTGGCGCAAAGTTACCTGCAGCAACACGCCGCCGGCGCCTCGCGCTGGCTGATCGACTTGCCCGACGCCCGTGACCCGGGCCTGACGGTGCGCTGGCAGCAGGCGCCGAACACACCGGGCGAGCGCGGCAAGTTCGAATCCAGAACACTCGACGCGCAGACCGGCAGTGAAGTCCAGGCCCGCGAAAGCCTGGGCGGCGAGTTCTTCTATCGCTTCCATTTCCAGCTGCAAATGCCTTATCCATGGGGCCGCTGGCTGGCGACGATGGCGGCGATGGTGATGTTCGTCGGGCTGATCACCGGCATCATCACCCACAAGAAAATCTTCAAGGACTTCTTCACCTTTCGCCCGCGCAAAGGCCAGCGTTCATGGCTCGACGGGCATAACGCGGTCGGCGTGCTGGTGCTGCCGTTTCACTTGATGATCACCTACAGCAGCCTGGTGATTTTCATGGCGATGGTCATGCCGGCGAGCATTCTGGCGTCCTATAACGGCGACGTGCGCGCCTTTTACGACGAAGTTTTTCCGGCATCGAAGACCCCTGAGCCAGCCAACCGGGCGGCGCCGCTAAGTCCGATGGCACCACTGCTGGCCAAGGCGAGCGAGCAGTGGGCGGGAGGCAGCACCGCGCGGCTGACAGTGAACAACCCGGGGGACGCGAATGCCTCGGTGGTGCTGTCGCGCCGTGGCGACCGCGTCGTCCACGATTTCGGTCGCGCGGTGACGTTCAACGGCGTCACCGGCGAGCGCCTCGGCAGCACCCCGGAGCAGCCAGTGGCGATGGCCGTCGGCGGCACGTTCTACGGTTTGCACATGGGCCACTTCGCCGGGGCGACGTTGCGCTGGCTGTATTTCATCTGCGGTCTGGCGAGTACCGCGATGATCGGCACCGGGCTGGTGATCTGGCTTGGCAAGCGCCAGCTCAAACACGCCAAGAGCGGCGTGATGCCGTTCGAATTGCGTCTGGTGGAAGTGCTGAACATCGCCAGCATGGCCGGGCTGGTGTTGGCGGTGGCGGTGTTCTTTTTGGCCAATCGCCTGTTGCCGACAGATCTGCTCGGGCGCGCCGATCAGGAAGTGAATGCGTTTTTTATCGCCTGGGCTTTGAGTGTGGTGCATGCGTTGCTGCGCAAAGGGCGCAAGGCCTGGGTCGAACAGCTCGCGCTGGCTGCCGTGCTGTTTATCGCGGTGCCGCTGATCAATCTGACCACACCGTGGAATCTCGGGGTAACGCTGGCGCAAGGTGACTGGACGCTGGCGGGTTTCGATCTGACTTGCCTGGGCGCAGGTCTGTTCCTCGGCTGGGCCGCATGGAAAATGCAGCGTGCCGGCGGCGCCGTCAGCGTGAAAAAAACATCCCGCGAAAAGCCGCGACCGATCGCGCTTGAGCAGGAGGTCAGCTGATGTTGCTGGCGTTGTTGATGTGCTACGCCGGGTTCAGCGCGTTGTGTCTGTCGATGCCTCGGCACCACGATGAGCTGCTCGGCAACAAACTCTCGGTCCGACGCGCACGGGTTTTGAAACTCGCCGGTTGGCTGTTGCTCGGGCTGTCGCTTTGGGCGGCAGTCGCTGCACACGGCTGGAGTTTCGGTCTGGTCGACTGGTTCGCGGTGCTCATGCTCAGCGCCTTGGCGTTGGTGCTGTTGCTGCCGTATCGCCCACGTCTGGCCATCGCACTGGCCGGGTTGAGTCTGCTGGCCAGCCCGGTCGCTGCCTGGGCGCAGGTCTGACATGCTGATCGGTCATCCCCCGGAATCCCGCGACGACGAACCGCACGGCGCGCGTGCGCATTTTCTTCAGGTGTTCCTGTCGCAGCGGTCGCAGATGGAAGCGCTGGTCAACCGGCGCGTCGGCTGCCGGGCCACGGCGGCGGATCTGGTGCAGGACCTGTTTCTGCGTTTCTGGCGACGGCCGCTGGTGCAGGTCGAAGAACTCAGCACCTATCTTTTGCGCTGCGCCGGCAACATCGCCATCGATCACTTGCGCAGCGAAGGCACGCGGGTGCGGGTCAATGAGGGCTGGCAACCGGATGCGCCGGACAGTCACGGCAGCGAACCGCAAGCCGCGCTCGAAGCGGGCAATGATCTGCGCCATGTCGAGGCGGCGTTGCGTGCCTTGCCCGAGCGCACTCGGCAGATCTTTTTGCTCAATCGCATCCACGGCCGCAAATACGCAGACATCGCCAAAGCCATGGGCCTGTCCCAAAGCGCCGTGGAAAAACATATGATGCGCGCCCTCGAGGCCTGCAAGGCCAGCCTGCGCGAACCCGCGCCACGCCTGCCAGGGAAAGCACCGTGAAAGCCAACGACCGTGTCATTCCAACGCCCGCTCAGGAGCAGGCCGCGCTCGCCTGGCTGAGTCTGCTGCACGACCGCCCGAGCACCGGCGATCAACTGACCTTCAGCCAATGGCTGCGCGCCGACCCGGCCCACGCCGAGGCCTACGCCCAGGCGCAAGTGCTCTGGGAGTTGAGCGAAAGTCCGGCGCGTACCTTGGCCGATGAAGAGGCGTTGGCGTTGCAGGGCTACCTCAATGCGATGGATCGTCCGCGTCGTTTACCGCTGCTGCGCTGGTCGGGCGCGCTGGCGATGGCCGCGTGTCTGATGCTGATCATCAGCCTTGGCACGGGTTGGCAGCCGCAGCGCTGGATCGATGATCTGGGTGCCGATTACGTTTCGGCACCGGGCGAGATCCGCACCGTGACCCTGGCCGATCAATCGCAAGTCACGCTGGATGCCGACAGTGCCATCGCGGTGGATTTCAGTCAGGGCGAGCGGCATGTGCAATTGCGTCGCGGTGCCGGATTTTTCAGTGTCACGCATACGGGGGATCCGTTTGTGGTCGCGGCGGAGAAGGGCGAGGCGCGGGTGCTCGGCACGCAATTCGAAGTGCGTCTGCAGCCCGCAGGTGCGCAGGTCACGGTGCTGTCCGGGCGCGTTGGCGTGACGGCGAATCGCAACGCGCAACAGCAGATTCTGACCGCCGGCCAGCAAGTGGCTTACGGGCAGGGCAGTGCGGAAAAACTGCACGCGGTGGACAGCGAAGCGCAACTGGCCTGGCGTCAGGGCTGGCTGAATTACTACAAGGCGTCGCTGGCCGATGTGGTGGAGGATCTGCGGCGCTATTACCCGGGACGGATTGTTGTGCTCAATGATGAGTTGGCTGCGCGCAAGGTCAGCGGCAGTTTTCCGAGCAAGGATCCGCAGGCGGTGCTGAGTTCGTTGCGAGGGGTGCTGGGGTTTGAGCAGCATCAGGTGCTGGGGCATCTGATTATTTTGCGCTAGGTCTACTGGCCTCTTCGCGAGCAAGCCCGCTCCCACAGGGGAATGCATTCCAGAATGTGGGAGCGGGCTTGCTCGCGAAGGCGTCAGAACTACCGACACTGCTCTCGAAAAATATTTTCAAATTTGTGGTGAGGTAAACCGCAGCCCCATCCGTGTAGTGACTGAAACTGCGAGTCATTCGCATCCGTTGCGGTTCTACACAGGTCATTGAGCAATGAAGTCCAGGGCAAAATCGGGTTCGGTCAAACAGTGGTTGGGTGTTTCGGCATTGAGTTTTTCGGCGTTGGCGCTGTTGCCGCTGAGTGTGGCGCTGGCCGCTGAAACCGTCAGCAGCCCGACACAGAAACAGTTCAGTTTCTCCCTGAGCGCCAAACCACTGCCCCAGGCTCTGAGCGACTTCAGCCGCGTCACCGGGCAAAGCGTGGTCTACACCGATGAAGCGCCGTACGGCCTCAACGCCCCGGCCGTCAGCGGCCAGATGAGCGCCGAACAGGCGCTGCAACGCCTGCTCAGTGGTTCCGGCATGACCTTTCGCCGTACCGACAGCCACACCCTGGCGCTGGAACCGCAACCCAGCGCAGGCGCACTCAATCTTGGCGCGACCACCATCACGTCGATGCGTGACGAGTCGATGAGCTATCAGCCGCCGCAGACCAGTTCGGTAATGCGCTCCTCGGCTTCGCTGCAGGAAATCCCGCAGACCGTCAACGTGATCCCGGCCCAGGTCATTCGCGATCAGGCCCCGCGCAATCTCGACGATGCGCTGGCCAACGTCAGCGGCATCACCCAGGGCAACACCTTGGGCAGCACGCAAGACTCGGTGATGACCCGCGGCTTTGGCGACAACCGCAATGGCTCGATCATGCGCGACGGCATGCCGATCGTGCAGGGCCGTGGCATGAACGCGACGGTCGATCGGGTCGAAGTGCTCAAGGGCCCGGCCTCGTTGCTCTACGGCATTCAGGATCCGGGCGGCGTGGTCAACCTGGTCAGCAAGAAGCCGGAACTGACTCAATACAACGCGCTGACCCTGCGCGGTTCCACCTACGGCGACGGCAAGAATGGCAGCGGTGGCACCTTCGACAGCACTGGTGCGCTGGGTGAATCAGGGCTGGCCTATCGGCTGGTGCTGGACCATGAAGACGAAGATTACTGGCGCAACTACGGCACTCACCGCGAGACGCTGATCGCGCCGTCGCTGGCCTGGTTCGGCGAGCGCACCAAGCTGTCGTTCGGCTATGAGCATCGCGAATTCCTCACCCCGTTCGACCGGGGCACGGTGATTGATCCACGCACCAACCATCCGCTGGACATCTCGCGCAACGAGCGTCTGGACGAGCCGTTCAACGACATGGAAGGCCGCTCGGACCTGTACCATTTCGAGGCCGACCACGAACTCAACGACGACTGGAAGGCCCACTTCGGCTACAGCTGGAACCGCGAAACCTACGACGCCAGCCAAGTGCGCGTGACCGCCATCGACACCAAAAAAGGCACGCTGACCCGCAGCATGGACGGCACGCAAGGCGCGATCAGCACTGACCGCTTCACCACCGCCAGCCTTGAGGGCAAGGTCAACCTGTTGGGCATGCAACATGACCTGGTGTTCGGCGTGGACGACGAGTACCGCAAAATCTACCGCGCCGACCTGATCCGCCAGAAAAGCCTGAGCACCTTCAGCTATGTCAATCCGGTGTATGGCCGTGAAGTCGAAGGCACCACGGTCAGCCCGGCGGACAGCGCGCAGACCGATCTGCTGCGCAGCGATTCGGTGTTTCTGCAGGACTCGATACACCTCAACGACCAGTGGATTCTGGTCGCCGGCGGACGCTTCCAGGAGTACGACCAGTACGCCGGCAAAGGCGTGCCGTTCAAGGCCAACACCGACAGCAACGGGCAGAAATTCGTGCCTCGCGCGGGGCTGGTGTATCGCTACACCGACGAGTTGTCGTTCTACGGCAGCTACACCGAATCGTTCAAACCCAATTCGACCATCGCCCCGCTCAGCGGCAGCAGCACCGTGCTCGACGGCAGCATCGCGCCGGAAGAAGCCAAGTCGTGGGAACTGGGTGCGCGTCTGGATATACCGGGGCGCATCACCGGCAATATCGCGCTGTTCGACATCAAGAAGCGCAACGTGCTGGTCTCCAATTCTGAAGGCCCGACCACCATTTACAGCGCGGCTGGCGAAGTGCGTTCCCGGGGTCTGGAACTGGACCTGACCGGGCAGTTGACCGATCGCTGGAGCCTGATCGGCGCCTATGCCTACACCGATGCCGAGGTCACCGAAGACCCGGACTACAAAGGCAATCGCTTGCAAAACGTGGCGAAGAACAGCGGCTCATTGTCGGCGGTGTATGACTTCGGCAGCGTGATCGGCGGCGATCAACTGCGGGTCGGTGCCGGGGCGCGGTATGTCGGCGAGCGCGCGGGCAACGCGGTGAATGATTTCGACCTGCCGAGCTACACCGTGGCCGATGCGTTTGCCACTTACGACACCAGACTCGAAGGGCAGAAGGTCAAGTTTCAGCTCAACGTGAAGAACCTGTTTGACCGCACCTACTACACCTCGGCGGCGAGCCGGTTCTTTGTGTCGATGGGCGATTCGCGGCAGATTTCGCTCTCCAGTACGCTGGAGTTCTGATCCAGGACCGCGTCATCGTTCTTCGCGAGCAAGCCCGCTCCCACATTGGATGGTGTTATTCACACAATCTGAGTTCACTCTGAACCCTGTGGGAGCGGGCTTGCTCGCGAAGAGGCCCGAACAGGCAATAAAAACCCCGGATCTAACGCAAAAACGCCTGCCGATATTCCCCAGGCGTCCCACCCAACACCTGCCGAAACCGGTTGGTGAAATGACTGGCACTGGCAAACCCGCACGCCAGTGCAATCTCCCCCAGCGGCAACGCCGTGCCACGCAACAATTCCCGCGCCCGGTTCAAGCGCCGCGCCAGCACGTACTGATGCGGCGGCAGGCCGAAGCTCACGCGAAACATCCGCGCAAAGTGGTATTCCGACAGCGCACACAATCCGGCCAGTTGCCCGAGGCTGATCGGCTCGGCCAACTGATTCTCGATGAACTCGACCAGTTGCCGCCGCTGATGGGGCGCCAGTCCGCCCTTGAGGCGCACACCCTGCCGGGCGCCGACCTGGCTGAGCAGGGTATGGCTGATCAATTCATGCGCAATGCTGCTGGTCAGCAGGCGTTCGGCCGGTTCGTCCCAATTCAGTGTCAGTAACTGACGAAAGCGTCGGGCCTGCTGCGGATCTTCCAGAAAGGTCTGCTCGCGCAACTGCATCTCTCGCGGCTCGCGATCCAGCAGCGTGACGCAACCCAAGGCAAATTGTTCGGCGCTGAAATACAGATGAGCGAGACGCAGATCGCCGTTGATCACCCAGCCCGATTGGTGATCGGCGGGCAGGATGCACAACTTGTCCGGTCCGCCCTTGCGCCCCGGTTGGCCACGGCGAAACGTGCCCGTGCCCCCGGCGATGTAGCAGGAAAGCGTGTGGTGGCTCGGCGTTTCGTATTCCTGGGCATCGTGGTGGTTGGTCCAGAGGGCCGCAGACAAGCCGTCACCGAGATCGGCGCTGTGCAACAGGCGTGCATTCGGCGAACGGTTGAGGGCTTGGAAGACTTGCAGGTTATCGATAGCGGCCATATTCGGTTCTCTCCAACGCCTTGCATCCTACTCCGTAGCTTTCGCGCTGCCAGCCTGTCGAGCGACAAAAGCGCAAGAATCTGCAAGCGCCCCGATCGTTGCTGTCGCACCCTGAACCTCCATACAACACAACCCTGTGGCGAGGGCGCTTGCTCCCGCCGGGCTGCGCAGCGGACCCATCAGTGAGTGCTGCGCACTCAAGCGCGAGCAAGCTCGCTTGCCACAGAGTGCCCGGTGTTCTCAGGAGTTTCGTCATGAACCTTTCGCTGTATCTGCTGACCGTGCTGATCTGGGGCACCACCTGGATTGCCCTGAAATGGCAACTGGGCGTGGTGGCGATTCCGGTGTCGATCGTTTATCGCTTCGGTCTCGCCGCGCTGGTGCTGTTCGTGCTGTTGCTGCTCAGTCGGCGGCTGCAACCGATGAATCGGCGCGGCCATCTGATCTGTGTGGCGCAGGGGCTGTGCCTGTTCTGCGTCAACTTCATGTGCTTTCTGACCGCCAGCCAGTGGATTCCCAGCGGGCTGGTGGCGGTGGTGTTTTCCACGGCCACTTTGTGGAATGCGCTCAATGCACGCGTATTCTTCGGTCAGCGCATCGCGCGCAATGTTTTGATGGGCGGGGCGCTCGGCCTGTTCGGTCTGGGAATGCTGTTCTGGCCGGAACTGGCCGGCCATCACGCCAGCCCCGAAACGTTGCTTGGTCTTGGCCTGGCGCTGTGTGGCACCTTGTGTTTTTCGGCGGGCAATATGTTGTCGAGTCTGCAGCAGAAGGCAGGCTTGAAACCCTTGACCACCAATGCCTGGGGCATGGCCTACGGGGCGGCGATGTTGTCGGTGTGGTGTCTGGTCAATGGCATTGCGTTCGACATGGAGTGGTCGCCACGTTACGTCGGGGCGTTGCTGTATCTGGTGATCCCCGGTTCGGTGATCGGCTTCACCGCGTACCTGACGCTGGTTGGGCGTATGGGGCCGGAACGTGCGGCGTATTGCACCGTGCTGTTCCCGGTGGTGGCACTGAACGTGTCAGCGTTTGCTGAAGGTTATCAGTGGACGGCACCGGCGTTGCTCGGGCTGGTGTTGGTGATGCTGGGTAATGTCTTGGTGTTTCGTAAGCCGAAAACGCTGGTGGCGCCGGTGCAGGGGAAGTTGGTATGAAACAAACGATCACTGAACATCAGCGCTCGACTTTCAAGGTGATGTAAATCATCACCGGGAATATGAAATCAATGATATGCCGGGCCCAGTCCTTGGCATTCCATGATTGTGAGGTGTCCATGTCAAACCATTCCACACCCACGGTTTGCAGGCACACGTAATAAATGAAAATTGCCGCCAGTATGCCCATGATCGAGAACTTTTTTGCCTCGTGGAATACCTCTGCAGGCGCATTGATGTGCCGATAGAGTTGATAGGTGCCTATCAGGCATAACGTCGTATACGTCACTTCCAGCGTGATGATGAACCAATAGATGCGGTGATGAATCATCGGTGAATCGATGGCTCGGTACTTTATGGAGTCATTGGCGATGGTAGTGTCCATGCTCAGGATATGAGCCACGTACGTGTAGTTCGAGTCATAGTCGGTAAAGTTGTGAATCATCACCAATACACCAAAGAAGCTGATGTAAGCCATCAATATAACTTTGCTGTAGCGAATAACTTTATCGGTTGTCAGGTTGTTCACGGGATTAGCTCTCCATAGCAGTGGTCGATCATTCGATTGCCAGGCAGAGCTTATAATGCTGTTGTTAAATTGGCTTTGTTGTTCAATTTCAAGTTGTGTAGGGCGGCAACTAACGGGCAAGTGCGGTTCTGCACTTGCCCGTCATTTTTTATCCGCGCCAGACTTGCGGATTGACCAGGTCCTGCGGGCGTTCGCCGAGCAGCGCGCTGCGCAGATTGGCCAGTGCACGATCGGCCATGGCTTCGCGCGTTTCATTCGTGGCGGAGCCGATGTGCGGCAATGTCACAGCATTTTTCAACTGGAACAGCGGCGACTCGGCCAGCGGTTCTTTCTCGTAGACGTCCAGTCCGGCGCCACGGATGCGATTGTTTTGCAGGGCTTCGATCAGCGCCGGCTCGTCGACCACCGGGCCACGGGAGATGTTGACCAAAATCGCCCCCGGCTTCATCAACGCCAATTCGCGATGGCTGATCAGGTGGCGGGTTTTGTCGCTGAGCGGCACCACCAGGCAGACGAAGTCGGCTTCGGCCAGCAGTTGGTCAAGGCTGCGGAACTGCGCGCCGAGTTGCTGTTCCAGTTCGGTCTTGCGGCTGTTGCCGCTGTAGATAATCGGCATGTTGAAGCCGAAATGGCCACGGCGGGCGACGGCGGCGCCGATATTGCCCATGCCGACGATGCCCAGGGTTTTGCCGTGGACGTCACAGCCGAACAACGGTGCGCCGACGCTGGCCTGCCATTGGCCGGCCTTGGTCCAGGCGTCGAGTTCGGCGACGCGGCGGGCGCTGCTCATGATCAGGGCGAAGGCGAGGTCGGCGGTGCTTTCGGTGAGTACGTCGGGGGTGTTGGTGAGCATGATCCCGCGTTCATTGAAGTAGTCGAGGTCGTAGTTGTCGTAGCCGACGGAGACGCTGGAGACTACTTCGAGTTTTGTGGCGGTTTCGAGTTGGGCTTTGCCGAGTTTGCGGCCGACGCCGATCAGGCCGTGGGCGTGGGGGAGGGCTTCGTTGAATTGGGCGTTGATGTCGCCGTTCTTCGGGTTGGGGACGATGACGTCGAACTCTTGTTGCAGGCGTTCGATCATGGGCGGGGTGATGCGGCTGAAGGCCAGGACTGTTTTTTTCATCGCTATGGGCTCGGCTTCTGGGCTTTATTGCCAAGCAAGCTAACATTTCTGTTTTGGGTTGTCTTGGCGGCCTCTGGGCCGACCATGCTTTGGGTTGATGGGGGACATATCCGTTGCTTCGGGTGCTGCTGCTGGCGGTTTCGCTCTTACAGCGACTCCCTTTGGCAAACGCCCCAAAGGAAGCAAAGGTCTTGGCCCCTGCCTTCGGCCCTCGCTTAGGCTCGGGTTCCTTCGTTGCGGGGTTCATCCGGGGGCATCGCCTCCGGTTTGCTTCGCTGCACCTCCTCTCGATGTATGCGGCTTCGCCGCATGGCGCTGCGCGCCTACCCCCGGATAAACCCCTCCACTCAGCCTGCCGATGGGGCCGGCACGGCAAGATCAAGAGCTTTCGGCGAGCTGACACTCGGCCATTTGAGTGGTGAAGAGCATGCGGTCTGTCTGGACTGCTTTGCTTTTCTGTAGGAGTGAGCCTGCTCGCGAAGGCGGCCTGACAGCCGACCAGTTTCCAACTGACTGACCCAATCCCACTGTGGGAGCTGGCTTGCCAGCGAAGGCGGCCTGACAGCCGACCAGTCTCTAACTGACTCACCCAATCCCTGTGGGAGCTGGCTTGCCAGCGATGGCGGCCTGACAACCGACCACTCTCTAACTGACTCACCCAATCCCTGTGGGAGCTGGCTTGCCAGCGATGGCGGCCTATGAGCCGAGCACTCTCTAACTGACTCACCCAATCCCACTGTGGGAGTGGGCTTGCTCGCGAAAGCGGTGTGTCAGTCACCGAAAGTGTTGGATGTGCTGACGCCTTCGCGAGCAAGCCCGCTCCCACAATGGCTCAGCTGTGTGCTGCAGATTGGCTCACTTCCACATTATCCAGCACCCGATTCAACCGCCAGCTCGGCCAACTTGTCAGATAGCGAGATCACAAATGAGGCTTACCAGCTCAGTTGGAAGCGTTGGACTCGCTGAAAAGTTTTTCGAGGCAGTAACCGTTTGTGTGCGTCAGACCTTTGATTTTTATGTTTCCTACCGCTTGGTGCACTTCCGATTGGTCGCCGATGATGGTGTAGTTGAAGGTGGCTTCCAGTGTTCCGGCGTTGGGATCGAAATCAAAAATGATATGACCAACGTCGTCTTTGGCCGGGTGTGGACGATTCATGGAGCCGCCATCGGCTGTTCGGCAACTTTCGATGAACAAAGGAGGTTCTACTGCGCTATTTAGTTGAAACTCATACCGTCTGTTTTCAACCAAATAGGGGAAGGTTACGGTAATGGAGTTCCATTGGTTTTCCGTTATTTGGTGTCGTGCAGATACGACTACGATCTTCTGATTAGTGACGAAGAACTGTGGAATACCTTTGAAATCCGGGAACTTAAAGTTGTTATGGATGGTGGCGTTGAGTTCGCCTTCAGCGGTGACGAGGTGGTTTTCGGGGGGGGAGTAAAAAAAATTCATGGCTTTTCTTCCGTGGAGTTAATGAGACGTGCCCCAGGATGTTTCGCCGAAAGAATCTGCCTGTCCACTGTCATATCTGACAGGTGATATTTAAGTGGGGAGTATTCAAAATGCAGGGTTTGGCATTCCTTTGCCGCCCCCCTTAATAACGTCAATTTGCCACTCTTGCCCCAGCCAGGCTGCCGCTTAGCTCGTAGGCGGCCAGTTCTGCCTGGTGCGCGGCAAGGATTTCCGGCAGTGACCCGCGCAAATACTCGACCCAGGTCTTGATCTTCGCATCCAGGTACTGCCGCGACGGGTAGATCGCGTACAGGTTGAGTTCCTGCGAGCGGTAGTTGGGCATCATCCGCACCAGCGTGCCGTTGCGCAGGCCTTCGATGGCGGCGTAGACCGGCAGGACGCCGACGCCCATGCCGCTGATGATCGCGGCTTTCATCGCGTCGGCGGAGTTCACCAGGAACGGCGAGCTGTTGATGGTGACCATTTCCTGGCCGTCCGGGCCGTTGAAGGCCCATTTTTCCAGGGGGATCACCGGGCTGACGAGGCGCAGGCAGGCGTGGTTCAGCAGGTCTGCGGGTTTTTGCGCGCAGCCGTTGGCTTTCACGTAAGCCGGGGAGGCGCAGACGATGCTGTAGGTGATGCCCAGGCGTTGCGAGACGAAGCCCGAATCCGGCAATTCGCTGGCGAGCACGATGGACACGTCGTAGCCCTCGTCGAGCAGGTCCGGCACGCGGTTGGCCATGGTCAGG
Source organism: Pseudomonas sp. MWU12-3103b (assembly GCF_023100615.1). Taxonomy (NCBI): domain Bacteria; kingdom Pseudomonadati; phylum Pseudomonadota; class Gammaproteobacteria; order Pseudomonadales; family Pseudomonadaceae; genus Pseudomonas; species Pseudomonas sp. MWU12-3103b. Next base: position 155,625 of record NZ_JALMEY010000014.1, read on the forward strand.
TCGAAGGTCACGTCCGGGTGGGTCTTGCGGTAGCGGGCGATGGCGTCGATCACGAAGTGCTGGCCGATGCCGGTCATGGTGTGCACTTTCAACTGGCCGGCGGGGCGGGCGTGGGCCTGGCTGGCCTCGGCTTCGGCTTCTTCGACATAGGCCAGGATCTGTTCGCAGCGCAGCAGGTAGCGCTTGCCGGCCTCGGTCAGGGCGATGCGCCGGGTCGTGCGATTGAGCAGGCGGGTTTGCAGGTGGGCTTCCAGGTTGGAGACCGCGCGCGAGACGTTGGCCGTGGTGGTGTCGAGTTGCACGGCGGCGGCGGTGAAGCTGCCGGCTTCGGCCACACAACTGAAGGCGCGCATGTTTTGCAATGTGTCCATGGGGTGCTCTCAAGGGAGATGGCAAATTGTGACACGAAGTTTCAGGGGCTGAGACCCCCGACCAACGGATTATCTCGTTAACGGTAACAAAGATTCACAGGAATCCCAGCTTATCGCCACCAAGGCGCCCACCTAGAATTGCGCCGCTCCCTGTAGGAGCTGCCGCAGGCTGCGATCTTTTGATTTTGTTTTAAGGGAATCAAGATCAAAAGATCGTCCGAACGCGGCCCGAGCCTTCGGCAGCTCCTACAGAAGGGAACACGCCCCGCCTTACCCCTCTTTCAGGAATTCGCAGCTGTGCCGCGTCGCATCATCAGAGCGCTTTTGCCGCTCAGTGTTCTGGCTTTTACCCTGGGTCTCAGCGGCTGCATCTCAACGCAAGGAATTGCCCCGCATAGCACGGCATTGGAAGCCGACGCACTGGCCACTGATGACGCCATCGCCCACGCCGCCCGTGACGCAAACTGGCCCACCGCACAATGGTGGCAAGCCTACGGCGACCCGCAACTCAATCACTGGATCGACCTCGCCGTGCAGGGCAGTCCGAGCATGGCCATGGCCGCTGCACGAGTGCGTCAGGCCAGGGCGCTGGCCGGTGTCGCCGAGGCCGCCGAGTCGTTGCAGATCAATGGCGAGTCAACGCTCAAGCGCCACAACTGGCCGACCGACCAGTTCTACGGCCCGGGCGAGCTGGCCAACACCACCACCTGGGACAACAACGCCGCGCTGGGTTTCAGCTACGCCCTCGACCTCTGGGGCCGGGAAAGCAATGCCAGCGAACGCGCGGTGGATCTGGCGCACATGAGCGCCGCCGAAGCGCGGCTGGCGCAGCTGGAATTGCAGAACAATATCGTGCGCGCCTACATCGAGCTGTCGCTGCATTACGCCCAGCGCGACATCGTCGCCGCGACCCTCAAGCAGCAACAGCAGATTTTGGATCTGGCGCAGAAGCGTCTGGACGGCGGCATCGGCACGCACTTTGAAGTCAGTCAGGCGGAAACGCCGTTGCCGGAGACCCATCGGCAACTGGATGCGCTGGACGAAGAAATCGCCCTGAGCCGCAACCAGATCGCCGCGCTGGCGGGTAAAGGTCCGGGCGCGGGCGCGGGCGCGCAGTTGCAGCGGCCGACGCTGGCGCTGGGTGCTGCGTTGAAACTGCCATCGGCATTGCCCGCCGAGTTGCTCGGTCAGCGCCCGGACGTGGTCGCCAGTCGCTGGCAAGTGGCGGCGCAGGCACGCGGCATCGATGTCGCGCATGCCGGGTTTTATCCCAACGTCGATCTGGTCGGCAGCCTCGGCTACATGGCCACCGGCGGCGGGGCGCTGGAGTTTTTGACCGGCAAGAAACTCAACTACAACGTCGGCCCGGCGATCTCCTTGCCGATCTTCGACGGTGGGCGTTTGCGCAGCGAATTGGGCGAAGCGTCCGCCGGGTATGACATTGCCGTGGCGCATTACAACCAGACGCTGATCAATGCGCTGAAGAACATCTCCGACCAGTTGATCCGCCGCGAGTCGATGGACAAGCAGCAAGCCTTCGCCGCCGAGTCGGTGGCCACCGCGCAGAAGACCTACGACATCGCGATGATCGCTTATCAGCGTGGCCTCACCGATTACCTCAACGTGCTCAATGCGCAGACCTTGCTGTTCAAGCAACAGCAGGTGCAGCAGCAGGTGCAGGCGGCGCGCTTGAGTGCGCATGCCGAGCTGGTGACGGCGTTGGGTGGCGGCCTCGGGGCTGGCAATGATGTGCCCACAGCCGAGCAAACGGCAGCCCCGAAAACCCCGGCCCTTTTGCGGTGAACGCACAACCCACTACACAAAACCTTTGTGGTGAGGGGATTTATCCCCGATGGGCTGCGCAGCAGCCCCAAGAAAAGCAAATGCGGTGTGCCAGGCAGAACCGGCTTGCAGGTTTCGGGGCCGCTTCGCAGCCCATCGGGGATAAATCCCCTCACCACAGAGTTTGTGTTCATCACAAAAATTGTTAAGTCCTCAATCATTGAGCAAGACCAAATGACTCCCTTGCCCGCACCTCTACGCTGGCTCTACTCCCTGGAATGGCGCCGGGGTTTGTTTGACTGGGCGCGCAGCGATGGCGTGACCTGGGTGTATATCTTCAAGGTATTGCTCGCCGCGTTCCTCACGCTGTGGCTGGCGATGCGCCTGGAGTTGCCGCAGCCGCGTACGGCGATGATCACCGTGTTCATCGTCATGCAGCCGCAGAGCGGCCAGGTGTTCGCCAAGAGTTTCTATCGCTTCCTAGGCACCCTGGCCGGGTCGGCGATGATGGTCACGCTGATTGCGCTGTTCGCGCAAAACACTGAGTTGTTCCTCGGTTCGCTGGCGATTTGGGTCGGCATCTGCTCGGCCGGTGCGGCACGTTGCCGTAACTTCCGCGCCTACGGTTTTGTCCTCGCCGGCTACACCGCGGCGATGGTCGGACTGCCCGCGCTGGCGCATCCGGACGGTGCGTTCATGGCCGCCGTCTGGCGAGTGCTGGAGATCTCGCTGGGGATTCTCTGCTCGACAGTAGTCAGCGCCGCGATCCTGCCGCAAACCGCCAGCGCAGCAATGCGCAACGCCTTGTATCAGCGCTTCGGCGTGTTCGCGTTGTTCGTCACCGATGGCCTGCGCGGGCGTAGCAAAGCCGAGTCGTTCGAAGCGAGCAACGTGCGTTTTATCGCCGAAGCCGTGGGCCTGGAAGGGCTGCGCAGCGTCACCGTTTTCGAAGACCCGCATATGCGTCGGCGCAATGGTCGCCTCAGCCGTTTGAACAGCGAGTTCATGGGCATTACCACGCGCTTCAACGCCCTGCATCAGTTGCTGGAACGCCTGCGCGTGAATGACGAAGAACACGTGGTGACCGCGATCAGGCCGGGTCTGCAGGATCTGGCCGAAGTACTCGACGGCTTCAGTGGCCGCGCCTTGACCAGCCCGGACGCGGCACGTTTGGCGACGGCATTGGCCACTTACAAGGAAGGCCTGCCGACGCGCGTGCGAACCTTGCGCGGCATTTTCCAGGAAACCGGTCCGAGTGAAGCCGAACAATTGGATTTCCACACTGCATACGAACTGCTCTATCGCTTCGTCGACGACCTGCACAGTTATGCACAGACCCACGCCTCGCTGGCCGATCACCGCCACGAACGTGAGCGCTGGGACGAGCCGTTCACCCCGCAAACCAACTGGTGGGCCGCCGCGGCCTCGGGGATTCGCGCCTCGTTCATCCTGATGGTGCTGGGCAGCTATTGGGTCGCCACCGCGTGGCCGAGCGGTGCGACCATGACCCTGATTGCTGCCGCGACCGTGGGCCTGTCCGCCGCCACGCCGAACCCGAAACGCATGGCTTTTCAAATGGCCTGCGGTACGTTCCTCGGGGCGCTGATCGGCTTCGTCGAGATGTTTTTCATCTTCCCGTGGATCGATGGTTTTCCGCTGCTGTGCGTGATGCTTGCGCCAGTGATCGTGCTCGGCTCGTTCCTCGCTTCGCGACCGCAATATGCCGGTGTCGGTCTCGGTTTGTTGATCTTCTTCAGCACCGGTTCGGTGCCGGACAACCTGACCATTTACAACCCTTACACCTTCATCAACGACTACATCGCCATGGTCATGGGCATGCTGGTCTGCGCCGCTGCTGGCGCAATCATTCTGCCGCCCAACAGCCGCTGGTTGTGGAAGCGCCTGGAGCAGGATCTGCGTGGCCAGGTGGTGTACGCGATCAGCGGCAAACTCAAGGGCCTGGCGTCGAGTTTCGAGAGTCGTACTCGTGACCTGCTGCATCAGGCTTATGGTCTCGCCGCCGGGCAGCCGACCGTGCAGAAGAACCTGCTGCGCTGGATGTTCGTGGTGCTCGAAGTCGGCCACGCGATCATCGAATTGCGCAAGGAACAGGCGATCCTCCCAGTGTATCCGGCGTATGCCGAATCGCAGCCGTGGCGTCAGGCGATCCGCGTCATGGGCCGGGCGCTGGTGCGACTGTTTCTGCAACCGAACCCGAGCAATCTGGAGCGCGCACTGGTGGCGGTCGATCACGCGATCAGTCGGGTCGCCGCGACCGACGAGCCGTTTGCGCCGCACTTCGACACGTCCGCGTTACGCCGGGTGAAGAGCTATCTGCACTTCATCCGCACCTCGTTGCTCGACCCGCAATCACCACTCGCTGCCTATGCCGTCGCCAAGCCCGAAGGACTTGCCCATGCCTCGTGAAATCGCCTTCCACGGTGTGTACATGCCGACCATGACCCTGATGTTTTTTGTCGCTGCGGCGCTGGCCTGGGCCTTGGACCGGTTCCTCTCGGGGTTCGACCTGTACCGCTTTTTCTGGCACCCGGCGCTTTTGCGTCTGAGTCTGTTTACCTGTCTGTTCGGCGCCATGGCGCTGACTGTCTACCGTTGAGAACGTTCTGATGAAAAAGTTTTTCAGCCTGCTTGCGACCCTGCTGGTGCTGGCCCTGGCACTGTGGATCGGCCGGACCCTGTGGGAGCACTACATGAACACCCCGTGGACCCGCGACGGCCGGGTGCGGGCGGACATCATCAACGTCGCGGCCGACGTCACCGGGGAAGTGGTCGACGTACCGGTGCGCGACAACCAATTGGTGAAGAAGGGCGATTTGCTGATGCAGATCGATCCCGAGCACTACCGCATCGCGGTCAAGCAGGCGCAGTCGCTGGTCGCGTCGCGCAAGTCGACCTGGGAGATGCGCAAGGTCAACGCGCATCGTCGCGCCGACCTCGACAACCTGGTGATCTCCAAGGAAAACCGCGACGACGCCAGCAACATCGCCGACGCCGCACTCGCCGATTACCAACACGCACAAGCGCAACTGGAAGCCGCCGAACTCAACCTGAAACGCACCGAAGTGCGCGCGGCGGTGGACGGCTACGTGACCAACCTCAACGTGCATCGCGGCGACTACGCGCGCATCGGCGAAGCGAAAATGGCCGTGGTCGACATGAACTCGTTCTGGGTCTACGGCTTCTTCGAAGAGACCAAGCTGCCGCATGTGCGCGTAGGCGACAAAGCCGACATGCAACTGATGAGCGGCGAAGTGTTGAAGGGCCACGTGGAGAGCATTTCCCGCGGCATCTACGACCGCGACAACCCGGAAAGCCGCGAGCTGATCGCCGATGTGAACCCGACGTTCAACTGGGTGCGTCTGGCGCAGCGGGTGCCGGTGCGCATTCACATCGACGAAGTGCCGGAGGGTGTGTTGTTGGCGGCGGGGATTACTTGCACGGTGGTGGTGAAGCAAGAGTCTGTGGATAACTGACAGACCGCGCCGACTGAATCGCGAGCAGGCTCACTCCTACACTGGATCTCTGCCACACCGAAGATTCCTTGTAGGAGTGAGCCTGCTCGCGATAAGGACAACCCGGTCTTTCAGACCAAAACCGAGTAATCACTCAGCGCAAAACGTCTCCTGCAAATGCCGCCACAGCACCCGCCCGGCCTCGGTCTTTTCAAACACCACCGTCGATCGGCGATCGGTGCGCAACCCGCTCGCATCGCTCTGCTGCTCGCGATAACTCAGGGTCGCGCCATGCGCATGCAGCGCAATCCCGCGCAGCTCACTGAGCTCGATCCTGAACCCGGGCTTCTTCCCGCCTGCCGCTTGAAACAGCGCACGCAAGGCTTCGATATCCAGCGTCCGGCCCAGCGGCGTGACCATGGAAAAATCCGCCGAGAACCGGCTCAGCAAGCGCTCCATTTCGGCCGAATCCTGCTCCACGGCAAACCAGCGTTCGATCACCAGATGGGCCTGGATCACTTCATCAAAATATTCGTTGTAGTCAGTCATGTGGATTTTTCCTGAAGGGGAGGTGGGCTCAGCAGGGCGAGCACTGTGGAGGCGTCGAAACGCAGCACGGCGATCATGGGCAACAAGGTGAGCAAGGCCGCCGCGACAAAGCAGTATTTGAATCCGTTGCCGCCCAGTGCACCCAACAGCGAACTGAGCAGCGCGGCGCCAAGACAGAAACCGAGCTGGCGATTGATGTTCCACAGAGCGCTGGAGTGGCCCATTTTTTCTGGCGCGATGCCGACAAACGCCAGGCTCTGCGCGGTCACGCTGCACAGGCTGCCGCCCAGTCCCATCAAGGCATAGGCAATGACCAGCGGCGCGGCGGCGGGTTGTTCGATGCGCATCAGCAGGACAATCCCCAGGCACTGCAAAAGCATCCCGGCGATCAGCAACGGTTTGGGGCCGAGGCGGTTGAAACTGCGTTTGCCGAGCATGATCGCCACCCCCGATGCGGCCGCCCAGGACAGCATCAGCGCACCGGTCTGCGCGGCGCCGAAGCCGAGGTCGTGCAGGTACAACACGGCAATCATGTTGGTGCCGGTAAACACCCCGGGCACGAACAGGTAGATCAGCATTGCCAAACGCAGTGACGGACTCTTGAGCAGTTGCAGGTCGAGCACCGCGTCGGGTTTGTGCCAGCCATCACGCAGGTACAGCCATAAGGTCAGGACGCCGAGCAGCAGAACTCCGCCGGCGAGGTGTCGGGTAGCGGCGGCGCTCGCCAGGCTCACGGCAATCAACAACAGTGTCAGGGCTGCCACCGCCAGCAGCAGGCCGCGCAGATCCAGTGTCGGGCGTTCCGTGCCGGGTTGATCCGCTTGCAACCACAGCAGACCCAGGCCGAAAGCGAGCAGCGCCAGCGGCATGTTCAGGTAGAAAATCCAGCGCCATGACAACGCCTCGACGATCAGGCCGCCTGCTGCTGGCGACAGGGCCGGCACCATCAGCGCGACCATCAGCACCACGCCGGTCAGGTGCGCGCGTTGTGTCGCGGGATACTGCCGATAAGCCAAGGCCTGACCGATCGGCAGCAACAACCCGCCACCGAGGCCTTGCAGCAGGCGCCAGACAATCAGGCTTTCAATCGACCCGGCCTGGGCCACCAGACCGGAAGCGATACCGAACAGCAGCAACGAGCCCAGAATCAGCCGCCGTTCGCCCAGCCGCACCGCCAGCCACACGCTCAGCGGAATGATCAGTGTCAGCCCGAGCATGTAGGCGTTGGTGATCCACGCCAATTGCGTCACCGAGGCCTGTAATTCCCGGGCGATGTCCGGGTAGGCGATGCTCGCGGCGAACATGTTCAGCAGGTCGAGGGCGAACCCGAACAGATACACCAGCGCGACTTTCGAGCGATAGGCCATGGCAGCTTCCCTGTAATGAGACGCGCAGGGTAGTGCGCTTCAGGCGTTAGGAAAACGCTGGTTTGCCTGCTAGTTTGTCAAAATATTTTTGACAGGGAGCGCGCTGGGTATGGTCAGCCTGGACCGTTTTGACACTTTCAAAGCCGTGGTCGAGGCCGGGTCGTTGACGGCTGCCGCCGATACCTTGGGCCAGACCCGTGCGGTGGTGAGCTTCAATCTCAAGCGCCTGGAAGAAGAACTGGGCGTCACTTTGCTCACACGCAACACCCGGCAACTGGCCCTGACCGATGCCGGTGAGCGCTTCTATCGGCGCTGCCTGCGCACCCTCGACGAAGCGCGACTGGCGATTGAGGAAGCGCGCTCTGAGCATTCGCAACTCAAGGGCACGTTGCGCATCACCACCACTGTGGAGTTTGCCCTGGCCCAAGTGGTGCCGGCGCTGGAGGTGTTTCGCCAGCAACAGCCGCAACTGAACATTCACTTGTCGACATCCTCGACCCACGCCGATCTGATCTCCGAGCGCTTCGACATGGCGATCCGTCTGGGACGCATGCACGACTCGAATTTGCGCGCGGTGCAGTTGTCGAGGTTCGAAGTGTTTGCGGTGGCGGCGCCGCAACTGGTCGAGCGCTTCGCGCCGGTTGCCACGCTGGCAACGCTGGAGTCGATGCCGACGCTGGGCCATGGCCGCGTCCCGGAAATGACCGTGACCGACCCGGCCGGCCGTGAGCATGTCTACCAGCCAAAACCTGGGACCACCGCCATCGTCGCCGACAACTCGGCGACGCTCAGGGCGTTTGCGTTGACCGGGCAAGGCGTGGCGATTTTGCCGCAGTGGCTGATTCAGGAGGATCTGCAGGCGGGGCGCTTGGTGCGGTTGTTGGCCGATTACCGCTTTGCTCAGCAGGGTGTTTACGCGCTGTATCCGGATACCCGGCATTTGCCGCTGAAGGTGCGGGCGTTTATAGATTTCATGAAGGGCTGGGGCTGAGTGTTGGCTGATCTGACCCCTTCGCGAGCAAGCCCGCTCCCACATTTGGAATGCATTCTCCTGTGGGAGCGGGCTTGCTCGCGAGAGCGTCAACCCGGTCTCAGAGCTGGCCGCGCAAGCCGAACCGCTTCATCAACGTCGACTCCAGCAACCCCTTGGGCAGCAACGTCGCCAGCAACGGCAACGCGCGGCTGCCATTACCAATGCGGATCAATCTTGGCGGCGTGCCCTGCTGCACAGCCTTGAGCAACTCAGCCGCAAACTCACTGGCCGGCGTCGATTTCTCCTCCCACATTTGGAATGCATTCTCCTGTGGGAGCGGGCTTGCTCGCGAAAGCGTCAACCCGGTCTCAGAGCTGGCCGCGCAAGCCGAACCGCTTCATCAACGTCGACTCCAGCAATCCCTTGGGCAATAACGTCGCCAGCAATGGCAACGCGCGGCTGCCATTACCAATGCGGATCAAGCGTGGCGGCGTGTTCTGCTGCACCGCTTTGAGCAACTCAGCCGCAAACTCACTGGCCGGCGTCGGCTTGTCCTGCGATGCCTTGGCCCGCGCACGAATCCCCTCGCGCAACGGAAACCAAGGTGATTGCTCGTTGATCAGTTGCTCCGCTTCATGCCCGGCATTCTTGGCGAAGCTCGACTGGATCGCCCCAGGCTGGACCTCCATCACGCGGATACCGAACGGCGCCAGCTCCATGCGCAGCGCATCGCTCAGCGCATGCACCGCGGCTTTCGAGGCGCAGTAGGCGCCGGCGAACGGCGTGACCAGTACCCCTGAGACACTGCCGATATTCACCACCAGCCCCTTGGCCCGGCGCAGTACCGGAAACAGGGCGCGGGTAACGCCGACAATCGAGAACACATTGGTTTCGAACTGACGCTGCATGGCCGGCACGCCGCCGTCGAGCAGCGGTCCCATGGCGCCATAACCGGCGTTGTTGATCAGCACGTCGAGGCCGCCGTGTTGTTGGTTGATGCGCTCAGCGAGTTGTTCCAGCGCCACACTGTCATTGACGTCCAGCGCGATTGCGCTGAACCCCGCAGCGGCGAGGGCCGCGACGTCTTCAGCCTTGCGCGCACTGGCCCAGACCTCGTAACCGGCGGCTTTGAACGCGTCAGCGAGGGCGCGGCCAATGCCGCTGGAGCAACCGGTAATCAACGCAACGGGCATGGCGCATTCCTTGTGCAAAAAATGGGAGGAGGGGGATCAGTCGGAGAAACTGCCCTGCAAGCGCTCGGCACGAAACTCCAGGGTTTGTGGGCGATAACCGGGACGCAGTGGAGGCATCGGCAGGCAGTCTTCCCAGTCGCCGCCGGCCTGCAGTTCGCCGGGGCCGCGATAGCGCGGGGCGGTGTATTGGTTGTCGGCCAGATTGACCGTGTCGCCCGGCGCGTAAGCTGCGATACGCCAGCGCAGTTCAGTCAGCGGCACGTCGTTGCCGTTTTTCATTTTCAATTGCAGCGGCCGATCTGCCGGGCATTGCTCCGGTGCATAGCTGATGCGCATCTCAAGGCGCGCCAGTTGCTTGAGCTCGCGGTTGTCCAGCCACACCACCCACATGGCCACCAGGCCCAGACCGACAGCCGCGGCCACGGAGACCGGCACAGCCTTGGCGGGATAGCGCAGCAGCAGAATCAACCAGGTGATGATCAGCAGGATGCCGATGAACATGAGGGAACGCTCCTTGGTTCGTGAGTACCATCCTACCGGAGGGTCGGCGCAATGGACATTCGCGCGTATTCCGAATGTACCGTCAGTCGGTACTGTAATTTCTGACAGTTGAAAATCGTAAAGCGCGGATGCTCTGATGCCCTGAAGCATGGATAACGCTAGTGCCGGGAGCAAGCTGATGAACAAGCATGGCAAAACACCGACGCTTTCAGTAAGCGACCCGCGCGGACTGCAGGTTCGGACGGTTGGTTATTGGCGTGCCGACGACCTTTGCCCAGCTCAAACCCGCGTCAATCGCACGGCGCGCGACGCTGCCGGAAGGGTTGTGGAACAGTGGGATCCGCGCCTGTGGGCACTGCAAACGACCGAGTCGCTGACGCCAGCGAATCTGCGCACCCTTTATTCGTTGATCGGGCAAACGCTGCGCTCCGACAGCGTCGATGCCGGTACGCAGTTGGCGTTGTACGGGCTCGGTGCCGAGACGCTGTGCGACTGGGACAGTCGAGAAACCTGGCGCGAGGTGCAACACGACCCGCTGCTGCGTCCGATTGCCGTGTTCGAAGAAGGCGCATCCGAGCCTGGGCGGTGCGTCGAACGTTTCACTTACGGTCAGCCCGGCGCGGGTGATCCCTCCCGGAATCAGCTGGGCCAGTTGATTCGGCACGATGATCCGGCGGGTAGTGTGTGCTCGCAAAGCTTTGCAATCAGTGGGCAATGCATTGAAAGCACGCGGCACTTCACCCTCGACCCCAGCGTCCCCGATTGGCCGCAAAACGTTGATGACCGCCAGCGCTTGCTGGAGCCCGGTGACGGTGCAACGACCCGCTGGCGCTTCGGGCCGCTGGGGCAGGTACTCGAACAAGTCGATGCACGTGATAATCGACAGGACCGCGAGTTGACGCTGGACGGTCAGTTGCGCGCCTGCCATCTGCAATTGCGGCACCAGACCAAAGCGCAAACGCTGGTGAGCGACATTCGTTACAACGCTGATGGGCAAGTCACTCAGGAACTGGCGGGCAATGGTGTGCTGACGACGCTGACCTATCAGCCCGAGGATGGTCTTCTGCTAACCCGCCATGCGAGGAAAGCCGGGGGCGAGGTATTGCAACATCTGATCTACGACTACGACCCGATGGGCAACTTGCTGAGCATCGAGGACAAGGCACTGCCGATCCGGTATTTCGCCAACCAGCGTATCGATCCTGTCAGGCGTTTCGACTATGACAGCTTCTACCAGTTGCATGTGGCCACCGGTTGGGAAGCAGGTGCTGCTACTCAAGGTCCGGCGTCCATCGGACGTGACGATCCGGCAGCAGTGAGCAATTATCGACAGACCTTCGACTACGATGAATCCGGCAATCTGCTGCTGCTGACGCATGTTGGCGTGCGCAATGGCCGTGAGCTCAAAGCTGCGCGATCAAGTAATCGCTGTTTGCCTTACCGTAATGGCGTGCCACCGACGGAAGAGGAGATTGCCGCGGCGTTCGATCCCCGTGGCAATTTGCGAGCGCTGTACGCGGGGAGTTCATTGACGTGGAATCTGCGTAATCAGTTGCAATCGGTCACGCCGGTCGAACGTGCCAGCGGCCCCAATGACCGTGAACACTATTGCTACGACGGTGCCGGCCAACGTGTGCGCAAGATTCGCTCGTCACAGACGAATGCCCGCGGCGTCACGGCCCAGGTGCGCTATTTGCCTGGACTGGAGCTACGCACCGACACGGCCACCGGTGAGCAATTGCAAGTGATCTGCGTCGAGGGCCACATCAGCCGTGTACACGTGCTGCACTGGGAAAGTGCTCCGCCCACCGGTTCCAATGACCATTATCGGTACACGCTGACGGATCATCTCGGATCGACCTGCCTGGAACTGGGCGAGGATGCCCGGCTCATCAGTCAAGAAACTTTCTTCCCGTTCGGTGAAACGGCGTGGAGCAAGGACACCGAGGCCAGTTACAAAACCCTGCGTTATTCGGGCAAGGAGCGCGATGCCACAGGTCTCTATTATTATGGCTATCGCTATTACATGCCGTGGTTGCAGCGTTGGTTGAATCCTGATCCGAAAGGCTTTATCGACGGGCCGAACCTGTATCAGATGGTGGGTAACTCGCCCATGAACCATGTCGACACCGATGGGGGCGGGAAGACCGCCACATCTGAGTTGGCTGACAGTGTGCAAAAGCAGCAGGCATTAATGAGCACGATGACCTCGGCGGCAGCGGACGTCAGAAACTCATTGCTCAACCACACTCAGGCGCGACACCGGTTTCAGGCCCTGGTCAGGCGCGTCGGGACGCAACTGGCCAGCAGCATGTTCAGCGCAGGCGCTCAAGCCGCAGGGGGCACGATTGGCACTGCAATGGGCACCGTGTTCGGACCGGTAGCCGGTTCGCTTGGGGGCAAGATTGGCACGAAGGTCGCCGATAAGTTGGCGGGTGCAGCCATCGACAAGGTGGTGGACACCTATCAGTTGAACCGACCTATCCATTTCAAGGGCAGCGAATTGAATCCCAAGGCTCTGGTTGAAAGCGTCGAGCCGAAAAAGAAGCTGAGTCTTGCCACAGTGAAACTGCAATTGGCAGCGCATGATCCGCGCACAGCCGACGGTCGATCACGATTGACCCAAATGGCGCGCGCCAAGGTCGAGGGCAAAGTGATCGAGGCAGTCTCTGAAAAACTGGGACCAGAAACTCGGGGGCTGTTCCAGACGGGGCGGGAATTCATCCATGCAGCGCAGGGACTGAATGCTGAGGCGTTAAGCAACACTTACGAACATCTTTCGGCAGGCATCGACATGGTCGAGTTCAGGACGCAGGCCATCCTTACCGAGCTGGCAACCACCGGCAGCGCGGATCCGGAGCTTTTCGAAGCGGTCTCCGACTTGTCGATGCAAACGTCCAGTACGCTGCAGAGCCTGCAGCGGACCCAGGACTTTATCGGACTGCTCGCACCGGCTCCTTACGCGGGAAGGCAGCAATCGCTGGGGGGATATTCCCGGCCAAGGCTGACTCGACAACATTCGTTGAGTTGAAAAAAAAGCCCCCGCCCAACCCACTGCGGATAGGGGACGCAGCGGGCTGGACGGGGGCTTCTCATTGCCGGGTGATCACTGCGCGATGGTTTTCACCGACACGCCACGTTCGATCGGGGTGGAGCGACCGTAGATATCTTCGAAGCGTTCGATATCGTCTTCGCCCAGGTAGCTGCCCGATTGCACTTCGATGATTTCCAGCGGGATCTTGCCCGGGTTGCGCAGGCGGTGCACCGAGGCGATCGGGATATAGGTCGACTGGTTTTCGCAGAGCAGGAACACGTTGTCATCGCAGGTCACTTCGGCGGTGCCGCTGACCACGATCCAGTGCTCGGCGCGGTGGTGGTGCATCTGCAGCGACAGGCATGCGCCCGGTTTGACCGAGATGTGCTTGACCTGGAAACGCCCGCCCATGTCCACCGAGTCGTAGGAGCCCCACGGACGATAGACCTCGCAATGGTTCTGGGTTTCGCTGCGGCCCTGCTCGTTGAGGGTGTTGACCATCTGCTTGACGCCCTGAACCTTGTCCTTGTGGGCGATCATCATCGCGTCCTTGGTCTCGACCACGACGATGTTTTCCAGGCCGATCACCGACACCAGTTTGCCGTTGCCGTGGATCATGCAGTTTTTGCTGTCCTGGATCACCACGTCGCCTTTGCTGACGTTGCCGTTGGCATCCTTCTCGTTGACTTCCCACAGCGACGACCAGCAACCGACATCGCTCCAGCCGGCGCTCAGCGGCACCACGCAGGCGCGCTGGGTTTTTTCCATCACCGAGTAGTCGATGGAGTTGTCCGGGCAGCAGGCGAAAGTGGCTTCGTCCAGGGTGACGGTGTCGGCGTCCTGCTGGCTGCGCTCGAGGGTCAGCAGGCAGGTGTCGTAGATGTCCGGATCGTGTTTTTTCAGCTCTTCGAGGAAGCGGCTGGCGCGGAACAGGAACATGCCGCTGTTCCAGTAGTAGCCGCCGGATTCGACGTATTCGGTGGCGCGTTTGACGTCGGGTTTTTCGACGAAGTGCGAGACACGGCTGACGCCTTCCGGCAGCAGCGAATCGCCGGTGGATTTGATGTAGCCGTAACCGGTTTCCGGTTTGGTCGCCGGCACGCCGAACAGCACCATCTCGCCGTTTTCGGCGGCGACGGTGGCCAGGGCGAGGGCGCGTTGCAGGGCTTTCTGGTCTTCCAGCACATGGTCGGCCGGCAGCACCAGCATCAGTTCGTCACGGCCTTCGTTGACCAGCATCATCGCGGTCAGCGCTACCGCTGGCGCAGTGTTGCGGCCGAACGGCTCCATGAGGATGCGCTGGCATTCGAGGTTACGGGTGGCCAACTGTTCGTTGACGATGAAGCGGTGATCCTTGTTGCAGACCACGATCGGCGTGTCCATGCCTTCGAACACCAGGCGTTCCAGGGTTTGCTGGAACAGCGTGTGTTCGCCGGTCAGGGCGAGGAATTGCTTAGGAAACTGCTTGCGCGAAAGCGGCCAAAGACGTGAACCGCTACCACCTGACAAGATCACCGGAATCATATTGTTTACTCCATAAAAATCGATTGGTTAGAGGCACGAACGTTGTGTCGTTTCACTCTTGTTTTTGTCTCGTATCCGAACTGACAACCCGATCAAGGGTGGGAGGGGGCTTGCTCCCGAAGGCGGTTTATCAGTCGACATATCGGTTGAATGTCAGACCGCTTTCGGGAGCAAGCCCCCTCCCACAGTGGGGGCGGGGTCAGTCTGGAAATTGGTTAGCGAGTCGACACCGGGCGTTTCACCCAGACTGGCGACAGGCTGTTGCCGGAACCGGTGACGTACAGCACCGCTGCCTCACCACGCTCCAGCGCGACCGGTTTCACGTCGCCGACTTTCTTGTCGCCTTCGTACAGCGCCAGGCTGACTTTCACCGGGTTGATTTCACGTTCGCCACGGCCCTTGGCCGCCACGTTCGGCACCACGTCGGTCTTGCCGTCGGCGGTCTTCAGGGTCAGCGGCTTGTCGCTGAGGTTCTGCACGCGCACCAGGGATTTCTGCTTGTTCTTGAACGGTGGTTCTTCGATCAGTTGCGGCGCGCCGGACGCGTTGTTGACCAGGGTGTAATAGTGGTCACCGGCGAGTTTGACCGGCAGGGTCTGGCTGCCGATTTTGGCGCTGTAGTCACCGCCCGGCATGAAGCTGAAGTCGCTGCTGGCCAGTGGTGCAACGTCGCTCAGGTTGGTGCTGCCGACGGTGGCGCTGACTTCGGCGTTGCTGGCGTTGTAGACGCGCACGAAGGTCGAGCCTTTCGGCGCGGTCGGGCCGTACAGCGCGGCGTCACCACCGGCGAAGGCCTGGACGGAAAGCACGCTGAGGCCTGCAACCAGTGCGAAGCGTTTTGCGAGACGACGAGGAGTAGTTGTGAAAGTCATGGTGTTACCTCTCTTTCAGTTTTGCGCCCGATCGGGCGTCTCGGATTTAGTGTTGATGGCTACGTTTTGTTGGCGAGCACCGGCTTGTTTGAGCTCTGCGACCCACTGTGGGTCGGCGTCGCCGATTTCGTTGTTCACAGGCAGATATCGTTCAGGAAACTCCCAGATCAGCACCTGTGGCGGGCTGTTCTTGAAGTCATCGCTTTTCAGGTAGCTGAGCATCGGCAGGATCGGGCCGTGGCCGTCCTCGGCGTAATTGACCACGTCGCTGTGCAGCGCTTGTTTCAGCGCACCGACGAAGTTCCAGTTGGGGTTGGCGCTGTAGCTGGTACCGATCAGTGCGACCGGTACTTCGCTGCTGGCGAACAGCGCGTCGTCACCGGCAGGCTGCTCGGCCGCCACGGTGTTGCGCTTTTGCAGCGGCTCTTGCGCCGGCATCAGGTTTTCGAACAGCGGATCCAGCGGCAGGAACAGACGCAGGTCGCCCTTGTGCGTGACCTTCTCCGCTGGCGTGGTGACAAAGCGCTGTGGCTCGCCGCTGAGCGGGAACTTGTCGGCGATGGTTTTCGCCAGGGTGTTGGCGGCGATTTCAGCGCCTTCCGGGGTCCAGTGGGTGTCGGTGCGCAGGAACACTTGCTGACCGTTCTGCTTGGCCTGTTGCAGCGGGCCGAGCAGGTCCGGGGCGAGGATCTTGTCTGCCGCGACACGGGCGTGGAAGTCCTGATAGAGGTTGGCGTGGATGCTCGCCGGTTTCACTTCACCCAGGTGTTCCGGGTACAGGCGCACCTTGGCCGGCACGATGGCCATCACCAGTTTCACGCCTTTGGCTTTGAGGGTCTGGCGCACGCCTTCGACCAGCGCGTAGTTGCCTTGCAGGTTCAGCTCTTCGTTGACGATCGGGTTGAATTCCTCGTCGCTGTACAGCCACTGATCGCGACCGAGCACTACGCCTGGACGACCTTCGTTGAACAGTTTGAAATCCAGCGCCGCCCAGAGGTTGGTGCCCAGACGCTTGATCGGAAACTGATCGTCGTAGTGGGTTTCCACGGCTTTGGTCCAGCGACCGTTAAGCACGGTCGCATCGGCGTTGGTGCTGAAGCCGAAGAAGCTGCGCACCGACCACAGACCGAGCACCAGCAGGGTCAGCAGAAACAGCGCGATGTAGAAGATGCGTAATGAGCGGGTCATGTCAGATCCCTCAGAACTGGAAGTAAAGGAACGGCGAGAAGCTTTGCGCCGAGAGTTTGAGAATCGAGGCGATGAACAGCAGCAGGATCAGCCCGCGCATCACGCAGCGTGACCAGTCCGCCGTCCAGTAAGCCGGTTGCACCTGGGCTTCGACGCCGACGGTGTAGCCAGGCTCATGGATGCTCGCCGGGTTTTCGCCGGGGGCTGCCTTGATCATGCCCGGGGTCGCGGTGGCAGGGCCGTTGGCCTCGACGTTGACTTCAGGTTTGCTCTTCACCGGAGGCTGGTTGGTGTACAGATCACGCAGGCCGAAGAACGCCAGGGTTGCGTACGCCACCACCAGGGTCGCCACTTGCAGACCGGTGAGGCTGGCGCGGTTGAGTTCCGACAGCGACCAGTCGCTGAAGCTGAACATCGCGCCGTACATGCGCCCGGCGACGTGCAGGTTTTCGGCACGGAAGATCACCCAGCCCATCACCACCAGCAGGAAGGTCAGCGCCCAGCGGATCGGGTTCAGGCTGCGCGGCGAGGTGTTGATGCCGAGCATTTTTTCGATCGCCAGCCACATGCCGTGCCAGGCGCCCCAGACGATGTAAGTAATATTCGCGCCGTGCCACAGACCACCCAAGAGCATGGTCAGGAACAGGTTGCGATAGGTCATCAGCGTGCCTTTGCGGTTACCGCCGAGGGTGATGTACAGGTAGTCACGCAGCCAGGTCGACAGGCTGATGTGCCAGCGGCGCCAGAACTCGGTGATCGACTGGCTGATGTACGGCTGCTTGAAGTTTTCCATGAAGCGGAAACCCATCATCAGGCCCAGACCGATGGCCATGTCGCTGTAACCGGAGAAGTCGAAATACAGCTGCGCGGTGTATGCCAGCGCGCCAAGCCAGGCATCCCCGGTGGTCGGGTTTTGCAGGGCGAAGCAGTGATCGGCGACCACCGCGAGGGTGTCAGCGATGAAGACCTTCTTGATGAAACCCTGCATGAACCGCGTGCAACCTTCGGAGAACTTGTCGAGGGTGTGGGTGCGGTTGTTGAACTGGTCGGCGAGGTCGCGAAAACGCAGGACCGGGCCGGCAATCAGGTGCGGGAAGATCGCCACGAACGCCGCGAAGTCGATCAGGTTGCGGGTGGCCGGGGTGTCGCCGCGATACACGTCGATGATGTAGCTGATCGACTCGAAGATGTAGAACGAGATACCGATCGGCAGCAGCACGTGGGTCAGGATGAACGGTTCCAGACCGAACGAGGTCATGATCGCGTTGATGCTGTCCACGCCGAAGTTGGCGTACTTGAAGTAGCCGAGGATGCACAGGTCGACCGCGACGCCGAGCAGCAGCCAGCGCTGCGCCGGTTTGGTGCGCACGCCGGCGGCACCGACTTTCAGGCCGATCCAGTAGTTCCACAGGGTGACGCCGGCGAATAGCGCCAGGAAGTCCACCCGCCACCACGCGTAGAACACGTAGCTGGCGATCAGCAGCAACAGGTTGCGATAGCGTTGCCCGCTCAGGTAGTACAAGCCGAGAAAGATCGGCAAGAACAGAAACAGGAACACGTTGGATGAAAATACCATCCCGATCTCTCCATGTTTGAACCAACAGTCAAGGGCCAAAGCCCCCCCAAACCCCCCGTGCTATTGGAGGGGTGATGCGTGTTTCTTTCAGGGTTGCGGAGGGACTTGAAATCTTTCCCTCACCCCCCGCCCTCTCCCGGAGGGAGAGGGAGCCTGATCTCTGGCGCTGCCAATATCGAGATCGACTCGGTATTTCTGTGCAGCCTGATCTCGATTGTTTTTCAACACCTGAGATCGACTCGATGTATCAGGTCGGCGGATTTCTCAAAAACACCTCGGTCAGTCCCCTCTCCCTCCGGGAGAGGGTTAGGGTGAGGGGCTTTTAGCCCTTCTCGTGGGACGGGTCGTAGACCTTGGTCAGGTCGCCGCCGAGGCGGAAGGTCTTGAACGGCTGCATGCCGTGCTTCTTCTCGATCACATCCGCCGGGCAGGTGTAGAGGGTGCAGAACGGTTCGAGCCAGGCGAATTTCATGTCCTCTTTCAAGTCGGTCATGTCCTGCTCTTTGCCGTTCTTTTTCTCGAACTGGTCCGGGTCTTTCACCCCGGCCAGCACCCGGTCACCCAGACGCTTGAGCGCGCTGTTGTTTTCCTGACGCAGATCGACACCGTTGACCTGGGCGAAACTGGCGATCATCGCCAGTGGCGGCAGGGCGTAGTTGTGATAGGCGAGGGCGCGTTGCTGGCGCTTGAGTTCGTTGGGCAGGAAGCCGTCGGCGTCGATTTGATTGACCCCGACCTTGTATTCCTTCACCGCCCAATCAAACAGGTCGCGACGGTTGGTGGCGATCGAGGTCGCCATCACCGACCACGCGGCCCAGTACGAGTGGTTGTTGGTTTTTTCCAGCGGCAGGTTGTCCCAGTCGCTGACCACCTGATCGGCCATCTTGCTGAACCACGCCTCGATCTGCTGCGCTTCTTGCTGATGCGTGGCCAGCGGATGCGAGTCGGAGAACTTCAGGCGAATGTACGAAGAGGCCATGCTGCCCAGCGCCCATTTGCGCATCGATTTGCCGGTGTGGTTGAAGTCTTTCGACATCAACGCATCGGCCTTGGCCCACGCGGTCAGCCAGTTCAGCGTGCAGTCGAGCTGCTCCGGACGACCGTCGCGCATGAACTGCATCACTCGTTTGGCGGTGCCGCGCTCCAGCGTGGTGATGTCCTTGGTGGTGTCGCGGAAGGCTTTTTCCGACTGCACGTTCAGGGTCGCGCGGGCCTTGTCCGAGCCTTCGTACTTGCTGCGAAATTGCAGCGGCCCGGTGTACGGCGCGGGCATCGCATCGCAGCCTTCGCTGTTGTCGCCGCTCTTGAATTTATCCACAGGAGCAAAGTAGCCCTGCGGCGGACGCAGTGGCGCGGCGGCCTGAGTGGCCCCGGCGAACATCGCCAGGGTCAGCAGGGATGGCGCAAGCAAGTGTTTGATCGTTCGATTTCGCATAGCAGACCTCATTGCCCGAGCTGAGCGGTTTGTGGCCCAGCGCCCGGGAATACGTTGCGTTTGCAGATTTTCGCTTCGACTTTTTGCGGCGCGGTGCCCGCTTCCGGGCCCTGGACTTCGACTGCCAGCAGATTTTGCGAGGCCCAGTCTTCGTCCGTGCGCAACTCAAAGGCGAAACGACCGTCGGTGTCGGAGGTTTCCGGTTTCTCGATCTTGATGTCCTCGTGGCGACCGTTCATGTACCAGAGGGTGGCTTGCAGGGTTTTCACCGAGGGGTCGGCGAAGCGGATGTCGACCTGATGGCTGCTGTTCTGCAGGTTCAGGTTCTTGCTGTTGACCAGCAGTTCCTGTTTGCCGCCGGGCTTGAGCGTGGTGCTGGCGGACATTTGCGTGTCTTTGCCTTCGCAGCCGTTATCGAGCAGCGACATCATCTGGCGGTAGATGGTCTCCTGGTCGAGGCGGTACAGCGGCGAGAATTCCCAGATCAGAATCTTCGGCGGGGTCTTCTGGAATTCGTCGCTACCGAGGTACTGCAGCATCGAACCTTCCAGACCGCCGCCGGGGAAGGCGACGTTGAGAATGTCGGCGCCAATGGCCTCTTCGAGGAAGCCGGCGAAGTTGTAGTTCTTGCCGCTGTGCGAGGTGCCCACGAGGGTGATTTGCGGGTTGCCGGAATCACCGAACAGGTCGCCGTCACCGGCCTCGCCTTTCGGCTCGGTGGTGAACTGGTCCATGTACTGGATCGCGTAACTGGTGCCGCACAGTTGCCCGGCCATGTTGTGCAGGGTGCCGGTCTTGCCCATGCGCCCGGTGCGCTTGCTCTCGAATTCACGCTTGGGAATGTCGGCGAAGGCCGGGATCTGCTTGACCTTCTCGGCGACGATTTTCGCTGTGCGCTGAGCGCCGTATGGCGTCCAGTGCTGGTCGCCGCGGAAGTAGAAATCGTGGGCGGGCAGGGTGTCCGGCAGCGATTCGTTGGTCAGCGGCGACAGGTCCGGCACCACGTAACCCATCTGCGCGAAACGGCCGAGCATGGTCTTGTAGTTGCCCAGCGCTTTGTCGTAATCGAACGCGGCTTTTTCCTGCGGGTTGAGCTTGTTGCGGTTCACCAAACCACGGGTCGGCTGATAGACGATCACCAGTTCGACGCCTTTGGCCTTGAACGCATCGTGCAGCTGTTGCAGGCGTTTGTAGCCGGCCGGAGTGGTGTTGAACTCGGTACGCAGATCTTCCTGGGTACGGAACAGCCAGTCGCCCTGCGCCTGCACCAGGGTGGTGAAGTTCTGCTGATAACGCGTGGTGTAGTTCTTCGCGTCGTGCGCGGCCGGGCACAGGTTGCAGCACGGTTCGGCGCTGAACTTTGGCGGGGTGGCGCCCGCCGCGTCATCGGCGCGGGCAGCATTGCTGGCCGCCAGAATGCCCACGGTCAGGGCCGACAGGCTGAGTAATCTGATCAAGTGTGGGTGCATAAAATTATCCTCAGTCCTGCAATTCGGTCTGGCGTTCGACAGGGTCGATCAGCACGGCTTTCTGCTGGCGCACCAGCAGGTCGAGAATTTCATCCTGGCGCTCGCCGAGGATGCCGTTGAAGCTGATGCCGCTGGATTTGGTCGGCGCCAGCATCGATACGCGATACAGCTCGACGCTCAACGGCGAGTCGATGGCCATCGGGCCGCTGCCGTTGGCCGCCAGTTCACCGCCGACCACGATCAGCGAGACTTGCGCGTCGAACGGGTCGAGCTTGATGTCACGGTCGGTGTCGGTCAGGTCCTTGATGTGGCCGTAGACGCCGGTCAGGCCATTGGCCATGGCGACGTTTTCGTAGAGGCGGATGTTCACGCTGTTACGAATGCGGATGCCGTGGCGCTTGTTGCTGATGACCTTGTTGCCCCACAGCAGGTTGTCGGCGGACTCGTAAAGCGTGATGCCGTCGGTGTGGTTCTTGTAGATCTCGTTGTAGGCAATGATGTTGTTGACGCTGTTACGGTCGATCACCAGGCCCGAGAGGTGGTTGTCGTAGCTCTTGTTGTTGAAGATGAAGCTGTCGTTCACTTCTCGGGAAATGATGATGCCGTGCTTCTTCTTCGTACCGTGGACGGTGTTCTCGGCAATGATCAGACCGTGGGAACGGTCGTGCGGGTCGATGCCGTAGACGATGTTGTCCTTGTAAGTGTTGCCCTTGACCACGAAGTCGCGGGTCTCGTAGCAGTAGAAGCCGTACCACATGTCCGAGAACTCGGAGCCGACGATCCAGCCGGTCGGCTCGGGACGCTTGAGTACCTTGGCCATGTTCGGCGTGTACTGGGAAATACTCACCCCGTACGACTTACTGTTGGCGTAGCCGAAGCTGGCCATCTTGCTGTTGACGATGTAGGTCTCGGTGCCGCCCCAGGCCAGCAGAAACGGCCGGAATTCCTTCGGCGAACGGAAGGTGGCCGGGCCGTTGTCCTTCTCGCGCCAGCCAGTGACTTTGGTGTCACGCACGAACAGCTGACCGTCGTTGACCAGGAACGAACCGGCCTCTTGCGACAGGCGCAACTCCTGGGTCTGACCATCGATTTCGAGGATGCCTTTGCGACCGACCACAATCGGCAGCTTCGCCAGGTACACGCCCGGCGCGGTTTCGCTGAAGTACTGCTTGGGCAGCTTCTGCGCCAGCTCCTTGAGGTTCAGGTAACCGTCGTCGACGAAGATCGCCTGCGGGATGCCGTGCTGACGCACCACCCATTCGGCCATCTTGTTGTCGCCGCCGATGAAGTCCTTCAGGGCGTCTTCCTGCATCATCCGGCGCACGCTGATCTTGCCCGGTTTGCTGCGATTGATCTTCGCGGCAGCGGCTTCGGCGGTGAAGCCGGACAGGTCGGGCAGTTTCGGCTTGGCCAGTTCCAGCGCCTCGGTCGGCGCGCTGCTGACGGTGTAGGTCTTGGCTTGTTGCAGCTCTTTGGCGGTGGTCACAGGCTTGGCCGGTTCCACCGTGGCGAACGCGCCAGCGGAGGCCAGCAGCATGGCGCCGGCCAACAGGCTGAGCGAGCCTTTCCTTGCATGGTGCATGTCGGGCACTCCCTTGGCGGTTTGCATCAGAAGCGCCAGATCACGTCGATGAACGCGCGGTGCATGTACGAATCGACCTGGCTGCCATAGGCATCACCGGGCTTGAACACGCCGCCACGGAAGCGCACCAGCGCCGACGGCTCGTCGATCGACTGGCTCAACGCCGCCGGCAGCAAGCCTTGCTTGAAGTACTTGGTCACCACCAGGTCCATTTCCTGACCCAGATCCTTGTTGCCATCTTGCAGCGGCAGCGAGGTGCTGGAGAGGATCGCGCCGGTGACGTCGTCGGTGTTGTTTTCCACGGCGTTGATGCCGTTGCTGCCCACCGGCTTGTTGCCGTCCACGCGCCAGAACTTGTGGTAGATCACGCTGGCGTCGTACTGATCGTTGAGCATCCACGAACCGAACAGGGTCGCGGTCTGCATGTTGTTCATTTCGCCACGGAACGCTTCGCCGAAGCGGTGCACGCGCGAGCGGGTACCGGTGTAGTTGGAGCGGTTGCTCTCCAGACCGTTCTGCTGGTAATCGGCGCTGGCGCGAGCGTAGGCCGCACCGACCTGCCACTGCGGATCGAGGCGCAGGCGCACGCCCAAGTCGGTGGCCCAGCCGTTGATGTCATCACTGCGCTTGGCTTGTGCCGGACGGCTGCCATCGGCGTTCAGCGGGTTGACCGAATCGAGGTCGCCGCTCATGCCGGTGATGCTGCCCCAGTAGTTGACGGTGTTGGTGTTGCGCCAGTTGTAAGCGTCGCTGTCGGCGGTCAGACCGAGCCAACTGATGTCGCCGTTCTGGGTTTTGTCGAGGGTGTCGCGGGGCACGCCCGGTTCGGCGTAATCGAGCTTGCCGTTGTCGTGGGTGTGATGACCGCGAATGCCGACCCAGTTACCCGGTGTCCACTGGTAGGCGGCATCGGCGTAAGCGTGCAGGCGATCCTTGTCTTTCGGCGCGAGCTCTTTGAGGTCAGTGCGGTATTCGCTGAAGCGTTCGGCGACACCGACGTTGGCGCGCAACAGGGTGGTATCGAAGGTCCAGTTCAGCGCTTCGATGTTGGTGTCGCGCCATTGGCCGTCGTCATTGCGCAGGCGCTGGCGACCGAACTTGAGCATCTCGCCGGGGTACGGCGTCAGGCCGCTGTAGCCGACCCAGAATTCGCGCATCGCCAGATAGTTTTTCTTGGTTTTGCGGTCGCTGTTGTCGGTGGTTTGTTCACCGTCGGACTGCTGCAGGGTGTCGGTCTCGATGATGTCGGTCGAGGTCACGGCCTGACCCATGGCGTAGGCACTCCACGCGCCGCTTTCGCCGTAGACCCACGGACGCAGGTCCAGGCCCACACCGTTGACGTCGCCGCCGCTGGCGGTGCCGAGGTCGCGGTCGTCTTCGGACTGGCCGGTGATTTTCACTTCCAGGCCGAAGTTCTTGGTTTCAGTGATCGCGGCCAGTGTCGGGCAAGACCAGATCAGCGCGAACGTGAGGCCAATGCCGGCCTTCACAAAGGGATTCAACTTCATAGGGATTCCTCGCCGTCTTCTTCTTGCAGGGCGTGCAGTTGCAGCGTGTTCTGGTTCAGGGCGCCACGGCTGGCCTGTTCCTGTTGCAGCAGGCGCTGGGCTTCGGCCAGACGCTCGGGCGGCAATTGTGCTGCCAGGGTGGTCGCCAGTTCATCGGCTTGCGGGGTGTTCTGCGCCTTGGCCAATTGGCTGAAGACATAGGCGTTGAGCGGGTCGGGCTTGGTGCCCTTGCCTTGGGAAAACAGTTGGGCAATGGCGAAATCGGCGCTGTTCTGGCCATTGCGTGCAGCGGTCAGCAGGTGGTCGAGGGCCTTCTGCGGGTAGACCTTGCCCAGATAACCACGGCGATAGATCTGGCCGAGGTAGTAGTCGGCGGCGACTTCGCGGCCGACGGCTTTCTGGAAGTGTTCTTCAGCGACTTTGGCGTCGGCCGGCACCAGTTTGCCTTCGTAGTAGAGCTTGCCCAGCAACAGTTCGGCGCGCGGCTGGTCGGCGGCGCGGCCGTTGTCCAGGTACTTCATCATCTGATCGACGTCGCCCAGTTCCGGGAAGTCGTAGAGCAGTTGCGCGAGGGTCACCCACGATGCCGGGTAGCCCGGTGCGATCGGTTCGAGCAGCGACTGCGCGGTCTTCTCGTCGGTCTTGCCCAGGGTCGAATCGGCCAGCACGCGGGCCACCGAATCGACGCGCTGCGCGCTGACCGTGCCACGGCTGTAACCGGCCTGCATCTGCTTGATCAGCTCGGCCTGTTGCTCCGGCTGGGCGCGTTTCTGATAGACCGTGGCCAATTCGACGTAGCAGATGTCGGTGGTGTTGAGCGCGGCTTTGCAGATTTTTTCCACGTCATCCAGATGCTGGTCGTAAGTGCCCTGGGTGCGATACAGCAGCACCTGCGCCAGACCGGCTTCCGGGTAGCCGGATTTGCGCCACTGATCGATCTGCTGCTGTGCGTTGATGTTCGGGAAGCTGTGCGGGAATTGCAGGTACAGCATCGCCAGCGGGATCAACGTGTTGCCTTCGCCATTGGCGGCGGCTTTTTTCAACAGGCTTTCGGCTTCGTGGTGCTCGGCTTCGGTGGAACCCGGCTTGGCTACCAGCAGGCGCCCGAGACGGGCCTGGGCCCGTGGCGACACGTCGGCGGCGGCACGGTAAGTCGCCTCGGCCTGTTTGATCTGCTCGGGGTCGCGGCTGTCGACCTGGATATCGGCGAGACCGACTTGCGCCTCGCTGTAACCCAGATCCGCCAATGCGCGGTAGTTCTGCGCGGCGGTGGCAGTGTCGCCACGCTTGAGCGCTTCGTTGGCCAGGCGTTGGTCGGGCAGGCCGGCGCAACCGGCCAGACTTACCGCCAGTGCGACTGCACACAGCGGACCCATGTGGGAGCGGGCTTGCTCGCGAAGGCGGTGTGTCAGCCCAAACTGATTTTGAATGTTGAACCGCATTCGCGAGCAAGCCCGCTCCCACAAGGGCTGCGGCGTGTTCAAAAGAGTAGGAATCGTCACAGGCATGTCCTCGACTTAAAGACCGGCAGCCATGGCTTTGTCGATCAGCCAGTTCAGGTTCGGGCCACGGTCGCTGTTCACTTCCACCGGGCGCCCGGC
Organism: Pseudomonas sp. MWU12-3103b; assembly: GCF_023100615.1. NCBI lineage: Bacteria > Pseudomonadati > Pseudomonadota > Gammaproteobacteria > Pseudomonadales > Pseudomonadaceae > Pseudomonas > Pseudomonas sp. MWU12-3103b. The sequence goes on from NZ_JALMEY010000014.1 coordinate 181,623, forward strand.
GAAGCTGCTGTCCAGCGGTTCGTCCGGCTGGATCTGCACGCGGATGTCGGAGGACAGGTCGGCGCTTTTCAGGCTGGTGCTGCTGACGATCTTGCCGGTGCGGGTCTGGTCTTCGCCGGCGATCTGGAAGCTCACTGGCGTACCCGGACGCACGTCGCCGAACTGGCGATAGGAGAAGCGTGCATCGACGGTGGCCTGGGTGTTGCGCGGTACCAGAGTGAAGATCACGTCGCCCTTGCTCGCGTACTGACCGTCAGCCACCAGTTGCTGGGCCACGGTGCAATCGCACGGCGAGGTCAGGGTGCCGGTCATCTGCTTGCCGAACAGTTCTTCAACCTTGGCCGGTTGCAACTGGTCTTCGTCCAGATGGCCCTTGAGCACGTCGAGCATGCTGGTGCTGAAGGTCGCCAGCGGGGCGCCTTTGGCGGCCACGCCGTCAGACTTGACCAGGCTCTGCACGGTGCCGTCACGCGGCATGGTGATGTTCATCCCCGGCACGCTGACCAGACCTGCTTGCGCGTGGCTGACGAAGTACATGCCGTACACCGACTTGAACACGAAACCGAACGCGACCAGACCGATGGCGAAAATGCCGGCGCTGAAGGTCACGGCTTTCAGACGCCCGAACGGGGTCATGCCGCTGCCGCCGTCCTTGACCTTGCGCGCCTTGGTGAAGTTGTCGCGCTGCAGGGTCGCCAGCACTTCACCCATGCTGACGATGTCGCCGGCCAGGTGCGAAGTGATCAGGTGGCGCAGGGTGGAAATATCCTGCGGTTCCAGGTTCTGGAACTGGCAACCGGCGCGGCCGCTCTGGCGATCGTAGGAGCGCACTTGCAGTTCGACGTCCATGGCCAGACCGAGGTTGTCGATGACGAATTGCAGACGTGCCTTGTACACCTCGCCGATGGTCAGCGGCAGTTGCCCGGCGTTGAACGCCAGACCACCGGCAGACAGGTCGAGGACCCGCGCTTCGACCGGCGTCCGGTCTGGGCCGAAGAAACGCAGTTTGGCCGGGATTTTCACTCGGGCGTGCTGACGCTGGGCTTCGGATTCATGCACTACGTTGGCGTTGACGGCGGTATTCATGGGGGCGATTTCCTTGTTAATTCAATAGGGGCAGGTCAGACCATCATCAGCAGCACGGCGACGAAAATGCTGCCGGCGGAGAAGGTCATGGTCCGAGACGACCAGGTGTTGAACCAACGTTGAAAGCTGGCGAGATCACGGGTCAGGGAAGTGGGTTGGCGCGTCCAGGATTGCTGGTCGAGGCGGAAGAACACGTAGATCTTCACCAGCGCACCGACGATCTGGTTGTAATACAGAATCACGGGATAGGCCGGGCCGATCCGGTGACCGGAGCACGACAGCAGCAGGGTCAGAATCAGGCGGGTGATGCCGATCCACAGCAGGTAGGCGAGGATGAACGCGCCGCCGTACTTGAAGCTGGCGATGATCGCCACGGTCAGGCCCAGCAACGACGTCCACATCGATACGCGCTGATCGAACAGCACCACCGAGGTGAAGGCGCCGAGGCGTTTCACACCCAGGCCCAGCGCTCGCGAGTTCTGGCGCAGGTTGTTGCCGTACCAGCGGAACATCAGTTTGCGGCTGGCCTTGATGAAGCTCTTTTCCGGCGGATGCTCAACGGTGTTGATCGCGGCGTCCGGCACGTAAAAGGTGTCGTAACCCAGGCGCATCAGGCTGAACCAGCTCGACTTGTCGTCGCCGGTGAGAAACTTGAAACGGCCCAGGCGCCAGTGTTGCAGGGAGTCGCTTTCGACGTCGGCGATGAATTCCGGATCGGTCACCACGGTGGCACGAAACACCGACATGCGCCCGGTCATGGTCAGCACGCGCTTGGACAGGGCCATCGAGCACATGTTGATGTGGCGCTGGGCGAAACGCAGCTTGTGCCATTCGCTCATGATGTAGCCGCCGCGCACTTCGCAGAACTCGTTGGTGGTCAGGCCGCCGACGTTGCCGAACAGCTGGAACCACGGCACGGTCTTGCGTACGGTGCCTTCGCCAAGCACGGTGTCGCCGTCGATCACGGCCACCACGGCGCGGTCGTCCGGCAGGTGGCGAGAGATCGCGCGGAAACCGTAGGCCAGGCCATCGCGCTTGCCGGTGCCGGGAATGCGCACGAAGTCGAGCTTCACGCGGTCTGGCGGATTCATTCGCGCCCACAGCGCTTTCACCAGCAGCTCATCGGACATTTCGACGATCGAGCAGACCACGGTGGTCGGCAGTTCGCAGTCGATGGCTTCGCGGATCACCGAGCTGTAGACCTGCGCGGTGGTCAGCGCGTCGATGCGGAAACTGGTGACCATCAGAAACACATGCGACGGGTCCGCCGCCTTACCCAGCTTGCGCACTTTGCGGCGCAGGTGCGGGTAAACGATGTAGAGAAAAATCATGCCGCGCACAAAGTGCGTTGCACCCATCGAGTAGCGCCAGATACCCACGGCGCCAATCAGGAAAATAAAGTCCTTCGACTCGGAGTCGAACGTGGACGTGGGCAGCATCAAGGCCAGGCCCAACAACAGGCTTAGAAACAAAAGCCAGCCGGCGGATTGCAGAAAGAAATGTTTGAGCTTGGTCATCGACGTCATCCGAGGTAAGAGAGGCTTCGAGCTGCAAGCGAAACGCTTTGCTTGCAGCTCGAGGCTTGTCGCTTGGCGCTGCTTTACCAGCAGATACCTTCAGTGCGAGTACCCGGGTTGGTGGCCTTGGCCATGAAGCCGACCAGGTCGATGACCTGTTTGCCTTGCGGTGCTTCCTGGGCCAGCGAGCGGAATTTCTCGTCGCGGTTGCCGAGGATGATCACGTCGGAGTTGTCGATCACCGAATCGAAGTCCGAGTTGAGCAGGGACGATACGTGCGGGATCTTCGACTCGATGTAGTCCTTGTTCGCGCCGTGAACACGGGCGTACTCGACGTTGCTGTCGTAGATGCTCAGGTCGTAGCCCTTGCCGATCAGCATTTCGGCCAGTTCCACCAGCGGACTTTCGCGCAGGTCATCGGTACCGGCCTTGAAGCTCAGACCGAGCAGGGCGACTTTGCGTTTGTCGTGGCTTTCAACGATGTCGAAGGCGTTCTGCACTTGCGATTCGTTACTGCGCATCAGCGAGTTGAGCAACGGTGCTTCGACGTCAAGCGAACCTGCACGGTAGGTCAGGGCGCGCACGTCTTTGGGCAGGCACGAACCGCCGAAGGCGAAGCCCGGGCGCATGTAGTACTGGGACAGGTTGAGGGTCTTGTCCTGGCAGACCACGTCCATCACTTCACGACCATCGACGCCGACCGCTTTGGCGATGTTGCCGATCTCGTTGGCGAAGGTCACTTTGGTCGCGTGCCAGACGTTGCAGGTGTACTTGATCATCTCGGCGACCGCGATGTCCTTGCGGATGATCGGCGCGTCGAGTTCTTCGTACAGCGATTGCAGAACGTCGCCCGAGGCCTTGTCGAACTCGCCGATGACGGTCATCGGTGGCAGGTCGTAGTCCTTGATCGCGGTGGATTCACGCAGGAATTCCGGGTTGACCGCGACGCCGAAATCGACACCGGCCTTCTTGCCCGAGCAGTCTTCGAGGATCGGGATCACCACGTTGGCGACGGTGCCCGGCAGCACGGTGCTGCGTACCACGATGGTGTGGCGGGTGGTTTTTTCACGCAGTACGAAACCGATCTCGCGGCACACCGCCTCGATGTAGTTCAGTTCCAGGTCGCCGTTCTTCTTGCTCGGCGTACCGACGCAGATCATCGACAGGTCGGTGTCACGAATCGCCTCGGCGAAGTTGGTCGTACCGCGCAGACGACCGGTCTCGATACCCTGAGCCAGAAGTTCGCCCAGACCCGGTTCCACAATCGGCGACTTGCCGGCGTTGATCATGTCGATCTTGTCTTTGGCAACATCGACGCCAACCACGTCATGGCCCCGTGCAGACAGGCAACCGGCACACACTGCGCCAACGTAACCCAAACCAAATATGCTGATGCGCATCGCAATTACCTCTGTGTTTTATCAAGCCATTAGATGGCCGGAGTTAATGGTGTTCAGCGGTCATAGTGCACTCGAAAGTGCGGCATACAGGCGCCACAATGCCGTGTGCAGGCATACTAAGTTCCGAGTGTCTAAATAAGTGCACTCAAGATGTGCGCAACTAGGCCTTAGTTGTTATGACTTGCCCTGTTATGCAGCGGATCTTCTTGCTGGAAGACGCTTGTGCATGTGTTCAGTCCACCTGATGTCGGACGAAAGGCCCGTAGATCAAGCGGTTGGGTGCTCAGGCGAGCACAATTACAGGGGCGCAGCCTTGGCCTTGTAGAGGATGTTTATGGTGCGTATCACCTATCCATCGTTAGTTGATCAGATGAGTGAACCATCTAGGCAAGTTGCTGTGACAACTTGGTTACATGGTTCTCCGCTCTGCGTAAGTTATCTCGTACAAACTCGGCGAGAATCGTTACCGGTGGTATGAGCTATGCATTTGGACATAGTTCCTACCCGCTCATCGCGAAATCTGAAATTTTTTGAAATATTGCCAAAGATGGCACTGGTCTCAATTTGATAGCACTTTCGATTTGGGCCTTTGTTAATCGGTGCGTAATCGAGCTAGATAGTTTTGTGCCACTACCGTAAAAAAATTTACGTGCCACTACTGAAAAAAAGTGCGGCTGTCGAGTGAAACTAAAATTAGAATTGGGCAGGACGATTTTATGGCGCCAATAAAACGGCGAAATGTTGCGAGGGATTTTTGACGTCGTGCGAGCTGCACGACTCTTTATAGAACGAGTCGTGCAATGGGCATGCTTTATTCCGGGGCGTGGTCGCGCAGAAACACCAGATTGTCCGGTTTCGATTGCTCGGCGCTGTAGCGATAACCCTGCACATCGAACTGCTTGAGCAGGGCAGGATCGTTGATTTTTTCCTGAATCACGAAACGGCTCATCAGGCCGCGGGCCTTCTTCGCGTAGAAGCTGATGATCTTGTACTGGCCGTTCTTCAGGTCCTTGAAATCGGTGTTGATGATCCGGGCGTTCAGGGCGCTGCGTTTGACCGCCGAAAAGTACTCGTTGGAGGCCAGGTTCAGCAGCACATCGTCGCCCTGATCGGCCAGCGCTTCGTTGAGCCATTCGCTGATGCGCGTGCCCCAGAACGCGTACAGGTCCTTGCCACGGGCGTTGGCCAGTTTGGTGCCCATTTCCAGACGATACGGCTGCATCAGGTCCAGCGGACGCAGCAGGCCATAGAGACCGGAGAGCATGCGCAAGTGCTTTTGCGCATAGTCGAACTGAGCTTCGCTGAACGATTGCGCGTCGAGGCCGGTGTACACGTCACCCTTGAACGCGAGCAGCGCCTGCTTGGCGTTTTCCGGGGTGAAGGCGGGCGTCCAGCTGCCGAAACGCGCGGCATTCAGGCCGCCGATCTTGTCGGACACGTGCATCAGTTCGCTGATCTGTGCCGGGCTCAGTTCGCGCAGCTGCTGGATCAGCTCCTGAGAGTGATCGAGGTATTGCGGCTGGGTAAAGCGCTGGGTCGCCGGCGGTGTTTCGTAATCGAGGGTCTTGGCGGGGGAAATCACCATCAGCATGAAGTCGTCTCCTTTTATCGTGGGGGCGATTCTAGGGGGTTGGCCGAGTGGACTCCAGCTATCAAGCCCATAGGTGATCGACGGCTCGCCACATTTCCATGTGGGAGGGGGCTTGCTCCCGAAGAGGCCGTGTCAGTCGCCATATTTGCTGAATGACACACCGCATTCGGGAGCAAGCCCCCTCCCACAGGGAATCGGAGTGGCTGAGGGGAATCGCGCGGGATCAGCTATAGTGCCGCGCGGGTTTGGTTATGGAGACACCCCTTTGCGCATTGTTCTTTTATTCACCGCGTGGCTGTTGAGCTTCGGGGCCATGGCGGCGCCGGGCGATGTGGCGACGCTGGATCGCAGCACCTGGCCGGAGCAACTGAGCAGCCCGACGCTGTTCGACGTCGCCTCGCGCGCGGAAATCCTCATGTTCGCCCGGGGCCTGCTCGGCACCGAGGCGCTGGACGAGGCCGCGCTGGCCCAGCGCCTTGGGCCGCGCACGGTCAACGTCGACGCGATCAGCCGCCTGCGCCAGCGGCTCTGGGAACGTCTGTTGGCCAACTACAACTTCGCCCAGCAGAGCTGCGATCAGGATGCCTCGTTCTGCTTCCTCGTCGAAGACCTGCCGACCCTGCGCGAGCAGGCCGCCAAGTTCGTGGTCAGCGACGACAGCTATTACACCAAGTGGGCCGAGCCGAGCCGGTTGTTTCATCTGCAGTATCTGGACGAGCTGATGCGCAAGGCCGCGCTGTCACCGCAAACCAGCAGCGAAGTCGATCAATTCGGCGACTACGAGCGCAATGGCGACGAGATGCACGATCGACTGTTTCTGCTGAGCTTCGACAGCGCCGCCAATCTGCAGCCGGACAACACCGACTGGATTGCCGACTACCTGCGCAAATCCAATCTCAGCGGCACGTTCTTCCTGTTGGGCAAGGATGTGCAGGCGCGGCTCGCTGATCGCTCGGTGAGCAACCTGCAATCGGAGTTCTCGAAACAGTGTGTGGGCGTGCAGGGTTGGGAATTCCGTTCCCACAGCTATTGGCAGGACTGGCAGGACTCGGTGCGCCGCAGCGCCGATCTGGTGAAGAACAAGTTGCCGGAGAACTATGTGCCACTGTTCCGTCCACCGGAAGGTCAGCGCCGCAGTGATGCCGGCAGCTTCTTCCGCAATCAGGGCCTGCAAGTGGCGCTGTGGGACATCGATGCCCAGGACGGTGCAGGCAAGCTCAAGGGCGCGCCGAGTGCGCAGCGGGTGCTGACCCTGATGCTGCTGTGGCGTCACGGGGTGATCAATTTCAACATGAAACAGGATGCGGTGAAGACCGCGTTGCCGTGGCTGATCACGCAAACTGCACAAAGCGGCATCGGCTTTGAGGACTGTCAGGACGGGTTTCGCTGACAAACGGAAAAAGCCCGGAAACATTGGGCTTGGGGCGACTTTTCTAGAGAATTCGATGCAGGCGGACTTCCGACTTTAGCGGGGTCTGGACGGTCCGCCAAGGGCTTTTCGTCACTCTGCAAAATAAACTTAAAAAAACCGTCAAAGTGCTTTTTTATGTCATGGGTTTTGGAGTATTACGAAGACAGACCGCCGAAACCTGCAACACAGGTGGCGTCTTCCAAGACTCCTTTTGTGTGCAGTTCATCCAGGCCCTCGTGGATGAATTCGGCAGTCACTTCGAGGCGCAGCACCGCCCAGGTATTGCGTCGAATGGCTCCCACAAAGGTGACCGAGTATGGATGATCACGGACGTAGCCCTTCTTCCAACCAGCCAATCCTTTATGTACTCGATACCAACGTATTGATTCACGATCCAAATGCCCTGCTGAATTTCGAAGAACACCACGTCGCGATCCCGATGACCGTGCTCGAAGAGCTGGACAAGCTCAAGAGCGGCCATCACAGCGTTGCTGCCGAATGCCGCCAGGCGATCCGCCTGATCGACAAGACCCTGGGCGATGCCTCCCCCGAGGACGTTGAACTGGGTGTGCCGATCCAGCGCGGCAAGGGCGGGCCAAAGGGCTTGCTGTCAATTCTGATGAGCAAACAGGCCGAGTCGAACCTGATTCTGCCCGAGCATCTGAACGACAACAAAATCATCAACCAACTGATCGACCTGCACACCCGTGATCCGAAGAAGGCCGTGGTGCTGGTCACCAAAGACATCAACATGCGCCTCAAGGCGCGCGCCTGCGGGATCGATGCCGAGGACTACAGCACCGACCAGTTGGTCGACGACGTGTCCCTGCTGCCCAACGGCTACCACAACATGACCGGCTCCTTCTGGGACCGCGTGAGCAAGGTCGAAACCCGTCAGGATCACGGCCGCACCTGGCATCAGGTGCAGTTGATCGACAACCTGCCGGCGGTGCACATCAACGAGTTCATCATTGACGAACAAGGCTTTGTCGGCTGGATCAAGGAAATCCAGGAAGACAAGCTGCTGATCCTCGACTTGCATCAGGAACCGCTGTTGCATCAGGAAGCCTGGGGTCTCAAACCGCGCGACATCTACCAGAGCCTGGCGCTGTATGCCTTGCTGGATCCTGACATTCATCTGGTCAACCTGTCGGGTGCCGCCGGTTCCGGTAAAACCATTCTGGCACTGGCCGCGGCGATCGAGCAGACCATGGTCAGCAAACGCTATCGCCGCATTATCGCGACCCGCAGCGTGCAGGGCCTGGACCAGGAAATCGGCTTCCTGCCGGGTACTGAAGCGGAAAAAATGGAACCTTGGCTGGGCGCCATCACCGACAACCTCGAAGCCTTGCACATGGATGACGAAAACACCCATGGCAGCGTCGATTACATCCTCAGCAAAGTGCCGTTGCAGTTCAAATCGCTCAACTACATTCGTGGTCGCAGCTTCCAGCAGAGCCTGATCCTGATCGACGAATGCCAGAACCTCACGCCGCACCAGATGAAAACTATCATCACCCGGGCCGGTGCCGGTTCCAAAGTGGTGTGCCTGGGCAACCTGGCACAGATCGACACCCCTTACCTGTCCGCGACCAGTTCCGGGCTGACCTACCTGACCGAACGCTTCAAGGATTTCCCCAACGGGGTGCACATCACCCTGCAAGGGGTGCCACGCTCGATTCTGGCCGAATACGCCGAATCGCATTTGTAACCCTCCATCAGAAAACGGGCGGCCTGACAGCCGCCCGTTTTTTATGGATGAACACATCACCCAATGTGGGAGCGGGCTTGCTCGCGAAAGCGGTGTGTCAGCCACCAAATGTGTGCCTGATACACCGCTTTCGCGAGCAAGCCCGCTCCCACAGGGGATAGTGGTGAATTCATAATCAGTGATGCGGAAATTTGACCCACAGGTTTACAATCCCTGCTCCTGATCAGGAGTAATCCCGTGCTGACTCATCTCGATTCCCAAGGTCGCGCCAACATGGTCGACGTCACCGAAAAAGCCGTGACGTTCCGTGAGGCGACGGCCCAAGCGCTGGTGCGCATGCTCCCCGAAACCCTGCAGATGATCGTCAGCGGCGGCCATCCCAAGGGCGACGTGTTTGCCGTGGCGCGCATTGCCGGCATTCAGGCGGCGAAGAAAACCAGTGATCTGATCCCGCTGTGCCATCCGCTGATGCTGACCGGGGTCAAGGTCGAACTCAGCGCTGAAGGTGACGACAGCGTGCGTATCGTCGCCCGCTGCAAGCTGTCGGGGCAGACCGGCGTCGAGATGGAAGCACTGACCGCTGCCAGCGTCGCCGCACTGACCATCTATGACATGTGCAAAGCGGTGGATCGCGGCATGATCATCGAAAGCGTGCGTCTGCTGGAGAAGGTCGGCGGCAAGAGCGGGCATTTTCAGGCGGAGCAGCCATGAAGCTGACGGTTAAATTCTTTGCCCGTTATCGTGAAGCGCTGGGCGTGGACTCGGTCGAGGTCGAAGGCGATTTCGCCACAGTCGACGCTGTGCGTGCACTGCTCGCGCAACGCGAGGGCGCCGAAGTGCTGAGCGAACAGAACCTGATGTGCGCACGCAACGAAGACCTGTGCCAGCTCGACGAGCCGGTGAGCGATGGCGACGAAGTGGCGTTTTTCCCCACCGTGACCGGAGGCTGAGGCATGGCGATTCGGGTGCAGTCCACGGCGTTCGATCCCGGCGCTGAAGTCAACGCGATGCACGCGGCGAATGTCGGTGTCGGCGCGGTGGTGAGTTTTGTCGGCTACGTGCGCGACTTCAATGACGGGCTGGATGTGGCCGGGATGTTCCTCGAACATTATCCGGGCATGACCGAAAAAGCCCTTGGCAAGATCGCCGTCGAGGCCGAGCAGCGCTGGCCGTTGCTGAAGCTGGAAGTGCTGCACCGCATCGGCGCGCTGGAGCCGGGCGAACCGATCGTGTTTGTCGGCGCGGCCAGCGCCCATCGCCAGGCGGCGTTCGACGCCTGCGCCTTTGTCATGGACTACCTGAAAACCCGCGCGCCGTTCTGGAAAAAAGAGAACACCAGTGACGGCCCGCGCTGGGTCGAGGGGCGTGACAGTGATCATGCCGCTGCGGATCGCTGGAAGAAGTAATTTCTTTAGCGCCCCTCAGTACGCCTTCGCGAGCAAGCTCGCTCCCACATTGGATCTGTGTCGTTCCCAAATCCAATGTGGGAGCGAGCTTGCTCGCGAAGGGGCCATCTGTAACACCAAAAACCTCGCAGACACACTCTCTTCCCTAATTGACGGCTTGTACCTATAAGTCCAATATGGATTTCAAAGTACAAAAAGCTTCAATCTTGCCGCTCGTAGCTCCCTGCTCCCAGCTGCTCTTCTTCGTCTTGCCAAACCAACAACAACCCGCGAGAGAACGAACATGAAGAAACTCCCCCTGATCACCGGTCTGGCCCTGAGCCTGTTGGCGTGCACCAGCTCGTTTGCCGCCGAGAAGACCCTGCGCATCGGCATCGAGGCCGCTTATCCACCGTTCGCTTCGAAAACCGACAAGGGTGAAATCGTCGGTTTCGACTACGACATCGGCAACGCCCTGTGCGCGCAGATGAAGGTCAAATGCGTGTGGGTCGAGGGTGAGTTCGATGGTCTGATTCCTTCGTTGAAAGTGAAGAAAATCGACATGGCGTTGTCGTCGATGACCATCAACGAAGACCGCAAGAAGTCGGTGGATTTCACCCACAAGTACTACTTCACGTCGTCACGGCTGGTGATGAAGGAAGGCGCCACGGTCGATGACCAATACGCCAGCCTCAAGGGCAAGACCGTCGGCGTGCAGCGCGCCACCACCACCGATCGTTATGCCACCGAGGTGTTCGAACCGAAGGGCATCAACGTCAAGCGCTACGGCAATAACGAAGAAATCTACATGGACCTGGCGGCCGGGCGGCTCGATGCGATTTTCGCCGACACCATCCCGCTGAACGATTTCCTGTCGATGCCACGCGGCAAGGGCTATGCGTTTGTCGGGCCGGAGCTGAAGGATCCGAAGTACGTGGGCGAGGGCGCGGGGATCGCGGTGCGCAAGGGCAATACCGAGCTGGTCAGTGAGTTGAACACGGCCATCGACGGGATTCGGGCGAGTGGCGAGTATCAGAAGATTTCCCAGAAGTATTTCAAGTCCGACATCTACGGCGACTGATAGTCCGCTATCGCGAGCAGGCTCACTCCTACAGGGGAACGCATTCCAACTGTAGGAGTGAGCCTGCTCGCGATGGGGCCAGAACTGCCAATGCAGATCTTCAGCCCTTCAATTCCTTCAAATGCTTGTACACCGTCGCCCGCCCCATGTTCAGCACATTGGCCACATAGTTCGAGGCGCTCTTGCCCTTGAACGCGCCTTCGGCGTGCAGGGCCAATACCAGTTCGCGCTTGTGATCGCGGGTCAGCAGATTCAGGCTCAGCTGGCGCTCGCGCAGCCAGGCGTGGAGGAAGGTGTTGATGCGTTCCTGCCAGTCATCGCGAAACAGTGAATCCGGCTGCGGGATCAGTTTGCTCGGCGACAGGAACAGATCCAGCGCAGCCTTGGCATTCTCGAACAGCGAAATATTCAGGTTGATGCACAGCACCGCCAGCGGCCGCTCATCGTGGTCGCGCAGCACGGTGCTCAGGCTGCGGATTTTCTGGCCGTCCCAATTGAGCTTTTCGTACGGGCCGATGTTGCGCTCGCTGACCTCCTCGCTGAGCATGTCTTCAAGCGATGAATCGTCGCCGATCTCGCGCTTGGACAGGTTGTTGGCGATGTAGTCGACCTTCTGTGTGCGCAGGTCGTGCAGCACCACTTCGGCGTGGGGAAAGAACAGCGTGGCGATGGCGTCGGCGATGGCACGGAAGTTATCCAGGGCCGGATCGAATTCGGGGGCGGTCATGATTGTGGAGCTCCAGGCGGCGTCAGCGCCCCCGTGCACGGGGGCGCTGCGAGTGTGCCGCAATCCGTTGGGCGCGTCATCCGCAGGGGCCATCAGCGCAGGCGCGAGGGGGAGAGCATGGCGCTGCTCAGGCCGAACTGCTGCAACGACTCAGGCAACGGCTGACCACGCACCAATGCCGCGCTGGCCTGGCCCATGGCCGGTGAAGTCTGAATACCGTAACCACCCTGGGCCGCGACCCAGAACAGCCCCGGCACCTGCGGATCGAAACCGCTGAGCAGATCACCGTCGGCGACGAAGCTGCGCAGTCCGGCCCAGGTGCGGGTCGGGCGGCGAATGGTCAGGGTCGTAGCCTCTTCGATCTGATAGATGCCCATGGCGATGTCCAGCTCTTCCGGTTGCACGTCATGCGGTTCGACCGGGTCGGCGTTGGCCGGCGAGCCGAGGAACATCCCGGCGTCGGGCTTCATGTAGAACGATTCGTCGAGGCTGACCAGCATCGGCCAGTGATGAATGTCCACGCCCTCGGGGCCGGCGAAAATGAACGCCGCACGGCGTTTCGGTTGCAGGCCCAGCGCCTGGGCGCCAGCCAGCGCGCCGATCTGGTCAGCCCAGGCGCCGGCGGCGTTGATGATGACCGGCGCGCTGAAGGTCTGACCGTTGGTTTGCACCTGCCAGAGGCCAGCGGCGTCTCGCGTCAGGCCCAGCACTTCGCAATCGGTGTGAACCTCGCCGTTGTTGCGGCGGATACCGCGCAGGTAGCCCTGATGCAGGGCGTCGGTGTCGATGTCACTGGCGGTCGGATCGTAGATCGCGCCGTGGACTTTTTCCCGACGCAAAATCGGCAGACGGGCGCAGGCTTCGTCGGCGCTGAGCAGCTGCATTTCTGGCACTGTGGCTTTGGCGCTGAGGTACTGGTTGTTCAGCTCGGCGGCGTCACCGCTGAAGTCCACGGTCATTTCGCCGCGCGGTGTCAGCAATGGGTGCTCACAGAAACCGCTCGGCGGATGGTCGAAAAACTCACGGCTGGCCAGTGTCAGCGCCCGCACCTGCGGCGTACCGTAGGCGGCGGTGTACAGCGCGGCAGAACGCCCGGTGGAGTGATAGGCCGGGTGCGATTCACGTTCGAGCACGATCACTTTGGCGTGGGGCGACAGCCAGAAACCGGTGGAAGCGCCGGCAATCCCGCCGCCGATGATGATGAAATCTGCCTGGCTCATGAAAGGTCTCCAGTTGCTCGCAATATTGGAAAATTCGCTGATCCCCTGTGGGAGCGGGCTTGCTCGCGAAGGCGGTATGTCATTCGGCAAATGCGTTGCCTGATACGGCCTCTTCGCGAGCAAGCCCGCTCCCACAATGGGATTTGTGGTGTTAGTGGGTTAAGAGATAAACCGCATTCGCCAGCGCAATGTCTTCCAGGCCCAGGCCAATTGAACGGAAAAATACGTGACGGTCGTAACCGGGGCGCGGCACTTTCTCGCTGAGCAGGTCGGCGAGGTCACCGACAATCGCAGACTTGTCCCAGCCATGCTGCTCGGTCGCGATCAACATCTCACCGGCCGAGCCCGGCGTGGTCAGCCGATAGTCACAGAACACTTGCATGTCGCTCAGGCTCTGCGGCGGCACCTCATGGGCGCGTGGCGCGTTGGTGCTGATCGAGGTGATCAGCGCCGGTTTGCTCAAGCTGGCCGGGTCGATCACTGGGCCGGCGGACGAGGTGCAGAGCATGATCACGTCCGCGTCTATGTGGGCGACATCGCGGCTGTCGGCAATCTTCACCCCCGGGTAGATCTCTTTCAGCAGCGCCCGGGTTTCAGCGTCTTCAGACAGGCTCGGCGAATACACGCTGATGTTCTGCCAGTCGCGCAGACCTTTCACGTAATGCAAATGAGCCTGGGCAACCTTGCCGCTGCCGATGATCGCCAGTCGTTGGGCATTCAGCGGGGCGAGGGCATCGACTGCAACGGCGGTGGTCGCTGCAGTGCGCGCGGTGGTCAGTTCACCGGCATCGCAAAGCAGCAGCGGTTGGCCGGTTTTCATCGACATTAATAGGGTCCACGCTGTCACCAGTGGCCCTTGCTCGCGGACGATGTACGGCGAGGTCTTGACCCCGTACACGCCGTCCTCGGCCAGCACCCCCAGATAATTGATGAAGTCGCCGGCGCCCTGCGGAAACTCCACCAACTGCTGCGCCGGTTGCACGGCGTGGCCGGCGGCGAGGTCGCGGAACAGTTTGCGCAGGATCTGCGGCACGTCGATGCGCGCCAGCAGCTCGCGGGCCTGGGTGTGGTCGATCACGTAGGGTGTACTGGACATGTCAGGCTCCGCGGTCTGGATATAAACTAATTTGTCCATTATGGACTTTTAGTTGTCTATCGCAAGCGCCTGTTGAAAACGCCGGGCAAAAAAAAGCGCAGTCCGTTGCCGGCTGCGCTTTTTGCGTTACAGATCGCTTACTGCGGCTGCGGACGCTTGCGTTCAACAGCGCGCAACAGGTGCGTCGGCGGTGTTTCGCAGCTGATCTTGCGACCGAGTTTCTCTTCGATCGACGGCAACTGGTAGGAGTCGTCCTCGCCGGCGAAGCTGATCGACACGCCGTCGGCGCCCGCGCGACCGGTACGGCCGATGCGGTGTACGTAGTCGTCCGGCACTTCCGGCAGGGTGAAGTTGATCACGTGGCTGATGCCGTCGATGTGGATGCCGCGACCGGCGACATCGGTGGCCACCAGCACGCGGATCTTGCCTTCGCGGAAGCCTTCGAGGGTCTTGATGCGCTTGTGCTGCGGCACGTCGCCGGACAGTTGCGCGGCGTTGATGCCGTCGCGCACCAGGCGCTCTTCGATGCGGCGCACTTCGTCCTTGCGGTTGGCGAAGACGATCACGCGCTCCCAGCCGTTATCGTTGACCAGGTTGTAGAGCAGTTTGTATTTGTCAGCCGCGGCCACCGCATAGATGTGCTGCTCGACGTTTTCGTTGGCCACGTTGGTGACTTCGATTTCGACGATTGCCGGATCGGTGGTCCATTGCTTGGCCAGGTTCATCACGTCTTCGGTGAAGGTCGCGGAGAACAGCAGGGTCTGACGCTCGGACTTCGGCGGGGTCTGGCGAATGATCTGCCGCACTTGCGGGATGAAGCCCATGTCGAGCATGCGGTCGGCTTCGTCCAGCACCATCACTTCGACCATGTCCAAATGCACGTCGCCGCGCTGGTTGAAGTCGAGCAGACGGCCCGGGGTGGCGACGAGGATGTCGCAGTGGCGCGCTTCGAGGTGCTTGAGCTGCTTGTCGAAGTCCATGCCGCCAACGAACGTCATCACGTTGAGGCCGGTGTACTTGGTCAGGTCGGCAGCATCCTTGGCGATCTGCACCACCAGCTCGCGGGTCGGCGCGATGATCAGCGCACGAGGTTCACCCATGTAGCGTTCTTTCGGCGGCGGCGTCTGCAGCAACTGAGTGATGATCGAGATCAGGAACGCGGCGGTCTTGCCGGTACCGGTCTGCGCGCGGCCGATGGCGTCTTTGCCGGCGAGGGTGAAACCCAGCACCTGCGCCTGGATCGGCGTGCAGTACGGGAAGCCCAGGTCCTGGATGGCGTGCATCAGTTCCGGAGCGAGCTTGAAATCGTGAAAGCGGGTTTTGCCTTCCTGGGGTTCGACGACGAAATCTTCGAGTTTCCAGGGAATGACCGGTGCCTTGGGCTTCGGTTCGCGGCGCGGCCGGGGTGGTTTCGGCGCTTCGGCGCGGACCGGTTCGGTAGCGACGGCAGGTTGCGGCTCAGGCTGGGGTGTCGCTACCGGAGCCGGACGTTCAGCCTTGGGCGCATCGCTGCGAGGGCCGGGGGCGTGCGACGGCGCACTGGGGACTGGCGCGAGCTGCTCAGCCTCGCTTTTACCGAACATTTTCTTGAGTGCTTTGAGCACGGTCATCTCATCAATTGGTTAAGGAATGTACGCCGGCCAGTGTAATGCAAGAAACGGGCGCGGCGTAGTGGGATGATCAAAGGGGCGATGCAGCTGAAACGATCAACGCAGGCGTTCAGCCAGCCAGACGCCGATGTCGCGAATTTCTTCGGGTAACACTTCGTGCTCCATTGGGTATTCCTGCCATGTCACGGTGACACCATGCTTCACCAAATGCTCATAGGCACTGCGCCCCATCGAGTTCTGCACCACGCTGTCGAACTGGCCGTGCAGGCACAGCGCAGGAATACGCTGCTGACTGGCTGAAAGCTCCATCTCGTCAGTGAAGGTCGGGGCATAGGTGGAGAGGGCAAGTACGCCACCCAACGGGCCTTGCCACTTTATATAAGCGGTGTGCAGAACGACGGCGCCCCCCTGGGAAAAGCCGGCGAGAAAAATCCGCGAAGCGTCTATTCCGCCGGCGCGCTCCTTTTCGATCAATTCAATGATGCGATCCGCCGACGCTTCCAGCTGCTCACGATCAATCGACCGCGCCGGGCTCATGGCCTTTATGTCGTACCAGCTCGGCATCGCGTAACCGCCGTTGATGGTGACGGGCAGGGTCGGCGCTTGCGGCAATACAAAGCGGGTAGTCAGCAGGCTTTCCTGCAGCGCTTCAGCCACTGGCAAGAAGTCATAGCGGTCCGCGCCGAGGCCGTGCAGCCAGATAACGCAGGCGTCTGCGGGCTTTACGGGTTCAAGAATCAGGGGCTCGGTCATGGCTGCTCCAAAAATGTGCGGGCGCTCTCAATAAGTGCGTGATTGAGGTGCGCGTCCGGTCGATCCGTTAAGAAGATGTCGCAAGGCTACAAGTTTTGCTATTGACCTGTCGCGCAATCGCTTCAGCAAGCGGTGTGGTACGGGCTTTGCTATGGAGGATTCTGTACGAAGCGTCCTACGCCTTGCGGTAACACTATCAGTGTACGTCTTGCGACGGGATTGCAAAGAATCCGGTGATGGATGTTCGCCAATGGCCGCTACGGGCAAAGCGAACGTGAAAGGGCTACAGCCCGTTCGGCCGATTGGTGAGAAGTGAGTTGTCCATGATGTGGATTTTCTCCTACTAGACTCATAGCGAAGGTCTTACGTCGGTTGACCCCAAAAAAAGCCAACACGGGTCAACAACGCCTCAAAAGGGTGCGACTGGACTCAAGCTCCGACACAACAAGAGCAAAACTGGAGGTTTGAATGAAGATGTTGAAATCCACTCTGGCGGTCGTGACTGCAGCAGCAGTACTCGGCGTCAGCGGGTTCGCTCAGGCGGGTGCAACCCTGGATGCCGTGCAGAAGAAAGGTTTCGTGCAGTGTGGCGTGAGCGACGGTCTGCCGGGTTTCTCGGTGCCGGACGCTTCGGGCAAGATCCTCGGGATCGACGCTGACGTCTGCCGCGCTGTGGCCGCTGCCGTATTCGGCGACGCCAACAAGGTCAAGTTCAGCCAGTTGAACGCCAAGGAGCGCTTCACCGCGCTGCAGTCCGGCGAAATCGACCTGCTCTCGCGCAACACCACCATGACCAGCTCGCGTGACGCCGGCATGGGCCTGAAATTCCCGGGCTTCATCACTTACTACGACGGCGTGGGCTTCCTGGCCAACAACAAGCTGGGCGTGAAAAGTGCCAAGGAACTGGACGGTGCAACCATCTGTATCCAGGCCGGTACCACCACCGAACTTAACGTCTCCGATTACTTCCGCGCCAACGGCCTGAAGTACACCCCGATCACTTTCGACACCTCCGATGAAAGCGCCAAGTCGCTGGAATCCGGTCGTTGCGACGTGCTGACCTCCGACAAGTCGCAGCTGTACGCACAGCGCAGCAAACTGGCTTCGCCAAAAGACTACGTGGTGCTGCCGGAAACCATCTCCAAAGAACCGCTGGGCCCGGTCGTGCGTAACGGCGACGACGAGTGGCTGGCGATCGTTCGCTGGGTTGGCTACGCGCTGCTGAACGCTGAAGAAGCCGGCGTGACGTCGAAAAACGTATTGGAAGAAGCCAAATCCACCAAGAACCCGGACGTCGCTCGTCTGCTGGGTGCTGACGGTGAATACGGCAAGGACCTGAAACTGCCGAAGGACTGGGTTGTGAAAATCGTTTCGCAGGTCGGTAACTACGGTGAAATCTTCGAGAAAAACCTCGGCAAGAGCACTCCGCTGGAAATCGACCGTGGCCTGAACGCGCTGTGGACCAACGGCGGCATTCAGTACGCACCACCAGTGCGCTAATGGTTCTATCACCCGGCGGGCCAACCGCCGGGTGATGTTCTGTTCCATTTCTTCCGGGGCACTTCATGCAAAATTCAATCGGCGCACCAAAGCAGAGGTTCAGCCTCAGCGATCCGCGAGTGCGTGCGTGGCTGTTTCAGATCATCACCGTCGTGGCGGTGATCGCCATGGGCTGGTATCTGTTCGATAACACCCAGACCAACCTTCAGCACCGGGGCATCACTTCCGGTTTCAGCTTTCTGGAGCGCAGTGCCGGGTTCGGCATCGCTCAGCACCTGATCTCCTACACCGAAGCGGACAGTTACGCTCGGGTGTTCGTGATCGGCTTGCTCAACACCCTGTTGGTGACCTTCATCGGCGTGATCCTGGCGACCCTGCTGGGCTTCATCATCGGTGTGGCGCGACTGTCGCCGAACTGGATCATCAGCAAACTGGCGACCGTGTACGTGGAAGTGTTCCGCAACATTCCGCCGCTGCTGCAGATCCTGTTCTGGTACTTCGCGGTATTCCTGACCATGCCGGGACCGCGCAACAGCCACAACTTCGGCGACACCTTCTTCGTCAGCAGCCGTGGCCTGAACATGCCGGCCGCGCAAATGGCTGACGGCTTCTGGGCGTTCTTCATCAGCGTGGTGCTGGCCATTGTCGCCATCGTGCTGATGTGCCGCTGGGCCAACAAGCGTTTCGAAGACACCGGCGTCCCGTTCCACAAATTCTGGACCGGCCTGGCGATCCTGCTGGTGATCCCGACCTTGTGCGGGCTGATCTTCGGTGCCCCCCTGCACTGGGAAATGCCGCAACTCAAGGGTTTCAACTTCGTCGGCGGCTGGGTGCTGATCCCGGAACTGCTTGCGTTGACCCTGGCGCTGACCGTGTACACCGCCGCGTTCATCGCGGAAATCGTCCGTTCGGGGATCAAGTCGGTCAGCCATGGCCAGACCGAAGCGGCGCGTTCGCTCGGCCTGCGCAACGGCCCGACCCTGCGCAAGGTGATCATTCCGCAAGCCTTGCGAGTGATCATTCCGCCGCTGACCAGCCAATACCTGAACCTGGCGAAGAACTCGTCGCTGGCCGCCGGTATCGGTTATCCGGAAATGGTTTCGCTGTTCGCCGGCACCGTGCTCAACCAGACCGGTCAGGCCATCGAAGTCATTGCCATCACCATGAGCGTGTACCTGGCGATCAGTATCAGCATTTCCCTGCTGATGAACTGGTACAACAAGCGCATTGCGCTGATTGAGCGGTGAGGAAACGCGCATGACAACCCATACTTTCAAACCCGACATGCCACCGCCGGCCAAGGTCTTCGGCCCGATGGCATGGATACGCGCGAACATGTTTTCCAGCTGGCTCAACACCCTGCTGACCCTGTTTGCGTTTTACCTGATCTACCTGGTGGTACCACCGATCCTCAGTTGGGCGATTCTCGATGCCAACTGGGTCGGCACCACCCGCGCCGACTGCACCAAGGACGGCGCCTGCTGGGTGTTCATTCAGCAGCGTTTCGGCCAGTTCATGTACGGCTACTACCCGGCGGAACTGCGCTGGCGCGTCGACCTGACCGTGTGGCTGGCGGTGATCGGCGTGGCACCACTGTTTATCAAACGCGTGGCGCACAAAGCCGTGTACGGCCTGGGCTTCCTGGTGATCTACCCGATCGTCGCGTGGTGCCTGCTGCATGGCGGCGTGTTCGGCCTCGACGCCGTGGCGACCAGCCAGTGGGGCGGCCTGATGCTGACGCTGGTCATTGCCACCGTGGGTATCGCCGGCGCCTTGCCGCTGGGGATCATTCTGGCGCTGGGCCGGCGCTCGAACATGCCGGCGATTCGTGTGGTCTGCGTGACCTTCATCGAGTTCTGGCGCGGCGTGCCGTTGATCACGGTGCTGTTCATGTCCTCGGTGATGCTGCCGCTGTTCCTGCCCGAAGGCATGAACTTCGACAAGCTGCTGCGGGCGCTGATCGGGGTGATCCTGTTCCAGTCGGCCTACGTTGCCGAAGTGGTGCGCGGCGGTCTGCAAGCGATCCCCAAAGGTCAGTACGAAGCGGCAGCGGCGATGGGCCTCGGTTACTGGCGAGCCATGGGCCTGGTGATTCTGCCGCAAGCCTTGAAGCTGGTAATCCCCGGCATCGTCAACACGTTTATTGCGCTGTTCAAGGACACCAGCCTGGTGATCATCATCGGCCTGTTCGACCTGCTCAACAGCGTCAAGCAAGCCGCTGCCGACCCGAAATGGTTGGGCATGGCCACCGAAGGCTACGTGTTCGCCGCCCTGGTGTTCTGGATTTTCTGTTTTGGTATGTCGCGCTATTCCATGCATCTGGAACGCAAGCTCGACACTGGCCACAAGCGTTAGGAGTTCTCTGTAAATGAGCGAAGCAATCAAAAAGCCTGTGGGCCCTGAAGGCATTATCCAGATGCAGGGCGTGAACAAGTGGTACGGCCAGTTCCACGTGCTGAAAGACATCAACCTCAACGTCAAGCAGGGCGAGCGTATCGTCTTGTGCGGCCCGTCGGGTTCCGGCAAGTCGACCACCATCCGCTGCCTCAACCGTCTGGAAGAGCACCAGCAGGGCCGCATCGTTGTCGACGGCGTGGAGCTGACCAACGACCTCAAGCAGATCGAAGCGATCCGCCGCGAAGTCGGCATGGTGTTCCAGCACTTCAACCTGTTCCCGCACCTGACCATCCTGCAGAACTGCACGCTGGCGCCGATGTGGGTGCGCAAGATGCCCAAGCGCAAGGCCGAGGAAATCGCCATGCATTATCTGGAGCGCGTACGCATTCCGGAGCAGGCGCACAAGTTTCCGGGGCAACTGTCCGGCGGTCAGCAACAGCGTGTGGCGATTGCCCGTGCGCTGTGCATGAAACCGAAAATCATGCTGTTCGACGAACCGACCTCGGCCCTCGACCCGGAGATGGTCAAAGAGGTGCTGGACACCATGATCGGCCTCGCCGAAGACGGCATGACCATGCTCTGCGTGACCCACGAAATGGGCTTCGCCCGCACCGTGGCCAACCGTGTGATCTTCATGGACAAGGGCGAAATCGTCGAACAGGCGGCGCCGAACGACTTCTTCGACAACCCGCAAAATGACCGTACCAAGCTGTTCCTGAGCCAGATCCTGCATTGATTGCCTGAGAAGCTCGCCTGACAAAAAGCCCTGCCGGTATGCCGACAGGGCTTTTTTCATGGGGGCGAATCAGCCCGCATTTGTTTTGCGTTCAAGTGCCAGGTGCACGGCACGCAGCGCGTTGAGTCGGCCGTGCCCGTAGTAATGACTGTGGCCGTTTTCGTCGTACTGGCCGCGCGGCCCGTCATCGGGGTGGCCGATCTTGTCGCAGCAATCGGCAAGTATCTGGCGTACCGCAGAGCGATCAAGCTCGGGATTGACGCCGAGCACCAGCGCAGCGATGCCCGCGGCGCCGGGGCAGGCGCTGGAGGTACCGCTGAAGGTGTCGGTGTAGGCCGGCAATGTGGCGGCGGCAAACTTTGCGCTCAAATCAGTGGTACGGATACCCCGGGTCTGCGGGATCGAAGTCGCAGGCTTGAACTTCGGATCGGGGTGTTTCTGATCTCCGCTGGGAAAGCAGCACCAGAGTGACTTGCCATAGTCACTGTAGGCACTGCGCCGGTTCTGATCGTTGCAGGCACCTACCGCAATGACATGGGGGTGGCTGGAATAGCCATCGTTATCGGCGCACTCGTTACCGTTTCCCGCGCCAAAAAAGATCACACAGCCTTTGCCATTGCGGCCCTTGGTGGCGGCGTATTCGATTGCCAGCCGTGTGCTGGCGGCCAGGGGAAACACTTGCGTGTGACGCGGGTCCGCCGGGTCGGCCCAATGCCCTTCAGCCGGCCCCCAGCTGCAGGAAATGACGTCGGCTCCCTGATCGGCAGCCCAGAAAAAGGCGTCGGCCTCCGCGCGGGCTCCCAAGGGTTTGGTGAGTTTCAATGGCATCAGGCTGGCTTTGGGGGCGACACCGCTGGCGCCGTCCTCACCATTGGCGCAAGCCACCCCGGCAGCGGCCGTACCGTGGCGTTCCAGGGCGTTCAGTGGGCGCGGGCCGCCTTTGGCGTTACGTCGGTCAAAGTTCTTTGCACCGACCACTTTGCCTTCTCCGGAAAATTCGGGATGGTCAATATCAAACGCGTCATCGATGACTGCGATGACGATGCCTTCGCCCTGCGCGAGCTCATGCGCGGCCTCGACGTTGGCGCTGGCATCGATTTCAACCTGATAGGTCACGGTGGTTTTCTTCAGGTGCCACTGATTGGCATGGATCGCTCGGCGTTGACCCTGGCGCAGCAGCTCCGGGTGGCAGTACTCGATCTCGTCGCGTTCCAGCCATTCACTCGTGAGGGTGCAGATATCGATGCCATGGGTGGCGGGGTGATGCACAAAAAAGGCATTTTTTGCATACGGCACCTGTTGCTTGATCATCAGGCCCAGCGCTTGAAGTATGACCATGCACTCAGTGGCTTTCAGTGAGTCGATGAACTTCAAAAAGATATTTTCGGTATAGAGCACCGGCTCCTGAGTGATGGGATCCACCAGCACGCTGCCCGCGAAGCGCACGTCGGGCAATTCGCGTAGCAGCGCCTTGCGTTGCGATGCGTCCGAGTGTCCAGGCAGTTTGAAAATCTGCACATCAGCGTCCTCGACATGCAGCAACAGCTCGCAACCTTCCAGCGCTGCGTGAGCAGATTCGCAGCAAAGCGTTTGGGCCAACTGCGTTCCCGCGTGGCTGCGGACTGCCAGCAATTGGCGATTTTTCTGCAGAACAAAAGGGCGGTCGTGCTGCTTGCCGAAATTGACTTCTACCATGAGCGTGCTTATTCCTTTGGATAATGACGGGGCAAAATGCCCGTGGATCAATGTCCAAAGTCTGCAGTCCAGCGTCCGCAAGTGATGTCGGCAGTATTCCTGCGAAATGTGGGAAATCACTTCGCCTGTCAGCGGTTTTTACAACTCGACATGTAGGATTGGTGTCCCGGTTGTTCCTTCCTGCGTGGGGTTGTGTGGAGCACCGCAGCTGACTAAGATGTCAGAAAATTCATCCTATGATTGGATGAAAGGGCGAATTTCATGACAGACATCTCACCTTTGATCAAGCGATCCCTGGTCGATCAGGCTCTGGATCAGTTGCGCCAGCGCATAACCGATGGCGTGTGGCAGGTCGGCGAACGGCTGCCGACTGAGCCTGAGTTGTGCGCCGAACTGGGCATCAGCCGCAACACGGTGCGCGAAGCCATGCGCGTGCTGGCGTTTTCCGGGTTGATCGAAATCCGGCAGGGCGACGGCAGTTATCTGCGCGCAGTGGTCGATCCGATGGACACGCTCAAAGCGTTGTCCCGCTGCTCGCTGGAGCAGGCGCGCGAGACCCGGCACATTCTCGAAGTCGAGGCGATTGGCCTGGCCGCGCTGCGTCGCACCGATGAAGACCTGCTCGCGCTGCGCGAAGCGCTCGGCACCAGCGGCAGCCACTACCACGGCGATCTCGACACTTACATTGCCTGCGATCTGGTGTTCCACCGCCGTCTGGTGGACGCCGCGCACAACCCCACCCTCAGCGAGTTGTATCGCTATTTCTCCAGCATCGTCGGCGCGCAATTGCGCCAGACGCTGAACATCGTCCCGCGCCGTCAGGAAGTGTTCGACCTGCACATCGAGTTGCTCGATGCCGTCGAACAACGCGACCCGGAACGGGCCAAAGCCATATCGAGGCAGTTGATCAATGAACCTTGAAAGCGAGAAAAACTTTTCAACCCCCAAGCGCACGGCGGAGCTCGAAGAGCTGCTGATCGACGCCGAGGCTGACGACGAACAAGTGCAGCAAAGCCATCCGCTGGTGCGCCGGCCGTGGCTGTTGCTGCTGGGGCTGATTCTGGTGGCGCTGAACCTGCGCCCGGCGCTGTCGAGCATGGCGCCGCTGCTCAGCGAAGTGTCGAAAAGCCTTGGCCTGTCTGCGGCTCAGGCCGGTCTGCTGACCACGTTGCCGGTGTTGTGCCTGGGCTTGTTTGCGCCGCTGGCGCCGATTCTGGCGCGGCGTTTCGGCGCTGAGCGGGTGGTGCTGGGGATTCTGCTGACCCTGGCCGCCGGGATTATTGTGCGCAGCAACTTCGGTGAGATCGGGCTGTTTGCAGGTAGCGTGCTTGGCGGTGCGAGCATCGGCATTATCGGCGTGCTGCTGCCGGGCATCGTCAAACGCGACTTCGCCAAACACGCCGGAACCATGACCGGCGTGTACACCATGGCCCTGTGCCTGGGCGCGGCAATGGCGGCGGGTTCGACCGTGCCGTTGAGCGAACACTTCGACCACAGCTGGGCACTGGGCCTGGGCTTCTGGGTGATCCCGGCGCTGGTGGCGGCGCTGTTCTGGCTGCCGCAGGTCGGGCAGAAACACGGCGCGCACAACGTCGCCTATCGGGTGAAAGGTCTGCTGCGCGATCCACTGGCGTGGCAAGTGACTTTGTACATGGGCCTGCAATCGTCGCTGGCGTACATCGTGTTCGGCTGGTTGCCGTCGATTCTGATCGGTCGTGGGCTGACCCCGACTCAGGCCGGTCTGGTGCTGTCCGGTTCGGTGATCATCCAGCTCGCCAGCTCCCTGGCGGCGCCGTGGCTGGCGACCCGGGGCAAGGATCAGCGCCTGGCGATCGTGGTGGTGATGGCGCTGACCCTCGGTGGTCTGTTTGGTTGCCTGTATGCGCCGATTGAAGGGTTGTGGGGCTGGGCGATTCTGCTGGGGCTTGGGCAGGGCGGTACGTTCAGCCTGGCGTTGACCCTGATCGTGCTGCGCTCGCGGGACTCGCATGTGGCAGCGAACCTGTCGAGCATGTCCCAGGGCTTCGGCTACACCCTGGCGTCGATGGGGCCGTTCGCGGTTGGCGTGGTGCATGACTGGACCGGCGGCTGGAGTGCCGTGGGCTGGATCTTCGGCATCATTGGCACCGGTGCGATCATTGCCGGCCTCGGTGCCGGCCGTGCGCTGTACGTGCAAGTGCAAAGCGAGAAGATCTGACACATAACCCTTTTTTGGGGCCAGTGATATCCCAT